>DATHMM010000066.1:0-27551 GCA_035487095.1 Candidatus Sulfotelmatobacter sp.
GATTTCGGCAATGAGGTCGGCGGGAAGCAAATCCGAAAGCTTGCGGCCGATCGCATCGGCGCGGGGAATGCCGAGCAAATTTTCGAGCTGCGAATTCCACGATTCCACCATGCCATCGTGCGCGGCGGCGAGGACGCCGACGTGGAGCGACTCGACGATATTTTCGCTGAAGTCTTTCAAACGCTCAATTTGGATGGCTTTTTGTTCGAGCGAGCTGTAGAGCTGAGCGTTATCGAGAGCAATGGCAACGTAGCTGGCGATGGTGAAAAGCAGCTCAACGTCTTCGCTCGAAAGAAAATCGCCGTCAACCGTTTTGCCGAGACCGAGAACAGCGACGGTATGCTCGCGAATGCGGCATGGGACGTAGTAGTTGAGATCGAGCTGTTCGAGCGTGCGGCGAACGGGTTCGCTGACGTCTCTCGCCGCACGGGGCGACTCAAAAAAGAGTGCCCCGCGGGCGAACTCGGGCCGGGCCGGCTCGAGGAAACTAAGATCGAGTGATTCGGAAAGACGCACGCCCATGGAACGCGCGAGCCGCATGCGGCCGGGCTGGAGCGGGTCTTCGATGAAAATGGCCAGGCGGTCGACCAGCAGCGTTTGTGAGACCCGATCCATGACGGAACCGAGCATGGGATCGAAGCGGACTTCGTTTGTGAGCGCGCGGCCAAATTCGATCAGCGTGCGGCGGTAGTCGAGGCGGTCGCGGTAAAAGAAACGATCGAGCCGGGCCTGAATGCCTTCACGGAACGGCTGGAAGAGGAATGCGGCTACCACAATGGCGATCATGCCGCCGACGGGTCCGCTTGTCTGCGCATGGAAAATCTCGGCAATCAGCGCCACCAGGCCAAAGTAAACCGCTGCCACGGCCGCGGTGGCCGCCGTATACGCCAGGCCGCGCTTAAAGATGATGTCGACGTCCATCAGGCGGTAACGGATGACCGCATATCCGAAGCACAGCGGGATCAACACCAGGCTGAGCGAGGAGAATTGCATCCAGGGTTGGAGGGCGGCGTCAAAAATGTACGGGAGGATGTACAGCACGGTAAACGGCAAACTGCCCGCAAGCGTGCCCCCGGTCAGCCATTTCAATTGCTGGCGCAAAACGCCGGAACGCGAGCGCCGGTAACTTAGATTGAAGTTGAGGCCGGCGGCGAGGAAATAAAGGCCCAGGAAGCCGAGTTCCAATTGGTCCAGCTCCACGCGCGATCTTGTCGTGGGCACAAATCCCAGGGCATTGATCGCCGCGAGGATGTGGACCACAAGTAGCGCCAGAGCGGGAGCGTATACGGAAGCGAATTTCAGCAGCGATTTTCGCGAAGACTCAGGCCGTTCGGGGAAGACAAGCGCAAAATGCAGCAGCAGCGCCGGGGCCAGCAATCGCGCGGCAACACTGGCCCAATACACTTCCAGATCGAAAGTGTCCAGCTTGCCGCTGTATTGAAACGAGTACAGAACAAAGGAAACCAGGCAAAACACATAAAAATGTACTGCGCGCGGCGCATTCCAGCGGCGGGCAAAGATGAACAAGCCGATAAAGAGATAGAGCAGGCCGACAACACGCAAGTAATTTTCGACGCTGATTGGCTTGTGCGGCGGCGTGGTGATCAGCCGGGTTTCAAACTCTTCGCCATTTCGGACCAGCTTGTAGCGAAGCTGCGTCCACAACCCTGCGCGATACAGTCGCCGCGCCACGTGTGCGGCTTTTGGAACCGGGACATCGTTGATGGCCAGGAGTAGGTCGCCCGGGTGAATTCCCGCGACCGCGGCTGGTGAATCAGGGGCGATTTTCCAGGCTTCCACGCCTCCGGGCGAGTCAGACCAGGCAACCCCGTCGTCCACCTGATCGTAACGCGAGCGCTGGAGGAAATTCAGCCAGCCAAAGACAATCGCAGCCAGCGTGGCTAACGCCAGCACAACGGCCCCTACCCGGACGCGGAGATTCTGTCGCATCACAATCCCAAATTACTCACACCATACCTTAGCTCAATTTGTGCAACTCGTCTTCCAATCTTTAGTAGGTTTCATCGTTCTTAATTTCATGTAAACAGGATGGTTAGCCGATTACCACTTCTCATATGACCGGAGTATTCCGTTTACAATAGGGCGGATACGGATTTACGGAGGCTCGCAATCAACTAAAACTGAAGGCTCACTCCACCCCGAAAACTTCGAAAGGCGGGAACAAGCAAGATCTGGCCATCCCGGGTATTCAAGGAATAGTAACCCTGGGCGAGGAGGTTGTCGCATTCCGCACTCGCCTCCCAGCGTCCGAACAGCACCCTTGGCAAAGGCTGCCGGATGCCGATGTTCAGGTAGGGACTGACCTGATAGGCGGCTTCACCATAGGGGTCTACCCTGGAAAGTGCGGTATCGCTAATCCATTTATAGCCGGCGGTGAAATGGGTTCCCGTCTGCGGGATGCGGGCCGTAATTTTCGCGGCCACCGATTGACGCTGGGCGGTGCGCAAGCCATCGCGCAGCCCGCCATCCATTTCGGCCACCGGAATTAATGCGCCGGAAAAGGCATAAATCGCCGTTAGCTCCAACAAATCGTTGAGCTTTTCCCGCAGGGCCACTCGGCCGCCCCAATCGCTCGACGAGCCGCCGTCATAGGCGAATCCCCTCGAAAAGAAGTCCTGGAAATACTCCTCCGGGGGCAAGCTGTTGCCGCGTCCGAAGAGGGCAACGTGACTGTAGTCGTCGTGGAAACCCGCGATTTGGAAAACTCCGCGGCTTCCAAGTTTTCTCTCCGCTGCCAGCTCTTCATGGCGGCCACTTTCCAAGACTGGCCGGCCTCCGCGAAGAAGCAGTGCGGGAAAGGCGTCCAATTGATTCAGCGCGTCGGACAGCACACCCGGAGCATCCATCCCTTCCAATTGGGCGTTCAGTGCGTCGTTGGGGGTGGTACCGTTCGGCAGCGCGGCATAAATCGCATCCGCATACCAGTTTGCCGTGACGCGGGTTTCCAGCTTCACGCGAGCGCGCAAGCCAGAGGCCGGCGCCCCCAGGCCCACCAGCACGTATTCTCCGCCTGCGCGAAGAAGAAAACGATCCCCAATGGCAATCGTCTCGTTCTGATCCATGCGGACGCCGCGGAATGTCAGGCCGTTGGTCCCCAGTTTAGCTTCGCGCAGAACCATCGTGCTGGACGGACCGGCTTCCGCCGAACCCGTTGGGAGCCAGATGGTCGCAATCCCGCCTGCCGGAGACTCTTCATCCGGCGTAAACTGACCGGCAAAAACAATGTGGTTCGAGCCTACAATTTTCTGGTCGTAGGCAAAAGCGGTGCTGGGGGCGGCCGCGACGTTTGAAATAGAGCCCGGGCGCCGCGCGCCATCCGACAACGCGACCAGCCCTAATGGGCGGTGCACATTCTGCTCAACAATGATCGAGGAAACGATGTTTCCCGAGGGATCAGGGTCGTTCCACTGCAAAACAGGTCGTAACCCGGATGCCGAACGCAAAACCCACTTCCAGTCGTCGGCCTCTGCCGCAGTGGCCGTTGGCGGCCTGCGGAGCTGTTCGATTGAAGCAAACATGGACTCGAGCTGAATTCGGATCGTTGTGGTGATATTCGGAGAAACCTGAATGTGCTTTTCGAGGAAGGGAAGAAAACCCGCGAGCGTTACGCGCAGAGTGTAAGAACCGGGAGCAAGCTTTTCACCGTTAAAGACGCCGTCTGAATTGGTCAGATACTGATACGTCGTCGCGGCCCCGGGCGCTTCCGAAAGGACGGCGACGGTGGCGCCCAGTTGAGGAACTCCGCTGGAATCACGGACCAGACCGGATAATTTTCCAAGGCTTGAAGCAACTCTATTATTGGATTGCGCCGAAGCGGATGGAGCGCCACAACTCACACCCAGAGCTGTGCCGAATAATACCCCAAGGCACAGGAGGGCGCCGTGCTTCACTCAATTACCTCCCAGGCGTGACGTTCGCCGCAGTTTTTTGCTCCACCGGAATCTTCACGGTGAACTCCGCAGAACGGGAAATCGTGACATTCGACAGCAAGTCTGTCGCGTTAACTTCCAGAGTATACTTCCCGGCGGCCAGAGTGGCCAGCGGCAAAAGCCGTTCGATGGTGACCTGATCGCCGGTCTGCTTCATGTCCGCCGACGTCTCTTTGAACTGCATCACTTGCTGGTCGCCCTTCTTGACGGTATAGACAAAACTGGCGTTGCTCTTGTGAGTTTTCTCGTCGCCCTTCAGGTTGTAAATCTGAAGATAGATGCCCAGCTTGTCGGCGGTCGTAAAGTCCCCATCCAGCCGTGGCCGCACTTTTGAGGAACCCAGCACAAATTGGCCGGTCCCAATCTGCTTCGCCGGCACATGCTCGATCTGGTCCGCAAGGATCAGCGTGCTGGCGTCGAGTTTTTCATCCTCATAACGGGGAACCGCAAGCCGCGTATTCACCGCGCCCACATTGCCGCTATCCACGTCCTTAACCACCAGGTCCAGGCGATACAATCCCGGGCGCAACGGCAAGGATTTTTGATAAATAGAAGACAGCTTCATGGACTGCTTGTAGAGCGATTCCGGGTAGTCCCGGGTAACGGAGTCTTCGAATGTCTGGACGACTCGATTGGTAAGTGTGCTGACGCGTCCAAAGATGTTGAGCTCCGCGCTGTATACCCCGTCTTTGTTCTTGAACTGAAGCTGATTGTTGGGCACCTGGACGCTAACGGGCACGAGTACCGTGTCGTTCGTCACCTTCAGAAAGTCCGTCCGGTAGTTGAACTTCAACTGGTCGCGGACCATGCGGGAGGTCACCAGCGCTTCCAGGTCCTTGTACTTCACCTCAGGCGGCCGCTGAACCTTGGCGTAGAGTTCCAAGCGCGTAAACTCGTTCAAACTCGCCGGTTGACCGCCGAGCGAGGTCGGAAGGTGCGTGCCGTCCGAGCGCGTGAACCGATCCGTTTTGGAAGCCAAGCCCATCGATTCCATCAAGCTGAGGCCGGCGCCGGGGACATAGAGGAGGGCGTCTTTTTCGGAGGGGTCCATAGTCAGGTGATACTCGCCTGAACCGCTGGGATCGACGAACTCAAGCTCCACGTTTTCCTGAATGCCTTCGAGATACCGATAACGCCAGCGTTCCCAAGGATAGGTTGTGGTGGAACCTCCGCCCTCTTCCATCGGGCGATCGTAAGTGCCGCCGGTCGGGTGCGACTCGATTTCGTCGGGAGGACCCCAAATGATGTAAATCCGTCCGCGGTCGGTCTTCCAACCCGGGATGCCTGAGGCATAGTGCTCGTTGGCGTAAGCGATCCGGCGATAGTGCTCTTCCTTGAAATCGTTATCCGGCATGTCCGGATTGGCGCTGCGCCGTAGCCAGAACTGTTCAATAAACTGTTCGCGCTCTTCGTTCGTTTCCAACTGCAGGAAAGCGGTCCGCTCTTCCGGAGAAATAATGTAAATCACATCTTCGTTGAGCCAGGTCTTGAAGGAGTTATCGAGTTCCTTCAAGGTTTTCTTCATCTTCTGCTTCTGATCCTTGGTGAGCTTTTGATTTTGAATTGGAGCGGGAGGGTTGGGATCGGGAGCTTGTGCCTGTTGTCCGGCGACAGGGAGCAGCAACAATACGTACGCAGTCAGGCTGGCGGAAACCTTGCGAAACATCATGTGCATAGAGACACCTTTAGGGACACTGAATTCTAAACCGGTGCACCGGAGACGTCAAATCGGAATGTCGTTCATTCAAGGACATTTACCCCTCTGATGCCGGTTAGACGCCAAAAAGAGGGTTTGGCGTTGCCTAACCGGGGCGAGCTTTAGGGGGACGGAGGAATTACTGCAGGCGATGATTCTGGATTTCGGAGCCGACGAGGGTGTCGAAGATAGCCAGGACGTGCCGCCGGTATTCGAGCATGCGGAAGAAAACGTCGCGCAATTGGGGTTCGCGTTCGGCTTCGCGATGCCATTTGGCAAGGACGGCTGGCGGAACTTCGATGTCCTGGCGAAGCTTGTCCGCGGAATGCCCCCGCAGGAACAATCCGTAGAAAAATGCCGCTTCCCGCTGCGGATACTCCAGATCCACAGTGACTTCGGCCGGCAGATAGGTTGACATGGTCGCCATAGGAAAAATGCAGTTTACCGAAAATCGTTTCCGCGTCAAGTAGAACTCGGGTCCCGGTGCTTCCGCCTGGTCAACATCGCTGCCGGGGCTCCCGCGACCAAAGGGCCGCTTGACCGCATCCAATCGGCATAGGATGCTTAAGCCTATGGGGAAGTTACCCAAATCGCTCGCCCGCCGGACCGTTGGGCGATTCCTGCGCTTTGGAGTGCTGCGCGGGTTGCGCTCGATAGAGATCGATCCCGAAGAATTCCGTCAATATCTCGCGGACAAGCACAATCTCTGGATTCCGCACTTCGGCCGCATGCGGGATGTCCCTATTGAACAATTGGATGCTATTGCGGAGCGCCTGATTCAAAATGCCCAACGCGTTGCACTTGCGCAAGGCGCAGGTTTCGGCTTGGGCGGCATGATCACGATACTTCCGGATGCCAGCTTGCTCACAATCCTTGCCCTGCGGCTGATCCAGCGGCTCTGTCTGCTTTATGGATTCGAAGAACGCGAATCGGAACGCCGCGTCCAGATGTGGTTGGCCGCGGCCGGAGCGGCGGGCATCGATCTCGGCAAGGACCTTGCGGAGAAACAGATTGCGGAGCGGTTGGCGCCGCGCATCGCGGGCCGCTTGGCCGTGCGCATCGGTGAAGAAAGCGCTGAAAAATGGGTGGGCCGCATGGTGCCGCTCGCCAGCTCCGCCATAGGCGGGGCGTTGAACTATACGTTTATTCGGACCTGGGGCCGTCGGGTTCAGCGTCACCTGCGCGAAAAACACCTGGCCGAGCGCGCTGCCGCCGCAGAGCGCGAGCAATCCGCCAAAACGATTTCGATTCGCTAGCCACGGGCAGTATTCCAGAGCCGCCATGACGAACCAGCCATTTTTCCTCGGCGTCAACTATCCCTGGGCAAATTACGCCGAAGACTTTGGTGCGGGCCTTTCGGGACACCGCGGGCTCTCCCTTCCAGAGAATGTTTCGAGGGTTGCCGATGAGTTCGCGCGTATTCGCGATTGTGGCGCGAGCGTCGTTCGCTGGTTTCTGTTTGGGGACGGCCGCGGCGGCTTTCAGGCGGAAAAGGGCATCCCGATGCGCCCCGACGAATTCTTGTTCGCCGACGTCCGGGCCGTGCTTGAGCTTGCGAAGCGCAGCGAGTTAAAAGTCTGCCTGTCACTGATCGATTACCCGTGGCTCCAGGACCGCACGGGGAAGCCGGCCGAGCATGCCAACGAACAGGTCTTGCAGTTTGCCGCCGGGCGCGAGGCCTTTCTGCAACGAATTTTGGTGCCGTTGTTTCGCGAATTTCGGGAACACTCCGCGCTTTTCGCGTGGGAGATAGCGAATGAGCCGGAATGGGCGATCCGTGAATTCCACCGGCAGCCCGCGGCGAAAATGCATTTTGCGGATTTTCGCGCGTTTGCCGCTGAAATCGCGCAAGCGGTTCATGAATTCGCCGTCGTCCCCGTGACTCTTGGCTCCGCGAGCCTCACCTGGGTTCGTGCGTGGAGTGAGCTTGGGCTGGATTTCTACCAGGCGCACTACTATCCGGTGCAGGACCCTTCAGGAAAATCCAGCCTTGCGAAGCAACTTGCGTGCCTCTCTCTGCTCGACAAACCGTTGTGGATGGGAGAACTCCCCGCCGCGGACGACATCGGCTCCGGCTATTCATTGAGGCCATCGCTAACCCAGTGCCGCGATGCGGGTCTGTTTGGCGCCGCGGTCTGGCGTTGGACTGCGCCAGAGCGAACCGGCACGGACGCACACCTGGGAAGCGTGGATGCTAAGATTCTCTCCGCCTGGAACTCCGCCCCAAGTTCCCGCAACGCTTCCGCGTAAGCCGAACCTTCGCCGACGCGTCCGACTGGCCCGCAGTCAAGCGGCGCACATACTTGTTCCCAATCGTTGGCCCTACCCGATAGGAGCATCTCGCTGGAAAAAGCCGGTGAGCCGCCGTAAAGTGGAAATAGCTTCGGTTTGCAAGAACAAGAAGATGAGGTGCCCATGATGAAGTTGCACAAAATGCTGGTTGCCGGCTTCCTGCTGGCGGCCGCGGCGGGACTGCTGGTGCTTCCGCAGTTCGCCGCCTCTCCCGCGCGGCAAATGCCCGAAATGCAGCACGGCGCCATTTCCCCGGACGAACCGACTCCGGCGTTCCACGCCCAGGCTCCGAAAGATGCTTTGCCGCCGACGATGGAAGCTTCGCTCTTCCCCGACATTCAGACGTTCAATGCGTACGTCGTTGCTGGCCGCGTGAAAAAAGTTCTGTACCAGCAACCCTGTTATTGCCACTGTGACCGCAGCCAGGGGCATGGCAGCCTGCTGGATTGTTTTGTCAGCCGTCACGGCGCCGGGTGCGATGTCTGCCAGAAAGAGGATTTCTACTCCTATGAACAGACACGCAAGGGCAAGACGCCGGCGCAAATCCGCGAGGGCATAATCCACGGCGAGTGGCAGATGGTAGACACCGCGAAATACACGAAGAACTACCTGCCGCCGCTCAGTTTGCCGGCCAAGCAATAGGTCGCTTCGGTTTTCCTCTTTATGGCCCGCCAGGAACACGCCCCGGAAACTCCGGCGACGTCATTTCTTCGCCAGAACAACGTCAGTTTCACTGAGCATCTCTACGATTACGTCGAGCATGGAGGCACGGCGGAGTCCGTGCGGCAGTTGGGCGTCGACGAGCATTCGGTCGTCAAAACCCTAGTGATGCAGGACCAGGACGCGAAACCCCTGATCATCCTGATGCACGGCGATCGCCAGGTGAGCCTGAAAAATTTCGCCCGGCAAATCGGCGCGAAAAAAGTGGAGCCCTGCAAGCCGGAGGTTGCGCAGCGTCATACCGGTTACCAGGTCGGGGGCACTTCTCCGTTTGGCACGCGCAAACTTTTGCCGGTGTATGTCGAGCGCAGCATCCTGGCGCTTCCATCCATTTATATCAACGGAGGACACCGCGGCTTCCTGGTTCAGATCGTTCCGAAGGTGCTGACCGAATTGCTCCACGCCCAAGCCGTGGATAGCGCTACCCCGTAATGACCGATGCGGGTTCGAAAAGGTTCTGATAAACTCGACCCCCGCAGTGAGACAACTCGCTCGTCTATCCATTGGTGACAGGGGATAACCATGAAATACGGCCGTTCCGCAGGAGTGCTTCTCTTACTTTCCGTCGTTGTTTGTTGTGCAGTTTTGACCGTTGTTGCCGGGTCGGCCGGCAGGGCCGCCGGAGATGCGCCGTGGGGATTTTCGCTTTCGAATATGGACAAAACCTGCAAGCCCTGCGACGACTTTTATCAGTTCGCCATGGGCGGCTGGATGAAGGCGAATCCCATCCCGGCCGAATATCCCACCTGGGGGACGTTTACAGAATTGCGGGATAAGAATCTGGCCGGCATGCGCACGATTCTGGAGAGCGCCTCGAATTCGAAAGCCGCCGCCGGATCGAACGAACAAAAGATCGGCGATTTCTATGCAAGCTGCATGGACACCACTGCCATCGAAGGCGCGGGGTTGAAACCGCTCGCCGCCGAACTGGCCGAGGTCGAGGCAATCCAGGATCGCAAAGGGCTGGACTCCGAGATCGCCCGACTTCATCGCCGGTCGAATAACGTCGCTTTCGGATTCGGCTCCGTCCCGGATTTCAAGAACAGTTCGCAGATGATTGCCGCTGCCCGCCAGGGCGGGCTGGGGATGCCGGACCGCGATTACTATCTCCGCGAGGACGACCATTCGAAGCAATTGCGCGAGGGCTACGTCAAGCACGTTGCAAAAATGTTTGAGCTTACGGGCGATGCTCCCGATAAGGCCGCCTCCGAAGCCAAAACGGTGATGGCGCTGGAAACTTCGCTGGCCAAGGCCTCGCGGACCCGTGTGGAACTTCGCGACCCGGAAAAGAATTACAACAAGATGACGCTTGCGGAACTCAAGAGCCTGACCCCGGACTGGTCCTGGACGGGTTACATGCAAGCCGTCGGCTCTCCCTCGGCTGCCGAGATCAACATCGGGCAGCCGGATTTCTTCAAGGAACTTGACCGGCAACTGAGCGGGACGCCGCTTGCCGACTGGAAGGTCTATTTGCGCTGGCATGTGATCCACAACGCCGCGCCCGCCCTTTCCGACGCCTTTGTGCAGGAGAATTTTGAATTTTACGGCAAGCAACTTTCCGGCACCAAGGAACTCCAGCCCCGCTGGAAACGCTGCGCGCAATCCGTCAATCAGAACCTAGGCGAGGCGCTCGGCGAAGTCTATGTGCAGAAGTATTTCCCGCCGGAGGCCAAGGCGCGCGCCAAGGAGATGGTGAACAATCTCATCGCCGCACTGCGTTCGGACATTCCCACGCTTTCCTGGATGGGGCCGGATACGAAGAAGCAGGCACTCGACAAGCTGCAAGCGTTCAACGTGAAGATCGGCTACCCCGATAAGTGGCGCGACTATTCGAAACTCAGCATCGATCGCGGTTCCTATCTCGCCAACGTGCGCCGCAGCGATGAGTTTGAAGAAAACCGCGACCTCGCGAAGATCGGCAAGCCGGTGGACCGCTCCGAATGGGGGATGACGCCGCCGACGGTCAACGCCTACTACAACGCCACGTTCAACGAAATTGTCTTCCCGGCGGGGATTCTTCAGCCGCCCTTCTATGACCCCAAAGCCGACGACGCCGTCAATTACGGAGGCATGGGCGCTGTGATCGGCCACGAAATCAGCCACGGGTTCGACGACCGCGGTTCCCAATTCGACGGCCAGGGGAATTTGCGGAATTGGTGGACGGCCGACGACCGCAAGAATTTCGACGAGCGCGGCCAATGCATTGTGGACCAGTTCAACAGCTATGAAGTGGAACCCGGCCTGCATCAGAACGGCAAGTTGGTTCTCGGGGAAAGCATCGGCGACCTGGGCGGCCTGAGCATTGCTTACGCGGCGTATGAAAAGTCCATCGAGGGAAAGCGCCCGAAGGATATTGACGGCTTCACGCCCGAACAACGCTTTTTCCTCGGCTGGGCCCAAGTGTGGGGCACGAACCAGCGCGAGGAAGCGGCGCGCCTGCAAACCAACACCGACCCGCATCCTTTGGCGCGTTTCCGCGGCAACGGGCCGATCTCCAACCTGGAGGTTTTCGCAAAGGCCTTCGGCTGCAAGAAAGGCGATGCGATGGTCCGCGAGAAAGCCTGCAAGATCTGGTAAACGGATAGCCGCATATACCAGTAGAAATGCAGCGGGCGAATCCCAGTGGGATTCGCCCGCTGCATTTTCAGAAGCGAATATCGTGACCTGGAAGTTGGTTTACCGGCCGTGACGTAAGTAAGCGTCGGTCTTGTTCAGCCAGTCTTCGCGCGGAGGATCGAATACGTCCAGGTCCAGCGTGTCTTCGAGCGCCCAGGCCTCGTGCGGCATGTTGGAGGGAATGCAAAGCACTTCCCCGGCGTGAACGACAATTTCTTTTCCGTCGATGGCAAATTTTAGCGCGCCTTCCAGGATGTAGGTCACCTGCTCATTGTGGTGCTGGTGCTTGGGCACGTGGGCGCCTTTCTTGAGGAACACGCGAGCCAGCATCAGCTTGTTGCCGACGACCATCTCGCGGTCGATCAGGTCGTTCAGCTTTTCCCGTTCGACGTCTTTCCAGGGGATGTATTTGCATTCGGTTTTTTCGCTCATGGTTTCAAGTCTCCATAAAGGCGCGCCGCATTGTCGTGCAGATAATTACGCGCCAATTCCAAAGCCTTCGTTTCGTTGAATGCGCCTTCGTCCACCAGTTCCGCAAGCGCCGCCGCAAGCGCGGTGCGGTTGGTGCGCGCCGCCAGCCACATGCTCTCTTCCGCGCCCAGCGCGTCGTTGAAGGGAAATGAATCCGAGCCATACATCATCTTGTCGGGATACAGGGTGAGGAATTGCTTCAGCACCTGCTTGAACTGCGAGGGGTAAAGCATCTCCGACTGTAACGAAGTATCGAGGTACACGTTCTTCACCGCCGTCAGCAGCGCCGCTTCGCGCTCGTAGGGCCAACCGCCATGCAGCAGAACGAAGGTCACATTCCGGTAACGCGCGTCGCGCAGCACATTTTCCAGGTTCAGCACATTGCCATTTCGCAGGCTGAAGTAATCGCCAATCCCCACTGCAGAGTGAAAGTGCACGGGCAAATGCAGCTTCCCCGCCTGGTCAATGATTCGCCGGAAAATATAATCCTGGAAAATCCGGTACTCCTCGGCAGTCGGCACGCCGCCTGCGCGGTATTTGCTGTAAATCGGTTCTGCTTTTTCGACGGCCGGATCGTTAAAATGCAGCGTGCGGAAATACGCCGCTTCGAACTTGATGGCCACGCCGCCGCGCTTCTGATTGTCTTCCATTGTTTTCTGTACAAACGCGACGTATCCGGCCAAATCCGCGGGCAGCGCGTCAACGCCTTCCTGCTTCTTCCAACGTGAAAGCATTTTCTCCTGCAGCGGGATGTAAACGCCCATGTCCGGCGTGCTGGCCGTCTGGTCGCGATTGTCAAAAGGATAGAAAAACGCGTCGCCGAAAAATACCCAGTGAAACCGCTTGGTATCGAGATAAGCCGGCATCATCGCACGGTTCGCGAGGCAGACTTCCACGTTCAGTTTGTCGAGAAGAGAGTCGAAGTACCCCGTGCCCCCCGCCTTTTCCGCCGCGGTTTTCTTGTCCGCCAGCCACTTCGCATGCTCGGGCTTGAAATCGTCATAGGGGTAGCCGAAGAGGGCCTTCGCTCCCGCTACAAATTCCGGATTGTCGTCGCGCAGGCGGAGCGTGGCGCTTTCATCGGGCGGCGAGGCCATGGCATCCACGTCGCTGTCGTCCGCAAAGCCCGGGTGCGCGTGGTTGTCGTACATCGGAATCTTGTCGATTTCCTTCAACAAGCGTTCGTAAGTTTTCTGAACGTCGGCGGAGGGATAGGGCCTCGCTTGGCCGAACGCTGAGGAAGCAATTCCGGCCGCGAACAGAATTCCGACTGACAGGCGTACTGCAGTTTTCGACATTCCGCGTCTCCACAAATCAGGGATGGAGTGAATTCAAATTTTCAGCAATACAAAGCTTGCTTTACCGCGCGACGGCTGCTCGCCATCGGGACGACACCCGCTGAATGCGCTCCAGCGCGTCTTCCAACTGGTGCGTCGCGCTGACCAGCGAAAACCGCAGATAATTTTTCCCTTCGACGCCGAATGCCGCCCCGGCGATTCCCGCCACTCCCGCCTCTTCCAGCAACACTCGCTGCACTTCCTCAGCCGGCAAGCCGGTTTCTTCGATATTCACCCAGGCGTAAAACGCGCCGTCAGGGGATTGGCAGCGGAAGCCCGGAATGCGGTTAAGTTTCTCGACAAACAGGTCGCGACGCTTCCGGTACTCTTCGACCATTGCCGGCACGGCGTTCGTGGAATCGCGCAGCGCCTCGATGGCCGCCACCTGTGAAAATTCGGCCGTGCACGTGAACGTATTGAGCACCAGCATATCCAGGGCGTCAATCACGTGCTTCTGGGCCACCGCGTATCCTAACCGCCAGCCGGTCATCGCAAACGATTTTGAAAAGCCGTCGATGATCACGGTGCGCTCCGCCATTCCCGGCAGGGCCCAGATGGATTTGTATTCGCCCTTGAACAAGATGCGCGCGTAAATTTCATCCGCGATCACCCAAAGGTCGTGCTTCTTCGAGAGGTCGGCGATCCCGACGATTGCAGCTTCCGTAAAAACGGTCCCGGTCGGGTTGTTCGGCGAATTGAAAATCAGCACGCGAGTCTTAGGCGTGATTTTCGCGGCAATTTCGGCGAGATCCGGCTGAAACTTATTCTCCTCGCGCAGGGCGTAAGACACGGCCTTCGCACCCAGGCCCCGCGTGAACGACGGATAGATTGGAAAGCTCGGGTCTGGATAGAGCACTTCGTCGCCCGGCTCAATCAGGCTCATCATCGCGAGGGCCAGCGCCATTTTGCAACCCGGCGCTACCAACACCTGCTCGGGCGCAGCGTCGAGTCGCCGCGTGCGCTTCAGATAGTCCGCGATGGCGGAACGCAGTGGGGGAATCCCGCGAGTCGCCACATAGCGGTCGCGCCCTTCCGCAACCGCCGCCCTCAACGCATCCACCACCGGCGCCGCCGGATGGAAATCCGGTTCGCCGAGTTCAAGGTGAATGATCGAGTGGCCTGCTTTTTCGAGTTCCTTCGCGCGGGTGAAGACCGCCAGGGCGCCTTCGCCCGTCAATTGAGAAATACGCGATGCAATTTTAGCCATAGCAGGAAAATGATATCACCTTGTTGAAATTGGAAGCCTGCGGAAGCGAAACGGGACGCGAACCGCCGCGCCCCGTCTCTATCGATTGTTACTTTTCGCTGCCTTCAATGCGCCGTTAGAACGCGAGCCGCAGCGAAAACTGAATCAACCGTGGCGTCCCAAGTGTTGAGAAAATCTTGCCAAACGGGCTGCTCGGACTTACACCATTTGCCGGGCAACCGTTGACACCCGGAGTGCAAGTCACAATCGTCTCCACGTCCGTTATCGAGGGATTCGCAAAGTTGGCATGGTTCCAGATGTTGAAGAAGTCTGTGGTGAACCGGAGGCCAAATCGTTCAGTCAACTGGAAATTCTTCCCGAGCGAAAAATCCCAGTTCTGCTGGTAAGGTCCGCGAAATGTGTTGCGGCCCAGGTTTCCAAATTCGGTCACGCAGGTGTTCCCTGTGGGGTCAGTGCACACGCCGGACGGAAAGTACATGAAGGGTGCGCGAGTGAAGTTTGCGCCATTCAAGTAACCGTTGGCCAACTCGTTGCCGATGCCTCCGCCCGTATAGCCCTGCGAGTTCGACGCGCCCGATGCGAGGCTCCCGGTCAAGGTAGTGGTGTATCCCGGGCCGACGAAGGCAGAGCCCGCGGCCGAATCGATCACCGTAAACGGTGTGCCCGACTGGATAATCGTAATCCCGCTGATCGCCCAATTGGCGAAAGCCGCGCGTTTCCATCCGGTCGCACCCGCTGCAATCGGCAGATCGTAGCGGTAGCTGACCGACAGGCGATGCGGCCGGTCAAAATCCGACAAGCCACGCGACGCCTGGAGGTCCGATTCGTTGTTAAACGCCGTGTTGAATGCGGTATTCCCGCTGGAGGTCGCGTCGGTGGATTTGGAGAACGTATAGGCGCCCTGGAAATACCCGTGGCTCCACCGGCGAGAAACCGTCGTCTGCAGCGAGTGGTAATGCGAGTAAGCGGAATTGTCGAAGATCTGGAATCCGTTGTAACCGTTGATCTGCGGATTGCCTGAACGGATCGGCCCGTTCGCGATCGTGTTCGTCGTGATAGCGTATGAAATCCCGTTTATGTCCGTCACGTTGATTGGGTTCGTCGGCGAGGCGATCTGTTCCGGAATGTCCGTCCGCGTCTCGCGCAAATGGATGGCGTGGGTACCGACATAGCCTACTTCCAGGATCCACTGCTTACCCAGGTCCCTCTGAACGGTCAGGTTCCACTGCTGGGTGCTGGGAGAGACGAAACGCCGGGGCACCGCCAGCGTGAACAACCCTTCGGTCGGGATGCTCCCCGGACTTCCAGCGGCGCAACCATAAATCGGCGCCTGGGCCGGGTTGCCGCCATTGAATCCTTGGAATGCGGACTGGCATGGTATGAAACTCGGGCTAAGGGTGCCCGCCGCCGGCAAAGCATTGGGATTTGGACTTGGGCAGCCAGCGGCCGGCGTGGCCGAGAAGTATGTTCCGAGACAGCTCGGTGTCGCGCTTCCTCCGAAGACGATCGGCAGGAACGGCGCCTGGAAAGAAAGTTGATCCACGCTGCCAACGTCTTCACGGACGTAGTAGATACCGTAGCCCGCCCGGACCACGGTTTTATTGTGGCCTCCGATGTCGTACGCCAAGCCGATGCGAGGCGCCAGATTCTTGGAATAATTATTGTTGTACGTGGTGTCGTTTCCGCTGCCCTGCAAGCCCGCAAGGTTCAGAGAGTTCGCGCAACCCCCGTAAATCATCGGGTATTTATTTGCCGCCGCCAGACCTTCATCAATGTTGCCGATGTGGCAGAGGTCGTCGTGGAACGCTCCGTTGATGTCCACGCGCACGCCAAGATTCAAGGTCAGTTTCTTGGTGACCTTCCAGTCGTCGAGCGCGAAAAAACCGAAATCGTTGGTCCGATACTCGTGGTTGTAGACTCCGCCGCCGCCAAAGCTCGCGGCCGGCGTGCCCTGGAGGAAATTCTGGAAATCAGTAAGCCCGGAGGTGTTCACGAAAAAGAGCTGCCCGTTAAAGGTCTGGGGAAACTGCTTGTTCAGATTGACGCGGGTGGCGTCTCCGCCGAACCGGAAGTCATGCGGTCCCTTCACCCAGCTGACCGTGTCCACGAAGTTGTAATTGTCCTGGATCTGAAATTGGTTCGCAGGAGGCGTCGGACCGATCTGGAAGCCAGATGAGTTGAAGGTGAACTTATAAATCGAGTCGGTGATGTTGTTGGACGGCCGGTCGATGCCAAGATCCGCTGCGGTCACTGGCGGCACATTCTGCAGGCTGTCGTTGATGCGTACCAATCCAAACCGGAAATCGTTCACGAGCGAGGGGCTGAACAGGTGCGTTTCGTTCACGCTGAAAAACCGCGCGCTCACCGGGATGTCATAGGGAAAATTCAGGTCCGTGGCGGCAACGCTGCTTGCTAGAGTGCCACCGAGCGAGGCTTGCAATCCGCCAGCGCCAAAGGGCAGCAAAGATTCCGCGTCAGAAAAGAAGAAGCGGACGGCGACCTTGTCCTGGCCGCCGCGGAATTCGCGGTCCCAGTTTGTGGTGAACTGGTCGTCGGTGTACTTGCCGGGCTTGCTGAACACGAAGGGTGCGGTATTCATCGAGACCTGGCAGGTGTTCGGATTCACGGAAACTCCCGGAGTGCCCGGCAGAGAGGGAATCAAATACCCGCCCGTCGTGGAGCCGAACTGGTTGCTCTTAAATTGCAACAGGTTCAAGACCACGGGATCGATAGTGGCCAGAGACACGGCCGGGCATCCGGCTGGATTGTTCGGCGTTGGCGCCGTCGCCGGAGTGCTGAAATCGGTCGTCAACTCCTGCTGGAAGCCGGCCGAATTGCGGTCTGAGGGAAGGATGGGAAAACCGGGATTGTTGATCTCGGTTCCTGGAGAAAGGGCGCTGCTCTGCCGAGTTCCCTGATAATTGACGAAGAAGAATCCAAGTTTTTCCTTCAGCACCGGCCCACCGACACTGGCCCCGAAAATGTTCTGCTTCACCGGGGGACGCGGCTGCCCAGTGGCGTTATGAAAAAATTCGTTCGCGTTCAGGGCATCATTGCGGAAAAACTCGTAGGCGTCTCCATGCACTTCCCGCGTGCCGGTCTTCAAAATTGCGTTGACGTTGCCGCCGCCGTTGCGTCCCTGGCTGGCGTCATAGAGCGAAGTCTGCACCTTGAATTCCTGAATGACATCGGGGTTCGGCAGCGGTACGTAATACGTCTGCGCCACGTTGTAATCGGTGGCGCTGATGCCTTCGATCAGGTAATTGTTGTTGTCTTCACGCTGCCCATTCACGAATATCTTCACGACGCCGCGGCCCAGTTGTGCGGAGGCATTCAAGTCGCTCTGCGCGCCGGTGCTTAATGTCAGAAGCTGCTGGTAATTCTGTGTGGCGAGGGGAAGTTCGCGCACCGTCTCCGTGCCGATGGTCTGGCCGACGGTAGCGTTGGTGGTCTCCACGCTGGTGATCTGCGCGGATATCTCGATTTTCTCGCTCACCGTGCCCGGCTTCAACGGAATGGTGAGCCTCGTGGTTTCTGTTACGCGCACTTCGATGTTGATCGCCTTCGCTTCCGCGAAGCCCGACATATTTACGACTACATAGTACGTGGCGGGCGGCAGAAGCACGGCCTCAAATGAGCCATCCGTCGCTGTGGCCAAACGCCGGACCAAGACATCCGTTGCCGCGTTGATGATCTGGACATCCGCGCCGCCGATTTCCGCGCCGCTGCCATCCACTACGCTCCCGCTGATGGCCCCCGTGGCGCCGCCCTGGCCGAATGCCAAGCTGCCCGCCAAGAGCCCGAGAACCAAAGGAAGTAATATGAGTACCCGTATGAGCTTCGACATGACCCACCCCCAAAAATGATTCAAACTCACTGCTTCTTGCTTCGTTATGAATTTCCCAGCGTCTCGTGTGCAGGCGCAGCCACACAGAGGCCGCGAGAAAGAAACTCGCCCTGCGGAACCAGCAACACATTGGAGTTTTCTGCGCTTGTGAAGGTAGTTGGATAACCGCTCTGTTGTCAAGAACTTGGCAATCATAATTTCTTATATGTGCAATTCGCGGAGCTTATCCAGGATGAATTCGCCCAATCCTGCTAAATCCTCATCAAAATGGCCGTTCAAGTCTTTCCCTTCCTTATCTCTGTTCTCTTTTAGTGCAACGTGGCACAATTTGTTACCGTCTAACGAAATAGACCCGCGCATCCGAGAGAGGTTTGCCATGGCCCACCGAGTGTTTCTGCTTATTTGCGCGCTATTTGCTTTTTCGTTGGGATCTGCCTCCAACACCTTCGCGGACAACAGTCACGCTCGCATCATTCGGCTGAGCCTGGTTCAAGGCGACGTGCGCTTCGCCGCCAGCTTTCACGACGATCCCCTGACCGATGCCAACGCCGGATGGCAGGCGGCTCCTTTAAATCTGCCGATTCGGCAGGGCTATGTTCTCGCGACGGACAATGGCCGAGCTGAAGTTGAGTTCGAGAACGGCGCGATGATGTTTCTGGGGGCAAATACCGTCGTGGAATTCTTTGATCTCTCTTTGCGCGATGGCGATCGCATTACCCGCCTGGTGCTTCGACAGGGCTCTTCCACCTTCTATGTGAATCCTTCGAACAGCGACTATTTCAGCGTCACGGGAGGCGACTTCACCGTTGAGGCCGCTGGGCGCGCCACATTTCGGCTGGACAATTTTGACGACGGCAGCACGGTCAATGTTGAACAGGGCCGCGCCAATGTATTGCGCAACAACAAACCCACCCCGCTCAACAAAGGCCAATCATTCTCCGTTCACGCGGGTGATTCCAACCAGGAAGTGATCGGGCGCGCGGCGGATACGGACGATTTCGACCGATGGGTTTCCGGCCGCATCGACAGCGTGGTGACCGCGACGAACTATTCCTCGCAGTATGTGAGTTCGCCGGATTATTCAGCGGGCTTTGGCGACCTGTACACCTACGGCTCCTGGTATCCGATGGGCGGCTACGGCTATTGCTGGAGGCCTTTTGGTATGAGCTTCGGCTGGTCGCCGTTCAGTTACGGCGGCTGGTATCAGGATCCGTTCTTCGGCAATACGTTTATCGGCTCCGCGCCGTGGGGATGGTTGCCGTATCACTATGGCGGCTGGATTTTCTCTCCGGCCTACGGCTGGGTCTGGGCGCCGACCGGCTTTGGTTATGGCGGACCAGTTCACTACAGGCCAGTGACGGCCGTGTGGCTTCGCAACGGTAGTACGCTCGGCATTGTTCCCCTGCATCCCGCGGACAAGTCCGGCAAGACAGCGCTGAACATGAACCAAGGAGTCTTTCCTGTCCAGAATTCGCAAGTTGCTCATTCGACTCTTGCGCCCGAGGCCGGACAGTGGTCGGTCCTGAAGAAGGGCACAGCGGAAGTGCTCTCGTCGAGCCTCGCCAGCAGCGCTCCACCGGCCCGAGTGTCACGCACGGTCGTTGCCGGCCCTTCCGGCAGCCGCGTCGTCACTCTTGGCCGCGATTCCTCGATTTCTTACGATCCGCGAGAGCATCGCTACGTCAACAGCGCAACTCCGGTCGCAGGGCCGGCTAGTGAAGTGCGTACGGAAAACTCTCGCAGTAATGGAACGCACCTTGGCGATAATAATGAGAGAGGTGGCGCAGTAATTCCAGGGATAACGTCAGCCCGTGCGCCGGCCAGGGCTGGCGCTCCTGGTTCGCCTGCGGTTCCACAAGCACCGGCTTCCGCTTCCCGGGCTGCCGCTCCTCCCCGGTCTCCCGCGGTTCCCGCGCCAGCTCGCAGCGGAGGGTCTTCAAGTTCAGGGGGCGGTTTCTCCACTGGAGGTTCTGCGTGGGGAGGCAGCAGCCGAAGCGGCGGAAGCTCGTCAGGCTCGTCCGCAGGAGCATCGGGACACCCGTCCGCCTCAGGTGGTGGAGGCGGCCACCCCCACTGACGTAAGGTGATTATTCTCCTGGTTTTTTCTCTTAGTTCTTCGATGTAGCGCTGGCTTTCAAGCGCGTCTTTTGCGCCCCGAACGAATTTACGGGGCCAGCCCGTCGCAGCAGAGCCAGCCACTTGCGCATTTTTGGGCGCGCCAGGCTACGCAAAAATCATCCCGGCATAACCAACCACCGAGCTCCGGTCGCCGTTTACATCACCGGAAGTCGCATAACCCACAAGTTCACCACTCTTCACGCCGAGTTCCCCCATCGCCGTGAGCATCGTCACAGCGGGGCCCAATCCGCACATGGAGATTTTCTCCTTGCGGCACACCGCGTATAAACCGCTTGCGTCCACTTCTTTCATGCGCTTGATCGCCTTCGCGTCTTTGAGCCGGGTGATTTCGTCGGATTCGTAATGATTCATGTCGGACGAAGCGAGAATTAATATCTCTTCCCGGCTTTCCTTCAGCACCCGCGCAAGTCCCGTTCCCAGCGCCTGCAAATCATCGAAGCGCACGGTGCCCACAGCCACCGGCACAAACGAGAAGTCCGGGTCGAGAACTTGCAAAAAGGGGAGTTCCACTTCCAGTGAATGCTCGCGGCTGTGAGCCACACTGTCTTCCCGCAAACCAGGACATGCCGCCTTGACCGTTTGAGCGAGCGCTTCGTCTACCGGCACATCTCCGAGCGGAGTCCGCCACGCGCCTTCGGAAAGAATCGCGAGATCTTCGCCCATCTGGGAATGTCTCACGCCCAAAACCACAACTCGCCGTGGAAAAATAATCCGTGAAAACACAGCTCCAGCGATCCCTCCGGAATAAATATATCCGGCGTGCGGCACCAGGCAGCCGCTCACGGTTGCTTTGCCGGTTCCAGGCTGTGTCACTGTAAATTTCCGAATCAGGCGGGTTAATTCGCGGGGATCTGCCGGATAAAATTGTCCGGAGACTGCGGGCAGGCGCAACATTCAACCCTCCGGGATCAGAGGGACTTCGACGGTTTGCCCTTGAATTTCACAACTTTCAGCGAGGTCGGGTCATATTCCAGCTTGACCTTGTCGCCGTACTGGTAACCGCCCTTGTCAATGATCTGCTGCATTCTTGCGGAGGCCGCTTCGCTGAGCGGAAAAGTTTGGATGCTCATGTCGTTGCCGAGGGCTTTCAGGGTGATCTGCGCGCTGTTGGCGACCAGCACAGTACCCTGAAATTTTGCCAGGCCCGTGAATTTTGGCTTGGGCTTTACCGCGTTGATGATGATCGGGGCTGCAGTCTCGACGATGATCGGCGCCGTAACGATCGGATCCTGCGCCGCGGCACGCGAAACTCCCATCGCGCCCATCAGCAGGGCGCCGGCAAACACGAGTTGGAGCTGCCTTTTCATTCGATGTCGTCAGTCGCAATCCGCAGCGACTTCAAGAACCGCACGTCCTGCGGCGTCATGCTGAGTCTCGCAACAGCTTTCTTGTCCGCGTCCTGGTCCATCGATTCCTGGTCCACCTGAATGCGCAGCGATTCGAGGAATCGCCGGTCCTGGTTGGTGATTCGCGGGCCGTCCTCGGTTTGGCCATCGCGCTTTGCCAAGCCGATCGTCGCATCCAGCTTCAGAACGATGTCGTAACCATGCGCGCGCACTCCTGCAATCGCCCCGGTGATCCTGTCGGATTCGGACACGGTGTCGTTGATGGCATGTCCGAGTTCGCGCAAGAGGTTTTTGAGATGATCGTCGAGTTGCAAGGCTGGCTCCCCAGTACTTCAATCCTGATTCTAGGCCTACCGGCAGACCGATACAAGTTGGCTTCTCTTCATTGTCTTCAATCTGTCCATACCCGTGAACCTGTCCTTTTGGCCGGGTGCCGGCAGTGGGGATCCTTGCATCTTGCGTTAAAATGCGATGATGCCTACGCCGTCGCAAGCCGCATTGCCGCCTGGCGAACCGCGCGGCTTTCGCCGCCTGTGGCGCACGGCGAAGCAGATCTTTCACGAAGCAGTTGGCGCAATGTTCGCCGTGCTCGCCTTTGGATGGCTCAATTCCGCATTCCGCGCCTGGACCCGCGACGTCGCCCATTGGCTCATTGCACTGGCGGTGGGCGTCGCGGCGATCTTCGTGCTCTTCGCCATCAGTTCCTTTCGTCGTTCCCGGCAGCTATAGTCTGTAGTGGAGACACTCGCGGTCAGACACTTATTCCATCGCTCCGGAACGGGTTTTTCGCATGTCCGATCAAAAGGCCAAATCCAGTAAAGCTGCCGAACGCAAAACGCAATTCACCACACTTTCCGGCCTGCCCGTCGAGCGCTTGTATTCTGAGGAATCTCTCCCCAACTGGAATCCTGACGAATCTCTAGGCTATCCCGGCGAATTCCCCTATACGCGCGGCATTTATCCCACCATGTATCGCGGGCGCTTCTGGACCATGCGCCAGTACGCTGGATTCGGCTCCGCCGCCGAATCCAACAAGCGCTACCGTTATTTGCTCAGCAAGGGGCAAGCGGGGCTTTCCGTCGCGTTTGACCTGCCCACGCAAATCGGCATGGACTCCGATCACTCCCTGGCGCTCGGCGAGGTCGGAAAGGTCGGCGTGGCCATCGATTCGCTGGAGGACATGGAACTTCTCTTCGATCAGATTCCGCTCGAAAAAGTTTCCACTTCGATGACTATCAACTCGACCGCCGCGATTCTGCTTTGTCTCTACGTCGCAGTCGCGAAGAAACAGGGCGCCGACCTCAGGAAGCTCTCCGGCACTACGCAAAACGACATTCTGAAAGAATACATCGCACGCGGAACGTACATCTATCCTGTGCAACATGCGATGCGAATTGTGACGGATATTTTCGGCTGGTGTCGCGACTCACTTCCCAAGTGGAATACGATTTCTATTTCCGGTTATCACATCCGTGAAGCCGGCTCGACCGCCGTGCAGGAGGTTGCATTCACGCTTGCCGACGGCATTGCCTATGTCGAAGCCGCCTTGCGAGCGGGCCTCGCCATTGACGAATTCGCACCTCAGCTTTCGTTTTTCTTCAACGCGCACAACGACCTGCTGGAAGAAGTCGCCAAGTTCCGCGCTGCCCGCCGCCTGTGGGCCAGAATCGTTCGTGACCGTTTTCATGCACAGGATCAGCGCTCGTTGCTGCTGCGTTTTCACGCACAAACCGCCGGCTCTTCGCTTACCGCGCAGCAACCGGAGAACAATATTGTCCGCGTGGCCATCCAGGCGCTTGCCGCGGTTCTTGGCGGCTGCCAGTCTCTGCACACCAATTCCATGGATGAGGCCCTGGCGCTACCGACGGAAGAGTCCGCGCTGATTGCGTTGCGCACGCAGCAGATCATCGCCAATGAAACTGGTGTCGCGAATGCCATTGATCCTGTCGCCGGCTCCTTTGCCATCGAAGCGCTCACCAATCAAATCGAGGATCGCGCGCAGGAATATCTCGCGAAGATTGACGCGATGGGCGGCATGATCAAGGCCATCGAGTCGGGATTCGTGCAATCGGAGATTCAGCGTGCAGCGTACGACTTCCAGCGCTCCGTGGAAACCAGGGAACAAATCGTGGTGGGCATGAACGATTTCGTAGCCAGCGAAGAACGCGGCATCCCGACCCTCAGCATCGACGCTGAAATCGAACGGAACCAGGTGCAGCGCTTGCAGGCCCTGCGCGCCAAACGCGACTCCCTGAAATCCAAAGCGGCCCTGGCTGAACTCGAGCGCCGCGCCCGCACCACTGAAAACTTGCTCCCCGCGATTCTCGCTTCCGTCGAAGCCTACGCCACCGTCGGCGAAATCTCCGACACGCTTCGCCGCGTCTACGGCGAATACCAGGAATCCGTCGTCATATGATGCGCTGCACCTTATCTGTCTGTCGCTCGGGATCTCGGTAGGGGCCCGGCTCGCCCGGCCCGTCGTCGATTGCAGGGCCCACTCTCACTCCCGGCCGTCGCTCGGCCGGGCGGAGCAAGTTCCGTTCGTACAAACGTGAATGTGATGGAAGCTTCACCGCGGCTTCTATCCTGCCCAGAAGCCCAGCTTACCCGCCGTGCCCCCTGTAGTATGCTTTCCGCGAGCCACCCATGAAGCTGATTCTTGCCTCGTCATCGCCGCGCCGCGCGGAGATTCTTGCTAATGCGGGGCTGCCGTTTTCCGTTTTGTCTTCCGCGGTGGATGAGTCGCCTCATCCTGGTGAAGCGCCTTCGGCGCTCGTCCAGCGGCTCGCGAACGCCAAGGCGGATCTCGTCGCGGCGCGCGCTGTTGGGCCGGCAATTATTATTGGGGCAGATACGGTCGTCATGCTCGGCGACAAAATTCTCGGCAAACCCGGTTCACCCGAAGACGCGAGACAGATGCTCCGGCAACTCTCGGGACGCACGCACTCCGTTCTGACCGGCGTGGCGCTGATTCGGCTTCCCGACGGGGAACGCCGCCAATTCATCGAGTCCACCCTCGTTCATTTTCGTTCGATCACCGAAGAAGAAATCTCGTACTATCTCGCCACCGGAGAACCTTACGATAAGGCCGGTGCCTACGCCATCCAAGGCCGCGCCGGGCGTTACATCCCCCGCATCGAAGGCTGCTACTTCAACGTGGTCGGCCTCCCTCTCTCTCGAGTCCTGACTGAACTGCAATCCCTCGGCTGGTCAGCAAATTCCGTGTAGGGCCCGCTCGCCGCGGCGAGCGGGCCGCTATTCTCTTCACAAAATAAAACGCCCCGGCCAGAGCCAGGGCGTTCCACAACATAACCTGTCCCGGGTTGTTACTTCTTCGGCTGCTGGGTATTCGCGTTGTGCTTCTTGTTGTAAATATTCTTCGAGGCCGCGTTCTGTTCCTTGTTGACTTGCTTCTTCTCGCCGGTGGTCAGCTTCCCGCCATTCGCCGCGCGATCCGCCTTCACCTGCTGGTTGATGCCTTTTTGCTGATTCTCCAGCTTCGCGGTTTCACCGGCGGTCAACTGGCCGCTCTTGATGCCTTGCGCGATGCGGTCCTGCTGGTTTTCCTGGCGCTGCCCTACCTTACTGTTACCGTAATTCGCGGTGTTAGCGTTGTGCTTGTCGTTGTAGATCTGTTTCGAAAGCTGATTTTGCTGCTGGTTAACCTGCTGCTTTTCTGCGGCAGTCAGCTTTCCGCCGTTGGCGGCGCGGTCCGCGCGAGTTTCTCCGTTGATCGCGGCTTCCTTCGTTTCCAGCTTAGACGTTTCGCCGGCGGTCAACTGGCCGCTCTGGACGCCATTTGCGATGCGGTCTTGCTGGTTTTCCTTGCGCTGCGCGATGGTTGGCTTCGGCGCAGGCGCCGTGGTGGTCGTGCCCTGCGTCGGTGCACTGGGGGTATTCGTGTCCTGGCCCATTGCTACCGTGCCCAGCAGCAACGCCGCCGCGGGCAATACTGTCCACTTCGAGAACTGGAAGCTCATGGTCTTTTCTCCTTATTTTCTGTACGGGAGCCCTACTGGGTACTCGGTAATACCCGAGTCTGGAGAAAAAGTTGTGGCGGAGAAACTGGACGGAAGTTCAGGCCTGAACTATCTCCTTTGTTTGGAGGGATACTCTTTAAGCACACATTGCTGGAACGCTCAGGAGCAATCTCTGCAATGTGTTCATAAAAAAGCAAAAGGCTCCCGTTTTGCGGGAGCCTTCGGACAATCTTTCAAATCGTTGCGGCCGATTACTTCTTCTCCTCCGTGGGCTTCTCGGCCGGCGGCTGCGCTTGGGGTGGCGCGGGCGGCGGCGTTGACGTTCCGCTCATGCCATCCTTAAAACTCCGTATGCCTTCGCCCAGACCCTTCATCACCTCAGGAATGCGGCGACCGCCAAAGAAAATCAACACAATGGCCAGCACAATTAACCAGTGGAAAATACTGAATTCACCCATGGACTTCCTCCGCGGCCTCTGAGTTCGCGCTCATCCAACCTAGCGCAATCGCCTGCACTCAGCAAGCTCCGCCGCCACACTGCCCCTATAGGATAACACGCTCATCCCCGGCGCGCCGTGTTTGCCGCTGGCGGTCCAGGTACTCCAGCAGGGGAATAGCGTACTTTCGGGTGATGCCGGTCAGTTCCTTGAAAGCGGGCACGCTGATCCGTTCGCCTTTTGTTTTCTTGTATTGAACCAGCAGCCCGCTCAGCGCGTCCAGCGCGTCGTTGTGAAAGATCAGGTCGGCCGATACGCGCACCAGCACTTTTTCCCGCAGCAAAATCTGCAGCAGCCTCTCGGCTCGCGCGGTTTCGATTTTTAACTGCGCCAACACCTCTTTTACGGAGGGCACTGCCAGACCTGCCTTGGCAAAGGCTTGTGTGATCTGCTCCTTGGCGCGCACTTCCTCGGGCGCCAGAGTAACTTCCGTTCCCGCTTTTTTGATGAATTCACCTTGCACCGCGATTTTCTTTTGCTCCAGCAAGAGCTGAAGGGCCGCCGCAAATGTTTCCGGCCGCACACGGCGTCCGAGGCTCGCTTTCAATTCCTCACGCGAAATTCCTGGCAATAGCAGATTTTCTTTGTGAAAACGCTCCACCTTGGCCAGCAGCTTTTTGCCGATTTCCGTAAACAGTGATTCCGCAAATAAAATCAGGGGTTCGTTCGAAACGATGCGTATCAGATTCGTTTCCGCGAGAGTTTTCGCTGCCGAGAGTATCTCTCCTGCAATCCAGCCTGTGCGGACAATGATGTCCTCGGCTGTGATTCCGAGGATGTTTCTTTCCGCCATCGCCTGCAGGATGTCTTCCCGCGAACCCTTTTCAAGGGCGGCCAGAAATTGCGCCCGCCGAGTGTCCTTCGCTGAAAATCGCCTGGCAAGCGGATCGAGCACAACGCCGCCGCCAATCGTCACTACCGGTGAAAACTGGCGGACTATAAACCGGTCGCCGCGAACCAGCACCGTCTCGTCCTGCAAGCGGATCTGGGCCAGCGCGCTTCCTCCCGGGGCCAATTCGCGCGCGCCCAGCAAGTACACTTCTCCGATCGTTTCCAGAGTCCCCGCGTGGAAATGCACCTGGGCCCGGTGCTTGAGCAGTGGCGCGCCGGGCAGAAGCTCCAACCGAACATCCAGGCGGCGCGTAGTTCGCAGGCGCCCGCGTGAGGAGAGCACCATTCCCCGTTGAATGGCGGTGTGCTCGATTCCCGCGAGATTCACCGCAGTGCGCTGGCCGGCGTCCGCGCGTTCCACGCTTTTGCCGCCGGTCTGCAGGCCGCGCACGCGCAATATTTCTCCGGAGGGCAAAAGCTCCACTTCGTCGCCCACGGCGATGTGCCCCGAAAAGAGCGTGCCGGTAACCACGCTGCCAAACCCCTTCACCGCAAACGACCGGTCAATCGGCAGCCGGAAGTATCGGCCCGTGTCCTTGGCGCTGATTGCTCGCGCCGCTTC
>DATHMM010000067.1:0-4940 GCA_035487095.1 Candidatus Sulfotelmatobacter sp.
GTATGCGTGATTTTGTGCGGCAGATTCCCGAGCACGGAATCGTATTTCAAAAGGTGCGCGAGCGTCTTGGCATCCGTAATATCGTTGACGGCGACGAACTGAATGTCCTTGTCGTCGATCGCGGTGCGCACAATATTGCGGCCGATACGGCCGAAGCCGTTGATTCCTACCTTGATAGGCATTCTTCCTCCGGTGCGGGTTACTGGATTGCGGCGAGACATCGGGAACGCAAAGCGCCGCGGGTAGAACAGAAAATGCTAGGTGGAGTGCAGTGAAAAGTCAACGAGAGACAATGTATCCGTGTCACAAACTACCAAAGAAATTTCTTATGGCCTCAATTGCAGGGAAACGGCAAGATGAATGCCTCGTGGACGAGTAAGGGGGCTCTTGGAAATGTTGAGTTTTGACTCCACTCGCGTGATCGGCTGGTTGTCCGTTTTCCTGCTGGGAATCGTGATTGCGCTTCCGTATCTTCCACCCATTGGCTCCAGCCGGAACAGCGCTTCATTGCCGGGATTCTTTCGCCTTCCGTTTCGCCGCATGGCCCTTCACTATTGGCTGGCGCCACTGCTGGCTGTGGGATCCTTTGTGCACGCGTGGATTCCGATGGCCTCGCGTCACATGCCACGAACGAATTTCAACGGCCTTTGGGTTGCGACCATCGCCCTGGGACTGATGCTGGCGCAACTCGGATTGGGCTTACTGCTGCGTTCCTCTGCGCAAAGCGCACCGAATATTCTGCGCCGCACCCATTTCACACTGATGTTGGGAATTGCCGCGCTGGTGCTGCTGCATCTCTGGATGAACAGCCCGTTGATTCACGGCGCAGGTTGATGACCGGCTGGAAGCCGGATGCATGTAGCCCCGGGCATCGCCCCTTTCCCGCGTGCGGCGAATTTCGGATCGCTCACTTTGCCCCACTGACATCCCGAAGCCTGATGCGCGCCCTCGCTAGTCCGGGTATTGCTTGATGGAGCTTACTTTGTCTCCGCGAAAATGTATGAACACGGTTTTGTCCGGCGGGTGCCCGTAAATCCAGTCCTCCGTGTCGTAGCCCTCCGCGTCGCGTTCGCGGACCTTGCGATCGGGCTTCCCCATCGCCGCCACAACTTCTTCACGGTCCATTCCCAATATCGCATGGCGCTCGGTGATGGCTTTTTTCGTTTCCGGCGGCAAGGTGTCGATCCAATGCACGGCGGCGGAGTGTTCCTTCGCAAAATCGAGGAAGGGGGAAAGTATGTTCTTCAGATCGTCGGGCGAGAGATCGGGAATGTTTTTTGGGAATTGAAGGTAGAGCGTGCCGCCGGCTCCCGGCTGAAAGCCCGCGGGGCCCTGCTCCTGTGTCGTGGTGGTCGTGGTTTGCGGAACCGGGGAAGCGCCGCCCATTCCGAATTGAATGTGATCGCGCCAGCTATGTTTGGGGCGCCCGCCGCCGTTCACGTCCACGATGATGGTGTGTTCGTGAAACTCCAGCTTGGTGATCTGCGCATTGTCGCCACTATTGACCGCCGCGCCGCGCTTCGTAATGACGCGGTCGAGATCTTCCTGGTTGAGCGGCTTATCCGTGTAAAAAGTGTATCCCTCTTTGCCGCCTGGAATGGGCTTGCGCACTTTGGCGAACTCGCCGGAAACGTAACGGATCAGGGCCAGCTTGGAAGGTTCGGTGAGCTCTGCGCTCTTTTTTGCAGGGGATTGCGAGGGATTCGCAGACTGGGCTTCATTGCTCGCTTCCAGCAGAGGCAGGATCGGGATGCTTTCCCCCGCAGTGAAATTTCCCCCAGAGCTCCGTTCCGATGTTGGTAAAAGAGGCTGCTTCGGCAAGTCCGCGGCGGCGAACGAGAGGACGAGCACCGAGATGGGAAGCCAGTTGGACATAGCGAGCCGCACAACACCGAACCCGGGACACTGACTATTTTATGATGCGGCGAGCGCCTTGAGTAGTGGGTCGGCTCAAAATTATTGGGAGATCACGGTGACACCCTGGCGGTCGATCCGCATCGGCAGCAGTTCCCCGCCATTCTCTTCGACGGCCTTCTCCACGCGATCCCGCGCATCCGGCTCGATCAGCAGCACCACGCAACCGCCGCCGCCGGCTCCGCAGACTTTTCCCGCCAGCGCGCCCTTGCGCCGGGCCCCATTAATAATGGCGTCGATCGTTTTTGTCGAGATGGTCGGCAAGTTGCGCCGGCGAAACGCCCATTCCGCGTGCATCAGCCGGCCGGTCTCTTTCCAGTCGCCGCTTTCGAGAGCCACGCGCATCTTCTGGGCGATCTGCGAAATGTGCTCGATGTTGTTCCGCACGGCTTTTTTCCCGTCGATGTGGGCCTTGAAGACTTCCCAGTTGTTGATTCCCGATTGCCGCGGCTTGCCCGTGTAACAAACCACCAGGCGGCGCTCCAGTTCGTCCAGATTTACCCGCAACTCGATGCGGCGTTCTCCGCCAGGGAGCAATTCAATCGCGGCGGCGCCTCCAAATGCGGGCGGGTAATGGTCCTGCGTTCCGGTGGGCACGCGAATCACGACGCCTTCGGCATCGCGGCTGATGTGGATCCAATCCACGGTGCTCCTCCCCGCCCCGGTGAAACGATCGAGGGCCGCGCAAATGGCTACGGCCATCGCGCTGGAGCCGCCAATTCCCGCGCCCGCGGGGGCTTCGGAATTGGTAGTCAGCGTAAAGCCGCCTTCGGGGCGGAAGAACTTTACGATCTCGGCGAGCAAGGGGAGACGATAACGTTTCGAGCGGATAAGCGCTGCGAAGGACGGAAAGGATTCCGATTTGTTCGTGTCAAGAGAAACCAGCTTGATGCGCCGGTCGCCCGCTCCAAGCGTCTCGATGGTGCATTGGGCGTAACGCGAGATTGCGGCGTTCAGCGTCAGCGCGCCGGGATGGAAGAGATACAACGGCCAGATGTCCAGCGTGCCGCCGGCGAGGTCGACGCGTGTGGGAGCTTTTGATTCGATGCGCATGAACTGTGTCGGGCTCGTGTAGTGGCCGACCTTCAGGTCGGCAGGAATTAAGGCAATGCCACCCTAGAGTAACGGAAGCGCGGCTTACTTGCCGCCGGCATTTGCGGCGCGGTTGCGAAGAAGTAGAGGGCCTGCTTCGCGCGCGGCCAGCGCGGGATTGGGCTCAAAGCAGCGGCGGCAACGGGCTTCGTACGCGCTGCCTGCACCGACGACGATCAGCTCTTCGCTTTCGACGAGGCGCTGGGTGTGGACCGCGGGGTTTCCGCAACGCACGCAAATGGCCAGCAGCTTGGTGATCTCTTCCGCGATGGCCAGCAGGCGCGGCATGGGTTCAAACGGGCGGCCGCGAAAATCTGTGTCCAGGCCGGCGACGATTACGCGCTTGCCGAGGTTCGCGAGCTTGGTGCAGACGTCCACCACTTCATCGCCGAGGAATTGCGCTTCGTCAATGCCGATAACTTCGGTGCGCGGCTGGAGCTTTTCGACGATTTCGGAGGCTTTGGTGACGTTGTCAGAGGGGATGCCGAGGCCGTTGTGCGAAACGATTTCGTTGGCGGCGTAACGCGAATCAATCGCCGGCTTGAAGATCTGCACGCGCTGGCGCGCGATTTCCGCGCGGCGCAGGCGGCGGATGAGTTCTTCGCTCTTGCCGGAGAACATCGGCCCGACGACGACTTCGATCCAACCCATGTTGCCCTTGACTATGTCCACGCCGCGTCTCCTTGACCGACCAAACCCGAATTCTTCACCAACTCGCTACCGCACAGCATCGGCAAAACTCCCAAATCTGTCATTCCGAACCCCGTTCGTCTTTTGAAGGGGGTGAGGAACCTGCTGTTTCCCTTGCTCGCTGCGAAAAGCAGATCCCTCACCGCAAAAAACGCGCGTTCGGGATGACAACTAAGACCCTTTTGCCGCGGCTCCCAACTGTGCCGCCGGCCGGTACATCCTCACATTGTAGAACGGCGCGAAGGCCACGACCACTGCCAGGCGGAAAGACTCCTGCCGCGAAACCAGATTGTCGCTTAGCACGCCCCACGCGCCTTGGCCGTCGCGGATGCCGACTGCGCCGGCGTAGCGATCGATCGCAATGGAAAGCTCCGTGCCGCGCGACAAAACTTCTTCGGCGAGCGCCTCGGGTATTTCGATGCTGCCCGAGCAGCCGAAGTGGCCGCGCACGCCATCGGTGACGTAGGTCCAGCTTTCGAGGAAGACTCGACGAACGCCATTTTCGATGGCGACATCGAGGCCGCCTTCCAGGCCGACGCAGTAGTCGGCAGGCTGGCCGGAGTCGGCGAGCAGTTTGTGCAGCGCTTCGGCTCGCTGGCGGGCGCCTTGCATCAATTCCTCGCGGGAAGACGGTGTGTGGCTGACGCCGCTTTCGACTTCGTAACCCTGAATTTCGAGCGGTGCGTGCGGAGAGAGCTTGGCGGCAAAGCTGGCGGTAGCTTCCTGAACCGCCTGGAGTTTGGGCCGCCGGGTGCTCCCGACGGCGATGCGGCATGCGCTCATGGAAATGGAAGCCCTGTCAGCGAAGTGTACTGGGAAATGGGCGGGAGTTTGGTGGCGAATTTGGGTGGGCTGAGGAAAAGGGGAGGAAAACCTGTGGCAGAGAAAAACGAAACTGGAAAAGTGAAAATAGAAAATGGGTCGACGGAGAGGAGCATGGAAAAGAGAAGTTCCCGAGAGTGAATCGGCGAACGGTATGACGAGCGAGGCGGAACACCCTTCGCGTACGCTCAGGGCAGGAAAGTGCGAAATTGCAGGGGAAAAATCAAGAATGTCGGCGCGCCGACATTTTTGGGTGGGGGTACACCCCCCTGTTTTTCGGGATTATACCTTTCACAAACCCACCTGTAAGCGTATGATTGCATTGCCGTGACAGGACCGCATCAGTATATACGCAAGTATTTGAAGCGATGACCTTTATAGTTGGCAAAAAAGGGACTACAGTGAGGTATACGGTGCCCCGG
>DATHMM010000068.1:0-10495 GCA_035487095.1 Candidatus Sulfotelmatobacter sp.
CTCCCCACTCCATCTCCACGCCATCGCCGCCACCCTTCGCCGCCTCCTGCGCCCAAATTCCCGCGCCAGCAAAAAGCACCACCACAAGCAACGTGAAACTTCGCACCACTCCATCCACGCGTGGACGCATCCCTTCACCTCGTAAAAAAGTCTCAAATAGCCTGCCTATGGTATCGCGGGAGTCTCTCAAACGCGTATCGAAACTGTTTCGCTCCGCTTTCGAATAGGGCGTTAATCGCGGGTTGACGGTGGGGAGGACAAGACCTGGGATAAGGAGGGAGCGGCAGCTCGCCTGTCGATCTTCAAAACAACTTCACCCGAAGGCGTTTGGAAAATTCTCCGTTCAGACTTGCGGATCTCATTGCCAATGCGAAGCGTGTGGCAGGCAAAAGGCGCGTGAGCGTCCGGTCCAAAGCTCACGACAAAAGCCAGCTCATCTGTAGAAACAATACAAAACGGATGTCCCCATGAGTCTATCCGTAAATCCGATCTCATGGAGCTAAGTTCGTCGCTTGTGCTGGGAAGTCTTGCTGGGGGTGGAGTCTTGAGCAACTCATCTCCAACCTGAGAGGCACTGACAACTGTGTCAGTGAACTTCGCGTATTTCATATATTTCTCAGGGTTACTCCGGTAAGCAGCAAGAAGTTGCTTTGTCTTGTCCGGGAATGCACTACTATGAGCCTTTGCCCAAATAAAGCGCGCCCATCTGTCCCTTGAATGCAATGCTAAGGTCATGAATGTCTGTGCTAAATTGCGGACCGAATGCAAGGTGGAAGCTTCGCCGGAGACTGTAATCAATCCATAGATAAAACAAGCCTATGCAAATGACGACTACGCCTAACACGCGACCGAGGATTCGCCATTTACTCATTCACTAGCTCCGCGAGTGGTTATGGGCGACAATTCTGTCACGAATTGCAGGTCAAATCTAGCGAGGACAAGAGTCCCATATGCGAATTATCGAGGTGCCGTTTGCTCCGTCGCCGGCAAATGCCGCGCCCGCAGCCGCACCACCTTCCGATGGTTCGCTTCCGGCACCTCGATCCGGTAATCCATCAACTCACGGGGAACTCGATCAGGCAGGAAAAAAAGAGAGAGGCGCTCGGCAACCTCACAAGCGCCTCCTCTACTACTTCAACGTAAACCGTACCTCACTGGATCACCTCCTTCTCGGCAAATGCGCCGATGTCGACAAGAGTGTCGAGTGCCCCGAGTATATCGCGGGTTCGCAAACTTGTCAGCGCCACCGTTTCCCAACTTCTGTGTCGGCCAAAGCCATCCCCGACCACGAGTAAAAGCGCTTATCATCCCTGTCTCCGCTTGCAAACGAAACACTCGCTGCCATTACGCGCAACCTGCCCGCTAGTTGCTGACCACGCCCAGCCTACCTGGTAGCCGCCTTCACCTGTTCCACAGGCAAGGTGAACTGAAACGTTGCTCCCCGTTCCGCGTTTCCCCTGGCCCACAACCGGCCTCCGTGCGACTCAACAATCGACCGGCTAATGGATAGGCCCATCCCCGTGCCCTGCGGCTTCGTCGTATAAAATGTGTCAAACACTTTGTCTGCCCGCTCGGCCGGCAATCCCACTCCGCTGTCGCTCACCGATATCAGCACCTCGCCGTCGGAGTTCCGTTCCGAAGTGATGATCAATTCCCCCGCCGGATTCACTTCATTGATCGCTTCCATCCCGTTCAGCATCAGGTTCATAAACACCTGCTGCAGTTGCACCCGGTCCGCGCGCACTTGAGGCAGCTCGCGCGCAAGCGCCGTCTGGATGGAAATCGCCCGCCGCACCGCTTCGCTTCGCATCAGGCTGACCATTTCCAGAATCACTTCATTCACGTCCAGCCGCTCCCGTTCCGATTCTCCCTTTTTGAACAAAACGCGAATTCGGTTGATTATTTCCGAAGCCCGGGTTGCATCCTGCATCACTCGCAAAATGGCTTCCCGCGCCTTTGCGATGTCCGGCTGTTCGCGTTTCAGCCAAAGCAGACTGGCATTCGCGCTGGTGTGCACTGCTGCGATTGGCTGCTTGATCTCGTGCGCGATCGAACCCGCTAACTCGCCCAACGTCGTCACTCTGTTGATATGCGCCAGCTCCGATTGCACCTGCCGCAATCTCTCTCGCTCTTCTTCGGCGCGCTTGAGGTCCGTGATGTCTATGTTGGACCCGATATAGCCCGCAAATTCTTCCCCGGCATATCTTGGAATGCCGCTCTCGATCACCCAGCGATATTCTCCATCGTTGCGCCTTAACCGATAGAAAATCCGAAACGGTTTTCGCGCATGGAACGCCGGCAGAAAGCCGTCGAAGCACCCTTGCACATCGTCAGGATGCAAACCTTCGACCCATCCCATGCCAACTTCCTGCTCCATGGTGCGGCCGGTGAAGTCCAGCCACGGCTTGTTGAAATAATTGCAAAGCCCGTCCGTTCCGGTCAGCCAGATCATCACCGGCGCCGTATCGGCCATCTCCTGAAACCGCGCCTCGCTCTCGCGCAGCCGTGCTTCCACGCGTTTTCGTTCCGTGATTTCGTCTTGTGCCCGTCTCAGGTCCTCGATGTCGAGATTCGTTCCGTACCAGCGGCTGATTTCTCCCTGGCTTTCGCGCAGAGGCACCGCCCGAATCAGAAACCAGCGATAGCATCCGTCCGCTCGCCGCACCCGCGCTTCCGCTTCAAACGGCTCGCCCTGCGCCAGCGCCGCTCCCCATCTCTCCACAAAATCGGATTTCTCTTCGGGGTGTATGGCCGAGGCCAACTCTTTCCCTCTCGCCTCGTCTAAAGACGTCCCGACGTATTCCAGCCACCTCCGGTTGCAGAACTCAACCTCGCCATCCGGTAAGGCGCTCCACACGAATCCCGGAATCGCGTCAATCACCCGCCCCAAGTCAAATTCGCCGCTCTGGGAATCTCTGGATTTTTGCAAGGGTGTCCGCCCGCGCTCGAGGGGCTCGTTGGATCGTGCCTGGCTCATTGGCGTCCCCCTCTCTTCACCGCAACTTAATAGCTCTGCGGTACTTGCTGAGAAGATTACGTCCGTCAATCGCTGCGTCTCTGTATTGACGCGATTCTCGCGACATGAGTATACTCAGATTTCTTTTCCATTTGCAGATGCTTTCGCCAGTTGCCATTTGGCTGCCGGCACCCTGCGCCCGCCCTCGCAGCCACCAGGAGACGTATGCTCACTAGAGAGGATTGGCTGCCTCTCGCCCGCAAGCTGGATTGGGACTACACCTACGTCCGCGAAGACGAAGTCTTCCCCGAAGTAATCAGCGGCCACCCTTGGCTTCCCCACACTGAATGGAAGGATTGGGAAGAATCCTTCAAGACTTCCTACCGCGAATACGTAGACAACCAATACGAAAAAGACATGGCCGTCTACGCGGTGCGCGACGCCATCGGCCGCCTGGAAAATATTCAGAAGCTGGCTGCGCCCTGGTTGAATAGCCTGAAGGCCCATGCTGCAGCGTTGCCGCTCGCGGAGTTTACCGGCGTCATCGGCAGCCTGCGAGGCGCCAGGTTTGGCCGCGACTCCGCCTGGCGAACCATGTCCACCTTTGGCGCGCTGGACGAATACCGCCACACTCAGATTCCCCTGCTCCTCTTCCATCCACTGGTGCGCTTGGACCCCCAGTTCGATTGGGCGCACAAGTTCTACCACACCAATAATTGGTTCGCCGTCGCCTCCCGCCACTTCTTCGATGAATTGACCCTGGGGCAAAACGCGATTGAATTCGCCATCGGCACGAATTTCGTACTCGAAACCGCGTTCACCAATTTGCAATTTGTCGGCCTCGCCTCACTCGCCCGCGAATCCAACGACCATATGTTTGAGCGGATGGTCACCAGCATTCAAACCGATGAAGCCCGACATGCCCAGATCGGCCACCCAGTTCTCGAAGTTCTCATGAAACACGATCCCGCCTACGTTCAATACCTCCTCGACAAGTGGTTCTGGCGAAGTTGGCGCTTGTTCTCGATCTTGACCGGGCTCTCCACCGATTATCTGACCGCCCTCGATCAGCGCCCCTATTCCTTCAAGGAATTCATGGAAGAGTGGATCCTCGACCAGTACGTCCGCACGCTCGACGAATTCGGCCTTAAGAAACCCTGGTATTGGCACATCGTCGAGGACGAACTTAATATCTACCATCACATGATCTACGCCAGCGCCTATTCCTACCGCGCCACTTTGTGGTTCGACTTCACAGTCCCCGGCCCCGCCGAGCGCAAATGGTTGCGCCGGAAATATCCCAAATATTGGGACGACATGGATGCCGTTTGGGAGCAGACCGCCGAACGCTGGCGCGCCACCGGCCCTGGCGCCGAAAACGAACTCGCCGTTCATGGAACCGCGCTGCCCACCTTCTGCGATTTGTGCCAGTTGCCGTTAAGCGGCGGCACTCCGCGCAAGAATACAGCGAACGTCCTCGTCAAGGATGGCCGCAAATATATTTTCTGCTCAGAGCCATGTCGCTGGATTTTTTTGCGCGAACCGGAAAGATACGCGAATCATCAGGACGTTGTAAAACGCATCCTCTCTGGCGAAGCTCCCGCCGACTTCTCTAAATTGCTTACCGAATATTTCCGTCTTACGCCCGATACTTGGGGCCAGGACGCGTATCACGGCGCCTACGATTGGCTCGCCGCCCAAAAAATTTCTTCCGCCTAGAACTTATGGCAACTCGCCCTCTATCCGTCAGGTGAGGTGACTAGGTTTTGTTGACTTGCCGATTTTCAACGCCGGTGTCATCCCGAATCCCCGCGCATTTTGCGGGGTGAGGGATCTGCTTTTCGCTTGTGGACTGCATTCCGGCGAGGATGTCAACAGTGCCGGACGGCTCCTAGCGTCCGATGAAAGGATCCGTATGGCCATACCTCTCTATGGCTTCCTGGAAGGCGACACACTTGGGCTCCTCATGTTGACTGAGGAAAGCGAAACCATCCTTCAGCTAGCCCGGAAACTCCAGCAAGCGGCCAGCTTGCGCGTCGCCAGCATCGACCAAATCGATCTCATCTACAACGGCAAAACAATTGATCCCGCGCTCACCGTCGCACAGGCAGGCTTTCAGGAACTGGATCGCTTCGACGTGATTTCAAGGGGCATGCCGTGACCTTTCGCAAAGTAGCGACTTTGGACGACCTTTGGGGTGGCGAAATGCTGGGCTTGAGCGTGGATGGGAACAACATTCTGCTCGTCAACGTGGATGGCCGCGTCTATGCATATGCCGACGAGTGTCCCCACCAGAAAAGCCGCTTGAGCGAGGGCGCCTTAATGGAAAAAACTCTCCGTTGCGCTCGGCACCATTGGGAATTCGACGTCTGCACAGGCCGCGGCATTAATCCCCAGAATTCCTGCTTGAAGGCATTCCCCGTAGCCGTTGAAAACCGCGACATTCTTCTCGATCTCGACCCTGTTGCCGCTGATGATGAGGAGGAGATCTCCACGGAATCTTCCGCGAGTGGAGAGAACCAACAATGACTGCCCAACTGTCGGCAACCTACGATTCCGTTGGCCCGGTTCTCCAATCAGGACCCGTCGCCAATGCCATCATCGCCGCGATCAGGGACCTCAATCAGAACGTCACCGTCCTCGACCGCGGCGCCTACGTCAGGGTCCTTGTTCCGCGATGCTGCGTCGTCACTCGTTCGGCGATCGAAAATCATTTGGGCCGCCCGTTCCGCTTTCCAGGAGAGTTGGAAACCGTCATGTCCGCCTTCAAGGGTTCGCTTCAGTTGAATCAGGACGACGCGGCCTGGCGCTTCTCTGAGGCTAGAACTACTCCTTGAACTGGACACCTTTTCTGTTCCCGGGGGCTTTATGGCAGAACAAAAAACCTACTGGCACCTCTTGCAGCAAAAGCGGATGCCAACCGAATATGAAATCGTAACTTCAAAACTCCTTTTCTACACGGGCGAAGGCTTCACCGGCAAAAGATTCGAACTCGACGTCCCGCTCCAGGACTGGTACAAGCGCTTCCAGCAGGACTCGCCCCTCACCTGCACCTCCTGGGAAAAATTTCGCGATCCCCGCGAAACCACCTACACGAAGTACACCGAGCTGCAAAGAGACAAGGAAATTTTCGTCGACGGCATCCTCGAAGAGATCGAAACCACCGCTTATGACAGTCATTTATCCCCTCAATGGCTGCATGTTCTTTCTCGCGTCGTCGCTCCTCTGCGATATCCGGGCCACGGCCTCCAGATGATCGCTGCTTATATCGGACAGATGGCTCCCGGCGGGCGCATCGTCATCACCGCCACCCTTCAGGCCGGCGACGAAATGCGCCGCGTCCAGCGAATCGCCTACCGCGTCCGACAACTTCAACACGTCCATCCTGGCTTCGCCGCCGACAGCAAAGCGCTCTGGCAGACCGATCCTCTCTGGCAGCCTCTGCGCCTCGCCATTGAAAAATTGCTCGTCTGTTACGACTGGGCGGAATCGTTCGTTGCGCTGAACCTCGTCCTCAAGCCTCTGCTCGACGAGCTATTCATGAGCTACTTGAGCGAGTTGGCGCTGCGCGAGGGCGACCATCTGCTCGGCCAAATCTTTTATTCCCTCAACGAAGACTGCAAGTGGCATCGCGAATGGACCCAAGCCCTCACCCGCATGGTCATCGAAGACAATTCCCTAAACCGCCGCACCATCCAGGCCTGGATCGAAAAGTGGCATCCCCTCGCCTCAAGCGCCATCCACGCATTTGCCCCGCTCTTCGAAGGCAAGCTGGAATACGCTCCCATGCCTCCGCTCGGGGGCGTAACCCACCGCCTCGACCACTTTTATCGCGACTACTTGTCCACCATGGGCCTGCAACCCCCAATCTCCGATCCCGCGTAGCGTCCACCTTCAGGTGGACGCGCCTTCGTACGCCCCACCCTCCACGGCCGCCACGCCCCATAAAATACCGATGGTATCCCTTCCCGCCTACTCCTTCCCATGCGCCAGCGGAATCTGCGAAAACAATTGCAGATCGATGATCATGTTCAGCCGCCGGTCCAACTGAAAAAACGTCGCCGCCTTCTTTCCCGGCAACACCTGGCTCACCACCGGCACATACTTCAACCGCAGCGCCTGCGCCTCCCCGTCCGCCTCCAGCCAGTGCCGCACATAAATCAGCGCATCTTCGTCGGTCATCGTTGCCCACATCTCCGCGTACTGCTTCAGCAGCGCATACTTCTGGTTGTTCACTTCCTGCAAGTCCTTCACGTAATGGTTGTAGATCGGCCAGAACTTTTGCGCCTCTCCCTCCGAAAGCGGCATATTCTGCCCAATGACCTGCATCTTCTTCGCCCGCAAATCGCGCCGCAGCAACGCGATGTCCTCGTCCGTCACCGCCGGGTTGATCACGCCCTCCACGGTCACTTGCTGCCCCTGCGCCACCGCCCCCCGCGTCTTCGCCGCCGACGTAACTATCCCGCCGCCCAACGATGCCGCCACCATCCCCGCAACAAACGCTCCAACCAATCCTGCCGCTCCCATCATTTTGCTCTTCATAATCTTCCTCCTCAGCCACCACTCCGCAATCTCCGCCCACCCCGCCATTCTCCTCGTACAAGATACTCCATCAACCTGGTTCATGCGCTAAATCTCCTTCATCTGAATTTATCCCCTGCAAGATCGAGACTGATGTCGCCACCGCAACCGCTGGAACACACTCCGCGCCCTCCGTATCCTCCGCAACAATTCAACGCGTCAGCTGTGACTAGCGCGCGCCGCTGAGCCCGTGACTCAGACAGGATGGACTGCTCACGCAAGAGAGATAGAATGTATTTGCAATGACAAACAATTCTGTCGCAATCTTCGATCTGGGGGGTGTGGTAATCGATTGGAACCCACGTTACCTCTACCGCAAGCTATTCAATGGCAATGAAACAGCGATGGAATACTTCCTCGCTGCCGTTTGCACATCGTCGTGGAACGCGGAGCAAGATGCGGGGCGACCGATTGCTGAAGGTTGCGGTGCTCTTAAACGACTTCATCCAGAAAAGGCAAAGTTAATCGATGCCTGGTTCGAACGATACGAGGAAATGCTCGGGGGAGAGATCCCTGGCACAGTCGACATTCTCAGCGAATTGCGCTCGCGGAGTGTGCCGATATATGCACTCAGCAACTGGTCAGCGGAGACGTTCCCTGTCGCTGTCAATCGATTCGAATGCTTGAGTTGGTTTAACGGCGTGCTGCTTTCTGGGCAGGTCAAGGTGTTGAAGCCAGACCGGCGTATTTTTGAGATTTTTCTGGATACTTTTCAAATCGAGCCGAGCCGCGCCATTTACATTGACGACACCAGCGAAAACGTCGAAGTGGCTGTACAGCTTGGCATGCGTGGGGTGGTGTTTAGAGATTCTGCTGGGCTGCGAGCGGAATTGACGCGAGCCGGGCTCCTTGTCGATAAGATACAGGGCAGGCTGGTCTAGACTTCGTCTACTGACAAGCGAATGCAATTCCGTGCCGGATTCCGAAAAACATGACCGACATGAATCAAAACATTCAACCCACGGATGCGCGCGATGTCATACAACGTCTAACACAAGCGTTCGGCAAGCTGCCTCAGGTCCTGGCGGTGGTTCTCGCGGGTTCGCGTGCGGCAGCAACTAGCGACGCTGCGTCCGACTACGATCTCTACGTGTACACGGTGCGGGAAGTGCCGGTCGATTTTCGACGGACACTTTTGGGGGAGAGCGCGGAAATCGACAATCGCTTCTGGGAACCCGGCGACGAGTGGAGCGATCCATCCACCGGCACGCAGGTCGATATTATGTACCGTTCCCCTGAGTGGATTGAGGGGCAAATCGAGCGCATTTTATCGCGCCACGAAGCTTCGCTCGGGTATACCACCTGTTTTTGGTACAACGTCGTTCATTCCGAAACACTATTTGACCCGCGAGGTTGGTATCAGGGACTGCAGAATCGTGGTCGCGTGGCGTATCCCGAAGGACTCAGGCGTGCGGTACTGATGAAGAACTGGCCCGTGCTGCGGCAAAACCATTCGTCGTATCGACACCAAATCGAAATCGCTCTAAATCGCGGCGACATTGTGAGCGTTCAACACCGCGTCACCGCGTTCCTGGCGAGTTTCTTTGACGTATGGTTCGCTCTAGAACGAAAGCCGCATCCGGGTGAAAAGCGCCTTTTGTCTCATCTGTCAGAACCGTGGGGTTCACTCGTGCGAGCGCTCACCGAGGCCTCACCCGGGACGCTGCTGAAGTACATTGACGCCCTTGTGGATCACGTCGACGCCAAGCTAATCGAAGAAGGAATCTTTGTGGCAAACGGACGAATTGAGCATGCCGCCGCATGGGTATCTGACGTCGAGAGAGCATGTGCATTCTACCAGCGGTGGTTTGGAGCTACGATAGGTCCAAAATACGCAAGTAGCACGCGGCCATTCACATCTTGCTTTCTCGCACTAAGTTCTGGAGCACGCCTAGAACTTATGAACTCACCTGGTGAGACGCCAAGAATGGCGCACATCGCGGTTTCGCTGGGTTCGCGCGATGCAGTTGACCGTCTAGTAGCTGCCATGCGCGCAGCCGGAGTGGCCGTAGCTCGAGGTCCGAGGGTAACTGGAGACGGATACTACGAAGCGGTGGTGAGTGACACGGAAGGCAACCTCGTTGAAATTACCGCAAAAGTCGATACCGACTCGGGCGCGGTAGGACTTCGGCGAGGCAACGATTCCCCAAAATGAGCGCCTGATTCGGGCGCGGGCCGGCGAAGCGGAAGCAGGGATGCGGCACGCGACGGGTCATTCGACGTAAGATGTCCGCGTGAATTTCAAGGGATAGGAAGAACGTGCCAAAACTTTCCGGGCGGATGCTGTGGGGAATCGTGGCGGGGCTGGTCGGTGCACAGATGGTCCCGACGCTGACGATGGTTCACCGCGAATCGCTCACCTTCGACGAAGCGAACCACATGTTTGCCGGTTACATGATGTGGCTCACCAAAGACTACGGACTGAACCCGGAGCACCCACCATTGGTAAAGCTGCTGGCGACGGTGCCGCTGCTAGGGCAGCCTCTGTGGGTGCCGGAGCTGAAAGGCCGCGACTTCAAAACCGAGGCGTATATGGACGGGCGGGACTGGCTTGCGCGGAACGACGGCGATCGGAACCAATTGGTTTTCGAGATGCGGCTGGCGGCCGGCCTCCTGTGTGTAGCCCTTTCGCTGGTGGTTTTCCTGGCGGCGCGGGAATCGTTCGGGGACTGGGCGGCGATTTTCGCGCTGACACTGGCCGCGTTCGATCCGAACGTTCTGGCGCATTCGGCACTGGTGACGACGGACATCGGCGTCTCGCTGCTTTTTCTGGCGAGTACGTGGTGTTTCTATCGGTACGTGAAGAACCCGACGGCGAAGCGGTTGGTGGTGGCCGGCGTGGTGGCGGGTCTCCTACTGTCGACGAAGCATTCCGGAGTGATGCTGGCGCCAATCCTGGTGCTGCTGATCGCGCGCGAGATCGCAGCGGCGGAGAAAGGAACGCGGGCGCGGGAGGCG
>DATHMM010000069.1:0-29651 GCA_035487095.1 Candidatus Sulfotelmatobacter sp.
CGCGGATCGATCTGCTTTTTCTCGATCCCCCTTACGCCGAACGCGAGCAGTATGCCAACGTGCTCAAGTTTTTGGGCGCCGCGAATCTGCTTGCTGAAAACGCAGTAGTTATCGCCGAACATCAACGCTCGCTTGACCTTCCCGATTCCTTTGGTAAGCTCGAACGAGTCCGCGTGCTTCGCCAGGGCGACGCCGCGCTGAGTTTTTTCAGGTTTCGTCCCCCCAGTCTGCCGGAGTCGCCCCGCTCCGAGTAAACCTTAGCTCAGCCCAGTTCATCTATTTCAGTGTCCTTTCATGGGCCGGAAGAGGAGGGCGTGCCTGTGCAAGGCACGATACAATTAAAGGTTTATGGGCAAGCGGTTCCAGGTCAATCGGTATGATTTGCTCGGCCAGGCGGAGATGTATCCGCCGCATATCGTCTTGCCCGGCGCTTCGGAACCAAAGCTGGACATCGCGTGGGGCAGCTTTCACCAGAATTTCTTCAGCAACATTCCGGTATTTTTTCAGCGCTCGCACCTGACCGGCGCTGAGCCTCTCGCCTACGTCCTTCGCGATTGCCGCGTTGAAAATCCCGCGCCACGCAGCGCCATCGTTCTCGCCGCCCTGGTGCAAATCCTGTTCCTGGTGATTCCGTGGCCCGATCTGCCAATGTCCGCAATACGCAATCCTGCGTTCGACAACACCCAGCTGACCTGGTCCGGGCCCGTGGACGATCTTCCGCTCCTCAACATGCCGCGCGCAAAAAAAGCCGCGCCTCGGGCCAAGAATCCAGCTGATCCGCCACCGGCGGAAGGCGCCGACGCTTTCCATCCTCGCCAGCGCATATTCACCGATCCTTCTCATCCGACTCATCTGCGGCAGACCCTTGTGAATCCGGCGGCTCCACTCGATGCCCCGAAAATTCTGCCGGATATGCCCAATGTGGTGCATCTGGCCTCGGTGGCGGCTCCTCCGCGCCCGCGCCTCGAAATCAGCGAACAGACGCTGCGGAAGCTTCGCCCAAAGGCAAAGAAAACGGTTGCGACGACGGACGTGCCTTCACCGGATTTGCCGAATCTGGAGCAGAAGCCGGCGGAAATCAGCCTGATGGCGCAGCAGAATGGTCCGGCAAAGCCAAAGCTTGAAATCAATGCAGGTTCCGCCCCCCGGCTTGGCGCGCGAAAGCAGGACGGCGAACTTGCCGCCGCTCCCGAGGTCGCACCCTCGGCGTCGAACGCGCCCGCAAGTTCCGCAGGCACCCTGATAGCGCTCTCCGCTTCGCCGGCGCCGCCCTCACCCGTGGTTCCCGTTCCCGACGGAAATCTATCGGCGCGTATGGCCATTTCTCCCGAAGGCAAAAAGCCGGGAGTGCCGGGCAGCGCACCTGCTTCCTCTAATTCGAACGGCGGATCCGCCGAGGTGGCGAGCAACAGCGCTGGCGGGGCAAACGCAACTGGCATCGTGATCAGCGGCGGAAATCCAAAGCCCAATTCCAGTGTCTCGGGCCTGGGCGGCGTCGGCAAGTTCAGCATGGCCAAGCCTCAGGCTTACATCAAGCGCCCCGATCCCAACGCGTCGGTGGAAGACGATCCCGTGCGTACCGGTCCTCCGAATTTCGCGCTGCTGCCCCCGGGCTCGCCGCCCGAGCAGATTTTTTCGCGCCGCCGCGTTTACGCGATGAACGTCAATATGCCGAATTTCAACAGCGCCACCGGCAGCTGGATCATTCACTTTTCAGAACTGCGTCTTTCACCTGGTGCCCGCCAGTCGGGAGAAGTGGGTTCTCCCGTGCCGGTGCACAAAGTGGATCCGAAGTATCCCTCCACGATGGTTGAGGAGCGCATCGAAGGAGAAGTGATTCTTTACGGAGTGATTCGGCAGAACGGAACCGTGGACAGCATTCAACTGGTGCGTGGGATTGACAAGCGCTTGAACGCCAACGCCGTAAACGCCTTCAAAGAGTGGAAATTTGAGCCGGCAACGCGCGACGGACATCCCGTCGACCTCGAAGCGATCGTGCATATCCCGTTCCACGCGCCACCGCGCGAGTAAGAGAGATCATCGACCAGCCCGGATTTTGTAGCGGCCGCCTTCTGAGGTGCGTATTTTGCACCCCGAATGCTTCTGCGGGGCGGGCTCTCTTGGGCGTGTAGTGGCCGGCCTTCAGACCGGCCCAACGGGGAACCCAATCGGAAAGCCAATCCTTAAAAATTCTCTTCCTGCAACTTCACCAGCGTATACAACGTGTGGTTCACGGGCACGGCCACTCCCAATTCCGCGCCCAGGCGCGCGATGTACCCGTTCAACGAATCGATCTCGGTCCGCTTCCCGCGCGCCATGTCCTGCGCAGTGGAAGAGCGTGTCCCGCTCATCTGCTGGCCAATCATAAAGGCGCCGGCAATCGCCGCTTTCGGATCTTCCAACCCTGGCGGATGGATTCCTTTTTTCTTCGCGACTGCCAGCACTTCGTAAACGACTGCTTCCACCACGCGCTTGGCGTCTTCGCTCGCGATAATCTCGCCGTACGTAACGCGGCCCAGGCCGGAAACGGCGTTCAGCGCGCAGTTCCAAACCAGCTTGGTCCACAGTTCGCCATCGATATTGTCCGAAACGCGGCAGGGAAGTTTCGCGCGCGAGAAAAAATCCGCGGTCTTGTCCACTTTCGGTGAATGCGGGCCAATCACCAAGTCCCCGCGGCCCAGATGCTTGACGGCGCCGGGAGCAGGCGCCGACGCGGCAACATAAACGACGGTCGAAATCGCCTCGATGCCCGATGCTTTGCGAATCTCCTCCGCGTTGTTGACGCCGTTCTGGAGGCTCAGCACGATTGTGGAAGGGGAAATGTATTTCGCCAGTTCCTTCGAGACCGACGCCGTGTCCGTGGTCTTCACGCAAAAAAACACATAATCCGCGCCGGCCGTAGCAGAGAGTTCGGTGGATGCCGCTGGGTGCAGCGTCTCCTGAAACTGCATCGTGTCCAACTTCAAACCGGACTTCTTCACCGCGTCCACAAACGCGGGGCGTCCGATCATGGTCACGGGCACGCCGGATCGCGCCAGCAGCCCGCCAAAATATCCGCCAACCGCGCCCGCTCCTACGACAGCCACTCTCGGCCAATTGTTTTCGTTAGTCATTTTCGGTTTGTCCTGCCATAGGGATTCATTCGAATCGGGCAAGGTTACATCAAAAGTGGTTGCGCAGTTCCCGGAACGCCGGCAGGATCACCAGCTTTCCCGTGCCTGCGAGCACCGGCTCGTGCTCCAGCTGCCAGGTATTCACGTGAGGGATGTAGACGGCGTTCAGGCCCGCTTGCATCGCCGGGTTGATGTCGCTGCGCGGGCTGTTGCCGATCATCCAGCCCTGCGTCTTCACGATTTTGTGCTTGTTCACCAGCACCTGGTAGGTCTTGGCGTCTTTTTCGCCCACGATTTCGATGGCTTCGAAAAATCCTTGCAGGCCAGACCGTTCCACCTTCGCGGCCTGTTCCGCAGGCTCGCCCTTCGTGAAGAGGATCAGCCGGTGCCGCCCCGTCAGGTACGCCAGCGTTTCCGGTACGCCATCCAGAATTTTCGGCGGCGTTCGCTCCAGTTCCACCACACGCACGTGAATCTGCGCCAGCGTCTCCCGCTTGGCCATCTGGTCGGCCAGCTTCATGTAGGTTTCTTCCAGCGATCGGCCGAAGCTGCGCACCCCGTAGCCGTACTGGCGGATATTTTTGCGCTCGGTTTCATTCAAGATGTGGCGGATATACGCTCGACTGTAACCGCAGGGCTCCACCAGAGTGATGAAATCCTCGATCAGCTTTTCGAAGAAAACATTGTTTTCCCACAGCGTGTCGTCTGCATCAATCAGCAGTGTGTTGCGTTTCATAAGCTCGGAGGGAAAGCTTGCTTCGCAATTCCCAAAAAATGCGAAATTCTAGTGTAGCAGCCCCGGTGCATCCGAAGCGATTGGGCAGGGAGCGGAGGGCGGTGCATTCGCCCCGGGACACTGAAATGACCGGAATGTGGGGCCTCTCGTTCAGGCGGCGGCAAGTGCTCAACAAGCGCCGCCGTCAGGCTGTCTTCCGCTGCCCGTTCGCGAGCTTGTCCAGGATGCCACCGGCAATTTTCTGCAATTCGCCGAAGCGCGTCAGATATTCCTGGAAGTCGTGGTTCAACAGTTGCGCGTCCTGCGGCCCGAGTTGATTGCGCAAAATCATGTCGCGCAACTTCACGGGATGAGGCAGCACCGCCTCTTCGGTCAATTCTTCTAAAGCAATTTTCGGATTGTAATGATACATAACGCCCCCTCGGGCCTCGTCCGCCCATCCTTGCAATATGCTAAGCCCCTATTCTACGCGCAAAACGCGCGGCGAATCACATCGCTAAATTTCAGGCCGGGGAGTCGTCGATTCAATTGTTCAGGGAGAAAGCGGTTGGAAATTTCAATCCACGGATTTCAGAATGGGGCAAGGGGTGCGCCAACAAAGAAGGAGCGCCCTCAATGACGGGAAATTCGTAAGCGGTCACCAGAACATAGAACTGGACGAGCCAATAGAATCGGCGCCCGCTTGGACGGGTTCTGATAGAAGTACGTCGAGTTCGCCTCCGCCTCAGTCACTTCCGCGTCACAAGATGGGTCCAATCGGCGAGTTGATCGTCCAACGCCTTGATTTCTACAGCCAGGCTCGTATACATGGGATTCTTCAAGAACAACTTAAAGAGCACCTTCCGCTTGTTTTTCATTTCCTCGTGATTCTTGATCGGATTGTTCTCAGCTGTCTTCATGCGAGTTACCTCTCTAATCAAAACACAAAGCGCGCAAATCTTTGGAATCTGTGTACTGCGTGTCTGGGACCAATTTTTGGAGTCCAGGGCTTCAGAATGGACGCGGTAAAGATCGCACGCAGTTCACTATGGGACACCGATGCAATTTTGTTTAAGAAGGCGAATTTCGGCAAGATTGGCTGGTACGCATGCGCGGCAACTTTGTATAAGTCGACCCGCGGGAAGCGTACCCTACACAAATAAATGAAACAGCAGAAACTACGCGGCGGTGGCGCGCGCGGGGATGAATTCGTACTTTTCTATTTTCGCGGCGATGCCAGTCTTGCCCTGATCCTCTGATTGCACCCGGACCACGTGGCCGTGACACCGGATGTTCACGTCGCCCGCGGAAATAATCTGCGCCGGAAGCGTCAGGATAAAATCAATTTCGCTGCCCTTTTCGAACGGAGCTTCGGCGACAAAATACAGGCCGCGATAACTGACGTCGCGCGTGTTGGCTTTGAGTTCCGGGCCATTCGCGTCGTTCACAAGCACGCGAACTGGCAGATTCATCGCGAAACGCCGGGCTTCGCGCCGGTCGGAAAGATCGCCCATTCAGCCCCCTGAATTGCCGGACGTGGCGAAAGTAGCATTCGGAACAACAATCTGCAATGTCAAAGTGCCGCAATTTAGCACTAGTACGAGCACACGGCGTAGTGGGCAGTATAGAACTAGGACCATTCCGGGATTCGGAGGAAAGTTTCATTTCGGGTACACTTTTGTTGGCTAATTCTCAAATGCACCCCGTACACGAATCGCAAAACCTGTTCCTCGAAGGCCCCGCCGGCCGCCTCGAAGCCATTCTCTGGACTCCCACCCAATCCGTTTTACCCTTGCTCGCAGCCGTGATTTGCCACCCTCACCCGCTCTTTGGCGGAACCATGCACAACAAGGTGGTTTATAACGCGGCAAAAACTATAGACGCCCTCGGCATCCCGGTGTTGCGTTTCAATTTTCGCGGTGCGGGCCTGAGCGGTGGCGAGCACGATAAGGGGCGTGGCGAGCAGGACGATGTGCAAGCCGCGCTCGATTATCTCGCTGCACAATTTTCGGGCATCCCCCTGCTCCTCGCCGGCTTCAGCTTTGGAAGTTTCGTGGGCCTTCGTGTTGGCTGCCGCGATGCGCGTGTCAGTGAACTGATCGGGATCGGCATCCCGGTGAACAGCACGGATTTCTCTTTCCTGGCGGATTGCCCGAAGCCGAAGCTGTTTGTTCACGGCTCCAACGACAAGTTCGGCGAACGAAAGAAAGTGGAGGAGACCGTCGCGGCGTTAAGCGGAGGAAACCGACTGGTTGTCGTCGAAGGCGCCGATCATTTTTTTGCGGGCCATCTCGACGAATTCAACGCCGCGATCAAGGCCTGGCTAACCGGGCGCCATCCCGCGCTCGCGTCCACTCAGGCCGACTCGCCCCGCTGAAACAGTTTGCTGAACTCATCAATCCCCGCGGGCTTCACTCCGACGAGTTTCGCGTTCACTTCCACGTGCGACGTCCGGGACATTCCCACCAGTGCCGTCGTAATCCCTGGCGAAGAGCGCGCAAATTGCAACGCACGTTCCAGGTCGTTGTGCAGTCCCAGCGCTTCCGCCACGAATGCGGGCAAGTTCTGTGACAGTTGTCCTTGCAGCAGCGCGGCGCTAGCCACCAGCGTGATCCCCAGGTCGCCGGCGGCTTCCATCATGGTGCGCGTCAGGCCGTCGACGCTTTGATTGCCCAGGGTCAAGGCCTCGGTCATTGCCAGGTTATAGGGCAATTGCACGAAGCGGAAGTGATGCGAATTTCCCGCAATCTCGCGCGCAAGTTTCTCCAACTCGCCCAAGAAAAGGGAATCGGCCGCCTTTGCTTCCTGGCGGAACCCATTCCAGGTGGCCATGCCGTAAAAGTGGATTTTCCCGGCGGTCACCGCTGATTCCAGAAACTCAAATGCCTGGCGCACGCGATTCAGGAATTCCGGCCGCGGCACTTCGCCAAGTTGCGTTTCCGGATTGTGCAGATAGTAGACGTCAATGCAGCTGACACCCAGGTTTTTCAAGCTGCGGTTCAACTGGTTCTCGATGAACCGCGTGGCCATGCAATGGCACCCGGCGGCTACTTCTTTCGCTGTGAACACGCCGCGCTGGATGTACTCGTCGAAAAAATAGCGGTTGGCGTCGGCGGGCATGGTGCCGTCGGGCGTGAGGTAGCCCCCTTTGGTGCAGACTACGAATTCGTCGCGCGCCAGGCCCTTGTTCGCCAGCACCTTCAGCGCGGTGCCGACATTGCGTTCGCTGCGCTGAAAGCGGTAATTGATCGCCGTATCGAACACGTTAAATCCAGCGAGTCCTGCTTCCACGAGGGCCGCCGCGTAACTCGCGTCGGTGCTGTCGTTCGGCTGGCCGAGATACGTGCCGACACCAAGCGAAGAGACGCTGAGCCCCTGTGCTTTTCGAAAATGCCCTTCGGCCGCGATCTCTTTGAGTCTTTCCGCGTAGCGCTGTGTTCCTTCCGGCGTTGCACCCTGGCTCATCTCAAATTTCCTCTCTTCTCTGTGAACTCTGCGCTCCCTCTCGGCGCACCCTGTGAGAAGCCTTTTCTTCGCCTTCTGATTGTCTCTCTATTTGCTCAATTCGTTGGCCTCTTCTTTCGGCGGAGCCAGCAATCGCGAACACGCCCTCAAAATCCGCCGGTACGGCCAATCCTTCTCGCGAAAGAAAATTTCCCCCTCGCGCGGGTTACTGTAAAACCAGCGCGCCACCAGCCGCAGGTGTTCGCCCAGTTCCGTCGCGGATTGCCTCGGAGTCGTCGCGGCCGGCGGAGCGTTCATCATCGCTTCCAGGTAATCGCGCACCGCCTCCTCGGCGGAGCGCGGCTGGCTAGTGTCGCCGAACCGTAACGCATACGGCGCGGCCAGCCGTCCTCCATGCACGCCGAAAATTCCAATCGTTTGTTCCTCGGCCATTCGTTGCAAAATCACGGCGTCAAGGTCCTGCACTCGCCGTGCGACTTCCGGCCCGGCCCGCAGTGCATCATCCAATTTTTCCAGCTTCTTGTGAATCGCTGCGGCTCGTTCGAAATCGAGTTCCTCGCTTGCGCGTTCCCGCTCTTGTTCGTATGTGGCCCGCAGCGATCCACCGCCAGTTTCCAGAAATCCCACCAGTCGGGTCACTTCTACGTCGTACTCTTCCTTGCTGCAGCCCGCAAAACACGGCGCCAGGCACATCTTCATCTCCGAGTAGAGGCACCCGGGAAACGAAGGGTCGCGGCGAATCTTGATCTGGCAGCGGCGCACCTTGAAAAAATCCAACACGCTGTCGGCATACACCTGCGCCGCCCGGCGCGAGGGAAAGGGACCGTAATAAATACCCCCGGCGGGCACGCCCTGTTCGTTCACCGCGATGTGCCGCGTGACGTAACACCTCGGATAAGCGTTCTTCAGGTTGATCTTTAGCACCGGCGACGGGCGCAGCCGCATCAGGTCACGATAGCGCTTGGGAAATCGCTGTCGCGCGATCTGGTAATAAGTGAGCGATTGTTCGAACGCGGAATTAGTGACGCGATATCTCACCAGCCGCGCGAAATTCCTCAGGTTCAACCGCTTGCTCGAGGGATCAAGAGGGCCCAGCAGACGCTGCAAGCGCCGTCGCAAATTGGCCGTGCGAATCAAGTGCGGCTCGGCCTTTTCTTCACGCGCTTCGATCAGGCAAACCGCGGGCCGCTCCGGCAGCAGGGAGAGAAACTCCCCATCACCTTCAGGATTGAATTCAAGTCCCGCGTCAAGTTCCAGCACTCCGTCAGGATACTACGGAGCGTTTTCCGCCGCCCGCGTTGGGTAGCGCCGGCATCCTGCCGGCAGGCCATGGAATATTGCCTAGGATTTCAAAAGCCAACCCGCAATCACCAACCGCTGGATCTCGCTGGTGCCTTCATAGATTTCCGTAATGCGCGCGTCGCGATACGCCCGTTCGACCGGATATTCCTTGCTGTACCCGTATCCGCCGTGAATCTGAATCGCCTTGTGCGCCACTCGCGTGGACATTTCGCTGGCAAACAGTTTCGCCGTGGCCGCCTCCTGGCTGAAACGTCCGCCGGAGTCCTGCTTCCACGCCGCCTTGCGAACCAGCAGCCGCGCCGCGTCAATCTCCGTGGCCATGTCGGCCAGCATAAACTGGATCGCCTGAAACTGCGCGATGGGATGTCCGAACGCCATGCGCTCCTGCGACCACTTCAGCGCCGCCTCAAACGCGCCCTGGGCAATGCCAACCGCCTGTGACGCGATTCCGATGCGGCCGCCGTCAAGCGTTGATAGCGCCACCTTGTAGCCTTCGCCTTCGTTCCCGATGCGGTTGCCGACGGGCACCACGCAATCCGTAAAGACAAGCTCGCTGCAAGCTGTCGCGTTTATACCGAGTTTCTTTTCTTCCTTGCCGACCTTAAATCCCGGTGTGCCCTTTTCCACCACGATGGCGGTGATTCCTTTTTCGCCTTTCGCCGGATCGGTGTTGGTGTAGACGATCGCCGCATCGGCCACGCCGCCGTTGGTGATCCACGCCTTGGTGCCGTTGATTATGTAAGTGTCGCCCTTTTTCACAGCTTTCGTCTGCAGCGCCGCGGCGTTCGAGCCGGCCTGTGGCTCCGTCAAAGCGTAGCAACCAATTTTTTCGCCGCGCGTGAAGGGAAGCAGGAACTTCTTCTTCTGCTCCTCGGTGCCATAACGATGGATCGGATCGCAAAAGAGCGAATTCTGCACGCTCAGGATGACGCCAGTGGAGGCGCAGCAACGCGAAACTTCCTCGATCACGATGGTGTACGCGATGTGGTCGAAACCCGCCCCGCCCTCGGCCTCCGGAAACGCCACGCCGGTCAACCCAAGCTCCGCCGCGTTGCAGAACAGCGCTCGGGGAAACTCTCCCGTCTCGTCGTTGTGCTTCGCCAGTGGGCGCACTTCCGATTCCGCAAACTCCCGCACGCTCTTTTGCAGCAGCTTCTGTTCTTCGCTAAGTTCCAGGTTCAAGGAGATTCTCCGGCGCGGTTCAATAGCAATTTTGAATTACAATTTTAGCCCGACCCGCGCGCCCTTGTCACATTTTGAGTGCGAAAGCAAAGCTTTCGCTTTTACGGACTAACCCAGAAAAGAAAGTATCGTTCGAGCGGTGCGGCCGACATCTCAAAAGTGCGAGCTACGCCCCCGCGCTCAAAAATTACGCCTTCAGCGCTTTGCTGAGCCGTTCGTAGGTGGTTTTTAATTCTTCGGGATGCACGCGTGTTTCGCTGGTGACAGTCATGAAGTTCGAATCGCCGATCCACCGCGGCAGCATGTGCAAGTGCAAATGCCCAGCCACGCCGGCGCCCGCGGCGCGCCCCAAATTCATGCCCAGGTTCATGCCATCCGGCTTATACGTCCCGCGAAAGATGGTCTCGATTCGTTGCGCCAGCTCCATCATTTCGGCGAGCGCGCCGGGTTCGCACAATTGGAGTTCCGCTACATGTGCATACGGCACGATCATGACGTGGCCGGAGGTGTACGGGAATCGGTTGAGGATGACGAAGGCTTTCTTCGCGCGATGCACGATCAGCGTCTCAACATCCTGGTTACGCTTCACCGCGTCGCAAAAAATGCATTCCGGCTGTTGGCCCGCGGCCGCTTGCGCCATGTACTGGTAACGCCAGGGAGTCCAGAGATAGTCCATCGAGTGCAACCGCCGTGTGATTGATGTGGAAGTCAGGATAACGTAGTTGAGGAGGGGACCGTTATCAGTAATCGCTGATCAGTGAGAGGGAAAAGGGGCGTGATTCTTTGGAGTGCGGGAGCTCTGCTCCCGCTTTTTCAATTGCGGCCTAGTTGCCCAAACTTTCGTTTTTCTCGCGGCCAACACCTCAAAAGCGGCGGCAGAGCCGCACTCCAAAGAAAAACGCCCCGTGAATCCGGGGCGTCGTCACTCTCTCAAATCGATGGAACTTCAGCTCAGGACGGCGCGGCTTCACTCTGCGGCGCGGTTGCCGAAGTGTTCACAAAGTCCTTGAGTTCCTTGCTCGGCTTAAAAAACGGAATCTTCTTCGCCGGCACATCCACTTTTTCCCCGGTCTTCGGATTCCGCCCGATCCGCCCGCGGCGCTGCCGCGTCCGAAAGCTGCCGAACCCGCGAATCTCGATTTTGTCGCCCTTCTGCAGGGCGTCAATGATGCTCTCGAAAATCGTTTCCACGATCGTTTCCGACTCCTTCCGCGGAAGCTCGGTCACCCGGAGCACTTCTTCGATCAAATCGGCCTTCGTGAGCGTCGGTTGCTTTGTCATCGGTTATGCCTCTTTAATCGGAAACCACTCGTGCCGCACAACTCTTTGGGGCGAGGCGACTTAGAGGAACATCCCTTGCCCGGATGTCCCTCTTCCTATCATTAAAATGACCCGCAGGTAAATGAATTTATCTGGTGAATCGCCCGGGCGGTGGAACTACTCGCGGCGCTACCTTGAAGCAAGCTTCTGCTTCATTGCATCGCCGATCGTGGCTGTCGCCGAAGACTTCGACGACTTGTATTGCTCGATCTCCTTGCGCTCGATCTGCCGCACAGCCGCGCGGTAGCTCAAGCCGATGCGCCGCGTTTCCGAGCTGATCTTGATGATCTTGAAATCGTATTCCTTCCCGGGTTCCAGCGGGCCGGCGCTCTTCAGCGGTCCGGTGGATGGGCGGAAATTGCCGACGCCTTCGTCGCGGCGCTTGCGCTCCTCGATCTCGGTGTTGTGGCAAAGTCCTTCGATGTTTTCGCCGAACTCAACGAACGCGCCGAAAGTGGCGATGCGCGAAACCTTCCCGCGCACGATGTCGCCCACTTTGTGCTGCTTGAACCAGTCGCCCCAGATGTCGTTCACCTGCTTCATGCCCAACGACACGCGGCGATTCTCCGGATCGATGCGCAGCACCTTCGCGGTGACCGGCTCGCCCTTCTTGAACACTTCGTGCGGGTTCTTCACGCGGCCGGTCCAGCTGACGTCGCCGACGTGCACCAGCCCGTCAAAGCCCTCTTCGATTTCGATGAACGCGCCGAACTCGGCAATGTTCCGCACCTTGCCGGTCACCACCGTGCCGACGGGATACTTCTCCGCCACCAGCAGCCAGGGATCGGGTTGCGCCTGCTTGATGCCCAGCGAAACGCGCCGGTCGCTCGGCTTGATGTCCAGCACCACCACGTCCACTTCGTCGCCGACTTTCGCCAGCTTCGAAGGATGCGTGGGCTTCTTCGACCACGACATTTCGGTAACGTGTACCAGGCCTTCGACGCCCTGTTCGAGCTCGACGAACACGCCGTAGTCCACCACGCCGACCACCTTGCCGTGATATTTTCCGCCCGCTCCGTAACGATCGCCCGCATCCACCCAGGGATCTTTATGCAGTTGCTTCAGGCCCAGCGAAACCCGCTGCTTGCCCTTGTCGAACTTCAGAATGATGACGTCCAGTTCCTGCTCCGGCTTTACCACGTCGCTCGGGTGCCGCACGCGGCCCCAGCTCATGTCGGTCAGGTGCAGCAAGCCGTCAATGCCGCCCAAATCCACGAAGGCGCCGTATTCGGTGACGTTCTTCACCGTGCCGTGCACCGTTTGTCCCTCGCTCAGCTTCTCCATCAACTCGGCGCGCTTGGCGTGCAGCTCTTCTTCCAGCAGCGCGCGACGGCTGACCACCACGTTGCCGCGGCGGCGGTTCAGCTTGGTAATACGCACCTGCACTTCCTGGCCAAGCAGTCCGTCGAGATTCGACGTTGGACGCAGGTCGTATTGCGAACCAGGTAGAAACGCGCGGACGCCGATGTCCACCACCAGGCCGCCCTTGATGCGGTCCACAACTTTCGCGGTAATCGTTTCTTTAGCTTTGAATTGCACGTCCAGCTTTTCCCACGTGCGGCGGCGCAGCACCTTTTGATAAGAGACGATCACGAAGTTGTCTTTCGTCTCGCCGGTGCGCTGCACTTCAATGGTGGCGTTCGGGTCCGGGCGCGGAATTTCGGTTTCGGCGAATTCCGCGGCGGGGATCAGTCCCTCGGTCTTTCCGCCGAGGTCCACCACCACGCCCTGCTCGGTGTACGCGACCACCTTCACTTCAATAATTTCGTTTTGCGGCGCTGCTTCCTGCGGCTCGCTATATTGGTCGATGAGCTTGCTCATCTCCTCCGCGCTGGCGGCTTCTTCGGCGGCAGCGGCGGCTTCGGCGTCAACCGCGGCGGTCTGCGCCTGCGCTTCGGCGTGTGCGTGGGCCTCTTCGGGCTTCACGGCCTGCACCGGCGCGGCTGCAGCGGCGGCTTCGGCTGCCGGCGTGGTTTCCGCGTTTTGTGGAGTTTCGCTGTCCTGGGCTGCTGCGGTCGCTGCGGAAGATACGGGGTTATCGTGGTCAGAAAACATGTTCAATCGCCTCCGGGATTTCTATCCCTGTTTTTTGTCGAGTCAATCCTTGCCAGATCCCAACCGGGGTAATGCAAGGAGGGGTTACAACGGGGCAGAGAGGAAGTGCTCCTGCTCGAAGTAACTCGGTCACTAGCTACTGAAATGCTGCAAACGCTTGCCTCCCGCAGGTAGGTCGCGGGGAACGCCACAGCCTTAAAAGAATACTCGCCGCGCAAACCCCGTGTCAATCAAGCGGGCATAGCCGATGCCGGGAGGATCCCCACTCAATAGCTTATGGGTGGTCGCGTCCACGATCCTGGATCAGATTTCTCCAGTGGAATCTGTCAAGCCCAGTCAACCGAATATACGGAGAATATTCGATACGGACCCGGCTCGCCATTTTTGAAATTTCGCTTATTGAGATTGATCTCAGCCTCTTCAAACGAGGCAAACAGGCAGTGAGGATTTGTTGAAAGCTCCTCCGCTAGCCCGTTACATGAAAGTGGGGAGCATTCGGGCGAAGTCTTGCACCAGAATGTGACAACATCGAATCCTTTAAGTTGCTTTATGGAAGGCACCACAACATTCGTCGGAATCGAAGCTTCGAGTCCAAATGCGCGCCAGTTTTCACCGTCGAATTCCATGTCGTGGACTTCATAATAGAAAAGGGATGTCCCCTGCAGGTCGATTGAATTCTCCTGAGCGACAGTCCGTATTGCTTCTGGCGAATCGAATAACCAAAAACCATTGTGCTTCCAAAATTTAATGTACTCACTGAAATCTTCGGAAATACAGTGGCTTACCGAGTAAATGTCAATGACGTGAGCTGCCTTGATCCAGTCAGGCCTTTTGGAAACGCGCTTAGCCATGTACCCAGCGGGGATCATATTAGCTAGTTTACATGACGAATGATTAAGGTAAATTTGAGACAGTGATTCCGTTCCTATCAATCGCAAACAGGAAACTCGCCAACGAGCGGAACCAAGACTGCGCCATTCAGTGGAGGTGAGGGTATATGAGCGCAAAGGTTAGCTACTCAACGCCAATGCTGCATGTGGCGGAGATCGAGCGGTCGATCCGTTTCTACGAATTGCTGGGTTTTGTCACCGTGGATACTGATCGCTGCACTCCCTTGGGTTGGGCGCGGATGCATTGCGAGGGTGGCGCGATAATGTTTTTGCGGGCGGAAGAGCCGCTCGATCCGATACGTGTAACCACGATGCTGTGCATGTACGCGCCAGATCTGGTTGCTTTGCGCGAACAACTCCTGGCCGCGGGTATCAAAGTTCCGCCCATAAACTACCCGGCATATATGCCCAGCGGTGAAATTTTCATGCCCGATCCCGACGGCTACTCTGTCATCGTCGCTCATTGGGGAAAAACAGAACAGGAAGCCTGGGAAAAACGCATCGGGGTGAAGACTTAATGGAATTTGATGATGACCGCTACGCCCGGGCGCGGCCGAGTTGGCGTGCCTCACGGCGGAAATCCGGGGCCTGGAGTTCGACGGTGCGGCACATTTCATAGAGGCGCGACCTCATCCGCGCGCCGATGCGGTCCGCGATAGTGTCTTCTTTTACGATCATCCGCTGGCCGCCCGGCAACCGCGGGGCCGGCTCCGGGGTGGCCGTCTCCTCGAAATAATTTGTAGTGAGAATCGTCATGCGCTTTTCGTTGTAGCGCGCGTTCAGCACCAGCCCGATGATGTCCAGCACCCAAGCAGAGGGTTTGCTGGCGCCCAGATCGTCGAGCACCAGAATTTCCGCGGTGCGCACCGGTTCCAGCACGCCCATCTCGGTGGACTCGCTCGACGGGTTGTAGCTGGCCTGAATTTCCTTCAACAGTTCGCGATAATCGCAGAAAAGCCCGTTATGCCCGCGGCGAATTAATTCCTTCAGCGCCGCCACTGCCAGATGCGTCTTGCCAACGCCCGAAGGACCCATCAGCAGCAATCCTTTTTCAGTAGCCGGATAGTCGCGCACAAACGCCTGCGTCAACAACTTCGCCTGCTTTAGCGCCTGCTCATGTTGCGTGGTCCACGTTTTGCCGTCGGCAAGGTCAGTCGCGTAACTTTCGAAATCGCAATGCTCGTAGCGCTTCGGCACGCGCGCCCTCTCCATCACTTTTTCGGCGCGCTCTTCCATGCCGCATTCGCAGGCCACTGCCATCTGGCCCGCCGCGCCGTCTTTCCGCGGCACCATCTTCCAACCCGTCCCCTTGCACAGCGCGCAATCTTCCCTGGCCATGGTCTTCCTTTGGAGTGCGGCAGCCCAGCTGCCGCTTTTACGGCGTAAGCGTTGACTCCCAATTTAAGTTCTTTAGCGTGGTCGCAACCTCAAAAGCGGGCCGACCCGGTCGGCCCGCACTCCATATAAGTTCTACGCCATCATACGTCCCATCCCCACGGCTCACAATGCGTCTCCCCTGCGGAAATCTGTGCACAAAAAAGCAAAAGCCCCGATTCACTCGGGGCTTCCGACGCTTCCTGATCGCTGTTATCTGCTAACTGCTATCCCTATGAGGTTCGCCACGAAATGCCCGTCTTCGAAACCAGTCACCAGTCACTATTCACCAGTCACGCCGCTCCCTCACGCCTTCACCACTCGCGGCCCCATCCTCACAATCGCGTGCTTCGACGCCTTCTCATCCGGCTGCGCGGCGATGCGGCACAACTCCTGTTGCACCACGTGCGCAAACTCGCTCATCTGCCTCTCCATCTCGATCATTTTCTCACGCATATTTAAAATAATCTCGATCCCCGCCAGATTCACGCCCATGTCCCGCGCCAGCGTCAGAATCACGTCCAACCGCTCCAGGTCCGAATCCGTATACAACCGCGTGTTGCCCTGCGAGCGCGACGGTTTCAGCAATCCCACGCGTTCGTACAACCGCAGCGTCTGCGGATGCAGCTTATAGATTTCAGCAACGGCGCTGATCATGTAGCCGGCTTTCGCGCGTTTTCTCGTCTTTGGCGGCATGGGCGACAGTTTTCAGTTTTAAGTCATAAGTTTTTAGTTTCAAGACCAAGCACGGTTTTGCGCCTTACTTAAAACTTAGAACTAACAACTAAAAACTTTCCTCCTTACACTCCAGCCTTGGCAAACAAATCCTTCCGCGGATCGGCCGGAGCAATCTCTTCCAGTTCCTTCATCAGGTTTCGCACACGCTCGTCGGTCGGCTCCGGCACCACCACTTGAATCTCCACATACTGGTCGCCGCGCTCGCCGTTACGCGCGCTCGGCACGCCTTTTTCCTTCAGCCGCAGCGTTTTGCCGCTGTTCGTGCCGGGAGGAATGCGCACCAGCGACCGTCCGTCAATCGTCGGCACCTCCACCTTCGCGCCCAGCGATGCTTCCGCCACGGTGACCGGCACCTTGGTATACAAATCGTTTCCTCGCCGTTCGAAAAATTCGTGCGGCCGCACCACCACGCGCAAATACAAATCGCCCGGAGGCGCGCCCATCGTGCCGGCATTCCCCTTGCCAGGTACGCGCACACGTCCCCCATTTGCCACGCCGGCCGGAATGCGCACGTCAATCGTTTCCGCCCGGCGCACGCGGCCCTCGCCGCCGCAATTCTTGCAAGCGGTGCGCAGTTTTCCGGTGCCGCCACATCGGCTGCACGGCACATTGAAACGCATTTTCCCCGCTGCCTGCTGAACCTGCCCCGTGCCATTGCATACCGGGCAAGTCTGCGGCGTGCCCACGGCTCCCGTGCCGTGGCACACCTCGCACGTATCCAGCCGCGTGATCTGCAGCTTCTTCACGGCGCCCCGCACCGCATCCCGGAAATCAATTTCGATCTGGTATTCCAGATCACCGCCGGGTTCGTGCTCCGGCTCGACCGCTCCGCCGCGTGCCCCCCCAAAAAACTGGCTGAAGAGGTCGCGGAAACTTCCGCCGGTTCCCGCTCCGCCGGCCCCGCTGCCGCCCCCGAAATCAAATCCGCCAAAATCAAAATTCACGTTGGGGTCGCCCGCGCCGGCTCCGCCGGAATAACCCGGAGGCGGCGCGTTGTCGCTGTAGAAGCCGTACTGGTCGTACATCTGCCGCTTCTTCGTATCCGAAAGAACGTCGTAAGCTTCCTGCAACTGCTTGAATTTCTCTTCCGCGGATTTGTCGCCCGGATTCAGGTCGGGGTGGTATTTGCGCGCGAGCTTTCGAAACGCCGTGCGGATATCCTTCGCCGTCGCCTTACGCGCGACTCCCAACAGTTCGTAATAATCGTGTTTAGCGCTAGTCGCCATGATTGAAAGTGACTGGTGATTGGTGACTAGTGACTGGTGGGGCCCAGCTCGCCGAGCACCCCACCAACCACCAGCCGTTCTTTTGACCTTGAATGCTGCCTGACCCGGCCAAACTCTCAACTTCCGGTCTTCACCAGTCACCAGTCACAAGTCACCAATCACTCTTCACTTGCCACTGGTCGCTGGCCACTTCTTCAGTTCGGCTTCTTGCTGTCGTCCACGTCCACATACTCGGCGTCGATCACGTCGCCGGGCTTTTGACCGCCCTGCGCGCCACCGCCGCTCGAAGCGGACCCGGCTCCGGCGCCCGCACCTGCACCCGCGGCTCCTGCCTGCTCCGCGCCCGACGCCTGTGCCTTCTTGTACAGCTCTTCCGCCATTTTGTGCAGCGTCTTCTCCACGTTCTCGGCCGCCGAACGCAGGCGCGCCACGCCGCCTTCGTTGACGGCCTTCTTAGCCTCTTCGATGGCTTCCTCGGCCTGCTTCACGTCGGCGTCGTTCAGCTTGTCGCGGTTGTCGCGAATCGTCTTTTCGGCCTGGTACACGATGCCGTCCAGACGGTTGCGCGCTTCCACTTCTTCCATCCGCTTGCGGTCGTCTTCCGCGTGCGACTCGGCCTCGACGCGCATCTTCTCCGCTTCTTCCTTGGTCAAGCCGGTCGAAGCCGTGATGGTGATCTTCTGTTCCTTGTTGGTGGCCTTGTCCTTCGCGCTCACGTTCAGGATGCCGTTCGCATCGATGTCAAACGTGACCTCGATCTGCGGCGTACCGCGCGGAGCCGGTGGAATGCCATCCAGTTTGAACGTGCCGAGCGACCGGTTGTCCTTCGCGAACTTCCGTTCGCCTTGCATCACGTGGATTTCCACGCCGGGCTGGTTGTCCGAAGCCGTCGAATAGGTCTCCACCTTGCGCGTCGGAATCGTGGTGTTGCGCGGAATCTGCACGGTCATCACGCCACCCAAAGTTTCAACGCCCAGCGAAAGCGGCGTCACGTCAAGCAACAGGATGTCCTTCACTTCTCCGCCGAGCACCGCGCCCTGAATGGCCGCGCCAACGGCAACGACTTCATCCGGGTTCACGCCCTTGTGCAGCTCTTTGCCGCCAAAGAACGTGCTCACCAGTTGCTGCACCTTCGGAATACGCGTCGAACCGCCCACCAGCACCACTTCCTGAATGTCGTTCGGCGACATCTTCGCGTCTTCCAGGGCAAGCTTCACCGGCTTCATCGAGCGCTCCAGCAGATCGCTCATCAGCTGTTCCAGGCGCATGCGCGTCAGCTTCTGTTGCATGTGAATCGGGCCGCTCGCGCCCGCGGTGATAAAGGGGAGATTGATCTCCGTCTCCATCATCTGCGAAAGCTCAATCTTGGCCTTTTCCGCGGCTTCCTTCAGCCGCTGCAACGCCATCTTGTCTTTGCCCAGATCGATGCCGTGCTCTTTCTTGAATTCGTCAATCAGCCAGTCGACGATCTTCTGGTCCACGTCGTCGCCGCCCAGGTGGGTGTCGCCGTTCGTGGACTTCACTTCCACTACGCCGCTGCCCACTTCCAGCACCGAAATATCGAACGTGCCGCCGCCGAGGTCGTACACGGCGATGGTTTCGTCGCTCTTCTTTTCGAGGCCGTAGGCCAGCGCCGCTGCCGTCGGCTCGTTGATGATGCGGACCACTTCCAGGCCCGCAATCTCACCGGCCTGCTTGGTGGCCTGCCTTTGCGCGTCGTTGAAATACGCCGGTACGGTAATCACTGCCTTGGTGACCTTCTCGCCAAGGAAATCTTCCGCCGCGGTCTTCAATTTCGTCAGGATCATCGCGGAAATCTCTGGCGGGCTGTACACCTTGCCGGCGACTTCCACGCGCGCGTCGTCATGATCGCCCTTTACCACTTTGTAAGGCACGCGCTTCATCTCTTCGCTCACTTCGTCATAGCGGCGGCCCATGAACCGCTTGATCGAGTAGACCGTGTTCTCCGGGTTTGTCACCGCCTGGCGCTTGGCCACCTGCCCGACCAGCCTTTCGCCGGACTTGGTGATGGCCACAACGGAAGGCGTGGTGCGCGTGCCTTCCTGGTTGGGAATTACCACCGGCTCGCCGCCTTGCATCACGGCCACCACCGAGTTGGTTGTTCCCAGGTCAATTCCAATAATCTTGCTCATCGCTTCCTTCTCCTTCTCAAAGCTTCCCGAAACTCTTGGGTTTGCGCTCACCCGGGGGATTGCCCGGGTCATACCTATAGATGCCCGAGCCGCTAATGCTGACCGGACGAGAAATCGTCGAATATCTTGCATCCTGGCCAGCTACGGGAGCGTCAAACGAAGGGAAGTATACAGGTTGAGTGTGGCACTGTCAAGTTATTTGATATCAACTGTAAAATACCTGTTTTCTTTAACTTACTCCCATCGTTTCCCTCTTTTCTCTCCTGCCGAGCCCGATCCTCAATACTTCCGGCGATTGTCCTTTCTCTCTCCAAGCCTCTTTAAATACTCTCCACCGCCCCAGCCCGGACATCGATTCCTCCCCCAATCGCAACCAACCAACTGAGTGTCGCTTGCCCTGGCAGTACGCCGAGGCAGGGATTCAGCATTTCAACATGTGATACTCTGGGCTGGATTTCGCTACCTTCTATTTTCTTTTGGAGGATTCTGTGACCCGCCGTCTCCCTCTTGTCCCCGTTAGCCTACTGATCCTGATTGGTTGCGCCTTGGTCGCGATTGCCGCTTCTCCGGATCAGAAATCGCAGACAACCGCAGCGACGGCACGGAAGACCTCCTCCCCGAAGGTAGCCGATACCCCCACAGTTTCCACGACCACCATCTCCGTCGATGGGGTGGCCGACATAGATCCCACAAAGGCCTTCGGCTCCAAGTCCGCTCCCGTGGTCGTCGAGATCTTCAGTGATTTCCAGTGCCCCGCCTGCAAACAGCTCTTTCTGAACACCACGCAAAAGGTCATGGACAATTTCGTGAACACCGGAAAGGTATACCTGGTTCACCGCGACTTTCCATTACCCATGCATGCCTATTCCCGCGTGGCCGCCAGCTACTCTCGCGCGGCGGCGCACATCGGAAAGTGCGAGCCCGTCGAGCAGGCCTTGTTCCAGAACCAGGAAAAGTGGGAAGCCAATGGCGACGTGAAGGGAACCGTAGCCAGCGTGCTCTCGCCGGCGGAAATGAAAAGAGTGCAGGCCATCGTGGACGCTCAGACCCTCGAGCCTCTGATTGAAAAGGACAAGCAGCTGGGCCTGACATTCCCGGTAACGCAGACCCCCACCACTGTTTTCCATTCCAAGGGGCAAACCTACCCCTACGCCGGAACGCTCAGCTATGATGTCCTGAAGGATTTCCTTGACCAGCTGGTGGCCCGGAAGTGAGGTAACTCGATTCTGGAAGGATCATCGGTCGAATGCGGCTGGATAACAGTTAGCAGTGAACAGCGATCAGGAACCTCGGCCCATTTTATGTAACTCGTACGCTGCTGGCACCAAGCTGATCCCTGTTATCTGCTATCTGTTCGCTGCTATCCTGACTCCCTGATCGGAGGCCATCCTAACCCCCATGCTTCAATCCTCCCCATTCAACTACCGCCGCATCATCATCTGGATTGGCCGCTTGGTCATGGGCGCCATTTTCGTTTACGCCGGTTTCGCGAAGCTCCTCCTGCCGAATACCCACTTGTGGCCCTATTTCTTTCTTAAATTCTCCGTCTCCACAAATCTCACCATGTTTCAGCAGCAGGTGGAATCCTACAAAATGCTCTCGCCCGAGGCGGCGGGTCTCCTTGCGCACACCCTCCCGTTCGTGGAGATAGTCGTTGGCCTGATGCTGATCATCGGGTGGGGATTGCGGATTTGGGCCAGCGTGGTGACCCTGATTATGGTGGGTTTCCTCGGAGTCGTAACACGCGCGTATCTTCTGCACATGGACATCAACTGCGGCTGCTTCGGCACTCCAGAGAAGCTTACGGGCATGACCGTAGTGCGCGACGCTAGTTTTTCCGCCCTGGCCGTCCTAATGACCTACTTCGCCTTCGTTGAAGCCCGCAAACCGCATCCCTGGCACGCCGCGGCGCCTGAACGGACCACATGACGATACATCACCAAAAGCGTGTCATCCTGAGCCTATCCGACAAGGATAGGCGAAGGATCTCAACTTTAGATGACGACTTGAACTGAGTGTAGGCTTAGATTCTTCACCCATCCTCACCGGATGCGTTCAGAATGACAGCGGTTCGGTTTTTAGCTGGACTATGAAAACTCTCAACGAATACCTCGAACTCGCCGCCGTCGCCCACGGCCACATCTGCGCCGGCCAAGTCCTGGGCGTACGCCTCGCAATGTTGGGCATTCGTGAACTGGGCCTCGATCCAATCGCCGAGCGCAAGCGCATTGTCACTTACGTCGAAATCGACCGCTGCGTCACCGACGCCGTCGCGCTCGTCGCCAACTGCCGCCTCGGCAAGCGCGCGTTGAAATTTCTCGATTGGGGAAAGGTGGCTGCCACGTTCTGCGACCTGCAAACCGGCCGTGCCATCCGCGTCGCCGCGAAAGAATCCTCCAAGCAAGCGGCCAAAGAACTCTTTCCCAATTTGCCTAGGGAAGAGGCCCAGCAGAAAGCTTACGCGCAACTTTCTGACGATGCCCTGTTTTCAACAGAATGGGTAACGGTGGAAATCCATCCCGAAGATCTTCCCGGCTTCAAGGGGCCGCGCGTTGTCTGCGCCCAGTGCGGCGAAGGCATCAACTTCAAGCGCGAAGTAACCCTCAACGGCCGCACCCTATGCCGCGCCTGCGCCGGCGAACGTTATTACACCCGCGAGGACTGAGCTCCCGGTGGACATCCAATCTCCGCCAGTTTACTTGGACCAACTCCCGCGGATCTCTTCCCTCTCCGGCAACAGCCAACGGATCTTTGACCGCCGAATAAAGGCCACGGCCACCGAGGCGAGAAACGCGAACACGATCATCAACCACAGAATCCCCATCAGCGAATCGGTCGCCGTGTTATACATCGCCAGGCTCCATAGCGCGGGTTTCATCTGCGCATTCAAAGCCTCCGCGTTGTAAGCAGGCGTGTTCAGGTAATCTTTCAGCAGTTGAATCCGCGCCCCGCTGGAAACTCCCGCCAGCAGAATCGCGATTTGCAGGTATTTTGCGGTTGCGTGGCTTACGTTCTCAGCCAGTTGGCGCGAAAGAAGGTTCTCTGTCATCCGCCGGAAAATCAAGGAAACACCGAAAGCTAAGCCCAAGGCTACGACCACCGATGCAGCGAAAAGAAGCATAAACATTGGCCCGAATCCCCCAAGTCTGTATGTAAACCAGGGTAAGTATCCATTAACTTACGCACCGGATCATAGAACTCATTCCCGGTAATGTTCCTAAAGCGCAAAGGTTTTCTTTTTCGCACCGGCGTGAAGGAATTATTCTGCGTTAGAATTGCCTGTCCATGTTTTCGCTTCCCCCGATCACCCTGCGCCTCCGTGGCTGGAAACTGATTGACCGCGTCGCGGTCGCATTTTTGCTTCTATGTTCGGTCGCATTGGGCGCGGCCGCCGGATTGCTCTTTGTTTACGAAAGCGACCTGCCGGAAATCCGCGCGCTCGAAACGTACCGCCCCAACGTGGTCACCGAAATCTATGCCGATGACGGCCAGCTCGTCGGCAGCTTCGCCCTTCAGCGCCGCATCCTCATGACCTGGGAGCAAGTCCCCAAAGTTCTCTACAACGCGGTCACCGCCATCGAAGACCAGCACTTCGAAGATCACTGGGGTGTGGACTTTCCCCGCGTGGCCGGAGCCGCGTACCGTAACATCCTGAAGCACCGCAAAGCCGAAGGCGCCAGCACCATCACCATGCAGCTCGCCGGCAATCTTTTCCTCGACCGCAGCGACCGCAGCTTCCGCCGTAAAGCCCAGGAAATGCTCCTCTCGTTGCAGATCGAGCGCCGCTACACCAAGCCCCAAATCTTCACCATGTACGCGAACCAGGTCTATCTCGCGCACGGCAACTACGGCTTCGCTGCTGCCGCGCAATTTTATTTCGGCAAAAACGTCACCGACCTGAATCTCCAGCAGGCCGCGCTCCTCGCCGGAATGATTCGCGGTCCTATCTATTCTCCCCTCACCGACCCGGCACGCGCCCTGGCCCGCCGCAATCTGGTGATCCACCAGATGATGGAGGAAGGGAAAATTACGCCAGCGGAGGAAGAGGCCGCGAAGAAAACCCGCCTCGGCCTGCATGTACAATATCCGCGCAATGATCTCGCTCCCTACTTCTTCGAAGACATCCGCAAGTATCTAGAGTCCACCTATGGCACCGAAGCGGTTCACGAGCGTGGCCTGCGCGTTTACACCACGCTGAACATCCAGATGCAAAAAGCCGCCAACCAGGCCATTCGCGATGGCTTGCACATCTACGACCGCCGCCACGGCTGGCGCGACAAACTGCCCAACGTCCTCAAGGACAATCTCGGGAAGCTCGACTCCTACGAAGACGACGACTGGCGCCACGCCATCGAAAAGGGAAGTTACGTCACCGGCCTCGTGATGGCCGTGGACGACAAGAGCGCCACCATCAAGATCGGCACCTATCGCGCGATAATTTCTTCTCTCGACATCGCCTGGACCGGCCATAAGCGCCCCAACGAAATTCTTGCCGTCGGCGACCTCGCCCAATTTTCCATCCAGGAACTTCGCGAGACCACCGCTCACGTCCAGCTGGAGCAGCAACCCGCTCCTCAGGCCGCGATGATCGCCATTGACAACGGCACCGGCGAAATCAAGGCCATGGTCGGCGGCTACAGCTTTGAAGATTCGAAATTCAATCGCGCCACGCAGTCCGTCCGCCAGGTTGGCAGCTCGTTCAAGCCTTATGTCTACACGACCGCCATCGAAAAGGGCTTTTCGCCTTTTGACACCATTGTCGACGCGCCCTTCAGCACTATGAGCGGCGGTCAGGTCTATTCCCCGCACAACTACGATGAAAAATTTGAGGGTGTCATCACGCTGCGTCGCGCCCTCGCCGGTTCGCGCAACGTCCCGGCAGTAAAACTCGCCGAAAAAGTGGGCATCTCCAACATCGTGGACATGGCCAAACGCTTCGGCATTACCACGCCTTTGCCGCCCTATCTGCCGCTGGCCCTGGGCGCAGCGGACATGCGCCTGATCGAACACGTCTCCGCATTCACCGTCTTCCCGAATGAAGGTATCCGCATTGACCCACACATGATTCGCCGCGTCACCAGCTACGATGGCGCTCTGCTCGAGGAAGCTCATCCGGAAGTCCACGATGTTGTTTCGCCCGAGGTGGCCCACACTATGACCGCCATGCTCGAAGAGGTCGTGCAGTTTGGCACCGCCATGAAGGCAAAAGCACTCGGGCGTCCCGCGGCTGGCAAGACCGGAACCACGCAGGATTTCACCGACGCCTGGTTCATGGGATTTACGCCGCAGATTACGGCCGGCGTATGGGTGGGCTATGACGACAAGCAGATTTCCCTCGGCAAGCGGGAATCCGGCGCCCTTGCCGCGCTGCCCATCTGGATGGAATTCATGGAAAAAGCCACCGCCGGCATGCCGCCTCTCAATTTTCCGAACGTGACCACGCTCGAAGAGCAGGCCGACGAACATCACGTCCACACCGACGTACCTGACACCGCCCCCGAAGAAGAAGTTCCAGCGCCACGAGCAAGGCCTGCAATCGTGCCGCCTCGTGTCGCCCCGCCTCCAGTCGCCACGCCCTCGCCGGCGCCTCCCCCAGCCCACTGATCCACCTGGTGTTTACTTCGCCTTTCGAAAGGGATCCCATCCGGATGCCCGAAGCGGTTTCGCCACGCCGTCTCTTCCGGCTACCCGCACACCGCGTTCCTTCGTGATCTCCCCAATCTGCGTCAGTCGCAGTTTGCGAAACTTTGCGGGAAGCGAGGCCGCTTTGCGCGGGGTTATGGTGAACAGGAGTTCATAGTCGTCGCCGCCGTGCAGCGCCAGTTGCGTCCGGGTTGTCTCGCCAATTCCGCGCAGGACCGGGAGGCTGCTCAGATGAATCAGCGCGCCCACTCCACTCGCAGCGCATATCCGAGGCAAGTCGCTCGACAGTCCATCCGAAAGATCCATCATCGCGCTGGCCAGTTTTTTTTGGGCCAGCCACCGTCCCAATTCCACCCTTGGTTCGGGGAAGAGATGCTTTCGCAGGGCGGAATTCGTTGGGCGCGCCCCCCCACCGTTTTCTCGAATCAAGCGCAAGCCTTGTTCCGCTTCGCCCAATGTTCCACTCACAAAAAGCAGATCGCCGGCTCGCGCTCCCGAGCGCAACACCTCCTGGCCCTCCGCAATCTCTCCGATCACCGTGACACTGATCAAAATTCGATTGCTAAGAGTCGTGTCCCCTCCCGCAAGCACGCAATGAAGCCGTTCAGCCGCGCGCCGCAATCCCCTCAGAAAACTCTTCAGCCATTTTCCGGTTGCACTCGAAGGAAGCGCCAGATTCAGCAAAAAGCAGCGCGGCGTTCCTCCCATCGCGGCAATATCACTGGCCGCCCTCGCCAGGCATTTCCAGCCCACGCTCTCGGGTGGGTGTTTTTCACGCAGGAAATGTGAGCCTTCCAGGAACCAGTCACTTGTCAAGATCCCCGCAAATCCGGGCCTTTGCTTCCACAGTGCCGCATCGTCGCCAATTCCGAGGCGAAGTTTCTGGTCCCGGCTGGGCAGAAATTGCCGCGCAATTTCCCCAACCAGAGCGTCCTCATCCCGGAAGTGTTTCATATTCAGTAGTTATCCTAGCCTACCCTGTCCTTAGGGACAGTGGGCAGTTTCCGAGGCACTGTACCAAAAAAGGGGAAATACAGGGTTGACCCGGGAGCCTACAGAAACTAATATGCAGAGAGTCGCGAACCAAGGCTCACGGTTCAGATCGTTCGAAGTGGCAGTAAATGCTTGCGGCAACAGGGAATAAACGCCGCATTCTTATAGACTAACAGGCCAAGGCCTGAGAGGCCCAGCGTGATCAGCAGCAAGAACTACACGTTCTATATTGCATCCACCCCCGGCAAGATGCGGAAACTCATCGTGCCCGCGTACGTCTTGCATGGTCTGGCAGCTCTCGCCATCATTGGCAGTATCACCGTTCTGGCCGCGGTCGGCTCTTACAGCCGCATGCTCTGGAAAGTCGGCAACTACAACGCCGTTCGCCAGGAGCGCGACGTTTGGAAGAAACAAGTTCGCGAATTGCAGAGCACCGTGAAGGACACCAACCAGCGCCTTGACGCCGTGCAATCCCTCGCCACCGATGTGGCCATGACTTTCGGCGTGATGAAGTACCACCCTGCCGCCTTTGAGCAGACCGACGCTCCTTCCACTCCTGAAGACGAGTTTGATCGCTCCGTCGAGCAGTTCACCTTTTTGAAGCGCAATGCCACCGCGATCGCCGTCTCTTCCGGCGGGTTGCGCATGATGCCTTCGATGGCCTTCGCCGATTCCAATTACACGCCTTCGATTTGGCCGGTCTTGGGCCATATCACCGACAGCTTTGGCGAACGCCTTGATCCATTCTCGGGTGAAGGCGCATTCCACACCGGCGTTGACGTTGGCGCAGACTACGGCGCTGCTGTCCACGCCACCGCGGACGGCGTCGTGCTCGACGTTGGGCAGCATTCGGGCTATGGCCGCGTCGTCATCCTGGATCACGGGTTTGGCATCACCACTTGGTATGCGCATCTATCCGCCTATGCGGTCGTGGCCGGCACCCGCATCAAGCGCGGCGAAGTCATCGGCTACACCGGCATCAGCGGCCGTTCCACCGGCCCCCACGTTCACTACGAAGTCCGCGTGAACAACGCTCCCGTGAATCCGTGGCGCTACATGCGCAGCAATCCTTCGGCCGATTGAGTCGGCGCTTTCCCACACATCAATTTTCGGATCGGGGCAGGGAAGTTTTTAGTTTAAGCGGCGCTTTCGCACCGGTCCGGCGCTTGGCGCTTTTTCAGGAGCAGGATCCGCGGCGGTTTTCTCATGAGCTGATTCCAGCAACTGTGGTGTAATCTCAAAAATCAGCCGCACGGACTTGGATGTCCCGCGATCCAGTCTTTGCACTTCCGCGGATTTCAGCAGGCCCGCGTAAGCCTCGCGCAATTTTGGATCGAGTTGTTTCCGTGACTTTGGATCGTCCAGTCCCGCTTGCGCCAGGATTAACAATCCGCCGAGCATGTCGTTGAGCTGGCGAACTACCATTTCATTTGAAGCTTCTCCGTCCGCAACCACCCGCAGTTCGTCGCCTTCCGGCTTTGCCCCCAACGACATCCACTGCAACTGGCCCAACAGGGTCGCCAGTTCCGGTGAGCGGTATCCCCCCGGCGTTCGCTGTGAAAGCTCCGTCAGTAACTGCGAGTCTTGCCGCATCACGCCGAACAGCGGCGTTCCCGCCATGCGCAGAAAATGTTCCCTCCATTCCTCGGAGTTCATTGATCTGCCGGAAGCTTGAAAAAAACACGAAGCGTCATTGCAGATCGCGACCTGATCGTCCCGCAGGAATGTGAAATATGCCGTGCGTGGAGGGTTGCTCAGGCTAACGGCGTAAATCGTTTTTCCATTGGCTGTTTTCAGCGTTCCGAAATGCGCGCTGTACGATTCGATTTTCTTCCGGTCAAACCGCCCTTCCGCAACCGCCATCGTTTTCGGGCTCTGAGCCGATCCGCCGAACGAGACTCCAACTCGATCCAGATCTCGTTCATAATCGAAACCCGTTGCCTGTACGAATTTTGCGTACTCCTCTTCCGCTTCCGGCCTCGGCACCAACGCAAGAATCTGGTTCAGGAACGCAGACCCGCGCAACTCCCCGAAATCCACGTACACCACGGAAGTAGAGTCCACCGGCAGATGCGAAAGCAGTTCTTCGCGCGCGGTTTGCGAGTCGCGCTTGTGCGTCTGAAAATAAAACCAGGCAGGGCCGCCAACTGCGGCGAGGATCAGGACTCCAAGTACCAGTTTCTTGGGCTTCAGCATGGATCTCGTTTAAGCAAAGTGAAGTTCGGCTAACCGCCGTATTCTCGCATCACGGAGTGCGTCCACAGAAGAAAATGAGTCGTCGATTCGCCCTCGAATCAACTCGGTAAGTTCCCCTGTGGATTGTCGGTCACTTCAGACCGTCGCCACTCTGGCTATGTTATAGAGTGCAAATGACTTGAGTGGAGATGCAGCACTCACCAGAACTTTCCTGTTTTCCACAGTGTCCCACAGCCCCCTGCAAGCGAATCCCCATTCCCACCGCTTGCAAGCCGTGTGCCTAATCTGCTATTCTTGTGCGGTTTGAGCAGTGCTGGCGTAGCTCAGCTGGTAGAGCATCTGATTTGTAATCAGAGGGTCGGGGGTTCAAATCCCTCCGCCAGCTCCACCAGATGTTAGCAAGGGGAGCGAGGCGGGAAGATTCCCGGCATGGTAACATAAAAGGGCTGGTGTCTCTGGACACGAGTCCATTTTGTGTTTTTTTGCTCGCCGCGTATCCCGCACAAAAGCAGGACGGTCAAACACAGGACAGGCTTTCAGTGTCCTTCGGTTTTTCGCGGATACGAGTTTCGTATCCGGGCCGAATTTTCCGGGACGGGTGGGTGAGTGGCTAAAACCAGCAGACTGTAAATCTGCCGCTCCTTGCGGGCTACGAAGGTTCGAATCCTTCCCCGTCCACCAGGATTCAAGTTTTATGAAGGAGTCCCGGCGAGATTTTCCCCGGCGACGTTGGAAGCAGCGATCAGCAAGTACACCGCAGGAAATCGCAACACGCGATGTTCAAAAGCGGTAACAAACGCGGCGAGCATGCCGGATGAACGTAGTGCGCCGCAGGATACAAGTTTCTTCGGAGGATCGGATTCAGCCTGGGTAGCTCAGTTGGTAGAGCGCGTCCTTGGTAAGGACGAGGTCACCGGTTCAATCCCGGTCCCAGGCTCCAGAAATGGGTTGGGTTTCCGCAGGAAACATGTAGTGGCCGAACTTTAGATCGGCCACCACAAATTTCTGCAACACCGGGCGGGGGTAACTCAACGGTAGAGTCTCACTCTTCCAAGGTGATGGTTGCGGGTTCAAATCCCGTCCCCCGCTCCAGAGTTTGGCCAGGCCGGTTTCTGGTGTTGGCCTGAGCATGAGGATGAGGTCATATGGCGAAAGAGAAATTTGAGCGGACCAAGCCGCACGTGAACATCGGGACGATCGGGCACATCGATCATGGCAAGACGACGTTGACGGCGGCGATCACCAAGGTGCTGTCGAAGCACAACCCGAAGGTGGCGTTCCGGGCG
>DATHMM010000070.1:0-23658 GCA_035487095.1 Candidatus Sulfotelmatobacter sp.
CATCGAAGTCATCGACGACCTCGCCGAACAGACCAACCTGCTCGCCCTGAACGCCGCCATCGAAGCCGCGCGCGCCGGCGAGCACGGCCTCGGCTTTGCGGTCGTCGCCGATGAAGTCCGCAAGCTGGCCGAAAAGTCCACTCAATCCACCAAGGAAATTGCCGACCTGATCCAGAGCATCCAGCGCGAAGCGCGCCAGGCCGTCGAAAACATGGAGCACAGCACCCGCATCGTGGAAGAAGGTCTCAGTCTCGGCAACGACCTGGGCAGCGCCCTCCACAAAATTTCCGACGTCGTCACCGAAGTCTACAAATTTTCCCAGGAGATCGGGGCCGCAACCAACGAACAGTCCGTCGGCTCCTCGCAAATCGCCAAGGCCACCAATCGCCTCACGGAAATCACCCAGGAGATCAGCTCCGCCGTCGAGGAACAGGCTTCTGGCGCGCAAGCCGTCGTCCGCGCCATGGACAAAATGCGCGAACTCGTTCAGCAGTCGGCTTCCAGTTCCACCGAGCTTTCCGCCGCCGCCGAACAGATGCTCAAGCTTTCCCGCAACTTGCTGGACACGATGGATCGTTTCGTTATCGATCGCGCTGCCCAGTCCCGTTCTCGCCGCGAAGCGCCTCCTAGCCGGCGTTCGGCCGCGGCTCACCGTGAATCTGGCGAATTCGAATACGCCGAACTGACTCGGTCCTGAGGCGGAGAAACCTTCATGGAGAAAGAGCTCCAAATCGTCGGCTTTCGAATCGGTGGTGAAACCTATGGCGTTCGAATCGCCTCTGTCCGCGAAATTGTCCGCGTTCCGGAAATCACCACGGTTCCCAGCGCCCCGGATCTCATCGAGGGCGTAATCAACCTTCGCGGGAAAATTATTCCGGTAATGGACCTTCGCAAACGCTTCGGCAGCGCCCCGGCGCAGCCCGACAAGAAAAATCGCATTCTCGTGGTCGAGCTCGACAACAAGCTCATCGGCTTGATCGTCAGCTCCGCTTCCGAAGTGCTCAAAATTCCGCCTTCCGAAATCGAAGCCCCGGGCTCCGTTTTTGCGGACAGCGAATCCAACTATGTGACGGGAGTCGGCAAGCTCAAGGGGCGCCTCATCATCCTCCTGGACATTGCCCGGCTTCTGCGCCAGCCCGAATACCGGAAGCTCGAGGAGGCCGTGGAACCCGTCGCGTCATCGCGGTAACGCAACTCTGCGCCGCCGCCGCTTCGGTTTTCCACAACACGCAACATGGGCACGATTACAGCGCAAATTCAGCTTACCGAAGCGGAGCTCAAGCTGCTTCAGACACTGGTTTATCAGGAATGCGGCATGTTTTTCGATGAGCGCCGCTCGCATTTCCTGAAAGACCGCCTGCAGCGCCGCTTGAAGGCTTGCCAGCTCGATTCTTTCTACGCCTACTACCGCCTGCTCACCAGTCGCGAAGGCCGCGCCGAACTCGCGCTGCTTCTCGAAAACCTCACCGTCAATGAAACCAGCTTCTTTCGCAACCGCCCGCAACTCGATCTTCTCCAGAAACAGGTTCTCGAGGAAATTCTTCGCCACAAGCAGGAGCGCCGCGATTGGAATCTCCGCGTCTGGAGCGCCGGTTGTTCCGCCGGCCAGGAAGCCTATTCCGTCGCCATTCTCATCTGCGACGCCCTCGCATACTACTACTTGCGCAATCCGCTCCCATTCGAGATGCCTTCGCCGAAGCCCCTGATTCCCCCCCCGTGGAAACTCGAAATCGTTGCTTCAGACATCAGCTACGCAAGCCTCCGCTCCGCCCAGGAAGGCCTCTACAACGAACTCCAGATGGAGCCCGTGGATTACACTACCCGCCTCCGCTATTTTGAAAAATCCAGCGACAAATATGCCGTCAAGCCTCAATTAAAAGAGCTCGTCCAGTTCGACTTTCACAACCTCAAAACCGAATTCCTCCCCCGCCGCAACGACATCATTCTCTGCCGCAACGTCATGATCTATTTCGACGAAGCCGAGCAGAAGCGCCTCATCGAAAAATTCTGGCACTGCTTGAATCCCGGCGGTTTCCTCTTCGTTGGCCACGCCGAAAGCCTTTTCGGCCTTACCCAGAAATTCCGGATGTTTCACGAGAACAACGGCACCGCTTACAAGCGCCTCGAGGTGAATTCTTGAGCTTCCTGCCCGACGAACGGGGTGCGGAGCTTCGCGCTCTCTTCTTTGAGGGCGCGGGAGAGCTTCTTCAGACCATTAACGATGCCGGTCTGCAGCTCGAGAAGCGCCCTGCGGACGAGGAACTAATTCGCAGTCTCCGCCGCGCCATTCATACGCTTAAAGGAGATTCCGCCGCCTGCGGTTTTTCGAAGCTCAGTGAAATTGCTCACGAACTCGAGGACATTCTCTCTCCCCAAATCGGGCTGTCCCACGGCCAGCAGCTCGCCGAAGTTGTGCTTTCCGCCGTCGACACCTTCGAAGGCATGCTCAGCGCTTATCAAAAAGATGCAGAGCCTCCCACAGCCGCGCCCTTGCGCGTTTTAATCCAGCAACTCCTTCAGTCTTCCCAAGGCGCTCAGCCCTCGATGAAATCCGCCGCCGGCTCCATCCCCGCGCGTTTCGACTGGAGCGAATACGAGCGCCTGATGATCTCCGAAGCGCTCCTCCGCGGCGACAACGTATTTAACATTGCCCTGCGTGTCGATCCTGCCAGCGCCATGCGTGCGGCGGCTTTCCAGTTGATCCGCAATGTTCTTCACACATGCGGCACGGTCATCGCCCTGCGCCCAGAGGACAATCTTGCCGCCGCTTCCGTCGAAATCGTCGAAGCCTCTATTTCCAGCAAGCATCCCATCGAGCACATTTCTCATCGTTGCCGGATTCCCGCGGTTGTCTCCGAAATCCGCATCGAAGCCGCGGAACACGCGGAGTCTTCTGAACATGAACTCCTCGGCGACTTGCTCGAAGCGCAGGCCGCTCAGATTTCTTCCCGCGCGGCCGAAGCCGCCGGCCCGGCCCCCTCCGCCCAGGCCAGCGGCGCTTCCGCTGTCGCCACTGTTTCCGAAAGTTCTCTGCGCGTTGACGCCGCCCGCATCGATGCGGTGATGAACCTTGTCGGCGAGCTCATCATCGGCAAATCCATGCTTCACCGCACGCTGACCGAATTCGACGTCCATCACGCCCGCGACCCTGTCCGCGGCAAGCTTGCCGAAGCCCTCGCGTTCCAGTCCCGCGTCCTCGACGAGCTCCACAAGTGCGTGCTCAAAATCCGCATGGTGCCCGTCGAACAGCTCTTCCGCCGCTTTCCTCGCGTCGTTCGCGACATCGCCAAACTGTGCGGCAAAGACGTCGCTCTCGAAGTCTCCGGCGAACACACCGATCTCGACAAGGGCATCCTCGACGCGCTCTCCGAACCGCTCACGCACCTCGTTCGCAATGCCGTCGACCACGGCATCGAAGCCGCCAACGAACGCCTCGCAGCCGGCAAGCCCGCCCGCGGCACCATCTCTCTCAACGCCTATCATCAAGGCACGCAGGTCATCATCGAAATCCGCGACAACGGCCGTGGCATCGACCTCAACAACATCCGCGACCACGCCGTTCGCAATGGCCTCATCAAGTCCGAGGACTCGGCTCGCCTCTCCGATCAGGACGTCATGAACCTGATCTTCGAACCGGGTTTCAGCACCGCTGCCGAAGTCACCGAGGTTTCCGGCCGCGGCGTCGGCATGGATGTCGTCCGCACCGTCCTCGATCGCCTCAAGGGCACCGTCCACGTCACCTCCAGCAAGGATAAAGGCACAACTATCCAGCTCCGCGTTCCCCTCACGCTGGCCAGTATTCAAACCCTGCTTTTCCGCGTAGGCGGCCGCCTCTTCGCCGTTCCGCTTTCCGCCGTCGTGGAAATCACGCGCATTCAGGATCAGGAAATTCACAAAGTGGACCAGCGTGAAGTGCTGCGGCTTCGCGAACAGATTCTCACGCTAGTTCGTCTGAACCAGCTCAACCGCATTCATCCTGTCGAGGCGCCTGCTTCCAGGAAAACCAGGAATTTCGTTGTTGTGATTGGTCTCGCCGAAAAGCGCTTTGGCCTGGTGGTTGACAGCCTGGTCGGCGAGGAAGAGTTGGTGATCAAGGCACTTCCCGGAGATATCGTCTCCAGCGATCTCGTCAGCGGCGCATCCATCCTCGGAGACGGCACCGTGGTCCTGATTCTCAACGTCCCGGCAATTCTTTCCCGGCTTTCTCGATCCATCTCTCTCGGAGCCATCGCATGAAAGAACGCGTCCGAGTACTGGTCGTCGACGATTCCGCTCTGATGCGGAAGCTGATTCCGTTGATCCTCGAACGCGATCCGGATATCGAAGTTGTTGGCACCGCGATGGACGGCGCTTTTGCTCTCCGCAAAATAGCGGAGCTCCAGCCGGACATCGTCACCCTCGATCTGGAAATGCCACGCATGGACGGCCTCGAAACCCTGCGCATGATCATGCGCAGCGCTCCTCTGCCCGTCATTGTCTTCAGCACCCATTCCAAGGAAGGCGCCTATGCCACGTTCAAAGCGCTCGCACTGGGTGCCATCGATTTCGTCCCCAAGCCGAGAAACGCTGCTGCCGGCAATCTGGAGCCGGTCGCTCTTCAACTCGCCGAAAAAATCAAAGTGGCCAAGCGCGCCAGTGGACGCAACTCCATCCCCAGGGCGATTCTCGAAGCTCCTCCGTCTTCCAAGAAGCATTCGCGCCCTGCTATTCCGCCGAATCGCATCATTGCCATCGGCATTTCCACGGGTGGCCCCAACGCGCTCCAATATCTCCTCACTCAGTTTCCCGCGGATTTCCCCGCGACGTTCGTTGTCGTTCAGCACATGCCCGAGGGCTTTACCGACATGTTCGCTCGCCGCCTCGATGAATGCTGCGCTCTCGATGTTCACGAAGCGAAATCCGGCGACCTGCTCATCGCGGGCCGCGTCCTCATCTGCCCCGGCAACAGGCACATGATGGTGCGCCGCATGCCTCGCGGTGAAATGGTTGTTCTCTCGGACACGCCTCCCATCAATGGCCATCGCCCATCCGCCGATGTTCTGTTTCATTCCGTCGCTCAGGAATTCGGTCTCACCTCCGTCGGCATCATCATGACGGGCATGGGCGAAGACGGCGCGGAGGGCATCGGCGCCATCAAAGCCGCCGGTGGCATGACCATCGCCCAGAGCGAAGATACTTGCGTCGTCGGTGGAATGCCGCGCGCCGCCATGGTGAAGGGATACGTTCAAAAGGTGCTGCCGCTGGAATCTTTGGGTGCGCACCTGATCAGCCACTACGGTTCCGATCGCGGCGGCTCTGATAAGCAGGACGCTTCGGAGAAATCCGAAAAAGGTGAAAAAGTTCCAGCTTCAACTCCACGGGCCTGACGGGGCCGGGGAGCAAAAGGAGATGTTTATGCCACAATTCGCGCCTCTACTTCGCAGGGACCATCAGCCGGTCCGTTATCTTGTGGTGGACGACTCCGTCTTCGCCCGCAAGAACATCATGAAGATGATCGAGATTTTTGGCGGCGAAGTTGCCGGTGAGGCCGGCGATGGGCTCACCGCCATCGCCGAATTCAACCGCATCAAGCCAGACATCGTTCTGATGGACATCACCATGCCCCAGATGGAGGGTATTGAAGCGGTCGAGCGCATCGTCAGGCAGCACCCCGACGCCCGCATCATCATGGTCTCCTCCGTCGGCTACCAGGAAAATATTCTTGCCGCTCTGCAGAAGGGCGCAAAACATTTCGTTCAGAAGCCAGTGAAACCCGAAGTTCTCTACGAAATCCTTCGCTACGTACTCGGTGACGATCCAAATGCCGTGGGCGGCCCCGTCGCGCTCGCGGGGGAGCATCAAATATGAGAATGGAACTCATCCAGCCTTTTATTAATGCCGCCGACGCCGTTTTCGCCGAAGCCTTGCAGGCTCCCACGAAAATAGCCGACCTCTCGATGGACGAGGACACCTATCGCCGTAAAGGCGTCGCTGCACACATCGCCATCAAGGGCGACATCGAAGGACGCGTTATCCTCGATCTTGCTCCGGACGTTGCCATGCGCGTCGCCAGCCAGCTCGCCGGCGCCGCCCTGCCCGAAAGCGAACAAGTTATCCGCGAAACCGTCTGCGAACTCGCCAACATGGTCATCGGCAACAGTGTCACCCTTCTCAACGACCAGGGCTTCCGATTCAAAGTTTTTCCGCCCGAAATCCACATGAGCGAAAAAGGCCTCGGCGGCAGCGCCGACACCGAAGCCATGGTCCTCTGCATCGAAACTCCGTGCGGCGAAATCTACCTGAACATCGCCATGCACTATCTCCACCGCCGCCGCGCCGAGCGCAGCGCCGTCACCACGCTCGACTAATCGTCCAGAAGCGTAGCGACCACCTTCAGGTGGCCAAGTTTGATTTCCTGTGTCGCACCAGCCGTAGCGAGGGCCCGCGCAAACAGCCCCGGTAGCGCCGGCTTCCAGCCGGCAAGCCCACCACCTGAACACGCGTTAGCCTCTGCTAGGCAATTTCTCTCGCCTTTGTAGTGGCCGGTTTTCGAAGCGGGCGTATCTCGGCATAGCCCTCACCTTCGAACTACCTTGGACAAATCTCAGAGATCTGCCAAGCTGGAACAGCTAGCTGTAATCTAGCTGTATCTAAGAGTCCCATTATGAAAGAAATAGGCGCGTTCGAAGCCAAAAATAAACTCGCCGAACTCCTCGACCTTGCGGAAAACGGCGAAGAAATCATCATCACCCGCCATGGCAAGCAGGTGGCTCGTCTCGGTCCTATTCAAAAGCCTTTCGACCGCGAAGCCGCGCGCCAGGCCGTGGAAGAGATTAAGAAGATGCGGAAAGGCATGCACATAGATGATGCGACCATCAAGGAATTCATCAACGAGGGACGTCGTTGATTTGTGTGGTCAACGCCTCTGTCGCTTTGAGCTGGGTTTACACTGACGAGCATACCGCGGCAAGCGACGCACTTCTCGCCCGGGTCGCTGACCGTGGCGCATCGTCCCTTCGCTCTGGCGTCTGGAAATTGCCAGTGCTCTGCAGACCGGCATCAAGCGCAAACGCATCGACGCCGCGTATCGTGATGCTGCGATCCAGAAACTCCTCAGTCTTCCAATTGGAACGGACCCGGACACCAAAGATTACGCCTGGAGTTCCACCCTCCAATTAGCCGGCATCCATCAAATCACCGTCTACGAAGCATCCTATCTTGAACTCGCTCTTCGCCGACGCCTGCCTATCGCCACCCGTGACGATCAGCTCGCCGCTGCCGCTGCCAAAGCCGGCGCAGTCCTGCTGCCCACGCGCTGACTCTGTCCTCTGCACTCGTGTCTGAAATTATTGGGAGAGAAAACTTCCCGCTACTCCGGCTGCCGCAAATATGCCGCCCCATGCCGGAACAATCCCGCCGCCGCAATCGGCTGGGAAAACACAATCCGTATCGGCACGAAGATCGCTCCCGCTCCCGGCGTGTACGGCACCGCCACTTCCAGTCGCGTGCCTTCCGCATACGCGTTCCGGCTTCGGAAGCTGATCCCGCCCTTCGACAAGTCCTCGCACACCGCCACTTCTTCCTGAAATCCACGCTGCCGGATGCACGCCAGCACTCGCGCCTTCACCCGCAACCGGTTTCGCCGCGGCACCACCCGCTCTTCCACCGCTGTCCGGGACGGCAGCACCTCCGCCGAGGCTCCGTCCGTCTGCGCTTCCACCCAAATTGATGGCGCATCGCAATGCTTGCAAAGCCGAGCCGCGCATCGCCGTACCTCAAACGATTTGAGCTCCATCTCGTTCAGGTACACCACTTCGCGCCGCTGGCAAAAACTGCATTCCATCAGCAATCGCGCCAGGGCATCTTCGCCCTGCTGCAGAGTCGGGAATTCGATCTCCCAGAAATCCGCGCGTGGTTCCAGGATCGCCACCGCGTAGAGAAATCCCTCCGTCTCGTGGTCGATCTCCGCCACAATCTTGGCGCGCACGCACTTTACCTCGCCCCCTTCGGTTGTCCTCCGCATGGTCATTTCCTGCCCGGTGAACAGCTTTTCCTGCAGCCGGATTACCCCGCCGTTGCGGCTCACCAGCAGCGATTGCGCGGCTCTCGTCACGGCCACACCATCCACATTGAACCATGAGGCTTCCACCTCCAGGCGCAGTGTGACCCGGTCGCTTTGACGCATTCCTTCGCCTCGCGTAGTCCGATTCCGTTGGGAATTGCTTGCAATTCAGGCTATCACGGCCAAATTCGCGCCGGCCCCGCCTTGCGGCTGGCATTGTCGTACCCACTAATAACCTCGCTTCACACACATTTTTGCGGCGGTTTACCCTTTCGCTGCCCTTCGGCAACCTGCCATTTCCAACCGCGCGCACTTCCGGCAAACTGATCCTGTGTTGATGCCTGACCCGCCATCAGGCTTCTTCCGGCCCGTTCCATCTCAGGGTGTCTCAGGTGAACAAAGTCATCTCCATGGCCGACCGCAATGGCTCGAATTCCAGCGTCACCGGTGTCCGTGATCGACGCTACGCCATCCGTTTCCCGTTTGCCGCTGATGTTGAATTGATTGACCTCGAATCCGGCAAACAGGTGGACGGCGTCACCTCGGACATCTCTCTTGGCGGATGTTTTGTCTGCACCGGCAAGCCGCTGCCCGTGAATGCCCGTGCCCGCATGAAACTCGTCCGAAAAGGACAAGTCCTCGAAGCGCTCGTTGTCGTCCGCATCGTGAAGCCACGCATCGGCATGGGTATTGAATTCTTCGACCTTGAGCCGTCCCACAACGAAATGCTGGTCGCCTGGCTCGACGCCCTTCGCCAGGCACGCTAATGTAGGGGCGGCCTTACGCCGCCTTCCTCCTCTTTGCTTGTTTTTTCTAGTGCACCGTCTCCATGGGCTTCCGGCTCTTCTCATAAAACTCGTTCTGCAATTTCAAACTCTCCTCATCCGCCTTCACCGCCTTGATTGCCCGCACCACCGTGTTGATCCATCCCTGCACGTCGGCTTCGCCCTGCTCCTTCGTTGCCGCGGATCCGTCGCCCGAATAATGGTTTGGAAACCGCGCGTACCACCAGATTCCCGTATACACATTCTCCGGAAGCTTCACCCGCTTCTGGTCTGCCCCCGATTCGTTGTTCGCTCGCTCTATATGCGTCAGATCCGGATGCGTCACCAGCATGTTCGACGTCTCCGTCTCCCCTGCATGCCAGTCAGGCCCCTCTTTCGCCGCGCCGACTTTCTTGGTCGGCTCGTGCCCCCATTGCACGTACACCACATAATCGTGCGGCGCGTCGAGCTGCGACTGCGCGAAGTACGGCAGCAGATTCTCGTTCCCTCCGTGGCCGTTCACGATAATCACTTTCCTGCACCCGTTCCGACCCATCTCATCCGTGGTCGCCTGCAACAGCTTCATCTGCAGCTCGGCGCTGTACGCCACCGTTCCCGGCTCGTGTCGCGCCTCCGCGATCTGCCCGAAATAATAATCCGGGAAAATCACCGCATACTCCTGCTGCACTGCGTGCTCCGTCACATAACGCACATTCAGCAGGTCGGTTCCCAAAGGGAGGTGCGGTCCGTGCTTTTCCAATATCCCGAACGGCAGCAGGCAAGTGCCTTGCGCTCTGCCGATTGCTTGCCGAAACTCTTCCGCAGTCAGTTCCTCCCATTTCGCCGGAAGCTTTGTCTGTCCTTGTGCCCAACACGTTGAAGCGATTCCCAGCGCCAGAATTCCCATCACCAATCGAAGCATTCCCGCCTCCTATGCCTTATGCTGAATTGTCGCGGCCAAATTGTAACGTATCTCTGAGCCAGGCAGCCGATCGCCGGCTCCAAGAAGGCGCTTGGCAGGAAAGCATCCCTCCGGGTGACACGCCACTGGTTGCCTTCGTCCGTATTTCAGTACTATGTCGAAGCTGGCGCCTTTCGATGGGCAAGGAGCCCGATGAAAACCAGAAGGGAAGAGCTGAGTAACATTGCCGGGAAGCAATTCGATTTGTGCGTGATCGGCGGCGGAGCCACAGGGGCCGCTTGCGCGCTCGATGCGCAATTGCGTGGAATCCGCACCGTTCTTCTCGATACGGGAGATTTTGCGGGTGCCACCTCCAGCGCCGCCACCAAAATTATTCATGGCGGGGTCCGTTACCTCGAAGAGGCCATCAAGGGCGCCGACGTCCAGGAATATCACGTGCTCGTCCGCGCTTTGCACGAGCGCGTGCGCATGCTCGAAAATGCCCCGCACCTTACGCGTAAACTGGAATTCCTGGTGCCCAGCTATCGTTGGATCGACGTCGCCTATCTCGACATCGGCCTGAAAATTTACGACTGGCTCGCGGGCCCTGGCCGCATCTCTCCCAGCAAGTTTCTTTCGCAGGAAGAAACTCTGAAACGGATGCCGGGGCTGAATCAAAAAGGGCTGATCGGCGGCGTCGCCTATGCCGACGGCCAGTTCGACGACGCCCGCTACAACGTCACTCTGGCGCAATCGTTCACGATTGCCGGCGGCAACGCGCTGAATCATGCCCGGGTCACGGATTTCCATCGCGACGCGAAAGGCAAGATTTCCGGCGTCGTGGTCAAGGATCAATTGGCCGAAAACACGTTCACAGTAAATGCCCAGGCCATCGTCAACGCCACCGGACCGGTCTCCGACTCCATTCGCCAACTGGCCACTCCCTCGTTGCACAAGCGCATGCGTCCGAGCAAGGGTGCGCACATTCTCTTGCCGCTCGAAGTCTTCCCAACGGAAGACGCCCTTTTGATCCCCAAGACCGAAGACGGCCGCGTCCTCTTCGCCGTCCCATGGAATGGCAGGTTGCTTGTCGGAACCACGGACGAAGAAGTTTCGCCGGATGCCGAATTGTTGGTCACCCGGGAAGATGTTGCGTACATGTTGCGGCAACTGAATCAATACCTGGATCGCGCAGTCGGGCCCGACGAAATCGTCAGCGGGTTTGCCGGCGCGCGGCCTCTTGTCGGGTCTGAAGGCGACGGCGATACAAAAAAACTGGCGCGCGACGATGTGATCGAAGTCGACCCCGCCAGCGACCTCATCAGCATCATGGGCGGCAAGTGGACCACGCATCGCGCCATGGCCGAGGATACGATCAATAGCGTCCAGAACGCGCTGGGCGTGGCTCTCACGGAATCGCAAACCCGCAACCATGTTCTCTACGGCGGCGAGGGCTTCACCGATGATTATTCCGAGAAGCTCGCCCACCGGCACGGCCTCTCGAAAGAGACGGCCCGCCATCTCACGTCCAAATTCGGCACTGCCTCGGAAAAAGTCCTGGCTCTCGCAACCGAAAATTCGGATCTCACACAGCCGGTTCTCTCCGGCTTTCCTGCAATCCAGGCGGAAGTGGTCTATTCCGTACGCGCGGAAATGGCGGCCACCATCGAGGACGTTCTCGCGCGGCGCATCGGCATGCAGCTCTATTCCTGGCGCGATTCCATCGAAGCGGCCCCGATTGTTGGTTCACTGATGGCGACTGAGCTGCACTGGCCAAGCGCATACTTGGCCGAGGCCGTCTCCGGCTACATCGGAAAAATCAATCATCTTCTAGACTCAGCGGGGTTATCCCGCAATCGTTCTATAACAAGTGCGGGGCCTCCAGGAAAAAGCTAGAGCGCCCATCGTCCTTCTCAAAGAAAAAGCTCGATGCACAATAAGTTTTCGGGGGGAACATTTTGGCCAACTTCATCGGCGCGATTGATCAGGGCACCACCAGCACGCGGTTCATTGTTTTCGACCGCTCGGGCCGCATCGTCTCCGTGGCTCAAAAAGAACACGAGCAAATTTATCCCAAACCCGGTTGGGTCGAACACAACCCGGATGAGATCTGGCAACGCACTCGCGAAGTCATTGCGGAAGCTATGTCGAACGGAAAGCTTCAACCCAGCGATCTCGCCGCGATTGGCATCACCAACCAGCGTGAAACCACCGTCGTCTGGAACCGCAAAACCGGTAAACCCCTTTGCAACGCTCTCGTCTGGCAAGACACGCGAGTCGCCGATTACGTCACCGAGCTTTCAAAGGACGGCGGGCAGGACCGTTTTCGCGCCAAGACCGGTCTGCCCCTCACCACCTATTTCAGCGGCCTGAAAACTCGCTGGATTCTCGAAAACGTTAAGGGCGTTCGCGAACTCGCCCAGACCGGCGACGCCATCTTCGGCAACGTCGACACCTTTCTCCTTTGGCATCTGACCGGCGGCCCTTCCGGCAGAGTTCACGTCACCGATGTCACCAACGCCAGCCGCACCCAGTTGATGAATCTGGAAACTCTTGCCTGGGACATGGATCTCCTCAGCGCTTTCGGAATTCCATCCTCGATGCTGCCCGCCATTCGTTCCAGTAGTGAAAATTATGGCTTGGCGCAAGAGCCCTCGATCATCGATGTCCCGATCGCCGGCATTTTAGGAGACCAGCAAGCCGCGTTGGTCGGCCAGACCTGCTTCGAGCCCGGGGAGGCGAAGAACACCTATGGCACAGGCTGCTTTCTGCTGATGAACACGGGAACTCGAAAAGTGGATTCCAGGTCCGGTTTGCTCACCACAGTGGCATACAAGTTCGGCGGCCAGCCTGCTCACTACGCTTTGGAAGGAAGCATCGCCATCACCGGCGCCCTTGTGCAATGGGTCCGTGATAATCTCGGCCTGATCGAAAAAAGTTCCGATATCGAAACGCTCGCGCGAACGGTAACCGACAACGGCGGTGTCTATTTTGTCCCCGCTTTTTCCGGCTTGTACGCGCCTTATTGGAAAGACACTGCCCGCGGCGTGATCGCCGGCCTGACGCGCTACGCCAACAAAGGCCACATCGCGCGCGCCACTCTCGAGGCGACCGCCTTCCAGACCCGCGACGTCCTCGAAGCCATGGAAAAGGATTCGGGAATTAAGCTGGACGTCCTCCGCACAGACGGGGGCATGGTCAACAACGATCTCCTGATGCAGTTTCAGGCGGACATCCTCAACAGGCCGGTCGTCCGCCCCATCACCAAAGACGCCACGACCGCGCTGGGCGCCGCTTACGCCGCCGGTCTGGCTGTCGGCTTCTTCAAAGATCTGAAAGATCTACGCGCGAACTGGGCGGTGGACCATACCTGGAAACCCAGCCTGAATAATGCAAAACGCGATGAGATGTACAGGCTCTGGAAGCGCGCCGTCAGCAAGTCTTTCGATTGGCTCGATTAATTTCTTCGAGAAAAGCGAGATCTGGGCCGGTGGAGCGGGCGAATATTTTTCGCGCCCTGCCATTCCTTCTGGAGCCCGAATTATGAGTTTAGAAAAAATGGCGGGGACGACGAGACTCCAACTCGCGACCTCCGCCGTGACAGAGCACCTTAAGCTGGGATTTCAATGACTTACGGGGACTCTCAGGAACAGAAAACCGCAATCAGTCACGGAAGGGAACTCTTTTTGTTCGCGGATTGTTTCTTCGGAGCGTTGGAATTCCAAGCCAAAAATGCGGACGGGGTGGCCCGACGAGTTGAAAGATGTAGCGGCAACTTCCAAAATGAGTTTTCCTGCGGCAGTCCGTTATCCGGGACGAAATCCTGGCCACTTTATTTGCCCGGACGCCCTGCTTGTCACTTTTAACAATTACACCGAGCCAATCTTGAGGCCAATATCGCCAAGAGTGCGAGTTTGCAGCGTTTCAGATGTTTTTGCGCTTGCCATCATGCCAATTCTGGGAAACTTCGCGAAAGCGGCCACGCTCGCACTTTGCGCGCTGGGTGCGGCATGGGGGCAAGACCTTGCACCTCGCGCCTATGTGATTACACCTGTGCATGGCAACGCAATTACGCTCATCTGGTCCTTCTATGACGGAGGCCTGAACTTCAACGGCACCATTCCGGTTGCCAACGCAAGGGGAACCTATAACGTAGAGATCTTCAGTTACTATCACTCGATGAATTTTTTTGGCCGCTCGGCGAACGTGACGGCCGCGCTGCCTTATGGCTTAGGAACCTTTCAGGGGGATGTGTTGGGGCAACACACCTCGGTCTATCGCTCGGGGCTGCTGGACTCCAGCTTTCGCTTTTCGGTGAACCTGATGGGCGGCCCGGCGATGCAACCCAAGGATATGGTGAAGTGGAAGCAGAAGCGATTGTTGGGAGTGAGTCTGAAGGTGATTGCGCCCACTGGACAGTACAGCGGCGCGAAACTGATCAACTGGGGCGGCAATCGGTGGGCTTTCAAACCGGAAGTTGGATATTCAGAACGCTGGGGCCATTGGGTGCTCGATGGATATGCAGGAGGCTGGTTCTACACCACAAACCCCTCGTTTTATGCCGGCCCGGTCACCCAACCACAAAGTGAGACGCCGATCGGCGCGTTGGAGGGGCATTTGAGTTACGACGTGCGGCCGCGCTTGTGGGTATCGCTGGACGTGAACTTCTGGTGGGGCGGCATTACCAGTTTGAGTGGCATACAGAACCTGGCGACAAAGCAGACCGGCTCGCGTCTTGGAGGCACGGTTTCATTCCCGATCAGCAAACACCAAGCCATCAAAGCCAGCTACAGCAATGGCACATATATTCGCTTTGGCGGAAACTATCAGAGCGTCTCCGTGGCGTGGCAGTATTCGTGGTTGGGCCGGCCAAAATAAAGAGCAAGCAGTCACATCCACTCTATTTTAGGCGCTTCACTGGCAGGATCCGTCGTCTACAAACTGCCCGTTGGCAGCCATTGCCGCCATGGAGTGCGCGCAGTTGATGATTTTCTGGTTCAACGGGTCTTTCCCCAGAGAGTCCGGCGCGATGAACTGCATGGACTGGCGGAGGGCGACGTAATTGTTGCTCAGCAACTTCATGTTTTCAAACTCGGAGTTCAGCAATTGATAGGCATTGCGATCGGAATCGGTGGAGACGGCGACGAACGACAAATGGAGAGCTGTCGTCGCCTGGCTGCGGTAAGCGGAAAGCCAATCGTCCGTAATTGGAAATCCATTCTGCACCGCATTGGCAAGCGCCGTTCTCCATTCCCGGATTACGGTCATTTGCTCGATTCCCGCCCTCATGAAGCCCTTCGAAAAATCGGAATTCGCAGCTAAGTTCGCTGCAGATGGCGCGGGCGCGGGTGTGCTGCCCGCAGTTGGCAGCGTCAGGCTCATCTGATCTCCGTTAAAGCTGAGGGAGCCGTTCGCGGCTCGCGCCAGCGCTTCAACGTCGACGTAGGAGTGGCCATTCATCTGAACAACGGTGATTTGGGTTGGCTGGCCGTTCAGGATAAGTGTCTGGGGCGCCTGCGCTGCTCGGCACAACGCAAGCGCGGGAACAACCATAACCATTGTGAGGATTAGTGTAGTTCCAGGCGGTTTTCTAAACATATCTGCGCTCCTACCTGGGCCGTGGACTCCACCCTCCGGCATATGAAAGTGACTGGTCGCTGGCGGAATGAACCGATGGGAGCGGGCTTGGCCGGCCCCCATCGGTTTATGCATGACAAGTGCCCAACAGGCTCAAGGAAGCGGCAAATATCCCGCTTGCCCGGGCCAGCGGAACTAGGCCATCCGTGCAAGTGCACTGCGAACGGCTGTCATAGTGAGCGAGACGCCGCAGAAGAGCAGGCCAAGCAATCCGATTAACGGCAAATCGCTCGCCGTCTTGGGGAGCTGCTTAGGAGCTGGTTCGGCTGCCGCGGTTTCGACCGGAGCTGGCGCCTCCACGGCCACTAGCATCGGGACATCGGGCGCCGGTGCCGGCGGAGGAGGCGGCGGGGCGATTCCCGATCTCTTGATCTGCTGCGTAACCATCATTTCCGGTTGCTCAACGACCTTTTGCGCATCGATCTTCATCCCCTTCTTGAGACCGAACGCGTCTGTTTGCTGTCCATTGATGGTGAATTTCTGGCCCTTGGGGATGTTGAACTTCTGGTTTGTACCGTCCGCGAGTGTCAAAATTACCCATTTCGGGGCGGACACTTGCCAGACGGTCCCGGTGACAGTCTGAACGGTGGTGATCATCCTTGGGGTGGTTGTGGTAATGGTCTGTCTTTCGATCACCATGCCTGGCTGTATCTGGTGAATGTTAAGTTGCTTTCCGTCCACGGTTACGGTGACGCTTTCCGGAACGTTGTCGAAATGGCGCAGGGTCCCATCTTCCGCCTTGATCACGCAGCTGTTGCCGGAAACGTAGACGACTGTGCCGCGCTCGACCTTGATCGCCTTGGTCGGGGCCCCTGTTGGCGCTGTGGTGGTGTTGGTCTGCACTTGTCCGGAGGCCGTGAGAGTGAAGGCGATACAAAGCGCGCCCACAGCTAACAGACCATGCAGCACCTTTTTCGAGAACTGAGTCGAGATCATCTTGCATTCTCCTTAGTGTTGATTTTCTTGCCCGTGGAACTCGAGGTTGTGTTTACTCCCTCATCCGGTTGGCCAGAAGCTTGTTGGGTCGCGGTTACGATGTAGCGCGCGGGAGCGCTGCCGACGAAATAAAACGGATAGCAAGTGACAAGGGTCAGTGTGGGAACCGGCCTCGCGCCCAAAACCGAAACATCCTCAGGAACTACAATCTCAATATCGCTGATAACGTATCGATCGGTGCGCCCCGGCAGGATCAATTCTATGACGTCGTCGCGGCTTACATCTTTCAAACCACGGAAAAATCCATCTCTATGGCCCGCGATCCCCACGTTGCCCGGCTTTCCAATCTGTGCCGTGCCGATGATCCGCCCCACTCCCCGATTCAAGGTGAGGTCATCTGTGTCGTTAAACACGGGCACCTCAAGCTTGATCTTCGGGATGCGGAGAATGGCAAGGGGAATGTCCTTCTTTGCCGCAAGACTCTCCTGGTAAGCGGTGATCCGTTTAGGAGACCACTGCGTGAAATCCACCTCCATCGTGGAGAGGGAACCCGGGCCGGCCAAAGTTTCCGCATGAAACCGCTTGATGGCAGCGGTCGAGGAAATGCTCGCATGGAACCGTGCCACGCCCCATGCGGCCAGGAGCGCCAGGCCGATTACGATGAGTATCCGCTCGGCCATGCGAACTTTTCTGGCGCCATCTGAACTCAGCGTTTTCATGCCGCTCCCTGGCTTTTTCGTTTCGCCCGAACCACCTGTCTTTTCGCCAGATGTAGACAAAGTGTCGGGGTGAACTCCTGCCAGCATGCGCTCAGGGTAGGGAATTGGGGGCCGTGCGGATATTGTCAGAAGTAACAGATGGAAGGAGCACCTGGCGGAGGGAACGTCCGAAGGATGAGCAACTTGATCAGAGAGGCCGGCTCGCTCATCGGAAGTTGAACCGGCAGGAATCTACTTGGGCGGATGCGCCGACTTTCGTGGCGGGCTATTTTTATTGCTTCGCGATGATATTGTCTTTCTCGAGTTGCTTAGTCAGCACTTTGACCAGACTGGTGATTGTTTTCATCACCGAACCGATCTCGAACGTATTGGTAATTCCCGTCCAGACCAGCTCTCCATCCGGTTTTGCGGTGGAGTACATGTTGACCTCGACCTGGCCCACTCTCTCGGTTTGCATATAGCCCGGGGTATAAACCACAGGATAGAGAGCGTTGTAGTAGCCATAAAAAGTTCCGTAATAGGGAGAGGGAGCGTAAACCTGGCCCGGCACGTAGGTTGTTGTGGTGTCGTGCTTGGTGACTCGAGCCACGACGATCGCGTCGAAGTGTTGTTCTTTCACGAGTTCCCGCATATCCTTCATGTCAATTGGTGTCGCGTCGGGACGCATGATGAACTCGTAACTCGGGTAAGCCTTTCCCCCGGGCCGGGTAATCGCCGCGACCAGCCGATCCTCGAATTCCATGCGGCCGGCGGCTTTGCCGTTCAGAGCCAGAACCAGAATCTTTTTGAACTGCCCGCCGGAGTAGCCGGGATTTTTCCAGCTCATCTCCAGTTTCGGGCCGGCGACGGCCAACATTGCCAAGCCGGCCAGGGCGGCAGCGAAAATTGCGATTTTCTTTTTCAAAGCGTTTCCTCCGTGATGTTGACCTGATCCTGCCGCAACACCCGGGCTGTCGAATCGATTGGGCGTTGGCAAAACGACTTCCTAAAGAGCTTCACCGGATCCGCTGGGAAGATGGCCCGATGTAAAGAAGAGCCCGGTCAATTTTTCTCTGCCGAAGACGTCGCGCAGTTCCGTGAACGCAAAGAAGGGAATCAAAAGCACGGCAAGTATCGCCGTCATCGCCAGGATTCCATTCAGCGTGCCGCCACCGACCTCCGCAATGCTCTGCCCAGCCGTCTTTCCGTGGTATAGACTGACGCAAATTTCCTCGAGAACCTTGAAGCAGCCCAAGATAAGGGCGAAGGCAACTGATTTGAATAGAGTCGCGTAGATAAGAGGCTTCTCCTTGAACTTTTCCGCGAAGTGCAGTTCCCGGGCGACCAGCATGACTTTGCCGAGGGCCAGTGCGTTAATGAGAGCTTCTCCATGAGCGACGATGGAGATCCGCTCGGACAAAAGGACTGCCCGGTAGAGGACGAACAAGCTGAAGACCAGCCAGAGGTAGAGAGAGATCCCAATATACTCCTTCAACCCCTGGTAAGCCTTCTGCTTGAGAGTGCGGGTTGGTTCGCCCATGATGTCATCTCCAATTCCAACACGGCCTGCGTGGTGCGTTGGAATTTGGCAAGAGGAAAGACCCAACGCCACATATCTGCTCTCCGTGCGGGGCGTTCAGTGTCTCGCGCTTGCCGCGGCCGGAACCTAGTGCTGCTCCTGAACCAGCGGAATCTGTGCCGCCACTTGCAGGTCGATCAGCGCGCTGACCCGGCGCTCCATTTGGAAGAAAGTGGCTGTCTTCGTGCCCGGCAATACCTTATTGACGATGGGCACATATTTGATGCGCAGTTGTGTCGCTGCCGCGTCCAGCGCCAGCGAACGGTTGAGCAGGCTCTGCGCCTGCGCGTCCGTCAGCGTGCCGAAGCCATTCGCATATTCCTTGATCAAAGCATATTTCTGATCGCCGAGTGTGGTCATTTCCGCGCTGAACTGGTCGTATACCGGCCAGAACTTCGTAGACTCCTCATCCGTCAGAGTCAGATTCGCGGCGATCAATTGCTTTTTCCGCGACCGGAGGTCCTGACGCAACAACTTCACGTCCTGATCGGTCACCGTTTGACTATCTTTGCTGGCCGCGGCCTGCGCATGCGTCGCGGGCGCCGCGAAAAAGCCCATGCATCCCAAAATCAGAACCACCATCATCTTATTTCTCATTCCGTCTCTCCTTTAGTTTCACAGCTGGTCTCCTCGGTGATGCGTATTCTCTCCAGATAAGCCTGTTGAATCCTCCATTTTATTGTCCGAAGGTATGGCTCCAACTCCATCCTTCGGAGGCAAGCCGCGCCTTAGAGGTGCTGATAGTTCGCGTTCTGAGTGGCGATGTTCAGTTGTTTGCTCGCTCCATTCATGGTCACGTTGCTGACGTGGTTGGTGCCGTCGGGCAGGCGGCTGAATTCCACGGTCAGGGTCATGGCATCTTTGGGATCGTCCATATAGGAAGCGATCTGCAGGCTGAGCAACTGCTTTTGTGCCTTGTCGAAGATCAGGGTCATGGAGTCCTGCGGCTTCACATAGTTGTGAAAGACCAGTTTGATTTCACTGGGCAGGCCTCCGCCGGGGACGATACTGATGTTTCCCAACGCATACGCCTGCTGAATCATCTCTTTGTCGGGGGGGACGTATTGCTGGGCCAAAGCCTTCATCTGTTCGGCGTAGTCCTTGTATTCTTCCTTTTTCTTTTCGACGATGTGCTTTTTCAGCCTTCCTCCGGAGGGTGGGTCCGCTGGAGGATCGAGAGAAGTCTTCTGCGGTTTTCCGTCGGGGCCCATGCGCACCTGGAAGCGTTCCTGTTTTTTCAGTTCGCCCTTCAGGCTGATGTTCACCTGCTCGGTCCAGGTGTATTGGGCGAGAGACATCTTGTTTTTCGCCATTGACTCCTTGAGCTCCGCAACCCGTTCCTGGAGTTCCGGACCTTGAGCCTTGGCCGGAAGGCTGAAGAAAGTTCCCCCCGAAATAACAAAGAGTGGCAGAAACATGATTCGAAACACTTGCGATTTATTGATTTTCATTAGTGTTCTCCCGGATGTTTTCTAAATCTGACCGCTACTAACTGGCCTTCGGCGGATAATTTTTCAACAGCTTCTGCATGGCCTTGTCGAGATTCTTCTGCTTCTTGCCCTGATTGGCGCTGGGGTCGAGGGTCTTGGATACGCGCCCGGTCCAAACGAGTTGCTTGGTGGTGGGATCGTACATATCGAGAACCAGCATGCCGGTGCTGATCGTGGATTGCTGTGCCGTGGCCATCCCGCCGCCCCAGCGCATGCCGCCCGTACCGTAGGCGTTCCACTGCTTTTCCTGCTGTATGGAAATCTGGTAGCCGATCAGAAGGCCGGCATTTTCGCCATCCGTCTTGGTGAGGCCTTTGCCGGCCAGCTGAGAATCGATGGACTGCTTGATCTGCGCATCGACAATCTGGTTGGGCTGCACAGCTCCATCGATGGCGACCCATTTATAAGTGTGGTATTTGGTGAAGTCTGCCCCCGGCATGGAGTTAGTGGTCACATCCTGGGCGGGTGTGAGCGTGCACGCGAACATTGCCAATACAACACACGTTCCAATCCTTGCTAACGATCCCCGTATTCCTTGCAACATTAATTTTTCTCCTTTCCAAATCTCTTCCCGAATGCCGTATCCGTTTTGAATCTCAAAATCCCTTCGACGTTCCGAGCCTGCTCATCAGCCGGCGCATTTCAGTCTGTGTTCCGTGCCCCTGATTTCGCGCCGTGGTTCGAAACACACCGAAAGCCCAGGTGATTTGTTCCCGTGCTTACCTCGCCCTTGCCTCGCGTTCCTACCATGTATCGCGAGCAGTATTGATCCGTGCAGAGGAAGGAACCGCCACGATGCACCTTCTTCTTGTCGTTGGGTTCCGAGGGATCGAACGGCGTTTCCGGGCCTTTCGGATTGCGCGCCACATCGCCAAGCTTGGCGAGTTGCGCGTAGTAGTCAGGGCGATACCAGTCGGAGGTCCACTGCCACACGTTGCCGGCCATGTCGTAAAGCCCGTAGCCATTGGGGGCGAATTTACCAACCGGTGCTAAGCCAATGTAGCCATCAGCACCGGAATCTTGATCCGGGAAGTGTCCCTGAAACGTGTTCGCCATCCACTTTCCGTCGGGTTTGAATTTGTCGCCCCAGACGTATGGTTTTCCCCAAAGCTTGCCGCGAGCGGCGAATTCCCATTCCGCTTCGGTGGGCAATCGCTTGTGAGCCCACTTCGCGTAGGCCTGTGCATCGGGGTAGGCCACCTGAACGACGGGATACACTTCTTTTCCTTTGATGGAACTGCTCGGCCCGGTCGGGTGACGCCAGTTCGCGCCCTTCACGTAGCTCCACCATTGGAAGTGATCGTTCAACGGGACTTCATGATCCGGCGGGGAAAAGACGACTCCTCCGGCGACGAGATTTTCAGCCGGCGCGCCGGGGAATTCCGCCTGCGTGGGAGTTTTTTCGGCGATGGTGACGTAGCCGGTTGCTTTCACGAACTCCGCGAACTGCGCGTTCGTGATGTCGGTTTTGTCCATGTAGAAACCGTCGACGTAGACCCTGTGAATTGGCCGGGAGTCGCTGGTGGCCTGCATGCCGACCATGTCCATCTCGGGCGGGTCGGCCGCACCCATCGAAAATTCACCGCCGGGAATCCACACCATGCCTGGTGGCGCAGGCGCAGGGGCCGGCTGAATGTTCGGCACAGTCGGTGCAAACTTGGCACCGGGAGTTGCGGGCACGTTGGAACTGGCTCGCACGGAAGTAGTCGGCGGACAAATCACGACCGCGCAAAGCATGGCGGCGGCCAGCGAGAAAAACGTCAGCAGATATAACTTCGCAAACGCCACAGGATTGCCCCGCCGGACTGGATTCTCTGCAGCCTTTTTGTTGTGGTTTCTCTCGTTCAACTTGATCGCCCTGCCTGATGTGCGTTTCTCTGGGTGGTACGGCCCAACGGCTGTTCGTCTTGCTGTTGGCCGAACAAAGCCGGGCGGTTGGAGAACTCATTGAGACTGGCCCGCCTGGCCCCCGCGAGCAATTGTCAAAAGTGACAGGTGATGCGCGGTGTGAGAACACCGCAAACGAGATTGGAAGATACTTGCCCCGATCTTGCAAATGCCAGCACTGATCGCCATTTGTCCGTTGAGCGCCGACCACGCCACGCCATTTTTGACCACAATCGACTGTCAGTTCTGACAATACCAGGCGAGGACCACCGCGCCCACAATTACGGAGTCTTTGAGCCTCGATGAGAGATAGTGAAACGCAACCGATGCATAGTCCTTTTCGTTGCTCGTGGATCGCTTAAGGTAAGTGCCGCCACATCGACAGCTCTCGGAAAGAAAGCTCCTCGCATCCGATTTTTTTGAACATGAAGGAGACAAATCTTGAATTCGACTTTCAGATTTGCACTGACTGGACTCGCACTATCAATGGCTCTTGTCGGCACGGCCAAGGCACAAACAAAACTGGACCGGACCGTCCTGCCTATCCCGGAACCAAACTACCCGCATAGCACCGTGCTTGACGCTCGTGATGCCACGCCGCCGCCGCGCTTCCAGATCACCGCGCCGGATGGTGCACCGAACGTGATCATCGTGTTGATTGACGACATGGGCTTTGGAATGTCGAGCTCCTTTGGCGGCCCGATTCATATGCCAACGGCAGAAAGTCTTGCCATGCAGGGGCTGCGCTACACCCAGTTTCACACCACCGCGCTTTGCTCGCCCACGCGGACCGCACTCCTCTCTGGCCGAAACCACCACATGAACAACATGGGAGGAATCACGGAGATTGCCACGGCCTTTCCTGGCAACACGGGGCAGCGACCGGACAACGTCGCCCCTCTCGCTGAGATGCTGCGGTTGAACGGCTATAGCACCGCCATGTTTGGCAAAAACCACGAGACGGCGGCTTGGGAGGTTAGCCCTTCCGGTCCAACCAATCGTTGGCCGACGCGCTCAGGTTTTGACGAGTTCTACGGCTTCATCGGCGGCGAGACGGATCAGTGGTCCCCGAGCCTCTATGAAGGGCTGAATCGGATCGGAACGCCGCATTATCCCGGTTACAACTTCATGACCGACATGACCAACCACGCGATCGCCTGGATGAAGTTTCAGAAATCACTAACCCCGGACAAGCCTTTTTTCATGTACTTCGCTCCAGGCGCCGTACACGCGCCGCATCATGTGCCGGCGGAGTGGATCGCCAAATACAAGGGCAAGTTTGACGGCGGCTGGGACAAGATGCGCGAAGAGACGTTGGCACGCCAGATCGCGCTCGGCGTAGTTCCGGCGGGTACCAAGTTGGCTCCCAAACCAGAGGCTATCAAAGACTGGGACAAGCTGACTGCTGACGAGAAGAAACTCTTTGCCCGCCAGATGGAGGTCTATGCAGGCTTTGGCGAATACTGCGACGACGAGATCGGGCGACTTTTTGAGGCTCTTAAGGAGACTGGCCAGTTCGACAACACATTGATTTTCTACATCATCGGTGACAATGGCACCAGTGCCGAAGGTGGCATGGTGGGTATGTTCAACGAAATGACTTATTTCAATGGTGTAAGCGAGACTGTGCAGGAACAACTCAAACACTATGACGAATGGGGTGGTCCAAGCACGTATCCTCACATGGCCGCCGGATGGGCGGTTGCGGGTGACACGCCCTTCATG
>DATHMM010000071.1:0-24921 GCA_035487095.1 Candidatus Sulfotelmatobacter sp.
TCGGCCATGACTTTCTGCAGGTCTTTCCACACGTCGGCTTTCGCGGGCGGATTGCGCAAGAGATATGCTGGATGATACGTGGCCATCAGCTTGTGCCCGCGCCACTCCAGCCATTCGCCGCGAAACTGCGAGATGCCGCGCGTGGTGTTGAGAATCGTCTTGGCGGCGGTGGCGCCGAGGCACACGATCACTCTGGGATGAATCGAGTCGATCTGGCGGATCAGAAATGGCGAGCAGGCGGAGACCTCGTCCGGCTCGGGCGCGCGATTCTCCGGCGGCCGGCATTTCACCACGTTGCAGATGTAAACGTCTTTGCGCTGCAGGCCCATCGCTTCGATCATCTGCGTCAGCAATTTCCCCGCTCGACCGACGAACGGCAATCCTTGCGCGTCTTCATCCGCGCCGGGGCCTTCGCCAACAAAAACAAGTTGCGCCTTGGGATCGCCATCGCCAAACACAATTTTGTTGCGGCCCTTGTGCAGTTTGCAGCGCGTGCATTCGCCCAGGTCTTCGCGAATCCTCAGCAGCGTGTCGTCCTTTATCTTTTCCGTCGATTCGAAGAGCGACGGCCCACTCGGCGGCACGACCAATGGAGGATGCGCCGCAACAGGAGCAACTTTCGCGGGCGCGGGCTTCGGCGTGGACTTGGGCAATGCAATCTCCTCAAAAACAGGTACGGGTGGCGGCGCGCAACCAGCTTCTTCCAAACCCGGCGAGGCAGCCCCGCCCGGGCCGCGGTCCGTATAGAACAAGCGGATGCCCAGATCCTCGTAGTAGCGGAGGCGGTCCTCGATTTTCTGCTGCAACGATGCGGGGAAACGTTCGGGCATGATGGGTTCAGTCGCCAGCTCGGTGTGAAGCGGGTTTGCTGCGCAGCGCGCCGCGCAGCCGCAAAACTTCGTCGAGTACGCGCTGCGCCACTTCCGCCTTCGTCATCCGCGGAAGGGGCAAATCGCGTGCGTCGCGCGAAAAAATCGTAACGATGTTCGTGTCCACGTCAAATCCAGCTCCCTCGGCGGTCACGTCGTTGGCCACAATCAGGTCCGCATTCTTTTGCGTCAGTTTCTTCCGCGCGTTTTCCGCGACTCGATCCGTTTCCGCGGCGAACCCCACCACCAGGCGGTCGCCTTTGTCTTTCGCCACCGTTGCCAGAATATCCGGATTCGGCTCCAGGCGAATCGTCAGAGGCTCTTTGGTCCGTTTGATCTTGGCCGCTGATGGTTCGGCGGGGCGATAGTCCGCAACCGCCGCCGCAAAAATCGCAATCGAAGCCGGCGAAAATCGCGCCTGCACCGTCCGTAGCATCTCTTCCGCGGTGCGCACGTCAACCCGCTCCACGCCTTCCGGAGTCTCGAGGGCAGTTGGCCCGCTAATCAAAATCACTTTCGCACCGCGACGCGCCGCCGCCTCTGCCACAGCGTAGCCCATTTTTCCTGAAGACCGATTGGCGATGAATCTAACGGGATCAATGTCCTCGCAAGTCGGCCCTGCCGTCACCAGCACCGTTTCCCCGGCCAGATCCTGCTGAGCTTCCACCACTTCGCGCACTGCTTTCAATATTTCATCCTGAGCGGCCAACCGCCCCGGCCCCGTCATTCCGCAAGCCAGATAACCTTCCCCCGGCTCCACGATCCGCACGCCGCGTTTCCGCAGCATCACAAGGTTCTCCTGCGTAGCGGGATGCTGCCACATGTTCACATTCATCGCGGGAGCCAGCACAACTGGTGCGGTGGAAGCCAGATAAAGCGTGGAAAGAAAATCGTCCGCCAGGCCGCGTGCGAATTTCGCCAGCGTGTCCGCCGTCGCAGGAGCCACCAGCAGCAGATCCGTCCGCTGCGCCACGGCAATGTGCTCAATCGCGGATTCCAGATTCGCGTCGCCGGATTCCGCGTTGCTAAATAAATCGGTGATCACTTTTTGTCCGCTGAGCGCGGCAAACGTAAGCGGCGTGATGAATTCGCGGGCCGCTCGGGTCATCACCACCTGCACGGTATGCCCCTCGGTCTGCAAGCGGCGCACGAGTTCCGCGGACTTGTAAGCCGCAACTCCGCCGGTAACGCCGAGGGTGATGCGCATGGAGACCTCGCGGGCGCTACTTGCGCCGCTTCGCGTTCTCCCTTTCCTCTTCTGTCGGGAACGCTTCGGTGAAATCGTATTCGATCAATCCGTGGTTCACTTCGTCACACGCAATCCGCGTGGCCTTCTGAGTGCGCGGGTTCTCCAGCATCGGCGGGGCGCCGGCCATGATCTGGCGGGCGCGACGCGCTGCAAGGACAACATACGCAAACTGGCTTTCGGGAGCTTTGGTTTGCACGGTCATAAGTGTCTTACCCTCCAAATGATCCCAGAACTTTCTTCACCACTTCGCGGCGCCGCAGACTCGAGCAGCGCAGCGCCGTCACGATGGCCTGTGCTTCCCGTCCCGCGCGTTCCACGTCGTCGTTCACCACACAAAAATCGTAAAACTTTTCCGCCAACTCGATCTCGCCCTTGGCCTTCGCCAAGCGCCGCGCGATTTCTTCGTCCGCGTCCATTCCGCGGCTGCGCAGCCTTCGCTCCAGCTCCTGGCGCGAGGGGGGAAGTATAAAGATTGCCACCGACTCAGGCAACTTCTCCTTCACCTGCGCGGCACCCTGGACGTCGATCTCCAGGACCAGGTCAACACCTTTGTTGCGGGATTCCTCGAGCCACTTCTTGGGCGTGCCGTAGGAATGCTTGCCGAAGACGCGTGCGTACTCGAGAAACTCGCCCCGGGCGACCATGGCGTCGAACTGCTCTGCCGTGACGAAATCATAACATTTTCCACTGGCCTCAGTCGCCCGGCGCGGCCTGGTAGTACATGACACCGAAGGCATCGTACCCGGCAGCTCCAGAACTTTCTGCACCAGCGTGGATTTGCCGGACCCCGAAGGCCCGGAAAAAATCAGAACCAGCGGATCAATTTGCTTGATGTCGCTCATTCGATGTTCTGGACCTGTTCGCGCAATTTTTCGATCTCCGATTTGATTTCCAGCGAAAGGCCGGTGATGGCCAGCGCTTCGCTCTCCACTCCCGGCGTTTTCGAAAGCATGGTGTTGGCTTCGCGGTGCATTTCCTGCAGCAGAAAATCCAGTTTCTTGCCCAGTTCTCCCGCGCCGTCGAGCAGTTTGGTGAATTGTTGCAGATGGCTGCGCAAGCGGTCGAGTTCCTCGCTGATGTCGCTGCGCTCGGCCAGCAGTGCCGCTTCCTGCGCCAGCCGCCCGGAATCCACTTGGGCGCCGTTGAGCAAATCTTTCAGCCGCGATTCCAGCCGCCGCGCAAACGCCGGCCGCAACGTTTCCACCAGCCCGCGAACCTGATCCGTCTGTTCGGAAATGCGCACCAGCCGCGCGCGAAGCTCTTCGGTCAAGTGGCGGCCTTCCGTGCGGCGCATCTCGTCCATTTTCGAAACCGCATCGGCCAACATGGATTCCAGCACTTTGCCGAGGGCTTCCTGCTCTCCGTCCGAATCTGGCAGCGTGGGAGCCAGCCCGCCGATTACGCCGGGCAAGCGCAGCAGCGAAACCAGGTCCAGCTCGGATTTCGCGCCGGTCTGCTGGCGCAGTTCATCCGCGGCCCGCAGATACGCTTGCAACAGTTCGCGATTCACGTGCACAGGCGCCGCTTCACCGGGTTCCACGTTCACGTGAATATCAATGTGGCCGCGATGGATGCGATTCTTCACCGCCTGGCGCAGCCGCAACTCGTACGGCTCCAGCGAATCGGGCATGCGCAGCTTGATGTCCAGAAAGCGGTGGTTGACGCTTTTGACGCTGATGCGAATCGCCCATCCGGCGTGTTCGCCGCGCACCATGGCGTAGCCCGTCATGGAGCGGCATTCGAGTTTTGCGGGGACTTCCTGTCGTGCTTCGGTTCCGGTCTTTGGGGTCATTTGGGATTGCTCGATTTCATGGGTTCGGTGGAGGCCGTGCCCGCCGGGGTGACCGCGTCCTGATCGGCGAACTGCAAATCGTGCAGCCGCGCGTAACTTCCGCCCCGGGCCAGCAGTTCCGCGTGTGTTCCGCTCTCGCGAATCTGCCCATCCTCCAACACTAGAATTTTATCGGCTTTGCGGATAGTTCCCAAGCGGTGGGCGATCACAAACGTGGTGCGCCCGACCATCAGGTTGCCAAGCGCCTTCTGCACGTAGAGTTCGGATTCGGAGTCCAGCTCGGACGTCGCTTCGTCCAGAATCAGAATCGGCGAATCCTTCAAAATCGCGCGGGCAATCGCAATGCGCTGCCGCTGGCCGCCGCTCAGCCGTGTGCCACGTTCGCCGATCAGCGTGTCGTAGCCCTGCGGCAATTCCTGAATGAAATCGTGCGCCAACGCCGCCTGGGCCGCCTGCACCACGCGTTCGCGGTTGACGTTGCTCTGGCCATAGCAGATGTTGTTCCACACCGTGTCGTAAAAAAGAATGTTTTCCTGCGTCACCATGGCGATCTGCCCGCGCAGCGAGCTCATCTTCACGGTGCGGATATCCCGGCCGTCAACGCGAATCGTCCCTGAGGTGACTTCGTAAAAGCGGGGAATGAGATTCACGAGCGTGGTTTTTCCTGCGCCGCTGGAACCGACGAAGGCGACCAGTTCTCCTTTGCGGGCCGAGAATCGGATGTCGCGCAGGATGGGTGTGGTGTCGTAGGAAAAGCTCACGTTTTCGAATTCGATCTCGCGCGAGAAGGGCGGCAGTTCCCTTGCGTCAGGTGCGTCGCGTTCTTCTTCCTTCATGTCCAGATACGCAAACACCTGCGTGGTTGCGCCCTGCGCCTGCTGAAACTGCTGGTAAACAGCGCCCATGCGCTTCACAGGTTCATAGGACTTAAAGAGCGCGTAGACAAACGTAAAGAACAGGCCGATGGTCAACTGCTCATGCCGGATTTTATCGCGGGCATAGAGCAGGAGTAGCGAGATGACCACCGGCAGCAACAGATCCATCAGCGGCGAACTGACCACCTGTGTGCGGACCCAGCGCATCGTTTCGCGCAGCAAGCGCTTCGCCGCAGCGCGAAATTTGCCGATTTCGAAATCTTCCATCCCAAACGCCTTGACCACCCGGTTGCCGGCCACGGTTTCCTGCAAAATCTGGTTCAACTCGCCGAGCTTGTCCTGGCTGCTTTCCACGGAATGTCGGATTTTCCGCCCGAGCTTTCCGATGGGCCACACCACCAGCGGCAGAAAAATGCCGCAGCCGAGAGTCATCCGCCAGTCCACATAGAGGAGCACAGAGAGATACCCGAAGAAGGAAAAAGTCTGGCGGAAAACTTCGGCAAGATATTCGGAGAGCGCTGGGCGGGCACGTTCGACGTCGTTGATCACCGCGGACATGACGCGTCCGGTCGGTTGCTGCTGGAAGAAACCTATCGGCTGGCGAATGATTTTCGCGTACACTTCGTTCCGAAAATCAGTAAGTGCCCGCAGCCCCGCAAACTGCACCAGCGTGCTGCCGCCAAACTCCGCCAACGACTTAACGAGGTACACGACTAGTAGTGAAATCGAAACGACGGCCCAGACGTTGTGAATGCTGTGAGGAAACAAGTGATTCAGATAGAGGGACGGCCCCTTGCGGAAACTGAACAAGACCACGTCCGAGTCCGGCGCGGAGGGATTCAGCACACGACTGATGATCGGGGCAATCATCAACCCAATCACCGCTTCCGCCAGGCCCACAACCAGCAGGAGCGCCACACCCAAGCCCATCGAAAACCGATAAGGCGCGGAGTAGCTCAACAGACGTTTCAGTTGTGGCGACAGAAAGGAACCCACTCCCCTGCTCCTGACAAATTCACGGAACACCCACTTTGTACGCTATGCGGCAGCACGCAGCGTGTCAAGTTTTCGCGGGACTATACTGTGTCAGCTTCCGATTGTCTGACTACATCTGCAGCACATTCCATGTTATAGTCTCGCCGCCTATGCGTCTTTCTGTGCACGTTAAATCCGTCTCTCACGTGCTTACGATCTTTCTCTTCGGAACAACTCTTGTCCATGTGCCTGCGTTAGCGCAAAATCCCCCACCGCAATCCCAATCGCCCTCCCCACCAAAGCCGACGAGGCGCGACTCCGTCGAGGTCGTAGCGCATCTCACTCCTGAAGAAGTCGAAGAGGGAAAGCTCAACGACGCGTACGAATCAATAGCTCAACTCCAGCGAAAGGGTGCTTGCACGGCGGAAATCATCCAGCGCTACCAGTCTGAAGTGATTCCCCTCGCACAGAAATCCACTTTCAACGTTCCCAAAAACAAGTTTCTCTTCCTCGCCAATCGCGACATCGGCAATTGCTTCGTGGCACAGCGTCACTATGAAGAAGCCGAGCAAAGTTTCAAGCAGATTATGGAGTATTTACCGATTTGGCCGGGGACAGATGATTCGGACTATCCAATCAATTTTCGGCAAATCGCAACAGCGCAAATGGGACAACAACACTGGGAAGCCGCGGAGGAATCCATGAAAAAGTCCGTGGCGCTTTTTGACCCGCAAATCGAGGCAGCGCTCAAGTCGGACAGCGAATTTAGCCGAACAGAACATGCCGGAAATTTGTTCGGATCGAAGGCGTTAAGTCTCTCTTATTTGGCCGTTGTGTATCTGCGCGAAGGTCGTAGCACCGATGCTCTAAAAACTTCGGAGTTGGCCTACGAAACCGTAACTCGGCCGCATGTGCAAGGTACATTCCTGAAACAAATCGCGAAAGTGGGGAACATGACTGCACAAGAGAGCGGAGACAAGGACGCTATCGCAAAGTGGTCACAGCGAAGTCTGGGCAAAGACTAGCTCGCCTTTTCAGGGTGTACTTCTGATTTCTGGATGACCGGAATCCTTCCATCTGCGGGGAATTTAGTTGCGTGGGCTTTCCTTTTAGGAATCAACTAGCTACTTATCAATGTCGCGGTGGGCGACGCGCGTTGCGAACTTGTGCTTCTCTAATGCCTTCTTCAGCCATTCGGCCATCATCACCGAGCGGTGTTTTCCGCCGGTGCAGCCGAACGCGATGGTCAGGTAGCTTTTTCCTTCTTCGATGTAGTGGGGAATCAGGTAGGTGAGCAGCCCCTGCATGCGGTGAAGAAATTCCCCAGTTTGCGGAAACGACTGGATGTATCGCCGCACCTTCGGGTCCTTGCCGTTAAACGCGCGCAGCTTCGGCACAAAATGCGGATTGGGCAGGAACCGCACGTCGAACATCAGGTCGGCATCCGTCGGCACGCCGTACTTGTAACCGAAGCTCACCAGCGAAACCAGCAGCGGGCGCTTGCTTTCCGAGCGGAAGCGCTCGCTCACGAAATGCCGCAGCTCGTGCACATTGAATTGCGAAGTATCGATGACTACGTCGGCGAGCTTGCGGATCGGCTCCATCAGCGCCCGCTCGTGCCCCAGATTTTCCTTCACCGAAAAATCGCGCCCCAGCGGATGCGGGCGCCGCGTCTCGCTGTAGCGCCGCAGCAGCGCGTCCTCATGCGCCTCGATAAAGACCAGGATGATGGGATGCTCCTGCCGCAAGTGCCGCAGCAGTCCGGGCAATTTCTCAAGCTGCTGCCCCTCGCGCGCATCCACCAGCAGCGCGGCGCGCGCGAAATCGCCCTCGCCCGCCGCATGCAGCTCCGCAAAAATCGGAATCAGCTCAACCGGCAGATTGTCCACGCAGTAGTAGCCCATGTCCTCAAACGCCCTGAGGACCGTGCTCTTCCCAGAGCCCGAAAGCCCGGTAAGGATCACAAGTTGGCGGCCGGCGGCCTGGCGTGCGCGTGGTTTGCGTGCGGGTCTCTTCTTCACGATGGCAAAGGCCTAGCCTTTGACCCGGCGCTGGTGGGTGCTGGGAATGCGCATGTCCTCGCGGTATTTGGCGACGGTGCGCCGCGTCACTTGGATGCCGGCTTCTTCCAGCTTCTTCGCGATCTGGTCGTCGGTCAGCGGCTTCGTCGGCGTTTCTTCGTCGATCATTTTCTTCACCAGCCGCTTCAGTGTCAGCAGCGACATGTCGCCGCCCTCGGGGCCGTTCACGGCTTCGCTGAAAAACGAGCGCAACTCGATCACGCCCTGCGGCGTGTGTGCATACTTGTTGGCGACGGCGCGGCTCACCGTCGAAGGATGCACGCCGACTTCCTCGGCGACTTCCTTGATCATCATCGGCTTCAGCTCGTCCTGGCCCTTGTCCAGGAATCCGGGCTGCCGCGCGATGATGGACTGGCACACGCGCAAAATCGTGTGCTTCCGCTGCTCGATATTCTTCATCAACTGAATCGCGGCGGTGAAGCGCTCCTTCACGTAATTGCGCACTTCCTTGTCCGCAGCGTCGCGCGTCAGTAGCCGGCGGTAGGTCGGGCTCAGGCGGAGCTGCGGCATGTCGTCTTCGTTGAGAAAAACCTGCCAGGCATCGTCCACCTTGCGGAAATAGACATCCGGCTCAACGAGCCGCGGCTCCGTCTTGTTGTAACGCAGCCCCGGGCGCGGATCGAGTTTCTTGATGCTCTCGATAGCGTGCTTCACGATGTCCGTCGGACGGTTCAGCGCGCGGGCAATCTCTTTCAACTGGTTGGATTGCACCTGTTTCAGATATTCGGAGACTATCTGATGTGCCAGGGTGTTCTGCGGATCAAACGCCTTCAGTTGCAGCAGCAGGCACTCGCGCAAATCGTGTGCACCGACGCCAATCGGATCAAAATCCTGCACCACCGCGATGGCGTCTTCGATGTCGTCCTGAGAATATTTTCCGTCCTGCGCCAGCTCCTCGTTCGAAGCCATCAAATACCCGTTCTCATCCAGGTTCCCGATGATGTTTTCCACGAGCTGGCTGACGGCATCGGAGCAGATCGTGACGCTGAGCTGCCAGGTAAGGTGATCGGTCAGTCCCGCGGGAGAGGAAAGAAACTTTTCGAACGAAGGCAGCTCGCTGACTTCGCGTTCTTGCGACTGCCCGCCATCGCCGCCGGTGTCCAGATACTGGTTAAAGAAGCTGCCCACATCAAATTCGTCAAACGGATTCGCCTCGGGTTTCTCCGGGACCTTCTCCGTCTCCGCTTTCAGAAAGGTTTCGTCGCTGTAGTTGTCGCTGACCGTGGGCTCTTCGGAAAGTTCTTCCAAAACGGGATTCGCGATCATCTCCTGGTTGATCATCTCGCGAAGCTCCAGGCGGTTCAGCGCCAGCACGCTGACCATCTGGACAAGGCCCGGCGTCAGAATCTGCTTCTGCGTCACCCTGAGGTTAAGTTTGAGTCCTTGCCAGGCCATGGTTAGCTTGCTCTGTCCTATAGGATAGACCTAATTCAGGCGGAAGTTGTCACCGAGATAGACACGGCGCACTTCGGGATCGTTGCTCAACTCGTCGGGAGTGCCCTTCTTCATGATTTTCCCATGATTCACGATATAGGCGCGGTCGGTTACGTTGAGAGTTTCCCGGACGTTGTGGTCGGTGATCAGGATGCCGATCCCGGAGCGGCTCAATTCCCGGATTAAATCCTGCAAGTCCTTTACCGTCAGCGGATCGATGCCTGAAAACGGCTCGTCCAGCAGGATGAAAGAAGGTTGCAGCGTCAGCGAGCGCGCAATCTCCAGGCGGCGCCGTTCACCGCCGGAGAGCGTATAGGCTTTGCTGTGCCGCACGGTCTCCAAGCCCATTTGCGCCAAGAGCTCTTCCAGGCGGTCACGTTGCTGCTCCGGGGTAAGTGGTAGTGTTTCCAGAATCGCGAGCAAGTTGTCTTCCGCGGTGAGCTGCCGGAAAACCGAGGGCTCCTGCGGCAGGTAGCTGATGCCGCTGCGCGCGCGTTGAAACATCGGGAGGTCCGTGATTTCTTCGTCGTTCAGGAGCACCCGGCCGGAATCCGGCCGTGCCAACCCGACAATCATGTAAAAGGTTGTCGTCTTGCCGGCGCCGTTGGGCCCCAACAGGCCAACTACTTCGCCTTGAGCAATTTCCAGTTCAACGTTGTCAACGACTTTGCGTCCCCGGTAGGACTTACTTAGATCGACGCCATGGAGTGTGGGCATTCCGCATCACGTGGGATCGCGGGGCGGTCCCTCTATCTTTGAACCCTGTGCTTGGTAAGAGTACGCAAGCCGTTTCCCGAATCAACGATGATGGTATCATCCGCTCTATAGAAGGTCAATTCACGGCCGGTAGTAGTACCTTCGACGGGATCGAAAAGCGTTGGAGTTCCACCAGTCAAGACGAACTTTTCATCGGCGGCGGTATACAACCCGTGCTCGGCGGTGCCGCGGCGGCCGCCCTGCTCCACAACCACGCCGCCCGTCCCCACCGCCCGATTGATCTGTGATGTTCCCCCGCTCCCTTGACTGTCCGCTCCCGTTCGCGTGAAGAACAATTCCAGCTGTGGGGATCGCATCTTCTGGTCCGCCGATTGCACGAAGACGTTTTTTTCGAGATGTGCGCGGTCTTCCGCATCCCAATAGGTCAGCAACCCCGAAGAGATATGCCAGACGGGCGCCGATCCGGGGGCTGCCCCGGGCTGCGGAGCCTGCGGAAAGACGGCCCGGACGTTGCCCGTGGCGTTCAGAACCCGCGTGGGGCGAAGCAGTTCGATCATCTCCGCTTCCAGAACCGACGCTCCCTGCCACAGCCGCGCGTGCCCCGTGTACACCGCCCGCCCCGTTTTCGAATTCGCACGCATGTGGTCGGACGAAAGATTCGCGGGCACGGAACTCATCTGGAGCGAATTGGATTTCGCAGCAAAGTCCGTCGAGCGCACCGGCCCTTCGGCTTCCATATCTCCAGTGGCCTGGAAAAAAGTGATTTTCGGCGCGTGCGTTTCGCTTCCCGAGTCCCTCACCAGCGCCTGGCCAGTCAGCACGGTGGTCTGCGCCGCCCGCGCAAAAACCGCCTGTTGCGCTTCCGCGTTGCGTTCCGCTTCCTGCAGCCGCACGTTTCCGCGCAACGTGATTTGCGACCAGTCGCCCGCGGCGGAAAGCTGCGCCACTCCAGTCGAGGAGGTTGCGGTCTGCGTTGGCCGGCCCGGAATCTCCCGCTGCGACTGCACCGCGCCCGTCGCGTTCAAGAGTTGCGGCTTCCCCTGCGCGCTGAAATCCAGCGCCAGCTTGTCCGCAGCCAGCTTGGAGCGTATCCCTCCCGCGTCCAGCCATTCCATCGCGCCGGGCTCCAATGTCTCAGCATGCGTAACGCGGTTCGCGACGCCTGCTTTGCCGCCCGCAAACGTAAGTTGCACCGCGTTGCTCGCCAGATTGCGGGTCGTCCCGGTCTTTGCATCGCGCCCGTCCAAGTGGACGTTTCCGTGCAAGGTCAGCAGCTTGGCCTGATTGAGTCCGGGCCACATTTCCATATCGCCGTTATCCGCTTGCAGATTTCCGCTCGGCGACGTTCCTTGCACCTTGCCCTCGGCAACCATGCGGCTCGTCCATCCCTGGGGAGAAAGGTACGCGGTCATCTTGTCGGCGTGGAGGACCGAGTCTCCTTTGGCCCCGTGATTCTTCACCTGCGGCTGCTGGTTCAGGGAACCGGGCGCCGCAATCAGGGTCTGAGCGCGGAAGTCCGCATCCATCAGAAGCGTAAATTCCCCAGCCGTCACTTCCTGGCCGGAGGTCACCGCCGTCGCCGGCCCCTGAAGGTCCACGGTGTGCCCGACTTTGTCGATTTGCAGGCTACTGCCGCTCATCTCGACCGGAGCCGAGAGAGTGGTACCTTTTTTCGCCGAAGTGTCGGGAGCGGGTTGCAACTGGATGTGTACGTCGCGAATCAGCCTCAATTGGCCTTGTTCGGATTGATAGAGGGCTCCCACCCCATCGCCGCTGCCCGTTGGGAAAGAAAACTTCACCGGCTTCACCGTCTGCGCTTGCCCGTTGGCGCGCTCAAATGTCACGCCGCTGGTGTCAATGTGAATGATGTTGGGCTTGACGGCGGAGTTCGCTGCCGTCCGCGCGGCGTCCTCCGCACTTTCCAGGTCGAATTGCACCTGCCCGTCGCACTGAATGCTGCCGTCGGTCTTGGCGTAGCGGCAGCTCTGCGTATGGATCACGTCGTTCCGATCTCCATTCTTGCCAAACACCAGGATCTTGACGTCTTCCAGCAGGCTGATGTCTTCGCCACGCAAATCCGTGGACTTCGACGCTTGCAGGTCGAAAATCGTCCGATCGCCCTCCACTTTCTTGAAATGTAAAGTGGTGAACTGCTTTTCTTCATTCTGCGGCAGCGGCGCCGGGGCGTTTTGCTTTTCGCGGTGCGCCACCCACAGGCGTTGCACATAAATTCCGCCGGTGATCGCGGCCAACGTGAACGCCAGCAGGGCGGACCACCTTGCGTATCGGGACGCATCGCGTCGCTTCATATTTTCAGTTAATCAGAATTTCAGGAGAGTGTATAGACGCCAAGCCGGAAGCGGGAATTTCAGCCGGCGGCTTCGCCCGCGACAGAACCTTCGAGCGGCAGGATGCCCATATTCGCCGCGGCAACCCTGTCGCGGTCCGTGTTCTTCACCAGGTACATGGCCTCGTCCGCCAGATGCAGCAACCCTTCCTTCGACTTCGAATCCGCGGGATACGCCGCCAGCCCCAGGCTCGGCGTCAGACGGATGTTCAAGCCCTCCGCCTTCAGCCAGATGGTTTCACGAATCAGTTTGTGCAACCGCCGCGCCACGTTGATGGCGTTGTCCTTGGAGGTTTGCGGCAGCAGCAACACAAATTCGTCGCCGCCATACCGGAACGCGAAATCAATCAAGCGGCAATTGGTCTTCAACGCCTCGCCGATTTCCGCCAACAGTCGCGAACCCACCAGGTGTCCATGTGTGTCGTTCACCTGCTTGAAATGGTCCAAGTCGATGAACACGATTGAAAATTCGTAGTTGTAGCGCTGGGAGCGGTAAATCTCCGTGTCCAAAATGAATCCCATGTGCCGGGCGTTGTAAAGAGAAGTGCAGTCGTCCTTGATGGTCAGTTCGTGAATGCGCTTTACGTGACGCGCATTTTCGAGGGCGATCGCGGCGAAGTCCGAAAGCGCTTCCAGCAGCTTCAGGTCGCGCGGGTCAAACCCTTCCGGGCCCACGCAATTGATCAACTCGATCACGCCCAAGCAGGTGTCGCGGAACTTCACCGGAACCGCCACGATCGAGCGCGTTTCCATCTTCGTCTTTTCGTCAACTTTGCCGAAGAACCGGGTGTCCTTCGACGTGTCCGGCACGATCACCACTTCGCCGTGCTGTGCAACCCATCCGGCAATTCCCTGCCCCATCTTCACGCGCACGTCTTTCAGCGCCTGCGAAGCCTTGCCCACCGCCAGCTCGAAATACAATTCCTGTTTGGGTTCATCTAGCAGCAGCAAAGACCAGTTGTCCGGGCGCAGGAATTCGTCGATCTTCTCCATGATGGTGCGCAGAACCTGGTCGAGTTGCAGGGAAGAGGTGAGCGCCTTGCCCAACTCCTGGAATACGGCCACTTCGCCCGCTTCGCGTTGCTCCGAGGGAACACCCGGATTCCGGCGGCGGTCGACGGTCGGGAACTGTTTGATTTCCTCAACGCTCACAGGGGTCGGTTTCTCCGGGCGGTGCGAAACATCAAAGCTTGGAGGCCGAATGGGCCGCCAGTTTCGACACCTGTATCAGCCAATCCCGGTCAGTATAGGCGCTGGGCAAAATATCGCGCAAGCCACCCGTGGTACAGGCGTTCCCATCTCGCCATCCTAACGGTACTGGGTGCCGCGCGTTTACCCCTGAGCCTGCCGAAGGGCCTCCGGTTTTTGAGGGTGCGGTTTTTGACATTTATTCTACCTAATTCCCCAATCCGTGCAGTCGATTACCGGCCGACGCCCTTCTTCTGGTTCCAACCTCGGAATGTGTTTCCTTGTGTACAGAAGCATTGTCCGGTTTCCATGTAGGATGCGGCTTGGGGATGCCATGTCATTTGGACTTTATTCGCTTGGATTCGCGATCGTCATCGGCGGCCTGATTTATGCCGCCTACCTGCTTCACATGCCCGCGCACTGGATCGCCGTGGGGGCTCTTGTGCTCCTCGGACTCGGGATTCTGACCGGAGTAAAAGCAACACGCCAGAAAGATCCCGCGGGATGAGCACCTTCGCTTCGTTACGATTTCTTGCCGTCACCGGCTCCCGCCCGGGCCGGCTTGAGGAGGCGAAACACAAGCACAAGTAAGAAAAAAATGCACGGCACCGCAATTATGCTGCCGACGATAAGAAAATACCCCCGCAGACCCGCCATCAGTCCCGCGACCAGCTTGAGAATAAGCTCCACAACCAAATTGTAACCGAAGAAGCGTCATCCCAATGCCCTTCGGTACGGGGTTAGTTCGCTCTAGAATTCCCGTCAGCAGCGAACCAGCCTTGATAGCGGTTTTTGATTGGCCCGTACTTTCTCAAAGACCTCTCGACCTTTCGCTGTGAGTGTTCCAGCGTGAATCGCCAGTTACTTCTCGGCAGGTACCCTGTCACGGATTAACCATTCTTTTTCCACTCATTGGGTTTGTCCGCGCTGGCGTCACTGATAGACTCAAGGCTACGGATAGGGGCATGGCCAGGGGAAATTTCGGAGAACGCCTAAAACGCGAACGGGAATTGCGCGAGGTTACGCCGGAGGAAATCACCCAGGCGACGCGCATCGGCTCCCGTTTTCTGGAAGCACTTGAAAACGAAGACTGGGACAAGCTTCCGGGCGGCGTCTTCAACCGCGGATTCGTCCGCTCCATTGCTCACTACCTCGGCCTCGACGAAGAAGCGTTTCTGGGGGAGTACGACCTGGCCTACGGCGCCCACTCGGAACAACTTGCCCAAAAATACGCACAAAGAATCGAAGACCGCATTCCGCCGACACCGCTATGGATCCCCGCGGCTCTGGTGGTGGGAGTTCTGCTGCTGGCGACCGCGATTATCTTTGCCGGGATTTACGGTTGGCGCAGATTCGTCAAGCACTCGATTCCAAAACCGGCGGCACTCGTCACCACGCCTTCAACGACCGCCGCTCTGGGCGAAGACGCCTCTCCACTTCCGCTCTCCGCTCACCTTTCCCTTCGCGGGCCAAATCAGGCCAGCGCGGCGCAGTCTCCCCTCGATCTTTCCGTTTCGGCAAGCGCCCTCACTCGGGTCCGCCTGCAAGCCGACGGCTCCCTGGTTCTCGATGATGCCGTTCGCCCCGGAGAGAATCGCCACTTTGCCGCCAATTCCGTCTTTCTCGTCACTGCCGCGGACTCCAGCGCGGTGTTGCTGGAATTGAACGGGGAAGCAATGCCACCCATCGGCGCCCCCGGAACCTCCGGTACAATAGCTCTGACAAGGCAAAATTTGAGGCAGGCAACCGGTGGAAACTCTCAGCCCTGAAGTCCTCGACCAACTGCGCCACGGCCGAGCGCCGCGCGAGCGGAAAATCGCCGTCTGCACCGCGGGCGCGCATCTCTCCGCGGTCGACCGCGCGGAAATTATGTGCGTCCTCTCTGACGACCCCGATGAAATGATCTCCACGCGCGCCCAGGAAGCAATGCTCTCCATCGCGCCGGAAGTTTTTGTGGAAGCAGTGAAACGCGAAACGGCGGTCACCGCACTGTTTTCCTATGTCGCCAAGAAAATTCCCCGCACCCCCGGGATAGCGGAAGCGATGGCCGCCAACAAACATTGCCCGGCGGAATGCCTGGTTCCCCTGGTTCCCTATTTCTCGCCCGCCATCGTGCAGCACCTGCTGGAAGAGCTGGATCGCGTCACGGCGCATCCCCATCTTGCAGCAACGCTGGAGCACTCAGCCTTTGTCACCCCGGAACAAAAAAAACTGCTCGAAGATTTCCGCAGCACGCACATCGACCATGGGCACCTTGCGGATGCGGCCGCCGAGGCCGAGCCTGACCCTGGCCGGCGGCAGACATTGCTGCAGCAAATCGGCCGTATGACCGTCGCGCAGCGCGTGCAATTTGCGATGAAGGGGAGTTCCGAAGCGCGGCGCACCTTGATCCGCGATTCCAACAAAGTGGTGCAACGCTCCGTGCTGCAATCGCCCCGCCTGACCGACCAGGAAGTGGAATCGTTCGCCTCCATGGCCAACCTCACGGATGAAATCCTGCGGCTGATCGCGGGCAACCGCAATTTCCGCAAGAATTACGTGGTGGTTCGCAACCTGATCAATAACCCGAAGACGCCGCTGGATGTGACCCTGCATATGCTGCCGGTGCTGAATCCCGCCGACCTGAAGAAATTGACCATGAACAAGAATGTCCCGGAAACGCTGCGTTCCTCCGCTCTCAAACTGCAACGCACTCGGGCTTCCACACAGAAGTAGAACGGGTCGGATGATCGAGAAGGGAAATCCTGAACTCAACAATTATCGGGCCCCGGATCAATAGCCGCGGGAGGATAATCAAAATGCCGTCGAAAATGTTCGGAAGGACATTGTGTTTCGCGCTGCCGCTCGCCATCGTTTTGCTGATTGCACTGACAGCTTCACTTCCGCTTCGGGCCGACTCCGACCCGTGGACGAAGGCGCAGACGATCCAGCCCGCTGAATTGGCGAAGGAACTTGGCGATCCGAAGACCGCTCCAACCGTTGTGTTCGTTGGTTTCAAGCGCTTGTATAGCGCCGGGCACATCAAGGGGGCGGAATACCACGGCACGGCGGGAAGCGAAGAAGGCCTGAAGGAGTTGACCACATGGGCCGCGGGACTTCCCCGCTCCACGAATCTGGTCATCTATTGCGGCTGTTGCCCGATGGAGCGCTGCCCGAACATCCGGCCAGCCTTCAAGGCGTTGCAGGGACTGGGATTCAAGAATCTTCGCGTGCTGATGCTTCCACAGGATTTCGCCACAGATTGGGCGGGCAAAGGCCTCCCCTACGACAAAGGAAATTAGGCAGAAACTCTGGATCGCCACAAGCGAGCACCTGAAACCAAGGATATTTCTGCTTTCTGTTAACTTATTGACCAGCCTCACCAACCTCGATTCTTTGGAGCAGCCCCTCTCACGTTAGTATGCGTTCTGGGGTTATTTTTCCGGGAGGCTTCCCATGCGGAAATGGTGTGTGCTGGCAGTGTTTGCAATCGCGTTCGGTTGGCTCGCGCTTGCGCAGGAAAAGCCGCAATACACAGAGGATGAAGGCAAGATTCTGGCGCTGGAGAATCTTTGGAATCGTGCGGAGCAAGCCAAAGACACGGCGGCGCTCTCGCATATCTTCGCGCCGACTATGGTTTACGTGGATTACGACGGAACGCTGCGTACCCGAGATCAATTCCTGAGCTACGTGAAGAACGACACTTCGGCCCCGGAACAACTGGTCAGCGAAGACCTTAGCATCCACTCCTACGGTGAATTCGCAGTGGTCACGGGAATCTTTCGCGGCAGATGGAGCAAGAGTGGAAAGGCCACTACGATGCGCGGCCGCTATGTCGATACCTGGGCGAAGATCGATGGCGTCTGGCAATGCGTTTCCGCCCAGGCCACTCTGATTCAATCGCACTAGACAATCAGTCAGTTTGGCCGTTCGGAGGCGGGTCACGCGCTCGCGTGACTCGCTGAGGGCTTCCTTGCTATCCTCGATTCGTTCAAATTCGCTCCCGGGGTGAAACCTGTGAAAACATTTTTGAAAACGATTGTGGCCATTGGTTTGTTCGCGGCGATTGCCGCTGCTGCGGCGGCTCAGCAAGCCGCTGTTTCACACTTTGATGGCAGCACGTGGTGGTCGCACGTGAAATATCTGGCGGACGATTCGCTGGAAGGCCGCGACACAGGCAGCGAAGGCTTGCGGAAAGCCCAGGCTTACGCTGTGGAACAGTTCAAGAAAGCGGGCCTTGAGCCGGCGGGCACGGACGGATTTTACCAACCGGTTTCTTTCACGCAGTACGAACTGGATGAGGCCAAGTCCTCGCTCGCCCTGGTGGCGAACGGCGAGACGAAGCCGCTTTCCTTCGCGGACGACGCCTTTTTCAGCGCCAGGTCCACGCACGCTTCCGTGCACGCGACCGCACCGCTGGTTTTCGCAGGCTATGGGTTGAAAATTCCTGAGAATAATCTGGACGAACTGGCGGGGTTGGACCTGAAGGGGAAAATCGTCGTGTACCTGGCGGGTTCGCCATCGGATATTCCGACGGCGCTGGCATCGCACTATCAGACGGCAGGCGAGCGCTGGAAAGCGCTAAAAGCTGCGGGGGCGATTGGAGTGGTGGCCATCATGAACCCGGCCTCGATGGACATTCCGTGGTCGCGCATATCCGTGAACCGTAACCATCCCGCGATGGACCTGGCCGGCGAGGAATTCAACGAAACTCCCGGCGAGCAGCTTGGTGTGATTTTCAATCCGGCGGCTGCGGAGAGTTTGTTCATCGGATCGGGCCACACGTTCGCGGAAATCGCGGCGCTGGGCAAAGATCGCAAGCCGCTGCCTCATTTTGCGCTGGCCGGATCGCTGAAGGCCGACGCCACCGTGCTGACGAAAAAAGTGGAATCGGCGAATCTGGTCGGGCGGCTGCCGGGCTCGGATCCCGCATTGAAGAATGAATACGTGGTGCTTTCCGCGCACATCGATCACATCGGCATCGGCGCGCCCATCAACGGCGACAAGATCTACAACGGCGCGATGGATGACGGCTCCGGGAGCGCGCTGGTGATGGATATCGCGAATAGCATGAAGGCGCATCCGGAGAAACTGAAGCGCTCGGTGATTTTTCTGCTGGTGACCGCGGAGGAGAAAGGCTTGCTGGGGTCAAAATATTTCGCCTCGCATCCGACGGTGCCGCTGAAATCGATCGTTGCCGACGTCAACGTGGACATGTTCCTGCCGATTGTGCCGCTGAAAATCCTGAAAATCGAAGGGATCGAGGAATCAGACCTGGGCACGAACGCCGCCAAGATTGCGCAATCCATGGGCATCAAGCCGATTCCGGATCCAGAGCCGCTGCGCAACGCGTTCATCCGCAGCGATCAATACAGCTTCATCAAAAAGGGAGTGCCGGCGGTGAAAGTTGACGTGGGCTTTGAGCTGGGCACGCCCGAGCAGAAGGTTTTCAAGGACTGGCTGACGAACCGTTACCACGCGCCTTCGGATGACGTGAACCAGCCGGTGAATCTGCAAGCCGCTGCCACCTATGAGGAGTTCACCCGCCGGTTGCTGATTTCAACCGCGGACGACTCCGCAAAGCCGCAGTGGAAGTCGGAATCGTTTTTCCGGCGCTACGCGGGCGATTGAGTTCCCCAGGCAGGCAAAATTCGATGAATATCGACCAGTTGAGAAAGCTCTGCCTCGCGTTTCCCGGCGTGACGGAGCAAATTCAATGGGGCGATGACCTGCTTTTCAAGGTGGGCGGCAAAATGTTTGTGGTGACGCGGCTGGAGCCGGCGAAAGTCTGGCTTTCGCTGAAAGCGAACCCGGAAAAATTCGCGGAGCTTACGGAGCGGCCCGGAGTGATTCCGGCGCCGTATCTGGCCCGCGCAAAATGGATCTCGCTGGAGACACCAGAGGCTCTGCCGCCCGTGGAAATTGCGGAACTGGTTCGCGAGTCCTACGAATTGGTGCTTGCCAAACTGCCGCGGAAATTGCGCGAATCTGTCGCGAACGAGCCGGCGCTGAAAGCGCGCGCAAGGAAAAAGCCTTTCGGGAAACCCAAAACAAGAAAATGAATTAAGTGCCAGAGGCCGATCAGGCCATGGCCTTGGAACCGATGGGCCGCCGCAGCGGGCGAGCGCCGGGGAGAGGAAAAGTCATTTTCCAGAAATTGTTTTCGGCATTCACAAATTCCACGCCCACATAAAAGTGGCCGTCGCGCTCTTTCTTGGCATAGACGACGCGGGATTCGGTGGAGCGGTTGGTGTTCTCGTTCACCAATAAGAGGTCCTGGCCGGCAACGAGAGGCTCATCCATCACCAGTTGCGCGCCCTGCTTGTTGATGGAACGCGTGGCGCAACGCACACAAAATTTCTCGCCCTGATCGTTCACTCCATGCGCGATCACCGGGAGGGTGAGAGTGACGCGCAGTGTTCGCCTGCGCTCGCGATAACGAAAATGTAGAACACCCACGGGGACCTTCCCGCTGCGGAGTCCGTCGATCCGTTTCAGACCGCGACCGTGAATGAGTTCCAGAGAAACCTGCACGAGCTCGCAACGGAGGACTCTGCGCGGATTTCAAGAAACAACTCAGGCGCGGCTGGCTCTGCGGATAATTCTGCCCTGCAGCACGCTTCGAAAACAATAGCTGGCCGTACTAAAATACACCTCGTCCTGTCAGGACGCCAGTACTTCTATTGAGTTTTAACAATTTTTTTAATGCCCGTGTGCGCCCCCGGTTGGTCCCCTGGAAAGATCGGGCTTGGGACCGGGAAAAACTGCCCGGTTCTTAGGAAGCCGGGCACACCAGGCAGGACAGAAGCAGGGACAGGCGACCGGAGCTCTGGTCAGGCATCAGAACCAGGCACTGGCAAGGAATAGTTGAAGGCCACAACCATCAAGCTACCTGCAATGTACTCAATGACTTGCCGAGTTTCCTTCGGTCAGGTTGCCAGTAGCGGAACAATTTCCGCCTTCCACGGTTTCTTGGAGAGCTCCAGCAGGGCGAGGGTCACCGGCAGGTTAAAGCGGCGGGGCCCCGCGCTGCCCGGGTTCAGATAAAGGACGCCCGCCTCGAATCGCTGCTCGGGCTGATGGGTGTGGCCGCTGATGACGGCGTCGAGACCGACGGCCTGCGGCTTGAGATCGAGATCCGCGAGGTTATGGAGCACGTAAAGAGTAAACCCGCCGGTTTGGACTACCGTTGCGAGCGGAAGCTCCTGCGCCCAGGATTGGGTGTCCACATTGCCGCGAACGGCGACGACGGGGGCGATCCCCTTGAGCTGCGTTAGGATTTCGAGCGTGCCCACGTCTCCCGCGTGAATAATCAGGTCCACACCGAGCAGAGCGCGTTGGGCTTCCGGACGAAGCAGGCCGTGGGTATCGGAGATGATGCCGATCCGCATGGTGGCCGATGAAACGGCTAATCCTTGTCCTGATATTCCTCCGGAACATCGTCTTCGGGAACTTCGTGGGTAACGACTTCGGAGACATCAGGATCGGCAGCGTTCTCGACCCCTGAGACGGCTTCCGCCTCAAAGGTCTGCCCCTCTTCGAGAAGTTCGGTCACGGTTTCGGAATCGATAGCGCCCCGACTGGAAATCCCCTGGACGTCGCCGGATTGCCCGCCCGTACGGGAGCCGAGTCCCTTCTGCTTATAGCCGATCAACTCGCTGGAATCCGCCTTCCCACGCGGCCGTTTCTTCGCGGCTTTCTTTTTGGGAGATTTCTTCAGCGCCAGCTTCGGCGCGGACTTTGCTTTCTTTACCATCTTTTTCGGTTTGCGAGGCGCTGCTTTCTTCTTTGTTTTCTTGGTTGTCTTCTTGGTCGTTTTCTTTTTCGTGGCCATTCGAGTGTGCTCCCGCCAAGAGTTTACCACCGACTTTGCCGTGTAGCGATTGAGCGCGGGCTAGTGGCATTTCCCCGGGCGCCGACTATAATGCAGGGAGAATCCAAGCATTGGCAGCGGACTCTTGACGCGTCGGGGAACGCTCGGGGCCAACATGAAAAAAGAGGAACTCCGTACCCGGGTAGAAGAGGTTGGGATCGTACCGGTGATCCGCACGTCATCCGCCGAGGACGCGCGCTTCGCAGTGGAAGAGATCGCGCAAGGTGGCATCCCGATCATTGAAGTGACCATGACTGTCCCAGGCGCAATCGAAGTGATCCGCGAACTAGTGAAGAAAGTCCCCAATGTAATTCTGGGCGCGGGAACGGTGGTGGACGCTGAAACCGCGAAAGAGTGCATGGACGCCGGCGCGCAATTTATCAGCAATCCGGCGCTGGACCTGCCGACCGTGCAACTGGTGGCGAAAAATACCGATGTAATTACAATGTCCGGCGCGCTGACCCCGACCGAGGTGCTGGCCGCCTGGAAAGCAGGCGCGGATTTCGTGAAGATTTTCCCGTGCTCGCTGGTTGGGTCAGACAACTATATCCGCACGCTGAAGCGGCCGTTTCCGGATATCCCACTGATCGCGGGCGGCGGTGTGAACCAGCAGAACGCCGCGCACTACATCCTGGCGGGCGTCGCGGCGATCAGCGTGGGCAAAGAGTTGATTCCGCGGGAGTCCATGCTACTCCATAAGCCGGACCGCATCCGCGAACTTACCAAGCGCTTCGCGGCCATTGTGCGGACGACGCGCGCGCGGCTGGCGGAGGCGCAAGCACAAGTGGCGAGTTTCCGGTAAGGCGCAACGTCCTGCCCCTCAAAAATCGAGATGGAGCCGCAGGGTGGGAACGATAACCGGGCCGCGGTCTGCGTTGTATCCGGGATTCACCACATATTGAAGGCCAAAAGCGGGGAATATCCCGCGCCAGGCATGCAGGGTATAAAACCCTTCCACGATATTCTCGCGCGAATAGTTCAAGTTCCCGTCGCCCAACAGAAATCCCAGCCCGCCATCTTTTAGATAGAGGGCGTGGTCGTGGCTGATGCCATTGCTGACGAAAACGAGCCCGACGCGGTCGTTCTTGCGTCCCCAGCGCCCGCCATTGCCGCCCACGCCAATCTGCCAGGTCTGATCCACTTCGGTGTACGCGTAGGATTCGTGCTGGCCTTCGTTCCATCCCCAACGCCCGAAGAGGCCGAGCCAATCGGTGAGCGGCTGTTCGAAATTGATGCCGAAACCGTATTTCACGGTGGTCTGCAAAGGGTGATTGGTGATCACAGGAATACAGCCAGGGATATTCGCGCAGGCATTTATGGCATCGCGGTAGTCGCCCATATTGGCGTGATTCACAAAGCTGAGCAAACGGAGCGTGCCCGAGGGACGTTCCTTAAGAACCTTACCGTGGAGTTCGAGTTCGATGTTTTCGGCGCGTGCCCGGCTCAAGTCCGCATCGAGATTTATTCCGTTGGCGACCTTGGGCATCAGCGCTTCGGCGAACCGAACCACATAGTTTTTGTCGTGATATTCGAGCAACGCCGCATAAGTGAAGCCACGGGTGTCGGCGGCGTAATCGTACGCGCCGTTGTTGTCCACAGCCCAGTTCATGAACTGGAGATTGCTGTCCGTGCCGTAGGTGTTGACGTCGAAGAAATCCGGCATGCTCATTTTTCCAAAGCGAAGTTCGAACCGGCGCTCGGGAAGTTCTCGGAAGAGCGAAGCGGGAGTGCGGTCAGTGGCAATTTTCTTACCGCCAAGAGGAATAATCTGGTGCCACATGAGACGGGCAATATAGGGGGCTTTGCTGAGCGTGGGATTGCGCACGACATCAAGGTTGAAAAAGCCGGCCACGCCGAGAGCTTCGCCGAGACCATGGCCCCCGGTTTCCTGAACGTCGCAGAGGAACTCCGTTGTTTTCGTAACGCGCAAGCCCGTATAGAGGGTGAGCACGCGCGAACTGGCGTCCTGGGCCTCGGGAGTGAGGCTGTGTGCACCCTGGTAGGGCGAATGAAACCCCGGATGCCACTGCGAAATAAAATTTGCCTGGCCCGATAGCCAGAGGTGATCCCACTCATTATGAGGGAACATCGTCACAGGGGGATCTTCGGCGACCGGAGCCGGTGCATCCTCGGAAACTTTCGCCTCGTTCGGGGGAGCTCCAGATTCCTGCGCTTGGATACGGACTTGGATGGGGAAGAAAAACAGCAGGAGCAGCCCGAGAAATGGAATGCTCCGGACAGTTCCCTGCAACCCGCTCTTCGACTGGTCTTTCAACGTGGACAAGTTTCCATTTCCATTGGGGTTTGCGGCCGATTGGCCGGGCCCAAGACGCGGCGGCCGCCAGGCTCTTCAGAGATCATCGCCTCGGAATCCCCTTGAGCATTCGATGAGGATTCTTCCTCAAAGGCGCGCATGGAAGAATCGATCCAGACAGCGGTCAGACGCGAGCCTGGAGTCCCATCCCGAGTGGTCCAAATGCAATACAACGAGGATGCCTTATCGGCGAGATAATTCTTATGAACGGCTTGTAACATGCTGTGGCTCACTCTCCAGATGCGCTCGGCCGAATTTCCGGTGAGCGGGCCACGACACGGGTCAGTCACGCGGAAATGGGCAAGAGGCCAACCGGCTACCCGGCGGGGGCTCCCGATCCTGTTTGCGCATCTCCATAAGGTTTAGGCTGCTGCCGCGCCGGCTGCGAACGCTGCTTGCATGCGGCAACTTCTTCTTGATACCATACCCCCATAGGGTAGTCAACGAAAATGTCCCATATACAAAGAGAAAAACTCGAACTCGTTTCCCGCACCAAAAAAGTGATCGGCCAGATGGAATCCGTGCTGCGCGGTCTGGAAGAGGATGCGCACTGCGCGGACGTGCTGCAGCGGCTGGCGGCCGCGCGCGGCGCGATCAACAGCCTGATGGGCGAGCTGATGGAAGATCACATCCGCAACCACATGCCCCGCAAAACCAAATCCTCGGCGGAAGCCGCTGAGGATCTGGTCGAGATCGTCCGGACCTATTTGAAGTGAATGGCTGACATATCTACGGCTGCCGCTGGACGATCTGCAAGGCGTTCACTCGCGCGTGGTCAATGGTGAGCCCCCAGTGCAGGTGCGGGCCGGTGACGCGGCCGGTGGCGCCGACCTTGCCGATGACGTCGCCGACTTTTACCTCGTCGCCGACTTTTGCGTCGATTTCAGAAAAGTGGCCGTAGAGGGTGTAGATGCCGAAGCCGTGGTCGATGACGACGGTGTTGCCGGCGAAGTAGAGCTCTTCGGCGAGGACGACGCGGCCGGACTGCGCGGCGTGAACGGGAGTGCCGGTCGGCGAAGGGAGATCGACGCCGGAGTGAGGGGAGTTTGATTTTCCGTTGAGGACGCGGCGCTTGCCGAAGTTGCCGCCGGTTGTTACGCCATCGAGCGGAATGCGGAAGGGACCGGTCCACAATTTTTCGGGAGTCGCGGAGGCGTAGATCGCGCGGAGTTTCTTTTGGTCTTCGGCGGCTTTCGCGGCTTGCTCGGGATTTGGTTCGACGAAATTG
>DATHMM010000072.1:0-27176 GCA_035487095.1 Candidatus Sulfotelmatobacter sp.
GCCTCCAATTACATCGTGACGGACACTTCGAACGGGCGCGGCATGCTGAATCTGCCGCCAATCGCCGGTGGAATTCCGCAAAACCTCAACTTCGTCTTTTATGTTGTGAACTCCGGCAAACTTTTTGCAATGGAGTCTGACGCGCCCTCGCCGGCCACACCGCTTCTGAATGGCGCGTTTCTCCAGCAGCAAACGCCTCTTGGGGGCTTCTCCAACGCCTCGCTGAATGGCGGTATGGTGATGTACTTGACAGGACGCGTTGGCTCAGGATGCGGTAGCAATAGCGGTGCTGCTCCCAATGTGATTGCCGGTTTGCTTTCGGGCAACGCGACTGGCGCACTCACTCTGACTTACGACCAGAACTGCGGCGGGGCGGCTACTTCTGTGACCTCGCTCGCCGGGACGTCCACTGTTGCCGGCAACGGGCGAACCGCGATCAACCTCGGCTCCAGTTACCTGGTCGCTTATCTCGTCAGCGCCAATCAAGCTTTCTTCGTCGTACCCGATAGCTCTGTCTTGTTTGGCTTCGGCGATCCGCAAGTTGCCGCTCCGCTTACCAACGCCGACTTAAGTGGTACGTATACCGGGTTAGCCACTTCGCCGATGACGCTGGGCGTAACGATTTTTTCCGGCGAGTTTAGCGCGAACGGCGCCAGCCCCAGTGGCGCCATCACTGGCAGCGAAGATATCGGCGCGCCGAGCGGGGCAAGCTCCGGCGTCAGCGTGAATTCTTCTTATTCCGTCTCGTCCACACCAACGAATGGGAGAGGAACCTTTACAGGGAGCGTCGGTGGAAGCAGTGCAATCGTTTACGTGGTGTCGCCCAGCAAGTTTGTGGTGGTCTCCGCGAGCGATCCGAGTCCGTCCGTGCTCATGTTCGAGCAGTGAACTGGAACCTGGATTTCAATCAAAGGTTGTGGTCCTTTGGGAAGTAAACGCGCAACCCACGGGACCACAGTCCATTTTCTGAACCCGCAAAGTCAAAGCATTTTTGCCTTTGGGAAATGCTTCTTGAGTCGACTCCAAGTGTCTCGCCCCGAATTAGACCGAGTGGCGGGATGAGTGGACAAGAGATTGCTGGGGAACGAAGCTCAGTCGTCGCCGTATCCCATCGATTTTTTCAGCCAGCTGGGGACTTCTCCGTGGAATTCCAGTCCGAGAGCAAATCTGCCGTCCACAAGGCGTTCGCAATAAACCACACGCGCGTCCGCTAGCAATTCACCGTCGGCAGGTTTGATAAGCATGCGTTCATTCATCCCTCTCGCGTGGCTCACCAGTACGCGAACTCCCAGAGAACTGACGTTCTCTGTTGTCGAGGGTTCAGTGGCAGAGGGCTCCTCGAGACTGGAGATCCTGACGGGGATGGCCCGCGTCGTCCTTTTTTCATGCCGTCCAGTCCACATCCAGTCTGCCACGCCTTCCTTCAGCTTCAGTGCCGCACGGTATTTCTCTCATCAAGCCTATGAATATGAGTTCGAGCCCCTCCGTAACCGAGCGTTCCTCTTCACGGCGTGATAGACGTGGGAGCAAATTGCAAGGAGGCGGCTCGCTCTCGCATCAGCAAGATAACGGTTAACTCAAGAACTACAATCAGGTGTTTTACCAATTTCCGCGTGGGCGAATCGCCCGACCCGCCTGGGCCAGACCAACGTTCCTGCCAATTACCAGCACACCCTATATCGCGGATATCGCCGCGCACACCGAAAAACGTCCGGCGTCAAGGCAGCCCTCTATCTTTCCTAATCTTAATGAGAGGCGGCGAATGACTCTCGAACCACGCCCGCATCGCCGCGTTCCCGCGCGAGATACTGCTCGTAGATCCAGTGGTAGGTTTTCTCAAGTCCCGCGCGCAGCGGCGTATTGGGCTCCCAGTGAAGCAGTTGCTGAATTCGCGTGTTATCGGAATTGCGCCCGTTTACGCCCTTCGGCGCGCTGAGGTCGTAGTTCCGCTTCAATTTGATTCCCGCGATCTCTTCCACATAATCCACCAGTTGATTGATGCTCACCGCTTCGCTCGACCCCAGGTTGATCGGCTCCAGAATCTCCGAGTTCATGATCAGATCGATGCCCTTGACGCAGTCATCGATGTACATGAAGCTCCGCGTCTGCACCCCGCTGCCCCAGATCTCGATTTCGTGCTTTCCTTTGACCTTTGCTTCAATCACTTTTCTGCAAATCGCCGCCGGCGCCTTTTCGCGGCCGCCGTACCACGTCCCCCACGGCCCGTAGACATTGTGAAACCGCGCCACCCGTGTCCTCAGCCCGTAATCCTCCCGGAAGTGCCGGCACATCCGCTCCGAAAAAAGTTTTTCCCAGCCATAGCCGTCTTCCGCCATCGCCGGGTACGCATCCTCTTCCTTCAGCGACGGCGCCTCAAACGTCTTCTGCTTGTCCGCGTTATACACGCACGCCGACGACGAATAAAAATACCGTTCCACCCCGTGCTTCACCGCCGCCTGCAGCATGTGCGTATTGATCAGCACCGACAGCATGCACAGCGCCTTGTTATTCTCGATGAACCCCATCCCTCCCATGTTCGCCGCCAGGTTGTAAATCTCCCACGCGCCCTTCGCCGCCGCCTCGCAGTTCTCCTTCAGGTTCAGGTCCAGCGCAAGGTTTTCCACTCCCTCAATCTTCTGGTACCACTCCTCCACCGGCTTGATGTCCACCGCGCGTATTTTTTCCTCGCCCCGCGCCCGCAGCGCCGCCACCAGGCTCCCGCCGATGAACCCGCCCGCCCCCGTCACCACGATCAGCTTTCCTCTGTTCTCGCTCACAATTCCTCCCACACAAATTCTATACCCTGCGCCCCTGTATCCGCGCTCCCAGTCCTATCCTGGCAGAATTTGTGCCGACGGGAGCTTACCCCGATCTCCAAAACTCGCCAGCCCCAGCCGCTGCAGCATCAGCAGCGCCAAAAACTGCGGATTCAAGAAAAAATACCGCTTCCAAAGCCGCAGCGGTTCCCTCGAAAGCCGAAACGCCCATTCCAGCCCGCGATCCTGCATCCACCGCGGAGCCTGCTCGACCGTTCCCGCCAAAAACGGAAACGCAGCCCCCACCGCCAGCAGCGGGCAGGGAATGCACTCTCGAAATTCGTACGCCCATATTTCCTGCCGAGGGCAGCCCAACCCAACAAAAACAATCGACGCCCCGGAGCCTCGAATTTCCTCCACCACGCGGTCTTTTTCCGCAACCGTCAAACACCGGAATTTCGAGCTCATCGTCCCGGCCACCCGCAGCCGCGGAAACCTCTTCAGCAGGTTTCGCTCAAGTTGCCCCAGGATTTCCGCCGTGCCGCCATAAAAGTAAACGCTCAGCCCTTCTTCCTCCGCTCTCTTGCACACCTCCAGCGTCAGATTTGGGCCGTACACTCGGTCCCGCAGCCCCGCTCCGTAAATCCAATTCAGCGCCCAACGCACCGGCTGCCCGTCCGGGACGACGAGGTCGAGGGAATTCAGACGGAAGCGGTGTTCGGTATTGAGGACGCCGGTCATGACGCCGTGAACGGCCAGGGCGCTGACTGTGAAGGACCGGTTCTCGCGGGCAGCTTGGGTGATGCGCTCCACAGCCGCTTCGTAGTTGATGGCGTCTACGGAAACGCCAAGGATGTTTTTTTTGGTGTCTTGGATCATCGTGGTCGTCTTAGCGGCTTCGACCTTCAGACGGATGCCGCTTGGCCCGCTTTTCGACGCGCAAAAATCAGCACTTCATGAAGGGGGTCCCTAAAGGCTTGCGGCCGCAAATAGGCATACACTTCACAAGCAAAGTCTCGCTCCTCAAGCGAGGTTAGGAGTTGGCCCAGTTGATAAGGTGTTCCATTTCCAGGATGATGATAGTCAATAACCATTTGTCTGATTCTACCAAGAGTTTTCGTCTGTTCGAGATCGCACAGAACGCGTCCCTCGGCACCCTCCACATCGAGTTTGAGGAAGTCGATGTTCTTGCCTTCGAGAAAACGGGAGAGACAAACGGCAGGGACACTGACCTTAGTCTCGTCACCTGCGAGGCGCTCCCGGAATGCGCTCATGCCAAGGCTCCCCGGAATGCTGCCCGTGTAGAAGTCCACTTCACCTTCCGAATCCCAAAGCGCACCCTGGTGCAGATTGATTCCTGCTGGGGAGTTAAAGGAAATATTTTCCTTGAGCACACTGAAGGTTAAGGGGTCGGGTTCGAAGGCTTCAATCGTGCACCGGGGATACAACGTTTTGAAATAGAGGCTTGCCACGCCGACGTTGGCGCCGCAATCGACAATGAACGGAGTATCCGTTTCCGCCCGGAAGAAGTAGATCTGGCGCATGAAAATTTCATGATAAGCCTCCCAAAAAGGAGCGTGGTCAAGATACTTGATGCGGAAGTTTCGTCGTCCGACGACGGCCGAGCCTCCGCGTTGGGGAGTTGGCAGTAGACCGATTCGGGCAAGTTGCGAAAGGGTCTTGATCTTTTCTCCGGGAGGACAGGTATCCTGAAGGACGAATGAGGCGTCGTGAATAACCCTTCCCAAGTTGTGAAAAGCGGATCTTAGACTCATCTAGATGCTCCACGATTTTTTGGCTGCTATGAATCCCCTAGCGCCGGCAGGACGCCCGGTGTTCGTCCATTTTATGCCACCCTCATCTCTTCTGCGGGGGGCTTGCCGAGCACGCGTCGGCAGACGCCTAGGAGCATTTCGTAATTTATCCTGGCTGTGTATTTCGCCTCGAACTCGGCGCGCGCATTGCGGCCCATCACTTCCATTTCTTCCGGATGGTTCCAGGCCCATTCGACTTTGGCGGCAAGATCCACAGGGTCGCCTGGGTTGAAGTGGAGACCAGTGATTCCGTCCTGAACCAGTTCGATCATCGAACCGATTCGTGAAGCAAGGACAGGAACACCGCAGGCGAAAGCTTCAAGGATGGTCTTAGGTAGTCCTTCGTACCACTCGCTCGGGAACATAAAGAATCTTGCGCGCTTTATTTCCGTGTAAACGCCGTCGTCGGGCAAACGGCCTAGCATTTTGACGCCAGTCAAATTGCGGCGCTGAACCTCTGCTTCGAGCTCATCTCGCAGCGGTCCGCTACCGGCAATCCGTAGCGGGACCTTTCCGTCCAGGCGGTCCCAGGCAGCGATTAAGGTTCGCGGTCCTTTTTCGGCTGACAAACGTCCGAAATAAAGTGCTGCGTCACCGGATCCGGTGCGTGGCCCGGGATCCGGATCGACAAAACACGGCACGACAGCCATGCGGTCTTCTGGCAGGCCGCTTTCGATGAATTTTTTTCGCGCAAATTCCGTGAGTGCGATGTAACAAGCAATCTTTTCGCGCCAGGTGCCCAGAGCGCGCTGGGTGGCGAGCATCAAAGCGAGGGTGGCGCTGGCTAGCGCCGAATCCTGGTAGCAACGGTACTTCACGCTGCGAAGCAAGCTTGAGGTGACGCATTCCTCGCAAACATGATCTTGCCGAAGGAACGTGCCCGCCGGGCAGAAAAAGCGAAAATTGTGGAGCGTCTGCACGACCGGGACACCCGCATCGGCGCATGCATAGTAGGCCGAAGGAGAGATCAGCGGCACCGTGTTGTGGATGAAAGCGACCTCCGGTTTCTCTCTGGCGATCAGGGCACGAAGCTCCGTGTACGTATGCCTCGACCACAGCGCGTTCACCCCCAACTTAATCCGGCTTCCAAGCCCATTCAGGGCAATCTCCCCGCTGCGCCGGCTGTATTCAACAATTCGGTGCCCCCTCCCAGTCAGCAGCTCACACTCTTTGGGCACGCCGGTGTCTTCTCCGCCTGGAAACCTGTAGTAGTTATGGATGAATAGCATCACCATTGTGCATTCTCTCTCGGGATTCGATATCTCACGCAGCCTTAATCAGAATGCCCGCCAGCGAATTCTTGCCAACTTCTCGGATGGCAGCGTGGAAAGCAATGTCGCTGCGTTCCGCGAACTCCTGAAACGCCACGTTTCCCTCGATGTCATCGGCGATGAGCACGCCTCCGCCCGTCAAATGGGGCCAGACCATCTCGAATTCCATCCTCATGTTCTTGTAAGTGTGCAGACTGTCGTGAACAAACACGTCGACGCGCCCCAGCTCTTTCAGCATCGGACCTAGCAGTTTCCGGGAAGTCCCCCTGCGCAGTGTCCATCCCTTTCGAAGTTCCTCAGGCACCAACCACCCCACATAGTCATTGTTGTTCTTTCCGAGTGGCGGCAGATCGATGCTGTACAAGCGTCCGATATCGTTCCCCTCCAATGCAGTCAGCAGGTGGGCCGAGGTCACTCCATAACACACACCTGTTTCCACCACCGTTTTCGGTTTCATCAATCGCGTGACCGCATAACAGAGTTGCGCCAAGACCCTATCCCCGTTGTGGAATACGCCGAACGGTGCTTCCGGCGGCAACGATTCCATCTGGCCGCGCAGGCGAGAGGTCAGCCCGGCTAATTCCGGCTCATTTAGTGTTAGTTGCAAGTCCTGCCTCGAAAACTCACTAAGTTGCTCCACGGCCGTCTTCCAATCCTCGGCGACGTAGGAAGGTTTCTTGTCGTTACCGAACGACAGCTTGACGCCCGCGATCATCAAGGAGCGCTCGAGAAACTCTCCGGGATCGCTCGCGAGAACGGACAACAACCTTAAAGCTTTTGAGTTAGCGAGACCCATGCTTGTTCCTAATCCGCGCTAACTGCGCGCTCCGGCGATGGCTCAAAGGCTTCCTTCGCGCCATCCCTTGCTTGGTAATCGTTCTCCGTCACGGAATCGGGATCGGGGGCCAGCACCAGGAACATTCCGCTTTTCGCAAGAAGTTTGGGGAGCAGGAATCCAAATCCTCTCCGAAGCGCCACGAAAAGCCTGTAGCGCCACGATGGAATACCGGGCGTGTAGTCATCAAAGAGCTCGAAGTGCTCAATCTTGAATCCGCTTCTCTCCACCAATTCCTTCATCGTCTGCGGACAGAACCAGCAGGTGTGTTCAAGGTTCTGGCAAGTTTTCGGGTATCGGAAGAGCGCATACGAAATAAAGATCAGGGAAAACGCGTTGGGTGTCGTCAGCACCAGCCTTCCGCCTGGTTTTAAATGTACCCGCGCTTGTTGCAGAAACAGTCCGGGATTCGCCAGGTGCTCGATCAGTTCGCCGGCGACGATGGTGTCAAATTTTTCGGAAAGCTGAAACGTTTCCGCGCTCTGCACATAGATCTTGTCGAACCCGTTCTTTCTCAGAATCTCCGCGTTCGCTTCCGAGATATCGATCCCAGACACCGACGGGAATTTCTCGCGCAACCTCCCGTGGAGAAACTGCGGCGAACCGATGTGCACAATATGCCCCGTACACCCGACGTCCAAAACATCGGGGCCTTTCACCCATTTCACTATTGCGTCAGCCCTCAGCGGAAACATCTTGTCCTCCTGAAATCCCATGACCACGCCTATTAACTACTCACATGACCTAGACGATATCCTTGGAAAATTCTTTCCTTCCCACCTTGGCCCGACAATTCAGGAAATAGCCCTAGACCCGATGCTAAACCAGTAAGAAGATAGAAAGGAATCGCACCATAGGGGGTCTCACCCATTGGGAAAAACATCGCCAAAGCAATCATGGCCACCCACAAGGCCACTCCGAACGGTTCGCCTGTAACTGCCCTCGCTCGCCACAGGAGCCTCAGAATTTCCCACCAAAATAGGACAAGCAAGGCAACGCCGACCCATCCCGTGTAACCCAAAGCATAGAAGAATGCGTTGTGCGGAGTCCGGATGAAGCGACCCGCAAGGTAGGGAACTAGGTCACCTAGAGCATAACCATACCCAAATCCAAATAATGCGGTCGCTGGGCTCGTGTGCACCGAATCCCAGATCGCCAGCCACCACACCGTCCTAAATACGAAAGTCCCTTCCTGGGAATCGACTCCCGTCGCGCCAGCGGCGACGCTTACGTTACTCAAGTCGGCACGAAACGGAGCAGCAGCGCGATCCACGAGTTGTCTCGCGGAGAAATCCGCCTCCGCGCGCCCCTCCGGGCTGGGAATACTGAAATCCGTGATGTATAAGAAGCCGAAGAGGCACGCGAGAACCGCACCAGTTTGAATCACCCGCTTACCCTTGCGACTAAGGATGGCCCAAGCGAGCATTCCTATCGCGAATGCTAACCACTCCGCGCGGAATTGCATTCCGAGCATCACGAATCCATTCATGAGTAAGAGATACCAGCACCGCCGTAGATCCTTTTCATAAGCAATCACGCCAAGCAATGCCACGAACGAAAACAGAGGCTCGCCAAAAATCGACACATCGGAAACTTCGTCGCTAACTCCAGGTACGATCCATTGAATGCGACTTAGGAAAAGAATATATAGAATTCCGTAGACGCCGTTAAACCATGCAAATCCTCGGAGTAACTCCGGCAACAGAGTTGGCCGCTTGATGCCTGCCCATAAACCTAGCAGAAAGTAGAGCGGATAATACTGGAATGCTAAATCCCGCATGGCCAATAGGGGAGGGTGGCCACTGCGAATCCCGTAGAGGACTTCGACAAACCCGTATACGAAAAAAAGGGCGTACCAAATCCAGAATTCACGTAAGGACGGAATTTTTAGACTGAATTTGAGCCACGAACTCCTGCCAACTCTGGGTCCCAAAATCAAAAATAGCCCGAGAATCACTTCTCCCACGAAAACTTTCCAAGTGGGTATTCCCAGATAGGCAAAGCTCCGGCTTAGGCTCAAATAGCCAAACAGGAGCGCGGAAGTGACCCAAATCCAAATACTCATTGTTCCAGGACCCCGTCGCCTTCCTTGCAACCCGCGAAGCAGATCCAGAGGGCAACAATCGCAGAGAGGTCGCTTAATACGAGCCCTGAGGCGGCCCCTGACACTCCATAATGAAGAGCCAGTGGGATTCCCACGACCATGGCGGCAATGGTTGAGGGAAGATAGCCAAAGAAAGCGAGGCGTGGACGTTCAAAGGAGCGCAGCGCCGAGGCGAGCAAACCTATAACTCCATTCGTAATCGGAAGCGCTGCGACGCAAATCACTGTCCACGTTGACACACTGCTATAACGACCCGCGTATAATAGCCGAAGAAGGGGGACACGTAATGCGACGACAAAGAACAGGAACAAAAGTCCCACAGGGATGTACATGGCGATGAGGTGCAAGGTTGTACGTTTCGAAACTTGCAGACCGCTCCGTTCACGCTGTCGGACGAGAATGGGAATCAGTAGCGTGAGAAGTGCCGAGAAAGAATGTAGGAGCGGGTACATCAAATTCATCATCGCGCGCAAAATGGCAGTGCCCTCGAGTCCAAATCGAGCGGGTAACAAGGCATAGTAAATGTTGGCGGGGATCCATGTCGCCACCGCCGTGAACGCTGCCCAGCGCCCGTAGCTCCAGTGGTCGGAAAGAATGCGGCTGTTCATCCCCTTGGGCAAACCGATCTGCGTTTGGCCATTTTTGCGGATGCCAAACATACATCCCGCACTAACAAGAAAACTTGAAATGCCTATCGCACCTAGCGCTGTCGCCGGAGACAAAAGACCAAGTCTGCTCAACGTCCACACGGACAAAAGAAGTAGAACGAAATAGCAGGCTCCTGCCATTGTTCCAGCATACGGATTCAACCGCGCGTAGTAGACTGCGCGCAAAAGCCATACAAGCAAGAGAAACGGAGCCACGGCGGCAAGCGAAACAAAAGCGGTTTGAAATTCGTGCGTGTAGAAGTGGCCAATCAGTGGAGCAACCAACACAACCAGTACTGACACGGGCAAGAGCAGAAGAAAATGTCCGCGAATCAGTAGGCGAACGTATTCGGAGAATATGGCCTTATATCGTCCCGGGCCATAGACTAAAAGAGGCTCATAGAACACAGCCATGTAGAGCGAGAGCAACAGCAGAAAGAAGGAATACGCCAGCGCAAACGCTCCGTATGACTCTGGCACCATCCAACGAGCTAAAAAGATATTCGCAACAAAATGCGAACCAGCAAAGAACCCCTGCTGCAGGATCGACGCACCGCCGCGTACCGCCCACGCCTTGAGACGGGCAAACGGCACCCCCACAGAGGAAAGAAACTCGAATCCCCACAGCTTGCGGGAGGAGAAAGAATTATCGGGCAAGGCTCCCTCAATCGCCACGCTCGCGCCTTCGCTTTTGGACTCAGGCAAGCTCATTGTTTGTGTGAATTCTCCAAGAAGAATCCGCGGCCTCGGGCACCCCGTAGACGACTTGTTGTTCCGTAGCCATCGATTCGCTGCCAGTTACCACCCTTTACATTATCCTTGACATTACCCACCCAAATGCGTTACTATATTGCGCTTTGTATGCAAAGTCACCTCTATATGCAACGCGCTGTGCCTAGTTTCTAACCTCTTTAGAATCTATCCGTTTAAAACCGATAGATTCTAAACAACTTACAGCCCGCCTAAGCCCCCTGTTATCTATCTCTTTCAAAAAACGGGGGGGAGGGGGGAGTAACCAAGTCGCAAGCCCCTTCATACTCCGTCCGCCTTCACCACCGCCGGCACCGTCTTCAGCAAAATCTTCATATCCAACCCTAAACTCCAGTTTTCGATGTACTCCAAATCCAATTTCATATTCGTCTCAAACGAAGGATCCCGCCGCGCCGTCACCTGCCACAACCCGGTCATCCCCGGCTTCACGTCCAGCCTCCGCAAATGCTCCAGCGTGTATTGCGCATAATCATCAACAGGATGCGGCCTCGGCCCCACCAAACTCATCTCGCCGCGCAACACATTCAGCAGTTGCGGCAATTCATCAATACTTAATTTCCGCAGCCAACGCCCGCAGCGCGTCACTCGCGGATCCTCTTCCATCTTGAAGAACGGCCCTTTCCGCTCATTTTCCCTGCGCAGCAGCTCCTTCTCTACATCCGCGGTAACGCACATGGTCCGCAGCTTGTAACACAGGAACTGCTTACCCTTCTTGCCCACCCGCGATGCCCGATAGATCGCCGGACCCTTCGAGTCCAGCCGAATCCAAATGGCAGCCGCCGCCAGCAGCGGCGACGTCAGCACCAATCCCAAAGACGACGCCACAACGTCGATCACCCGCTTAATCGCCAGTCCTGTTGTCGGGATCGGTTCCCGGTGCAGTTCCAGAATCGGGAAACCGCCAATCATGTGCAGCGGAGCGCGCCACGCCAAACCGTCGTACAAATCCGGCAGAACGTGCAGATCAAGGCGCAGGTCGCGCGCCTCCAGAAACAATTGCTTGATCATCGGGCCGTCCGCAGGCAGTGTCACGAACACTTCGTCCACAAACTGGGCGAGCGCGACGCTGCGGAACTCGGTCACATTGCCGAGCACGCGCTTGTCGCCGTTTGGATGCGGGTCCAGGAATCCACAAAAGTCATAGCCAAGATGCCGATTGTGCTGGAGCCAGCTGGCAAATGCCTGCCCCATCTTGCCCGCGCCGATGATGAGCGCGCGCGATTGCCCCTGGCCCGTTTCCGCGCGGTGCAAGACGATCCTGCGCTTCGCATAGCGCCAGCCTGAAAGGGTCACGATGTTTGCCCCACCGGCGAGAACGACGACGAGCCTCGAGATCTCCTTGTTCCCAGAAGTAAAGATGAAGAGCACAAGCAGAGCGGTTGCCACTCCCACGGCTTTTGCGACGCGAAGAGATTCCGTCAGCGCGGACAACTCGCGCGGAGTTCGATAAAGCCCCTGACTCACGCAACCCAAGAAAACAAGCGAACAGTAGAGAACGAGGAAGCTCGGATAGGCTTCCAGGGAGATGTGTCCTATCACTTGTCTCGGCGCGACGACGGCGTTCCAGCTGTTGTCGAACCCAAAACGCATACCGTAAATCAACAACGCGCTGCCGCAGACAAGCAGCATGTCGATGATTGCGTAAAGGGATTGCCGCGCGAGTCCACCTTGCGTGCGCCATTTGCGTGCATGGAACACGGACCGGGCATGCTCCTCCGTCCAGCTTCGCGCGTGGAGCTCCATCGGCGGCTCCCACTGTGGTGGAGGAGCGGACGTGGCCCTTCTAGCCGCGGATCCGTTCAACGTACCCATGTATGTTCAACCTCGGAGCTCACCGGGAACCTCTTCCTGCCGCCTGACTGAGGTGATCTTCCGGCCCGTCTCCATTTGCAGAATTAATCCCAGCGCCCGCGGCTGCTCCGTTGGTCCCTGCAGCCTCACCGTTTTGCGAACCGCGTCCCACAAGCCCTTTCAGCATGGCTGCAGCTCCAGCAGTGGCCGTCACACTCCGGCCCTTGAGAGTCAGCGCCACTTCCTCAGCAAGCATCTTTCTCGGATCCTGCGGATCGATGGCCGCGTACGAACGATGCGCGAATATCCACGCGCAACCGCCCAGGAAAAAGAGTACGGCGCCTACAGCAGCGAAGGCGCCACGGGGCGGAAACGACTTTTTGGTAGGCACAACGGCCGCATCGAGCACCTTGACGCTCGGAATCTCTTTTGCTTCCTGCACCTTCGCCAGCTCGTACTGTTGAGTGAGGAGCTCGTAAACCGTTTCCTGGATTTTTGTATTGCGGTACAAATCGGCATAGGTCACACCGAGTACGGGCAGCTGCCGGATGGACGGATAGAGGGACGGATCGCTCTTCGACGACAGCGCTCCCCCCGCTCCCGATTCGCCGCCGAGCTTTCCGAGTTGTGAGCGCAACTCGGCAACCCGTGCGCGCAGCGCGCGGACGCGAACGTTCTGATCCGTGTAGATTGCTTCCAGCCCCTGAAGCTCCGATTCGGCGAAAATGAGTTGCCCCTGCAAAGCCGCCGCGGCCTCCATCATCGCCTTGCCTTGCGCGGGAATATCGATGGCGGTGTTTTTACTGGCGAAGTCGCTGAACTTAAGCGCGGAGACATCCAAGTCCTGCTTCACGGTCTGCAGCCGGTCTTCCAGGAAAATACGTTCACGCCTCGCCGCCGAAGTGCTGACCTCTGCAACCAGCCGATTCAGCTCCTTCACATAGGCGCCCGCCATTGCGGCCGCCTTTTGCGGATTGTGATCCCACACGGAAACCGAGATGATGCCGCTTTTCCGGTCTTCGGTAACCGAGGTGTGCTTTGTCAAATCCGTCCGGGCGTCTTCCATTTTCGAATCCCAATACTCCCGCCGGAGATCGAACTCATCGATCAGGCGATCCTGCACAGTCCGGCTGGCGAGAATGCCCACAAACAACGCGCCGGAATTCTTCATGCCGAGCAAATCACCCGCCAATCCGGCCAGCCCTGCTCCCGCTCCGGAGCCCGTTCCGCCGCGACCACCGGCCGCGGCCGCCAGGAATGCAGCGGCTCCGCCGCCGGACTGGTTGTCTGGCGGCATCAATTGCGTGGTGGCCTCGTAACGAGAAGGAATGAGAAGGGCAATCACAAAGCTCACGACAAGCCCGATTAAGGCCCAACGCAAAAGAAATCGCCGTTGCTCCCAGAGCATGCGCATGTTGGAGGCGGTGCGCTCGCGCGAAGCGCGTACTTCTTCCGGCGACGGCTCCAGGAACAAGCCGCGCTCTTCCTGCTCGAGTCCGAGATCGTTATGCATTCGACGCTCGGTCATGGCGTTGTGCCCCCATCTGATTGATCGGTTAACGTCGTCGCTTGCGGATGGAGCATTCTTCCAGGCTGGAACGTAAGCCCGACCGAAGTGGTCCAGTTGGTTTGTGGGGTTGCGGCCAATAGAGGCGCGGTCCACTGCTCATGCTGCACAAGCGCGGTTACGTTGAGATTTCCGCGAATCCAGAAATCGGCCTTCACAAATTCGTCGTGGAGCTTCACGCCCCCCGGAATAAAATCGCCGTCGACTTGCAGATGCCTGTATCCAAATTGCAGACTACTCTTCGGGGTAAACCAATAATTCATCCAAGCCTGCTCGCCTGTTCCTTCGCGTCCAACCCAGCTGCCCATGATGAAGTTATTGTTCGTATAGGCGTCGTGGTAGAAAAGTTCCCAATACGAAAACTGACCGGCATGGCTGCGAGAGGTCGTCGTGTCTGTAAACACCCCTTCGACGCGTAAATCCAGTTTTGGGATGCGTGGAAATTTTGCCAGGTAGAGTCCCCCATCGATGGGCGCGCGGCGGGGCGCATCAATCGGGCTAGGGTCGTCGCTGGTCATCGAATCCGCGTATATCGACAGCCAGTTCCTTACGAATGGAAGTTTGTAGGAAAAATCGAATCCGCCGACGCGGTGGCCCGGATTGTCGTTAGGACCGTAGTTCACGGAACTGACATAGGAGAAGTAACTGTGCAAGATGGCCCCCGACGTCATGGCGCGTCCGACTCCGCCAAACTCCGTGGTGCGACTGAAGCCAAAATCGAGATTCTTCGTCGGCTTAAAGGAAACCTTCTCGCCATGGAAAATCGGATCCGCCGGAAATTGGTTTCCTTTCATCCTGCCGACGAACAAATCAATTTTCATGGGGCCGATATACTTGAATATCCATGGCAGGATGAATGGTTTTACCCGGCTCAGTCGGAACATGTACATCGGCTCAGCGTTGTTGCTGAGGAGAAACGAACTGCCGTAGTTGGGCGACCACCAGAGATCCTGTTTCCCAAACGAAAAGTTCCAGCTGTCGAGATTGGTGCTCAGGTACGCATTTTGAATCGTGAAGCGATCCACTTGCGCCACGGGAGTCGCGGGCTGCAGGGGATTCAAGTCCACATTGGCGATCACTTGCCGGACAGCCAAGGGATAGGCCGGAGCTCCGGGCGCGTGCTGATATTCCCCGCTGAAATAAACCGCGAAGCGGTCAGAGGTGGCATAGCTGGAAAAGCCGGTAATATTGTTGACGCCCTCCTGGTACGGCCGGCCTTCGTCGTTGTAAATCGTCTGCCCAAAGTGATAGCTGTCGGCGAGCGGGGTTCCGCTTATGCCGGTCATCCGTGTATAGACCGATTCCAGCCTATACGATTGGTTTTCGTCGGTTTCCAAAGCCCGAAGTTCGGTTGCGAATTCCGTGCGCAACGCCGCAACAATTCCGGCCATCTCGGTTCCGTGCGGCGCGTTCTCGTCGATGTTGCCCGCCGCTTCGTTCATCAAGGCCACGCACTCCATGCGAGTCCATGGCCTGATATTTAAGAACTCGGATCGGACCAGGCCTTGCGCTGCGAGTCGTTCGATCGCGGGATAAACCCAGGAATCGACTGGCACGTTGGGCGAGCCCATGCTGTCGGGCTCTGGCTTCCAGTGTTCGCGCATAAACTGCGAGGCGGAGATCCACGCATCACCACCAAGTTCCGGATCGTGGTGCCGGCTGTAAACGCTCTGACCTACCATGTTTCCCAGGACGCTGCCGACAAACAGATCCGAGGGGAAATGCTGGCGAGCGCGGAACCTCGAATAGTCAATGAAGCCCGCCAAGGCGTAGACGGCGATCCTGGTCAACGGGCCCGGATATTCATGCGCAATCACGCCAGCGGCAGCGAATGCCGCGGAAGCATGTTCTGAAGGAAACGAAACGCCTCCATTAAAGAATGGGCCGGTCCCATTTCCCTCGTTGGGGCGTTGGCGGCCCAGCGAATACTTCATCGCCTCGGTTACTGCCAGGCTGTTGAGGACCGCTTCGCCCGCGAGGAAACCAGTTTCACGCCAGTGATCGTTGTGTTTCGGGTAGCTCAAAAGCCACATCCCGGCCGCGCTGCCCAGCATGGCGCCGATCCCGGCATTCGAGGCGTTGTCCCAGCGGCTCACGGTGCTTGGATCGCGCGAGACGTGAAGGCTTGCATGACTGTCAGTAAGAAGGAGAGTAGAGGTAACGCCACCGTACGGGATAATCCATCCCAGGTCGGTGAACCGGAGCTTCACCGGGCTGACCCAGATTTCCTTCTGGTCGAGCAAGAACCTCTCTCCCAGTCCGCGAAAATTGTGGGATATCTTCACTGACGTATCCTTGTCACTATCCTCGTCTGCAACCGTATTGCCATCCGCGTTTCCGGACTCGGATTCAGGCTTCGGATCTTGCTGTTTATCCCCGCTCTTTTTGGCCTCGGCTTTCGGCTCTGGATTGTCGGGAACTTGCGGGCAGGCCATAACGGCGCCCGCCACCAACAGATCCATCGCCAGCATTGAAACCAGAATTGTTTTTCTCCCTGTCATTATCTGGCCCACTTACGGGTGGATATACGCCACGGCAAGAGCGACCGAAGAAGCTACTTGAGCCGTCTGCATAATCGCAGTCCAATTCACGCCACCAATCTTCGGAGTTTTTTCAGGGACCATGACGGTGTCCCCCGGCCGCAGCGGAGTATTCAACGGATCACCCGAGAACCAGCCGCCGCCGCTCTTGGCGGAAAGTACAGAACCGTCGGCGCGGATCACAAACACGTCTTTCTTGTCGGCAATCTGGGTAGGTCCACCGGCCTGGCCCAGGTACCATTTCGCGGAACGCCCTGATTGCGCGGTGATTGCCGTGGGGTTGAACACCTGTCCATTTACTGTCACCACCGTGGCCTTCTTTGGAATCATCAACACATCGCCGTCGCGCAGGGGCACATCCGCCGGCGTATTTTTCCACCTGGCTACATCAGTTTGAATGTGAATCACGACCCGGCCGATGGGAGGTGTTGAGGCAAGCTGCGTGATGGCCGCATCGGTTTGTGCCAAGGCGTTCATCTTGGCGTTCTTCTGGTCCGCGGAGCCCTCCGGCAGTTCCTTAAGGTGTTCTCTCTCCACCTTCATTCGATTGATGAGTTCCTGCTGATTTCTGTTTTCCATTTCGCGGACTTCGCGGCGCATCAGCACGGCGCCATAGGGATATGCCTGACCTGTGAATCCTCCGGAGCGCTGCAGGACAGAACTCAGATGTTCGCCCGGCCGGATCCCGTAAGTGGACGGATGTACAACCTCACCGTCGACTTTCACGGACGCGCCAATATCGCTCCATCCGGGAACCTGACGAATGGCCAGGACATCACCGCTGTGAAGTGGCAGGTCCTCGCTTGCGTTGCCATTGCTCAGGGATGCGAGGGAGATCTGAAGATGTTCCGAGGAACCGCCCGAAGCGGCATAGCGGGTCAGGTCCGCGGTGTTGGTGTCAGCGCTGCGCTTCAGGCCGCCTGCCGCGCGAATCAAATCATCGGCGCGCATATTCTCGGTATAGGGGTAGCGGCCAGGTTTTGCCACTTCTCCAGTAATCTCAATCGTGCTTGGCTCGACGCGGGAAGTGTTCTTATGAATGAGGAGCCGATCACGGGGCTGCAATAAAATGTTGTCCGTGGGCCCCCCGCTTAACGCGGCCGCCAGATTCACGCTAAAAATTTTGGAGCTTCCGTCCGGATTGATGCGAAAAAGTTGGGCCGTATCCGTGGCGGCATCCGGCTTCAGGCCTCCAGCCAGAAAAACGGCATCGCGCAGGGAAGCCTGCCCGGAAGTCTTATAATCGCCGGGCGAGCGCACTTCTCCGGCGACGGAGACGGTGGGAGCCGGTTCGAAATCGAAGCGGCTGAAAATGCGGACAGTATCCAGGGCTTGCAATTGTGGAGAGGAAGCAGGGTCGGCCATCGCGGAAGCCAGATCGAAGCTCACTACAGTCGGATGGAAATCCGGCGGATTCAGGCGAATGATCTCGCCATAATGCGCCGCGGGTTCGGGGAGGATGTCCTTGTAAGAAGCGATGAGATCGGTCAGCTTCATCTGTGAATGATAGGAATAGCGTCCCGGGCGTTGAACGTGACCCTGAAGGTAAATCGTGTCCTGGTTGTACTGGGCGATCGGGAAAATGTGGATTTCGTCGCCGGGCTGAATCTTGAAAGAGGCGAGTTGCGCGGGAGCCGCGTTTTCAGGCGAGAGATCCAGGCTGAGCATCGTCCGCTTTTCGTGCGCTTCGAGACGTTGCACTTCCACGTGGCGCAGAGCCGCGGCCGGCAGAATGCCTCCGGCAAGTTCAAGCGCGTCTTCGACCGTCTCTTCACCATTCAGTTCGTATATCGCGGGACGGCGCACCATTCCCGTTACGGTGACTTGCGGGCCGACAGGCGGCACCATCAAGGAGTCACCGTTTTCGAGCTTCATTGCGTCGGAAGAAACACCATGCAAGAGGAGGTCGTACGCGTCGATCGTTTCGATTTCCTCTTTTCCGCGCATATGCTTCAGGGTGCGAAGAGAGCCGCGAGGCGTCACCCCGCCCGCCCCTACGAGCGCGTTGATAGCGGTCGAGAGCGAACTGATATCGTAGGCTCCGGGTTCTTCCACTTCACCGACGACGTAAATGCGAATGGTTCGCAGGCGGGACACGGAAACGTCCGCGGAAGTGTTGCGATACTGAGTCGAGATTACCCTTTGCACGGATTGCTGCACTTCGCCGAGAGACCTGCCGCTCACCAGCACCGGCCCGGCTTCTGGAAGAGTGACCCTCCCTTGCCGGTCCACGACGCGCACCAGTTTGGTGGAGATTCCACCCCAAAGATCAATGGTTAAGCTGTCGCCAGGGCCCACTACATAATCCGGACCAACGGGCAGATCCATGGGGATGCTGCGTGGGTCGCGGAGCCCGTCACGGAAAACTTCCGTGCCAAATCGCTGCGGCGGACGATCCTGCGCGGGCGCCTGAACGTAAAGGTCGTATAGAGAGGGGATGTCGGCATAGGGGTTTGGCCTGTGGACCGGCATTCCTGGCGCCACCGTGCGGTCCGACGCGAGTCTCGGCTTCCGGCGCGGATAAGTTTCTCCGATCATGTCGGACTTTGTGGTGGGCATTGCTGCGGACTGGTCAGGGAAACCGCCGCTTCCCAGACTCTGAGCCGCGGCTGAACGCGCCTGGTCAAGGAGCGCACCGCTCAGAGCATCGGGAGGCATCATCCCGGAGGATCTCGAATCACCCGGCATTTTCATTGAGCCGGAAACATTCAACAACGAATCCAGGCCGGTGCCAGATGCTGCGCTGAAAGGAATTCCGTCAGCACCGCCGGCCGCCTGCATGATGCGCGGAGACGTGCTAAGCGGCTGCCCATCGTTCTGATAATTCGGAAGCAAGTCCTTCTGAGGAAAGTTGTCTTCAGGGGGTGAAGTGGTGCGCCTCTGGCGAGATGGAGTTTCCTGCTGACAGTCCTGGGTTTCGTCCAGTTCGCAGGCCTCAGCTTTTGTTTCCCGGGTCTCTGGCTTTTGCGGCTTAAGATTCTCGGCGTCTTCCTGGGCTTCAATCTGGACCTGCCGGCGTACGCGTTCCTTCAGTAGAAGATCCTGCTCTTTACCGATTTCGGAATCCGGATTGAAGCTTGGGCGCAGGTAACCGTAGCGCTGCACCAACCTGGTCGCGATGGAGCGAAACTTGATGTCGTTGGTCAGGCGGTCAAATACCGCGGTATCCGTGAGATCTTCCGGACTGACGAGTTGCCCGTTGCTGCTCGCTTCCCTGGCAATCCATCGCTTCAACTCCACCAGCAAGCCGGGATCCTTGATCAATACCTCTTTAATTTGGGCTGGCGCCGCGGCCACTAAATTGAGGTTCTCGTTTTCGAGCTCCGATTGTCCGGGCTGCTGCCGCTGGCTGATTGGGGCGCGTTCGGGAATGCGCTTGGTATCAGGCTGCTGGGCTGGGGAGGGGAGGAGGCATCCGGCAGTGCAGGCAAGTATAGTGGCGCCAATTTTCAGGTAGCTTAAACGGAAAAGCATCGTATGACCTTTTCGAAATGAGAATTTCGGAATCATAAACTCACCCTCCCGCTTCATTCCGGTACGGCGCCTGACTTTCCGCCATGTTGCGGACAGCGGTTAACAACCCCTCTTCGGAAGATTCGATGTCGCCTGAATGGATATCCACGGAAGCCCAGTAACAGACGGTGTGATTCTCATGGGGGGCGACGGCGATGATGCGAAGCTCCGGGAAGTGGCGAAAGAGCGAGTCGCAGATGTCAGGACGTTTGCCGTGCTCCTCGGCTGTTACGACGAGGAGGTCGGGGGAGGACTTTTGGACATGTTCGTGGATATCCGCTTCGTCCGCGACCTCGCCGACGATCTCGATCCACGGTTGTTCTGCAAGCGACTCGAGCAGCAATTCCCGCATCAGTTTGGGTTTGTTCGCGACCAAGACCCTGAACGTTCTGACCATTTTGCCCTCACTCGGCGAACCAGTCTTGGCCAGTAAGTATTAGCGGAATGAAGAATTTGCATAGGTTCAACGTGGAATCAAAAGAGAACCACAGGGAAAGGCGGAAAATAGTTGGGCCTCTTTGTACCGCCTGAGAACGGAAATGGACTATCTGGAACTAGTCCCGTCTGGGCCATTAGGACCAAGGAGAGGACTAGTGGGTGTCGGAGCGAAAGTGGATCGAAGGGCCAAGGGTTTTAGCGCCGGAAGCGGGATTTTTGTTAAAAATCGATGAATTTTTACGCGAATTTGACGGAATCTGTGGAAAAGCCCGTGTGAAAGTCTAATAAAGGCGACTCTCCACTGTCATTCGGTATCTAAATTTCGAACAAGTGTTGACACCTCTAAAGGGTGACACTAGAGTAGAGTAGGCCACTGGTTACTGGGGCCCAAAGTTACAAAAAAGTTGCAAGACTGGTGGTTAAACCCGATTCAATTCTTTAAGAGGGAGACTAGTTGTATGACTGTCCCGACAACCTCCTCTAAACCCGCCGATCCGAAAGTGTTTGTTGCCACGGAAAACCGGTTGCTCCGGGATACCCTGGCACGCCTCCTCAGAAAGCAAACGGGAATCCGCGTGGCCGGGGTAGCCGCGAATTCCGAAAACATTGCCGGCCAGATTGCGGAGTCCGAATGCGATATTCTCCTGACGGATTTCTCGCCCATTACGAGCAATTCGGTGCTTCTGCGCAAGTTGCACGACGAGAACTGCCAGCTCAAGATCATCCTGATTGGTATGGAGGATGATTCGGAAATCTTCCTGAAGGGAATTCATCTGGGGGCACGGGGTTATGTGCTGAAGGATGCGTCTGCCTTGGAGATCGTGAACGCCATCCGCAGGGTTGGGCAGGGCGAGGCAATTTGTCCCCCAAACTTATGCATGGCGCTGATTGAACATGTCTGGAGCGACGAGCGGAGGAACCTTCAGTACGCTCGAGCGGCGGCGTCGAACAGCAGCAAGCTGACGTTCAGGCAGGTGCAACTGATGAACCTGGTCGCCGACGGACTTTCGAATAAAGAGATTGCGATGAGCCTAAATTTGTCGCAGTTTACGGTGAAGAATCATCTTCGCCGAGTCATGAGGCAAGTGGACGCGACAAACCGTTACGACGCCGTAGAGATGATTCGCGCCAGCGGCCTGCTGAAAGATAAGAAGCGCGATTCCGAACGAACCGTTTCCGCCTTGACAGTCGAGCAAGTAGTACGCTGAAATCCCGCAGACTGACTTCCAGAAATATTGCAGGAATTGGTGCGCGCAGAACCAGCGAGCCTGGATTGCGCAACCCGGCATGTATGGAATTCCGTTCCCACCGGTTGAATTCAAATTTTGAATCCCGCCCAGAAATAAAATGATTGCCCGACCGGGCGTTGCCTCAGTCGGAGTGCCAAAAACTGAGAGTTAGACAGGTATCTAACTGTCAGCCCCCCGCATCGAAGACAAATCGGAGTTTTTCATGCGCGCCGGAACTGAGCGCTTCGGCACTGGATTGAATTAGCGGATCGGCGCGGGGTTTGTCGAAAGAGAAAAATATTCAGGGAGACCCAAGGGAATGTACAGGCCAAAGTACAGGCTAGATTCGAGCATCACCGTACTGCGCGAAGCGTTCCGGTTCAGGGGGCATATCGCAGCAGCAGCGCTGCTGACTTCGCTGGCGCTAATTATGAATGGGTGCGACACGAAGTCCGCTCCGGTGACGAAGCCACCTGCACCGGTGGTGACGGTGTCAAAGGTTGAATGCAAGCCGGTAATCGAGGCCGATGAGTTTACGGGCCGCCTGGAAGCGGTGGATCACGTGGAGATCCGCCCACGCGTTTCGGGGCAACTGGATAGCGTGCATTTCCAGGAAGGGGCCATCGTCCAGAAGGGCGACCTGCTGTTCACGATCGATCCGCGGCCATTTCAGGCGGAAGTGGATCGCCTGAAGGCGGAGTTAGAGAGGGCGAAGGCGCAATTGGCTCGAAGCCAAAGCGATTTCGCGCGCGCTGAGCGGTTGCGTAACAACAACGGGATGTCGCCGGAAGAATACGACCGGCGCAATTCGGCGCGGGCGGAGGCCGAAGCGCAGATGGCTTCGGTAGAGGCTTCGCTGCGCGGGGCGGAGCTGAACCTGGAATTTACGCACATCGTTTCGCCGATCACAGGGCGGGTGAGCCGCGCGGAAGTGACCAGAGGAAACCTGGTGACGAGCGGAAGCGGCGGGCCGGCGACATTGCTGACGACAGTGGTATCGCTGGATCCGGTGTACGCCTATTTCGATGCCGACGAGCAGACCTATTTGAAATACGGGAAGCTGGCGCGCGCGGAAAAGAAGCGCACAAACGGAGAGGCGAACGGCCCGATTTATCTGGGACTGGCGGGTGAAGAGGATTATCCGCACAAGGGCGTGGTTAATTTCATCGACAACCAGGTGAATCCGACGACAGGGACGATCCGCGCGCGCGGAGTGTTCAACAACAAGGATTTGTCGTTGACGCCCGGGCTGTTTGCGCGGTTGCGGCTGGCCGGCGGCGAAACGATTCGAGGCTGCCAGATTGACGACGCGGCGGTGGGGACGGACCTGAATCAGAAATTTGTCCTGGTGGTGGACGCGAATAATGCGGTTACCTACCGCCCCGTGGTGCTGGGACCGATGGTGAACGGGTTGCGCGTGGTGCGCGACGGACTGAAAGAAGGCGACATCGTGGTGGTGAACGGGCTGCAGCGTGTGCGTCCGGGAATGAACGTGACGCCGAAGCAGGTGCCGATGGGCAGCGCGTTGTTGTCCTCTCCGACAGGACCGACAGCCGCGAATGACGATGAGAGCGCGAAGAGGCCGGGGGCCTCCGGCAAGTGATGCGGGGCAAGTAAGGCAAAAGGGACTCCATGAAAATCGCAGACTTTTTTATTGATCGGCCTATCTTTGCCGCGGTGGTCTCGATCGTGATCACCATTATCGGCGCGCTGGCGTTTTTGAAGCTGCCCATCAGCGAGTATCCCGAAGTTGTGCCGCCGACGGTGGTGGTGCATACGTCGTACCCCGGCGCGAACCCGACGGTGATCGCAGACACGGTGGCTTCACCCCTGGAACAGTCGATTACCGGTGTGGAAGACGAGCTGTACATGTTTTCGCAAGCGACGGCGGACGGGGTGATGACGTTGACGATTACGTTCCGCATCGGGACCGATCTGGACAAGGCGCAGGTGCAAGTGCAGAACCGCGTGGCGCAGACCTTGCCGCGCTTGCCACAAGAGGTGCAACGGCTGGGCGTGACGACGGAAAAAACTTCGCCGGACTTGCTGATGGTGGTGCACCTGATTTCGCCGGACAAACGCTACAACATGCTGTACCTGGCGAATTACGCGGTGCTGCAGGTAAAGGATGAGCTTTCGCGCCTGCCCGGCGTGGGCAACGTACAGATTTTCGGAGCGGGCGATTTCAGCATGCGCGTGTGGCTGGACCCGAACAAACTGGCGTCACACAGCCTGACGGCGACCGACGTGGTGCGCGCAATCCGGGAACAGAACGTGCAGGTGGCCGCGGGCGTGCTTGGCGCGCCACCGGTGGCGAACCCGCAAAACGCGTTTCAATTGCTGGTGAATACGCAGGGGCGGCTGACGACGGAGGAGGAGTTCGGAAACATCATCGTGCGGGCGGCGCCGCAAATCACGCGCATCCGCGACGTGGGGCGGGTGGAGTTGGGCGCAAGCACCTACGCGCTGCGCAGTTTGCTGAACAACGAGCCGGCGGTGGCGATTCCGATATCGCAGCGGCCGGGTTCGAATGCGCTGGAAACGTCGAAGCAGGTTCGCGAGACGATGGCGCGGTTGAAGGCGCAATTTCCCGAAGGTTTGGACTACCGGATCGTGTACGACCCGACGGTGTTCGTGAGGCAGTCGATCGAAGCGGTGGGGCACACGTTTGTGGAAGCGCTGATTCTGGTGGTGCTGGTCGTGCTGATCTTTTTGCAGACGTGGCGCGCTTCGATTATTCCGTTGCTTGCGCTGCCGGTTTCCCTGGTAGGCACGTTTGCGATCATGCTGGCGCTTGGCTTCACGCTGAACACGCTATCGCTGTTCGGACTGGTGCTGGCGATCGGGATCGTGGTGGACGACGCAATCGTGGTGGTAGAAAACGTCGAACGAAACCTGGAGCTGGGACTGCAGCCGAGAGAGGCGACGCAGCGAGCCATGGCGGAGGTGAGCGGGCCGATTATCGCGATCGCGCTGGTCTTGTGCGCCGTGTTCGTGCCGACGGCATTCATCGTGGGGCTTTCCGGGCAGTTCTACAAACAGTTTGCGCTGACCATTGCAATTTCGACGGTGATTTCGGCGTTCAACTCGCTGAGCTTGAGTCCGGCGCTGGCGGCGCTGCTGCTGCAGTCGCGCGATGCGAAGAAGGACAGGTTTTCACGCGTTCTGGATTTCGCGTTCGGGTGGTTTTTCCGCGGCTTCAACAGGTTTTTTGGGTGGGCTTCGGGCAAGTACGGAACATTCGTCGGCCATGCGATTCGTTCGACGGGGATTGCACTGGTGATTTACGCCGGACTGATTGCGTTGACTGGCATCGGGTTCAGCAAGGTGCCGAGCGGATTCGTGCCAACGCAGGACAAGCAATACCTGGTGGCGTTCGCGCAGTTGCCGAACGGGGCGACGCTGGACCGCACGGAAGCGGTGATGCGCGAACTTTCCGACATCGCGCTGGCGCATCCGGGGGTGCAGGATGCGATCGAATTTCCGGGGCTCTCGATCAACGGATTCACGAACAGCCCGAATTCCGGAATCGTGTTCGTCGGCCTGAAGCCGTTCGAGCAGCGGACGAGCAAAAACCTTTCCGGCCTGGCGATCACAAAACAGTTGAACGAAAAATTCGGCGGGATTCAGGAAGCGTTCGTGGCAATTTTCCCGCCGCCGCCGGTGCAGGGGCTTGGAACCGTGGGCGGGTTCAAGCTGTACGTGGAAGACCGGGCGGGCCTAGGGCTGGAACCTTTATATAAAGAGGCGACGGCGGCGATGGGCAAAGGCTATCAGACGCCGTCGCTCTCGGGATTGTTTTCGAGTTTCGACGTGAACGTGCCGCAGATTGACGCGCACGTGGACCGTGAAAAGGCGAAAACGTACGGCATCAGCCTGGATGACGTGTTCGAGACGATGCAGGTGTATCTCGGTGCGCTGTATGTGAACGACTTCAACCGGTTCGGGCGAACGTACCAGGTGAACGCGCAGGCGGAATCGAGCTACCGGTTGCAGCCGGAAGACATCGTGAAGCTGAAAGTCAGGAACGCGGCGGGAGAGATGATTCCTCTGGGTTCGGTGGTGACGGTGCGCTCGACGTACGGGCCGGACAGGGTGATGCACTACAACGGATTCCCCGCGGCGGAGATCAATGGCGCGGCGGGGCCGGGCTACAGTTCCGGGCAATCCGAGGCAGCGATTGCCAATATTTTGAATCAGAACCTGCCGAACGGGATGCGTTTCGAATGGACGGAGCTGACGTACCAGCGAATCCTGGCCGGCAATACGATGGCTTACATTTTTCCACTGTCGGTGCTGCTGGTGTACCTGGTGCTGGCGGCGCAGTACGAGAGTTGGTCGCTGCCGCTGGTGGTAATCCTGATTGTGCCGATGACGCTGCTTTCCGCGATTGCGGGCGTGTGGCTGCTGAACGGCGACAACAACGTGTTCACGCAAATCAGCCTGATCGTGCTTGTAGGGTTGGCGTGCAAGAACGCGATTTTGATCGTTGAATTTGCGCGCGAAAAACAGCACGAAGGGATGAACCGGTTTGAAGCCGTGATGGAAGCGTGCCGGCTGCGCTTGCGGCCGATTTTGATGACCTCGCTGGCGTTCACGATGGGCGTGGTGCCGCTGGTGCTTTCGTCGGGAGCGGGTTCGGAAATGCGGCAGGCGATCGGCGTGGCGGTGTTTTTTGGAATGCTGGGCGTAACGTTTTTCGGATTGCTGCTGACGCCGGTTTTCTACGTGGTGGTGCAGCGCCTGGTGGAGGGCAAGGAATTGAAGAAGATACCGCAAGCCCAAGGTGTAGGCGAGCCTGGAAAGGCGGAGGCGTAACCCGTGCGAAGAAAATCGATCGCGACTCTTGCAATCGTTGCGGCACTTTCGGGTTGCTCGGTGGGGCCGCACTACAAAGCGCCCAATCCCGCGGAAGTGAAACTTCATCAGGCGCAGCCATCGGAGATTTCGCAGGAGAAATTTGATGGGAAGTGGTGGGGAGAGTTTGACGATCCCGTGTTGAACGGGCTGGTGGATTCCGCGCTGCGCGCGAACTGGGACATCGAAATTGCGCGGGCCAAACTGGCGGAGTCGAGGGCCATTTACGACGAACGCAAGCTGGACAAGTACCCGACGATCTCGAGTTCGGCAAGCTACCAGCAGGCACGGGAAGTCGTTCCTGGATTTATCGACACACCGGTGAACATCAAGACGTACCAGGCGGGATTCGACGCGTTTTGGGAACTGGATGTGTTTGGCCGCGTGCGCCACCAGGTGGGAGCGGCGGCGGCGCAGAACCAGGCGTTCCAGGCGAATCTTCGCGACGTGCAAGTGAGCGTGGCGGCGGAAGTGGCGCGGAACTATTTTCTGTTGCGCGGAGCGCAGTGGCGGCTTGCGGTGGCGCAACGAAGCCTTGTGAACCAGCAGGACACGCTGAAATGGACGGAAGTGCGGCGCGACGCGGGCGTGGGGGAAGAGCAGGACGTGGCCAGCGCGGCGGCGCGCGTGGCACAAACCGCGGCGACGATTCCCGATATCAACGCGGCAATATTAGTGTTTCAAAATCGCATTGCAGTTCTGACGGGTGTGCGCCCAGGCGAACTTGCGGCGGATTTGTCGGCGCGTGAATATGCGCCGATCACGAAGACGTTGCCGATTGGCGATCCCAACGAGTTGTTGCGGCGCCGGCCGGACGTGCAGGCGGCAGAGCGGCGACTGGCGCAGGCGACGGAACTGCAGGGGTCTGCAGTCGCGGACCTTTTCCCGCATGTGACGTTTGGGGGATTTTTGGGATTCATTGCGGGCCGCGGAAGCACCTTTTTCCAATCGGACTCGGAGGCGTGGAGTTTTGGGCCTTCGATCACATGGCCCGCGCTGGATTACTGGCGATTCAAGGCGCGGGTGAGGCAGTCTTCGGCGGT
>DATHMM010000073.1:0-38179 GCA_035487095.1 Candidatus Sulfotelmatobacter sp.
CTGGAGCAGGTGCGCGAGGTGGGCAAAGCGTTGCACGGCGGGGCCCCTTCGAACGTGTCGGTGTTTGCCGGCCGAGTGGCGGACACGGGGCGCGATCCCGTTCCGATAATGCGCGAAGCGGTTGAGATCTTGCGCGGCAACTCGAAGACGGAATTGATCTGGGCGAGCCCGCGGGAGCTGCTGAATATTTTTCAGGCCGATGAAATCGGCTGCCACATCATCACCGTGACGAACGACATCCTCGCCAAGCTGAAGCTTGTCGGAAAAGATCTGGGCGATTATTCGCTGGACACAGTACAAATGTTCCACAACGACGCCGCAAAGGCAGGCTATACGTTGGGTGTGGCCGCAGAGGCCCGCGGGGCGAAATCTAGTAGGCCCTAGACCGATTCTTGCGCTTACTTGCACAAGTCGGAATTACGGCCGCGCTTTCTGCTCTTTTGTCATTTGCCGTCCCAGTTTTTGTCCACCTGAATTCATACACGAGAGCAGTAGCGAACTACACCAAGAATCCCAGCGTTGAGAACGAGGCAATTTTAAAGGCGGCAAGTTCTGAGAATCAGCGGGTTATGTGGACGACACACTGGGAAGCCGCTGGAATTATCTTCATCCTGATGAACGTGGGTTGGTTTTTGATTCGTAGGCGCTCGGGAACTAAATCAATGAAGGCGAGGTAGTTTGGCATAGCAGGCGTCGACGATGCGCATGGATTGCAGCGCGTCGGCAGCTGTGGCGATGGCCAGGGTAGCGCTTGGATTGGTGCACGCGGTGATGAATTCTTCAGTCTCCTGCTGAAGGGAGACGTCTTCCATTCCATAGTCAAATTGAGTCTCACGCGGCTGATCGGGCTGAAGCCAGGGCCATTTGGTGACGATGGTCAAGCGTTGCGCTCCATAGAATTTCCCGCGGCCGCGAAGGAGAAACTGCGCCTTTTCGGTTTCAACGGTGATTTCCATGCGCGATTGCCAACTGGAGAGCGAGAGATTGACGCTCGCCGGTGCGCCGCCGGGAAGAGTGAGGACAAGGCTGGCGTGATCCTCGACTTGAATTTGCCAGAACCGCCGGCTGAGATGTCCGGCCGCGAGTTCCGCCCCCCCGAACAGCCACACGAAAAGATCAAAAAGATGAATGCCGGGATCGATGCACACCCCTCCCCCGCAGCGGATCGGGTCGGTCTTCCAGCTTTTCTCGTAGCCGGGCTGTGCGCCATGGGAGAGCACGGCGTCCACCCCCAAAACCGTTCCGTATTCACCGGACGCGAGCAGCTTGCGAAGCTGCTGGACATTTTTCAGAAACCGATAGTTCAACCCGACGAAAACGCGGCTGCTGGATTTTTGCGACGCAGTAACCAGGGATTCGGTCTCCGCGCCAGTCCGCCCGAGCGGTTTTTCAACCAGGACGTTGGGAGCGAGCGGGAATATTCTCAGAAGAAGTTCAACCGCGGTGTCGTGAGGCGTCGCGACGATCGCGGCATCGTATTTTTTCGCGAAGGCAGCGCTTTCGCCGACCGCTGCGGCCTTTGCGGAAAGCTTTGTGCCTTCCGGGACTTTCGGATCGAAGACCCTGATTTCTGAAACCGCCGCGAGTTTGGTTAGGGCTTGAATCCGCTGGGCGCCAATCAGGCCGGCTCCAACAACAAGAAGTTTCATAGGTCGATGCGCCTCAGTTTAAGCGCTTCCGCGCGGAGCGAGCCAGGCGAAAGCGTGGAATACGAATCGTTGACGTGGAGAAATCGGCCGGAGACTCCATCGGAGCCCGAGGAGAGTAGCCAGCGGCAAAGTGCGATGGGCTTGGAAAAAGGGACAACGGTGCGAACTTCTCCCCCGGCGGCGCGCACCGCCGCAAGCATGGAAGTCTCATTCGCCCCAGGAGCGATAATGTTGACGTCAATCGCGATGCCAGCGGCGTCCAGTTCCATGGCCATGGTTTCGCACATCCGCACCGCGGCCGCCTTCGATGTGCCATAAGGCAGAAATTGCGGGTACCCGTATCCGGCGCCGCCTCCCGCGAAAAGAACGATTTTGCCACGGTTGGGCGAAGCTTTTGGCGCGGTCGTCAGCCAGAGCTGCACGAACTCCCTTGCGACGAAAAAGGCCCCTGCGGAGTTGACGCGAAGCGTGTGTGCAAATTTCTCTGGATCGAGTTGCCAGAAGTTGCCTGCTTGGCCCAGCTCAGCGGCGGAGTGTACAACGGCATCAAGGCCTTGCCACTCGCTCCGGATTTCAGTGAAGAGGGAATCGACAGAATCGGCGTCGGCTACATCCACACAAGAGGTCCTATGTGTCGGCCCAAGCTGTGCGGCGGTCTCGCGAACCTTTTCGTTAGTAGCGGCAAGCCACAGCCGGTGGCCGGAGGCAGCAAGGTCACGGGCGACTTCAAAACCGATGCCGCGGCTCCCGCCAGTGATCAGAACGCGGCTGGACTGCGGCGAAATTGGGACAGCGGACATTCTTCAAGCTCCAGGAATTCTTTTCTCTATTAGAGCATGACCCGGCGAAATTCGGAGGCTTTTGAGGTCGACGCTGGGGAGCGAGTCGACTATGATTAATTTATCTCCTATGTGAACGGAAATTTCCTTGCAACAAGCGGGGTTGAGAGCGCGATTCGGTGAAAATATCTCGCGGTTAGCGATCGCCAAAATGCGCGGCATATATATATACCGGAACTTAGGATAGCGGGCTCAGAGTTAAGAGCGCAGAGGCCACGGAGACGATTATGAAGATGGGGCGGTTTTTTATTGTGGGCGGCGCGGGCTTCATCGGCTCGCATTTCACCGACGTGCTGCTGGCGAAGGATGGCGTCGAGTCGGTGACGATTTACGACAACCTGACGTCCGGCCGCGAGTGGCATTTCGCAAAGCATCGCGGCAATCCCCAATTCAAATTTGCAAAAGGCGATGTAAAAGATATCGAAGCGCTGAAGCGAGCAATGGATGGCAGCGATGTGGTGATTCACCTGGCCTCAAATCCCGACATCGCGCGCGCGGCAACCGAGCCCGACATCGATTTTCGCGAGGGAACCTACCTTACGGAGCGCGTGCTGGAAGCGATGCGGCTGACTTCGGCGAAACGCATTTTGTACGCCTCGGGCAGCGGGGTTTACGGCGACCTGGGCATGGTGGAGGCGGGGGAGGATTACGGGCCGCTGGTTCCGATTTCCACCTACGGCGCGAGCAAGCTTGCGGGTGAGGTGCTGATCAGCTCCTACTGCCACATGTTTGACCTGACCGCATGCGTCTTTCGATTCGGCAATGTCGTGGGGCCGCGTCAGACGCATGGCGTCGGTTTTGATTTCGTACGCTCGCTGCGGGCCGAGCCCGTGCGATTGCGCATATTGGGAGATGGCGGCCAGAGCAAATCGTACATTCATGTGGAAGACGTGATCGCGGCGGTGTTGACGGCACACGAAAAGACGCCACAGAAGTTTCAGACCTACAACGTGGCCACGGGCGATTACATCACGGTAAAAGAAATCGCGGAGTTGGCGGTCGAGTGCGTGGGATTGGATCGAAGCAAGGTGAACTTTGAGTTCGCAGGCGGGAATCGCGGCTGGAAGGGCGACGTCGCAGTAATTCGCCTGAACACCGACCGCATCCGCGGCCTGGGCTGGAAGAATAAAAGGAATTCGCGCGAAGCGCTCCGTGAGTCAATGAATGCCCTGATACGCGACGCGGAGTTGCTGTACGCGAGCCAGAAGGCGTAAGCCTGATGGAGTTTCTCTGCCGGATGAGGGGCCGCGGGCAACAGCGACACCAAATTCTGCATGTAGTGGCCGAACTTTAGATCGGCCACCACAAATGCGGGAGAAAACCACGAGGTGCGGGGCTATCCCCGCACCGGCACAAGGATAGAAGTTGGAGACTGTGGGATACATTTTGATGGCCGTGGCCGCGATAGGCACGCTGAGCTCCACAGTCTATCTGGGACTGGTGCTATCGGCCGTCGTGAAATTCCGTAAGGAATCACGGAAACTCCTGTATCCCCCCGTCGCGGATGCCAGTTTGCCCGCCGTCTCCATGATCAAGCCCGTGCATGGACTCGAACCACAGCTTCGGGAAAACATCGAAAGCTTCTTCCGTCAGGATTACCCGCGGTTCGAGATTTTGTTTGGCGCCGACACGGAAGCGGACGCGGCGCTGGAAATTGTGCGCGAAGTAAGCGCGCGCTATCCGCAGGTGGCCAGCCGGATCATCGTGCACGGGGTTCCGCCATGGCCGAATCCCCAGACGTACTCGCTGCACTGCCTTGCCAAGGAAGCGAAGTATGGCGTGCTCGTGGCCTCGGACAGCGACGTCGAAGTTGCCCCGAGCTACCTGCGGGAAGTGGCCGCACCGCTCTTGAAACCGGACATCGCCATGACCACCTGCCTGTATCGCGGGAAAAACGTCGGCGATTTCTGGTCGAATCAAACGGCGATGCTGATGTCCGTCGAAGAGCCGGCCGGCGCGCTTGTGGCGAATCTCCTGGAGGGAATGAAGTTCGGCCTGGGCCCCACCATCGCGGTGCGCAAGGAGGCGCTCGAGAAGATTGGCGGGTACGAAAGGTTTTACGATTATTCGGCGAACGATTTTATCCTCGGGAACCTGATTCACAAGGCGGGCTACCAGGTCGTGCTTTCCAGCCACGTCATCGATCACATCGTGAACCAGAGCACCTTCCGAAAAATGTTGCAGAACCAGTTGCGGTGGCGCGTCACCGAGAGGTATTGCCGCCCCAAGGGCTATCTGGGCATGGGCCTGATTTTTGCGATGCCGTTCGGGATTTTGGGATTTTTCGCCGCGGGGCTGTTGGGAGCCTGGGCCTTGGGAACGGCGTTGCTGGCCTGGGCCGTGGTAAACCGCCTCGTTGAGGCATATGCCGTCGGCTGGGTGGTGCTGCGCGACCGGCCGCTCTTAAGAAAAATCTGGCTTTATCCGACGCGGGATTTGCTTGGCTTCATCGTGTGGTGCATGAGTTTTGGCGGAACGAAAATCGCCTGGCGCAGCAGCAGGTTTGAATTACAGGGCGAGCGCATGGTCTTGCGGAAGGATGCGGGGAATCCGTCGTAGCTCGCTCATGAGCTAACCCGACCGCGGCGCCTCAATTTTCGAATCATGAACCATCTCTCCATCTGGCGCGTGAGCTTGCTGGTATTGGCCGCCGCGCCGCTTGCCTATTATTTGGTTGCGATTTTTGCCGCCTTGCGATTCTTTCTGAAAGCGCGTGCGCGGCAATTGCCGGAATTTACGCCGCCGGTAAGCTTGCTGAAGCCGGTTCACGGCGTGGATTTCGATTCCTCGAACAATTTCGCCAGTTTTTGCGTTCAAAATTATCCCAAGTACGAGATCTTATTCTGCGTGAACGATATGCAGGATCCTGCCGTGCCTCTCCTTCAGCAGACGATCAGGGATTTCCCGGGGCGCGCCATCCGCATTTTGTCCGGCGCCCCGAAGGTCGGCTCCAATCAGAAAGTGAACAATCTGATCCTTCTAGCGCGGGAGGCAAAACACGAAATTATCGTACAAAGCGACGGCGACGTGCGCGTTTCCCCGGACTACCTCAAGAACGTGGTCGCGGAGTTCGCGGACAAGAACGTGGGAGTGGTGAGCTGTTTTTACCGCGGCGTGGCGGAGAAGAATTTCTGGGCGCAATTAGAAGCCGTGGGAGCTGCAAGCGATTTTTTTGCCGGCGCCCTGGTGGCCAATCTGCCGGGGCAAGTGACCTTCGCCCTGGGCGCATCCGTTGCCACAACCAAAACGTGGCTCGCGAAAATTGGGGGCTACGAAGCGCTGGCGGATTTGCTGGCCGACGACTATGAGATCGGGAACCGCATACACAAGGAAGGTGGAAAGGTGCTGTTGTCGCGGGAACCGGTCTGGACCATGTACCCGACGCAGACGTTCAAGACGTTCTGGCAGCATCAGGTGCGCTGGGCGAGGACAGTCCGCCTAGTGCGCCCGGCCTCATTTGTCGGACTGCTGGTAACGCATGGATTGCCGTGGTGTGTGCTGGCGGCCGCCGTGGCCCCGTCGTCCGAGGTCGGCGCAGGGTTTCTGGCGGCGTATCTTGTCTTGCGTTTGCTGATGGCGTGGGTGGTCGGTGTGTGGGGCGTCAACGACGCCGTGTTGCGACGCAGGTTGTGGCTTGTGCCTCTGCGGGATGCGATCTATTTTGCCGTCTGGCTTGCGGGGTTTACGTCGAACCGCGTGATGTGGGGCGGAGTCGAGTATTCGATTGCGGGTGGAAAAATGCGAGAAGTGGCACGAAAGAAAATAAATTAACAAGGAACTTACGCGGGTTGAGTACCTATCGGCTTTGCTCGGGACAGGCGGGGGCGCTGAGAAGAGGCGGCAATGGAAAAAATGAAGGCTGAGCGCGTTCACAAATTTATAAAGCAGTACGTCATCAAATCGGGAGAAGGATTTCGCTTAAAGGATCATGACCCGTGTGACACGCATGACCTCAAATCGGGGGACAAGCCGGAAGCCAAGCGCATCACTGAAAAAGGAGTGGCCCTTCTGAGCGAAATGCAGGACAAGCTTTACGCTCAAAGTAATTGGGGGCTCCTGCTGATTTTCCAGGCCATGGACGCTGCGGGAAAAGACAGCACGATCAAGCACGTGATGTCCGGCGTGAATCCGCAGGGAGTGGATGTCTTTTCATTCAAGGAACCGTCCAGCGAAGAGCTGGCGCACGATTTCCTCTGGCGGACGAACCGCTGCCTCCCCGCCCGGGGGAAAATAGGTATTTTCAATCGGTCGTATTACGAAGAAGTTCTGGTAGTGCGGGTGCATCCGGAACTATTGGAAAAAGAAAAGGTTCCCACCGATCTCCGCGGGAGCCATTTCTGGAAAAACCGGTATGAAGATATTAATGGATTCGAGAAATACCTGACGCGAAATGGTATAGCGATCCGCAAGTTTTTCCTGAATGTCTCCAAAAAAGAACAAAAACGGCGTTTCCTGGAGCGGTTGGACAACCCGGGCAAGAACTGGAAATTTTCCGCGGCGGACGTGCGGGAACGCAAGCATTGGGACGAATACCAGTCGGCTTACGAAAAAATGATTCGAAACTCAGCGACGGAGCATGCGCCGTGGGTGGTCGTGCCTGCGGACAACAAGTGGTTCTGCCGCTTGCTGGTAGTGGCCACCGTGGTGGATGCCCTATCGGAAATGAATCTGGAATATCCCAAGGTGAGCGAAGAAAAAGTGGCCGCGCTGAAGGCGGCTCGCAGGCAACTGGAAAAAGAATAGACTCCGCCGCAGCGGGGAATGCAAACCGGCTGTTCCGGGGTCACGTCGCAGGCAACGAATCACATCTGCCCGCCGTTCCCGGGATTGGGCATAACCTTCTGCAGATGCATGTCGCGAAAGATCGTCGGCCAATACTCCTTGAAAATATTCGCCGCGAATCGCCATGCCAGATCGCTGCCGTAGCGTTCCATGCTTCTCGCGCCCGTTTGCTCGGAACGCGGCAGATACACGTTGGAGAGCGCCTCCGCCGCCAATGGACCCAACAAGCCGGAAGAGTTGAACACATCATTGCCCTTGTCATTCCGGGTCACGACGATGCGTTCCGCCGAATACTTGATGGCGTGCAAAAACCGGGGATGGCTTTCCGGGAAGAAGCGTGGATCCTGTCTCAGGATCGAAGCGAAGACAAACGTCCCGAAAAACGACGTGGAAGACGCCCGGCCCAAGGAATACCCCACGCGCGTGCCATAGGCATTCCAACCTTGCCCGGTGGAACTGGGAGAGTCATTCGCCTGATTGAACGCGGCGCTCACACCGGAGCCGAGGATATAGGCGGGAGAGATAGCCTGGTTGACGAATATCTTAAATTTTCCGCCGGGAGAGAGCGGCCGCGGGTTTGTCGCGATATCGGGAAATACGATCGACCGGCTGGTGACGTAGCCGATGAAGCTTTTCGACGATTCGCCGGATTGAGAACTGGCCTCCTGCTTCGGCTGCGGTGAATCCGGTTTGGTGGAGGAAGAACCGGGAGCGCCTGCACCGGAGGGTTGCTGCCCGCAGGCCAATACCGGGACCGCCAGCGCAGCTAGCCACAGGGCCCGGAATCGCGAAGAGAAAAGTGGAGCGCAGAGCACGTTTTTCAACATTGTAAATTCCCCCTGGATGTCCGCCATGGAATGGAGAAAAGAAGTGGTCGACCCTGGCCGCTGGTGTTGCGTCTTAAATTTACATGCCCAAGTAAGTAGCGAAATCGCCAACCGATGGGGCACGCTCCGGCCAAGACCACGCGACACGCCTTCCCTCTGATGCTGCAGGCCGGCGTTTTGATGCGAAACGAAATGGGAAAGTATCACGGCAGGCCGAGGTCCTGCAAGAGGTCCTGCAACAGGTTCCATCGGAGGAGGCTTGCCGCAATGCTTGGGCCCGGCTCGAGTTGACGCAGAGTGGAAGGACGTTTTACCCTAGTAAGGTTGCAGTGGTGTTGCGTAGGCTTGCCTTGCGGCGCCCCGTGCAATCTTCTCTCCCTGCTGGGAGATCGTCCAATTGGTAGGACTCCAGACTCTGGATCTGGCTATCCTGGTTCGAGTCCAGGTCTCCCAGCCAAAATTTGATCGATAAAACTAACCGCTAGTGAATCCCGGCTGGATCGTGTCAGCGCGGCCGGGGTGGAAGCTTGACCGTTGGGTGGCCCGATGCTAGATTCGGGCTTCAAGCCGCAAAAACGGAGGAATTTTCTGAGCTGGCCGGGGAAGAAACGGCGTTTCGCCGCACTAAGCCGGCGCGAATTCCTGCAGTACACCCAAGGCGCGGCGCTGGCGTTTCTTCCCGCCGGATTGAGATTCCCTAGCTTCGATCCCAAAATCTCCGCGCAGGATTCGTCCCTGCCGCCGGAATTTCACGTTCATCCCGTTTACCGGACTCCTCGCGCGATCGAGTCAGTGCTCAAAAAGGCGCAGGCGGAGTTCGACTCTTTTCCCACAGAAATTCATCAGGATCAAATCGCCCGGGTTTTGCAGGCATGGAGCGCCGAGCTGCGGGCCTCCCCGCAAAAGACGGATTCGCTGGAACGCGCGATGAGCGACGATTTCCAGGCGACCTCTCCCTCCGGCAGCTTGCAGACGCGCCGCAAGGACGATGGGATTTTCCAGGTGTGGGAAGTGAAATACCAAGAGTCGCCGGGGATTGGGCGCACAGCGTTTCTGGCGGACTGGCGTTCCGCGCTCCGCGATTTCTCGAAGCTGTTGACCGTGGAGTTCCAAATCACAGGAATTCGTGCCGGCTCGGTTCTGCAGGATTCCCCGGAGAAGGGCGTCGCAGTTCACACGCGCGTCCGCTACGAGTTCGTCGGGGAAGGCCCGGGCTTTCATCGCGAGCAACGAATTGGAAACCTGGACCTGGATTGGGAGCTCGTTCCAGTCAAAGAGGCACGCCTGCGGAAATGGCGCAATGTGGAAGAAGCGCGAAGCCGTTCGCTGGCTCCGGTGTTCGAAGATATCGCGGGGCTCGCGTTTGCTAGTTGCGCTTCCTTCGGTGCGCAATTGGTTCCGGGCATCGATACCTGGCGCACCGCCTTGGATGGCGCCAGCGGCATTGATATTTATGGTCACAACGGCGTGGCCGCGGGAGATATTGACGGCGACGGGTTCGACGACCTTTATGTTTGTCAGCCTGCTGGCCTCCCAAACCGCCTTTACCGAAACCGCGGAGACGGCACGTTTGAGGACATCACCGAGGCTTCCGGGGTCGGCATTCTCGACAACACGGCCTGCGCGCTATTCGCCGACTTCGATAATGACGGCAGGCAAGATCTGATTGTTGTCCGGGCGAGCGGCCCGTTGCTTTTTATAAACGCGGGAGGCGGGAAATTCCGCCCCAGGCCGGATGCGTTCCACTTTGCGAATGCGCCGCAGGGGACGTTTACGGGAGCGGCCATCGCGGATTACGACCGCGACGGCTGGCTGGACATTTATTTTTGCCTCTACACCTACTATCAGGGGACGGATCAATACCGCTATCCCATGCCGTACTACGCCGCGGAAAATGGCCCGCCGAATTTCCTGATGCGAAACCAGCGTGATGGCAGCTTTCGCGACGTCACGCGAGAAACGGGACTCGACAAGAACAACTCGCGATTCAGTTTCTGTTGCGGCTGGGCCGATTTTAACGGCGATGGCTGGCCGGACTTGTATGTCGTGAACGATTTTGGCCGGAAGAATCTTTATAAGAACAGTGGCCATGGAACGTTCACGGATATTGCAAAAGAAGCCGGCGTAGAGGATGTCGGCGCCGGAATGAGCGTCAGCTGGCTCGATTTCGATAAGGATGGCCGCCAGGATTTGTACGTGGCGGATATGTGGACCGCAGCGGGCCTGCGCGTCTCGATGCAGGAAACCTTCCAACAGAATGCGAGCGAAGAAGTGCGCGCGATGTACCGGCGCCACGCAATGGGCAATTGCCTGTATCGCAATCGCGGCGACGGTAAGTTTGAGGATGCCGGAGAGAAGTCAGGCACCCTGATGGGGCGTTGGGCTTGGTCGAGCGACGCGTGGGATTTCAATCACGATGGCCTGCCGGATTTGTACGTCGCGAATGGCATGATTTCCGGGCCGCAACGCTTGGACTTGAACAGTTTTTTCTGGCGGCAGGTAGTGGCGAATTCCCCGGAAAGCGCGAAGCCCAGCACCGCGTACGAGCAGGGATGGAACGCGGTCAACGAATTGATCCGTGCGGATGCCACATGGAGCGGATACGAGCGCAATGTGCTTTACCTGAATAGCGGCGACGGCGCGTTTTCCGACGTGTCGGGAATCGCGGGAATGGATTTCCTGGAGGATAGCCGGACCTTCGCTCTCGCAGATTTCGACCATGACGGCCGCCTGGAAGTCGCGCTGAAGAATCGCAGCGGCCCGCAGCTGCGATTCCTGAAAAATGTGATGCCCCGGCTGGGGCCGGCGATTGCAATTTGCTTGCAGGGGAAGAAAAGTAACCGTGACGCGATCGGCGCCGGGGTGACGATCGAGACAAACGCCGGCCGGCAGACAAAGTTTGTGCAGGCAGGCTCAGGTTTTCTCGCCCAGCACAGCAAAGAATTGCACTTCGGCCTGGGCACCGCCACGGGCCTGATTCAAGCCACAATCCGCTGGCCCAGTGGCCTCGAGCAGAAAGTCACCGATGTACCGCCGAATCACCGGATATGGATCGAAGAGGGTTCCCCGGTTGTGCGCAAGGAACCTTTTCTTTCGTCCGCAAATCGCAGCCAAACTATGGGAGCGGCTTCAGCGGGGCCGTCTGAGCAACTGCCCACGCAAGTGGAAACTTGGCTGCTTGTGCCGGTGGCTGCGCCGGATTTCAGCGTCGCCTCTTCCGGCGGAAAAGAAGACTCTCTGTCGACGATGCGGGGGAAGCCGGTCCTGCTGCATTTCGGATCGTCAGAGACGCCCGATTGGCAATCGCAGCTTGCGGACTTTCAGCGGGCGCATGACCGATTGTTGAACGCGGGACTCCAATTGGTCGTAGTAAACGTTGAGGCATCGATGCAAGCCGCACGGTGGGCGTTCCCCATTGTCACCGCCCAGCCGGAACTCGTCGCCGTCTACAACCTTCTTTATGGTCGGCTCTTTGACCGCCACCGCGACATGCCCTTGCCGACCTCCTTCCTGATAGACGCGCAGGGAAACATCGCCAAAATTTATCAGGGCGCTCTCAGACTCAAAAGTGTCGAAGCTGATTTTCACAAAATTCCGAAAACGGCCGCGGAGCGCCTGGCGCTGGGGCTTCCTTTCCCTGGAGTCGGCCACAACTACGATGTCGGCCGAAATTATCTTTCGTTTGGCTCGATATTTTATGAGCGCGGGTACCTTGACCAGGCGGAGGCGTATTTTCAACTGGCCGAAAACGATGATCCCACCGCCGCGGAGCCTCTCTACGGGCTTGGCAGCATTTACCTGGCGCAGCAGAAACGGAAGGAGGCGCGCCAGTATTTCGAACGCGCCGTGAAATCGAGGGCGGATTATCCTCCCACTTTGCCGAACGCTTGCAACAATCTGGGAATACTGGCCGCGCGGGAAGGCAACACGGACGAGGCAATCGCTTTTTTTCAGAGGGCGCTCGCGATCAATCCCGATCACGCGGTCGCCTTGCAGAATCTCGGGAATGCCTACCGCCAGAAGAAAGATTGGGACGCCGCGAAGAAAACTTTGCAGCTTGCTCTGGCGCTGAACCCGGACGATGCGGAAGCAAATTACGGCTTAGGCATGGTGTACGCGCAACTGAACGACACGGCGCGCGCGTCTGAGTACCTGCAGAAGGCGTTGGCGGCGCGCCCCGCGTATCCCGAAGCCCTGAACAATCTTGGCATCCTTTATCTCCGCACGGGCCGCCCGGATGACGCGAAAAAAAGTTTCGCGGAGTCGATTCGTGTCGCGCCGGCCTTTGAGCAGGCTTTCCTGAATCTGGCCCGCGTGTATGCGATCGAGGGAGACAAGGCAAGCGCGCGCTCCACGCTCCTGGAATTGTTGAAACTCCATCCCGATCAGGCGCAGGCGCGGAAGGAGCTGGAAGATCTTGGACAATAATTCGGAGAGACGAAGCATGTCCAACACAGTGAGCGCGGAGTGGGCAAATTCGAGAGAGGGGTTACAGTTGATTCGGGGAGAGCCTGCAAGCCGATGCTGAGTAAATTCCATCGCAAATTTGGTCTGGTCGCAGGTGCAGTGGTTTGCCTGGTTCTGGCACTGCGCGACCCTCTGCTTCACGCGCAGAGTGCCGGGATCGTGGTGGAGGGAGTCGTGCATGACGCCGCCAAACACGCCCTGTCCGGCGTGAAGGTTTCGCTGGACGACCAAGTGCAAGGTCGCACTCAAGACACACGCACCGATGCCGCCGGGCATTTCCGATTTAGCGGAGTGGCGGCAAGCACGTATGTTTTACGTCTGCGAACGCCGGGCTATGTGGATCGGACGGAAGGACCGTTCGCGATCGGACTAGGAGAAACGAAGACCTTGAATGTAGAGATGGCGGCCGTGAAGTCCCCCGCCCAGGAGAGGACCGCGTCGCAGCCGCTGGAATATTCCGACGAGCCGCAATTCACCGTCGCAGGCCTGACGGACCCAAGCAACGTGGGCGGCCACGGTTCAAACGTAACCCTGCCGACGAAAGAGGCGCTGGCGCGCGAGACCGCGTCGCTTGCGGCCAGTGCAACCGCGCCGGACAAAACCGCTCCGGCGATCGCACCTGCGGGCGCGTTGCCCAATATCCCCGCGGGTGATTTCGCGCAAAATCTCAAGGTAGGGCGGGAACTGCTGAACGCCGGCCGCGCGAAAGACTCCGTCCTCTACCTTGAGCGGGCATTGCAAGTGAAGCCGATGGATTACGACGCGGCCTATTCGCTGGCGCTGGCCTGCCAACAGAGCGGAGCCACGAAGCGCGCGGATCAACTGGTGCAAACATTGCTTGCGCGGGAAGACCGCGCCCAACTGCACGCGCTCCTCGCCGAGGTGCGTGAGAGCGAACGCCAGCCGCTCGAAGCGGTCCGCGAATATCAGCGCGCGGCGGAACTTGACCCGAGCGAGGACAATTTGTTCGCCTGGGGCGCCGAGCTCTTGCTGCACCACGCGGATGCGCCGGCCCTGGAAGTATTTGCCAAAGGCCAACGCCTCTATCCGAAATCGCTTCGCATTTTGGTGGGACTGGGTTCCGCGGCCTATGGGCAGGATCTAAACGAGCAGGCGGCGTGGTGGTTGCTGGAGGCGATCGCCCTGGAGCCTGCCGACCCGCGCCCTTATCAGTTTTTGGGGAAAGTGCAGGAAGTTGCCAAGAGCGAGCCGCAGGAATGGGTGGAGGCGTTCCGGCGATTTGTTGCCCTGCGGCCGGATGACGCCATGTCGCACTACTACTACGCGGTGGCCCTGGAGAAGCAGAGGCGCGGCGAGCGGGACTTTGCGGCGCGCGAAGCGGAGCTGCGAAAGGCGATTGCCATTGATTCGCGCCTCGGCGATGCATACCTGAAGTTGGGATTGCTCGAGGAGGAAAAGGGGGAATTCCCAAAAGCGATCGCATCGCTGCAGAAGTCTGTCGAGTACACCCCGTTGCCGGACGAGGCGCACCTGCGATTGGCGCAAGTCTACCGCCGCATGGGCGAAACGGAGAAGGCGCGGAAAGAGTCGCAGCTTTACGAGGAAGTTGCACAGCAGAAAAAAGAAAAGATGGAACGAGAGCGGAAGGAGTTGGGGCAGTTTGTAATTACGGAGAAGCCTTAGACACGAGGAAAAAAGAGTAAGAATAACGCCAGGTTCGCTGAGGACACAGAGGGCGCTAAGAAGAGAAGATTGCCAGGTCCGACCGGCTCGGGGCCGCAACGTGAAGTCTTAGTGCGCGGCGGGCGGCGGCGTTGGGGCGCGCATCAGCTCGATGAACATGCGGTAGAATCTCTCGAAATCGGCATCCACCAGGATTTCCACCCGTTGCAATTGCCGCTTCGGCTTGTCCCCTTCCAGCCACGTCAGCGTGTTGCCGTAGGCTGCGCTGTGGTCCGTGTCCACGGCCATGTAGCGCACGTCGCGCTTCGTGACAATCGAGGGATCAATCCATGCCGCAGCCGCCAGTTCGTCCCACATGAAATCCGCGCCCGGCCCGTGCATGTAATACTGCGCGACGTAGCGCGCCAGCGGTGTTCCCGCCTTCGCGATCTCGTCCACCATCGCTTGCGTCAACCGCGTCTTGATCGAAATATCCACCGGCGTGCACGTAATTTTTCTCCAGTTGGCGTGAAGAACCGCGTCCGCCGCCTCCGGATCCATCCAGAAGTTAAATTCATGCCGCGGCGTGTTCACGAACTCCGGATTGTCCGTCGCCGGATTCAGGCTGCCTCCCATGAACACCAGTTCCTGCGCCAGCTCGGCGAATTGCGGATCGATTCGCAGGGCCAGCGCAAGATTCGTCATCGGCCCGCCTTCGTAGATGGTGACCTCGTGCGGATATTTGTGCACCATGCGAATCAGGAAATGAGCCGCGTCTTCCGTCGAAGGCTTGGTGGTCGGTGCCCCTTCTTTCGGCGGCGGCACGACAAAGGGATCGTGATACCAGCGGCTGTCCCACGCCCCCGCGTACCCGACCTTGCCGTAGCGCTCTTGCCACATCAGCGCTTCTTCGCGCGTCCGGACAAGCGGAAAGACAGCGCCAGGCACCACCGGAATGTCCGTGCGGCCCATCACTTCGAGTAAACGCAGCGCGTGCACAACCTCTTCGTCGCGCCACTGGTTGCCGGTGACGATGGTGACGCCAAGGACATCGACTTGCGGCGACTGGATGAGCGTGGCAAGCGTCTGCATGTTGCTGCCGCCCGGGCCGGAACAGTCCTGATTGATGATGATTTTGCGGCGGGTTTGGCCGGACGCGCCGGAGACCGAAAAGAGAAGCGCGAGAAGCGCGGCGCCGAAAAAGAAACGACCCACGGCGCAAGCCGTGGGTCGTGAAGAAACGAGCAGGGAATCGGTTTTCAAGTTGGCCCCTAGAAAGTGAACTTCAGCCCGAACTGAACGAGCCGGGGGCCGTTGACGGTTGAGTTGATCTTCCCGAACGTCCCGGGGGCATTGAAGTCGTTGCCCGGCAATCCAAACTGCGCATGGTTGAACAGGTTGAAGATTTCCGCGCGGAAATCGAGGCCGGTATTTTCCCAGGGCAGCGCAAAGCGCTTGATAACCGAGAAGTCGGTGTTGACGAAGTTCGGCCCGTTAACCGGTGTGCGGTTGGCGTCGCCAAGCTCTCCGAAGGTGACTTGTTTGCCGTTGATTGTCTGCGTCACAGTTGGCGGCGCAGCGAAGCAATTGACATTGAACCACTCGTTGATGCTTTGGCTCACGCCGTTATTCGGATTGCAAACCTGATTCGGGCGGATCAGGCTGTTGCCGTTATTCTGGAAGTTCACACCAGAGGTGTTGTTCCCATCCACGATGAAGATCGGGAAGCCGGAACTGATGTGTTCGATCACCGTCAGTTGCCAGCCGCCGAGCAACGTGTTCACAGGGTTGCTCCAGTTGCTGCCGAACTGCTTTCCGCGGCCGAACGGGAGGTCGTAGATCACGCTGGCGGTGAAATTGTTGTTGAGGTTGATCTGAGAGAGAGCCCAGTCAAGCTTGCTCCAGTTGGGCAAGGGGTAGTAGGTAGCGCCGATGGAACTTCCAACGCCATCCGTAAAACCATTGTCGTAGGAGCGGGAGTAGGTGTAGCCGATGAGGGCATAAAGGCCGTGGCGCGCGTTCTTGGTCTCCGCCTTGACCTGCAGCGAATTGTAATGCGCCATACCCTGGTCGGTGATATTCGAAATTGTGTTGAAAGGGAAAGCCGCGAACTGGGCCGGCTGGGGGACAAATGTTCCGCCGGGACCGCAACCCAAAGTGTAACCGGCAACGGCGCCGCAAGCCGATGGACTGCTGACGTTCAGGTTGTTTCCATCGATCAGGATATGGGCGCTCCGGGATCCGGCGTAACCCACCGTAAGGACGATGTCTGCCGGGAGTTGGTGTTCAATGTTAACGTTGAACTGTTGAACCTGCCCTTGTTTGAAATTGGTATTTTGCGCCTGCAGCGTGCCGCTAAAGCTTGTGGGAACGGGTTGCGAGGTGAAGATGGGGAAGCCATTGGAAAGGCTGTTGGCCCCCGGCTGCAACCCAAACACTGTTGCGCAGGCAGCGGTGGCAAATGTGCAAGCACCGCCAAACGTAAACGAGTCAGATTCCGCGTAAAATGGCGGGTTTTGCCACAGTCCCTGCGCGCCCTGGTTCCAGGAAGAATCATGGAAGATCGCATATCCGGCGCGCACAACCGTCTTGTCACTGCCGCGCACCTTGTAGGCCAGGCCGATGCGGGGTTCAAACGCTTTCCAATTGGTCTGGATTCCGGCGCCGTCGCTGACCCCGTTGACGCCGGGAATCAGGAATTGTCCATTGGCAGGGTTGAAATCCGCCTGGCGGCCGGCGACTTCCGCGATTGGAGTCGTGATATCCCAAGCCAGCCCGAGATTCAGGGTCAGGTCCTTGGTCGCGCGCCAGTCGTCCTGAACGAATGGGCGATACATTTTCCAGCGGCGGCCCGTGGTGTCACCGAGGAAGGTCTGGTCGTGAATCGCCAGGCTGGGCAATCCGAGAGCGAGATCGCCTTCGGGATTGCCGCTCCAAAGGCCGGTAAGAATCCAGTAGCCGTCCTGGAAGCCGTTGGTGCGCACGTTCATCTGCATCGCGCGGACGTCGCCTCCCATCTTAATGTCGTGCTTGCCGAGTATCATGTCAAAGGAATCGCCGACTTTGAAGACGTTGGTGCCGCCAGTGAAGGGTGCGAATCCGCGATCGCCCAGCGAATAGAATCCGCCGCTGAGCTGCGTGGAAGTCAGGCCGCAACTGATGACGTCGCCCTGGCAAGTGGTGCCGTTCTGGCAGCCAAGATTGGCGCCAGGAATGCCGAATTGTGCGGCAAGGCAGGTCCCATCGCCTTCCGAAGTGATGTAGTTGAAGATGCGGTTATAGCCGCCGTAAGCCTGGTTCACTTTGGTGGGCGAGAATACGTGAGTTTCGGAGAGCGCGATGTTTCGCGCGTGGTTCTGGATGCCCTGGTTGCTGGCGAAGGGAGACTGCTCGGCAAATATGGGGAACCCAGGCGCGCCGCCGGGAACGTAAGAAACCGCCTGGTCATAACTGAAGCGTGCAAAGGCCGTGTCCGTGGCCGTGAAAGTTTGGTCCAGCCGGATGTCAAACTTGGTTTCATCCAGCTTGCGCACGGGGGAATCCACGTAGTTGAATCCAGCACCGGGGTTATTCGCATTTGGCTCAGGGTAAAGCGCCATCAATTTCTGGCCAATGGGATTAAGGAGCCCGCCGGGAATTTTGTAACAGTTGTTACCGCGAGTCTGGCTGCCGTTTGCTGCAAGCGGCTCAGGAACACCGTTCGCATCGCACTGGAAATAAATGTTCTGAGCTGCGTTGGGGTCGGAAGAGGCACCGGCCCCATTGAGAGCGCCCAGGTTTGGATTAATTATGGCGCCCGACGGAATCGCAAAGGTGCCGTCGGCATTCTTAGTCGGTGCGCCAAGAGTGTTGCCGAATGGATCCTTCGAGAAGTCGCCCGCCCGCATTGCGTCCGTAGGAACCAAACCGGTGAAGGTGATGCCATGCCGCTGGGATTTTTGTTCGCCATCGATGAAGAAAAATGTTTTGTTCTTCCGTATCGGGCCACCGATAGCGCCGCCGTACTGGTTGAGATTAAATTTTTCGGGAGAAGTGGCGAAGAAGCTCTTCGCGTCGAGAGAAGTGTTGCGCAGGAATTCGTATAGCGTGCCGTGGTAGCTGTTGCTTCCGGATCGGGTGGTGACCAGGACGGTCGGTCCCGCACGGGTGCCGAATTCGGCAGAGTAGTTATACGTGAGGACCTTGAATTCCTGGATCGAATCGATAGAGGAGAGAATCGCGATGCCCCCGGCGGTCAACTCGTTGTTGTCGTTGCCGTCCAGCAGCCAGTCCGTGCTGTTCGCGCGCGAGCCGCCGACCGAGAGAGAGAACGAGCCGCGGGCGGAAACTTCGCTGCTCGGGCCGCCGTTAAAAAAGCTGGTGGGATTGGTTTCCTGCACGGTACCGGGGGTCAGGGTTGCAAGCTGCACGAAGTCGCGGCCGTTCAAGGGGAGTTGCGCGACCTGCTGCGAGTTGATGACTTGGCCGAGAGTCGGGTCGGTCGTGGTGACGGCAACGGCGTCGGCAGTAACCTCCACGGTCGAAGAGACCGACGCGGGGTTAAGCGCAAAATCAAGTTCGCGCGATTCATCAATCTGCAGCCGGAGGTCTTTCGCCTCGGCAGGCTGGAAGCCCTGAAACTGTACGTGGATGGTATACGCCCCGACGGGCAGGTAATTCACGATGTAGTGCCCCGTCTCATCCGTCTTCGTGTCGCGAACCACGCCTGTGCCTTGTGACGTAATCGTGACGGAAGCCCCGGCAATGCTGGAGCCGGACTTATCCGTGATCGTGCCCGAGAAACTTCCGATCGCTTGCCCGAACAAACGCGGCGAAAAACAAAGTGCGGTGACGCAAGCCATCAGGACAAAAAGAATTCTCTTGCTCATCATTCGTACCCCTTTTTTGGAACCCAGGACTCTTTGCAAAGAGCGGCAGAAATTAAGAGATGCTCTCTCTCAATATCAACACCGGGACTGAAGCACCTTGGAATCGCGGCTGGGAAAACGAATATGATGACCGCCAGCGAGTCCTCTTGAAGTCCCCGGCGGCTCGAACGACGCTTTGAGTACGGGGAAAATATTGCTGTGAAATTACTTCTCTATCGCGATGCTGTCAAGCGGATGTTTGCGGAAACCTGTGCAAGATTTTGATAGGGCGTGTCTTAGAGGCAGTTTGGGATGCACATTGATTAGGTACGATCCCGCGCAAATGGGTAAAAAATTCCCACATTGGAACCTTAAAAGGCGGGTGCGTCCCTTCCGGGTTACGTCCCGTCTACTTCAGTGACGCCGCCACTTTTTGACCGTATTCCTTCGCTTTCGCGATTGCCGCGTGCTCGTCCACGGTCAACAGTTTCCCGTCTTGCAGCAGTGTTTTCCCGCCGACCACCACGGTTTGCACCTCGCTCGCCTTCAGCGCGTACACGATCTGGGAGTAGACGTCGTACATGGGGACCGCATTGGGGACGTCGAGCGTCAGAACCACGAAATCGGCTTTCTTTCCGGTTTCGAGCGAACCAATCTCCTTTTCCATGTGCAGCGCGCGCGCCCCTTCGATGGTGGCCATTTCCAGCGCGCCTTTTGCTCCGAGCGCGCGCGGGTCGACGCGATAGGTCTTCTGCAGCTTCGCGGCCAGGTCCATCTCCTCCATCATGTCCAGATCGTTGTTGCTCCCGGCGGGGCCGTCGGTGCCGAGCCCGACGCGCATCCCCGCCGTGCGCTGGTCCACCACGGGCGCGACCCCGCTCGCCAGCATCATGTTGCTGGATGGATTGTGCACGCACCCCACCTGCCGTTCCGCAAGAATCTTCATGTCGGTGTAGTCGGTCCAGATGCAGTGGGCGGCCACAACGTCAGGGCCAAGGAATTCGATGCGTTCGAGATATTGCACCGGCGTGGCGCCGTTCTTCTCGATGCTGTCGGTGAACTCTTTGCGCATCTCGGAAACATGGATCAGGATGGGCGCGTGATATTTGCGCGCCATCGCCGCGGCGTCGCGCAAGGTCTTTTCCGAACAAGTGTAGATGGAATGAGGTGCAACGGCGGCGTGGATCAGCGGGTCGCCCTGCCATTTCTTGAGAAATTTTTCAGTGTACGCGGTCATTTCCGCTTCGTTCTTATTGTCCGGAACAGGGAAATCGATCCAGGTTTCCCCAAGGACTCCACGCAAGCCTGCCGCTTTCGTTTCTTCCGCCTCTGCGTCTTCGAAATAGTACATGTCGGCGAACGTTGTGGTTCCGCTGCGAATCATCTCCGCAAGCGCAAGGCGGGAGCCCCAGCGAACATATTCTTCCGTGACGTTGCGCGCCTCCGCAGGAAAGATGAATTTGCGCAGCCAGTCGTCCAGCGTGACGTCGTCTTTCAGGCCGCGCATCAGCACCATCGGGATGTGCGTGTGTCCGTTAATCAGGCCGGGAATGATCAGTTTTCCACTCGCGTCAATCGTCTGCTTCGCCGTGATGCCCTTGGGAAACGCCCCCGCTGCATCGGCTCCGACGGCAATGATTTCATCTCCTCGAACCGCGATGAATCCATTTTCAAAGACGTGCCGGTTGGCGTCCATCGTCACAATCGTGGCGCCCTTCACCAGCAAATCAACCGAGACGCCTTGCTTTGCGCCGTCTTGCGCAAGCCCGGCAGACGCACACAGCAGGCATGCGGCCAGCAGAAAAAATTGTTGCAGCGGTGCGTGGATTCGAGTCATCAACTTGTCCTTTACGATTTGTAGCTCGGGCCTTCAGGCCCGAGGGTTTTCACTGCGAATAGCAATTTTGCCGGGGCCTCGGAACCCTCAACCTGAAAGGGGTGAGCTACAGATTAGAGGAGTCGAACGGTTTCGGAAAGAGTTGGCTCATCCGCATAACTTCCACTTTGCCTTTCAAGTTTGCCAACACCACCGGAATGTCGCCGCAAAACTCCCAGATAATCTGCCGGCAAGCCCCGCAGGGAGGCGTAAGCGTCTCCGTGTCGGTAACGACCGCGATGCAATCGAACCGCCGCTCGCCTTCACTGATGGCCTTGAATATCGACACGCGCTCAGCGCAAAGAGTCAGGCCGTACGTGGCGTTTTCAATGTTGCACCCGGTGAACACGTTGCCCGACGCGCCATGTAGGGCCGCTCCGACCTTGAAATTGGAAAATTTGGCATGTGCGTTTTCGCGGACTTTGCTTGCGGCGGCGATGAGCGCGTCGTGTTCGGCCATGCGAACCTCCAGAAAGTTTATGAGTTCAAGTGTTCAAAAGTTTAAAGTGAAGAAGCGATTTGGGCAATCACGGCGCGCAGCAGGCCGATGAACTGAGCTTTCACCCGCTCGGCGGTCTCGAGCACCTCGTTGTGATCGAGCGGTTGGTCCAGCACGCCCGCGGCCGCGTTGGTGACACAGGAAATTCCGAGCGCCCGCATCCCGGAGTGCCGCGCGACGATCACTTCCGGAACCGTGGACATCCCAACCAGATCCGCCCCGATCGAGCGCAGATAACGTATTTCCGCCGGCGTTTCGTAACTGGGGCCCGCCAGCGCCGCGTACACGCCTTCGCCGAGTTCGATCCCGAGCCGTCGTCCCGCCGCCAGCGTGAGTTCGCGAAATTTTTTGTCGTAGGCGTTCGTCATATCGGGAAAGCGCGGGCCAAACTTATCCGCATTGGGACCCGAGAGCGGATTGGCTCCTTGCAGATTGTTGTGATCGCTGATCACCACCAGCCGGCCTTGCGTAAATTCCTTTTTGATGCCGCCCGCGGCGTTCGTCAGGATCACGGCCTTCACGCCGAGGCGCGAAAACACGCGGATCGGGAACGCTACGTCCTGGGCCGAATATCCTTCGTAAAGATGCACTCGGCCCTGCATCCCGGCGACCTCGACGCCGTCCACCTTGCCGATAACCAGCTGCCCGGCGTGGCCGATCGCCGTCGAACGCGGGAAGTGTGGAATCTTCGCGTAAGGGATACGCGTTGCGCCCGCGAATTCGTCGGCAAAGGCCCCCAGTCCGGAGCCGAGTACAAGCGCGATCTTGGGGCGGAGCTTGGTTTTTTTCTGAATGAACCGCGCAGCGGCTTCCGCCCGGGCGAACTCCGTGTTTCCTTTCGCCGCAGAAGAAATTCTTGCAGAAACGCTCATGTAAGGATTCCCACAATGCACGCAGACATCAGATTCGCCATAGTCCCGGCAAGCATGGCTCGGATACCGAACTTGGCAAGCTGCCCGCGCTGCTCCGGGGCCAGCGCGCCAATCCCGCCGATCTGAATGCCGATCGAACTGAAGTTGGCGAACCCGCAAAGCGCGAATGTGGCGATCGTAAATGATCGCGGGTCCAGCGTACCCCTCAGTTGGCCCAGCTTGGCGAAGGCCACAACCTCGTTGATCGACATCCGCGTGCCGAGCAGGTACCCGATCGTCGAGGCATCTTTCCACGGAATGCCGATCAGCCAGGCGATGGGAGAAAAAATCCAGCCGAAGAATTGTTCCAGGCTTTCCGGGAACCACGGGAAGTGATGAGCGAACAGCCAGTTGTGCGCACCGCCGACGAGGTAATCGACGAGAGCGAGCAGCGCAATGAAGGAGATCAGCATCGCGCCAACATTAATTGCAAGTTGCAGACCGTCGGAAGTTCCGCGCGAAATGGCCCCGAGAAAGTTGGCTTCTTTTTCCATGTCCGGCATCTGCACCCGTCCCGCGGTCAGCGGCTGCTCAGTTTCCGGCACCAGCATCTTCGCCATCAGCAGCGTGCCCGGCGCGGTCATGATCACGGCGGTGAGCAGATGCTTGGCCTCAACGCCCGAGGCGATGTACGCCGCCATGATTCCCCCGGAAACGTGCGCCATGCCGCAGGTCATCACGCACATCAGTTCGGATTTGGTCAGCTTGTTCAGAAACGGGCGAATCGTCAGCGGTGCTTCCGTCTGCCCCATGAAGATGCTCGCGGCGATGTCCAGCGATTCCGCGCCGCTGGCCCCCATCACGCGCGTCATCACCCAGGCGAACGCACGTATGAACAGCTGCATCACGCCGATATGATAGAGAAAGGCGAAAACGGCGGCGATAAAAATGATCGTGGGCAACACTTGAAAAGCAAAGATAAACCCGATCGACGAGCCTCTTGCGCCGAGTGGGCCGAAAACAAACTCGGATCCGTTGAACGCGAAGCTGAGCAGTTTGTTGACGGCATCGCCCGCCGCCTGAAAGATCAGCCGTCCCACAGCGAACTTCAGCACGAATACACCGAACGCAAGCTGCAGGCCCATGCCCCAAAGTACCGTTTTGAGCTTGATTTCCTTGCGCGCCGTGGAGAAGACGTACGCAAGTCCCACGAGCACGATCATGCCCAGCACGCCTGCGAATCTCGCCATGAAGACTCCTTTGCACCTCAGTTGCCTGGAAATCGCTGCGCGAACGATTCCGGTTCAAGCGCCCCGGATCAAGCCCCAATGATGCGCCGGATTAACGGGCGCGCTGCTGGCTTTTTATCACCGATGACGTAGCTTGCAGCAATCATTTTTTGCGCGGCATTTAATTGCGCATCGGCATTGTAGGCGATGCTCACCAGAGTGTCCCCTGCTTTCACGGGATCACCGATGCGCTTGTGGAACTCAAGTCCGACGCCGGGGTCGACGTTCTGCTCTTTCTTTTCCCGGCCCCCGCCGAGCATCGCCAGCGCGATGCCAAGATTCAGGCAATTAATGTCCGCGATAAATCCGGATCCGGGGCTCTTCACTTCCGCCCGTCCCCGCGCGGCCGCCAGCAGGGAAGTGTTCTCAATCACGCCGGGATTCCCGCCCTGGAGTCGAATGCATTCGCGGAATTTTTCAAGTGCTTCGCCGGAACCGATCATTTCGCTTGCGAGAACCCGGCCTTCTTCCACCGATTTGGTGCGCTCACCAAGGAAAAACATCCAGGCCGAAAGTTCCACGCTAAGTTCCCGCAGGTCCGCGGCGCCTTTGCCCTGCAGGATGTGGATGGACTCGATCACTTCGTTCGAGTGTCCGGCAAAGCGCCCGAGCGGCTGCCCCATATCCGTAATCAGCGCCACGCACTTCTTTCCCATGCGCTTGGCCGTATCGACCATAACTTCCGCGAGGGCCACCGCGTCCTCTTCCTTGCTCATGAACGCCCCGGACCCGGTTTTTACGTCCAGAACCAGCGCGTCAATCCCCTCGGCGAGTTTTTTGCTCATGATCGACGCGCAGATCAGCCCGACGTTTTCCACGGTCGAGGTGGCGTCGCGCAGCGCGTAGATTTTTTTGTCGGCCGGCGCGATCTCCGCGGTCTGCCCGATCAGCGCCATCCCGCACTCGCGCAGCACCCGCTTGAATTCCGCAAGAGTAAGAAAAGTGTTGAATCCAGGTATGGCTTCAAGCTTGTCCAGCGTCCCGCCCGTGTGCCCCAGGCCGCGCCCGCTGATCATCGGGACAGCCAGCCCCCCCGCGGCCACAATTGGCGCAAGGATCAGAGATGTTTTATCGCCAACTCCGCCCGTCGAATGCTTGTCCACTTTCTTTGTGGGCAGGTAAGAGTGATCCACCACCTCGCCCGAGTGCAGCATCGCTTCCGTGAGCGCGGCAAGCTCCGCGCGCGAGAGCCCCCGAATCCACGCGGCCATCAGCCACGCAGCCATCTGGTAATCCGGAATTTCGTCGCGCGTGTAGGCGGAAATCAGGTAGTCGATTTCTTCTCGGGAGTGTTCCCCGGAATCCCGCTTTTTTCGGATAAGGTCAACGGCGCGCATGCGTTTGGCGGCGATTGCGAGACTAGCATCGGGCTGCTAACGCGTCAACGCAACGCGCGGCAGGGTGGCGGGCAATTTCCGATTACCGCGCGAGTCGTGCAAGTGAACCGCATTCATTTGTGCCGCGCCATCAGAAACATTCTGGCAAACTTCGCGATGCACGCTGCTGTAGCATACTCATCTGGTGGAACACTCCTTTACCTGCCCCTATTGTGGGGAAGAAATCTCGATGGTCTTGGATCTGTCGATTCGAAGCCAAACCTACGTCGAAGACTGCGAAGTTTGCTGCAACCCGATCGAGATCAGTTACAGAGTGGAGGATGATACGCTCGCGGAGTTCGCCGCCAAAACCCTCGAATAAATTCGCCGTAGATTGCAATCGGGAGGTTCAGTCGTTTAGCAAGACCACAGAAATACAAATGTTGGCGACTGAATTGGAACATAAGCTGCCAGAGAAGTAAGGACGGCTGATTCGATGACCGATTGGGCGTTCTCGTTGTAAAAAATCGCGTGTTTGCCTATGAGGATTTGCCCTCCTGACCTGGCTGTTTTCGTGGCGTCAGCGCAAAAGACTCTCGATTAGAGGGACTTAACCTTTGTCGTACCGGGTAAAAGTGCCAGACGGAAAATCGTGTCTGGCAGCTTGCGGCCGCGTCGCAGCGTGATATATTGCCGCGTTCGACCTACAGCGAGGAACATGGATGAGCAAGGTACCCAGGATTGCGGTGGTTGGCAGTGCGAATGTGGATTTGACGACCTTCAGCGACAGGTTTCCCCGGCCGGGCGAAACGATCTTCGGGCAAAAATTCGATCTGGGATTCGGCGGCAAGGGCGCGAACCAGGCCGTGGCCGCGCGTTTGTCCGGAGCCGAAGTCGTGATGGTCGCGAAACTCGGCAACGACCTGTTTGGTGAAGCGACCGTGAAGAATTTCAAGTCGCTGGGAATCGATACCGCGCACGTTCGGATTGTCGACGGTGTATCAAGCGGGGTGGCCCCAATTTTCGTCGAGCCCAACGGCCAGAACCGCATCATCGTGGTTAAAGGCGCGAATGACACCTTGAAGCCCGCCGATGTGGACGCGGCCGCCGAATCGTTGCGCACCGTTGACACGATTGTCCTCCAGTTCGAAATTCCGATGGAGACGATCGCTTACACAGTCGAGTTCGCGCGCAAGAACAACATCCGCTGTATCGTCAATCCAGCCCCCGCGCAGCCGGTTGACGCGAAGCAACTCGGCCCGGCGGACTATTTCATCCCGAACGAAACCGAGGCAGAGGTGATTACGGGCATCGCCGTCCACTCGATCGAGGAAGCGAAAAAATGCGCCGCGGCCCTGCTGCAACAGGGTTTCCGCAAAGTAATTCTCACATTGGGAAGCCGGGGCGCCCTGCTTGCTTCGCCGGACGGCAGCGAGCTGATTGCCCCGTTTTCCGTCACGCCGGTGGATACAACCGGCGCGGGCGACGCCTTCATCGGCAGCTTCGCGGTTTTTCTGGGCGCGGGCTTGCCGGAGAAGCAAGCGGTGACCCGCGCAAATCTCTACGCGGCCATGTCCACAATGAAAGTAGGCACGCAGAAGTCGTTTCCCACCGGTGCGGAATTTGCGTCGGAGTGGAGCAAGCGCGGCGGAACGACCTAAACATGTAGGGGCGGGGCTTGCCCCGCCTCTTGCGCCTGTAGGGGCCCCGACCCGGTCGGGGGCGATTTTTCCTTCTCCCCGCCCCTACAAAGGTAGGCGGGGTCTCGATCTGGTCGGCGCCGCTGCACCATGAGGCGATGAGTTCTTGAGGGCACGAGAAGTTCAAAGGAGCCTAAATGTTCGTTCTCCACAGTTATGCGTGGGCGGTGGTCTTCTGCATTATCACAATGTTCTGCTGGGGTTCGTGGGCCAACACGCAAAAGCTGGCAAAAAAAGGCTGGCGCTTTGAACTCTTCTATTGGGACTACACCATCGGCGTTCTGCTGCTCACTCTGATCCTCGGCTTGACCCTCGGCAGCAACGGCACCGAAGGCCGCGCCTTTCTCGCCGACCTCGGGCAAGCCTCTCCCGCCTCTATTCAGTCGGCGCTCATTGGCGGAGCGATCTTCAATCTCGCGAACATTCTTCTCGTAGCGGCAATTGACATCGCCGGAATGTCGGTAGCCTTTCCCGTCGGCATCGGACTGGCGCTGGTCCTCGGCGTTTTCGTGAATTACCTCGAGCATCCCGCCGGCAACGCGGTTCTCCTTTTTGGCGGCGTGCTGCTGGTGGTGCTGGCCATCATCCTGGATGCGGTGGCCTACCGTAAATTGCCGGGCGGCGCCGCGGGCATCAGCACCAAAGGGCTGGTTCTTTCCCTGGCCTGCGGTGTCACGATGGGTTTCTTTTACCGCTTCGTCGCGGCCGCGATGTATCCGGACTTTGCCGTGCCGCAACCGGGGAAGCTCGGCCCATACGCCGCGGTCTTTGTTTTTGCCATCGGCGTTTTCCTCAGCAATTTTATTTTGGGCACCTTCATCATGAAAAAGCCCTTCGTGGGCGCGCCGGTGTCGTTCGCCGATTATTTCAAGGGCTCATTCGGCACCCACCTCACGGGAATCCTCGGCGGAATCATCTGGGGCGTCGGGATGTCGTTCAACATCATAGCCGCGGGCCGCGCCACGTTTTCGATTTCCTACGGTCTGGGGCAGGGAGCCACAATGGTGGCCGCGTTCTGGGGCGTCTTCATCTGGAAGGAGTTCCGCAGCGCGCCCAAGGGAACGAACAACTATATCGCCGCGATGTTCGCCTGCTTCTTGATCGGGCTGGCGCTCATCATTGTTGCGAGGACCTCGTGACAGAAGAGGGAGCTACGCAATGTTTTCTGTGAAAAGAACAATTGTAGCGGCTTTGGTTTTTTGCGCGTTTGTTTCGTCGTCGGCAGCCGGGCCCCGGAAGGTGATCATCGATACCGACCCTGGCACCGACGACGCGATGGCGATTATGCTCGCGCTGAATTCGCCGGAGCTCGACGTGCGCGCGCTGACGGTGGTCCCGGGGAACGTGACGGCGTCGCAGGGACTGGAAAACGCCCTGCGCATGGTGTCCCTCGCAAATCGCTGCGACATCGCGGTGGCGGGCGGCGCGCAGCATCCCTTGTTCCAGAAACTCGTCACCGCGGAGTTCTGGCACGGCCAAAATGGCCTCGCCAACGTCGAATTGCCGCCAAGCAAATGCAAAAAGGACCCGCGCTGGGCGCCGGACCTGATCATCGAGTTGGTTCACGCGAATCCCCACGAAATCACGCTCGTGCCGATCGGTCCGCTGACGAATATTGCGCTCGCCATTGAAAAAGACCCGTCAATCGTGCCTTTGGTGAAAGAAGTGATAATCATGGGTGGCTCGATCACCGGCGGCAACGTAAACGCCGCGGCGGAAGCGAACATCGCCAACGATCCCGAAGCCGCGCAAATCGTCTTTCAAGCTGGCTGGCAACTCCCGCTGACGATGGTCGGCCTGGACGTAGGAGACAAAACTCTCCTGACTCGAAAGCACATCGAAGCGCTGAAGAAGAATCCCGGCCCCGAGAGCGATTTCATCTTCAAGGTGGCGGAATATCTGATCGGCCTGAGCGAAAAATTCGGTGAGTCCGGCACGCCGATGTACGACCCCCTGGCGGTCGGCGTAGCGATTGATAACACTCTGGTGAAGACTCCCGCCATGCACGTGGACGTGGAGACGCGAGGCGAATTCACGCGCGGCGAGACGGTGGCGAACCGCCGCGGCGGCATCGAGCGCAACGTCCTGCACCATTTTCCCGATGGCGACCGCTACGTCATCGAGGGCATCGACAAGGTTGAGCCCAACGCCAAAGTCTGCACCGAAGTGAATGCCGAAAAATTCCTGCAGATGTTTGTCAGCCGTATTCAAGGCAAATAATCATGTGAGCGAACCCGGGGAGGCGATTTCTGAGTTCCAATGGCAAGACAATCATTAGCAAGCAGTCATTCGGTTCCACATTTTTGAAGCGGCGAAAATTCCTCGGATTGCTCGGGCAAACCGCAGCCTTTTCGCAATTCACACCTTTTGCTTTTCTTCCGGCCGTTCTGGAAAATCCCGGACGCGCCCGTTCACCGGAGACTATGCACTGGCCAAAGGATATTGGAAGCCCTGTACTGGATAGCTTGCGTTACGCCATCGAGAGTTCGCGCGATGTGCGCACAAATTACGAAAAGATCGTGGAAGTTGCGTCCTGGATGGCATACGAAGAGCTGCCGATGCCGGAATACGCGCTCCCCTTTGGATTGAGCCAGGGCGATCCCGATGTGGCCATCGATTTCGTGATGGTTTCCGATTCGATTGATACCGCGTTCACCGATTTCGCTAAACACGAAAAATTTCAGGTGGATTTCGCCGGCCAGCACTGGTCGGACTCCGAGGCCGAGTTCGCTTGCATCAAGCGCGCTCTAGATAACGGCGTGCCGTTCCTTGACGGGAATTACCTGGCAAAAATCACACGGCCGGAGCTCAACAAAGTCTTCGAAGGCAACATCGAGATGCCCATGCTCGATGAAAAGCTCGCCGTACTGCACCAAGTCGGCAAAGTGCTCGCCGAAAAATACGACGGAAAATTTCACAAGTTCGTGCATTCCTGTTCGCCGAAACTCTACGACAATGGAAACGGCTTGATCGACCGCCTGGTGAAAGAGTTTCCCCGTTTTAACGACGTCAGCATGCTCGACGGCCACGAAATCAAATTTTATAAACTGCCGCAGCTGGGGATCTGGATGCTCTACGCCACGCTCCACAAGGCGGGCAAGTTCCGCCTGGACGACCCCCAGAAAATGACCGCGTTCGCGGATTACATCGTTCCGGTGGCCCTGCGTCTGATAGGCGTCACCGGCTATTCGAAGGAACTGGAGCACGCCATCAACACCTACCAGTTGATTCCGCGCGATTCGCGCCGGGAAATCGAAATCCGCGCGCACTGCCTCTATGCCACCGCATTGATGACCGACGAAATCAACAAACTGCGCCCGGCGAACATGCAGATCATCATCCCGCAGATTGACGCGCGCTTGTGGACGCACTATCACACCACAACGTGGCCGCATCATCTGACGCAGACCATCATGTATTAAGGTGGGAACGCTTGCGCTCAGAGCGATTGTCGATGAAGCCTGCTTGTAGCGGCCGCCTTCTGAGGCGGGCGCCTTTTACCCTCCCGGACGGTTCTGCGGGGCGGACGCTTAATTTTTGTTCATATCCCGAAAGGAATTTCTTTATGAAATTATTTGCCAGAATGTTTGCGTTTGCATTTGTGATTCTGAGTTGCGCGCTGAGCTCGAGCGCGCAGCAGAAAAGAAAAGTGATTATCGACCAGGACGCCGCGGGTCCCGGCGGCACGGATATGCAGGCCATCCTCTCGCTGGTGAATTCGGCGGACACCGACGTCCTCGGCATCACCGTGCTCACCGGTGACGCCTGGCGCGACGAAGAAGTGCAGCATACCCTGCGCCTGATGGAGATCATCGGCCGCAGGGACATTCCCGTCGTCCCCGGCGCGGCTTTTCCTCTGGTGAACAGCAAGGAGTACATCGCGAAGTGGGAGACCATCCACGGAAAAGTCGTCTACCAGGGCGCCTGGAATTTTTCCTCTGTCGGCAAAGTGCACGGGCCAACCGAAATTCCGCCCATGCGCGAGGGTAATCCCTCGATTAAGCCCGCCAGCGAGGATGCCGCCCATTTCATGGTCCGGATGGTGCGAAAGTATCCGCATGACGTCACGATCTATGCCGCCGGGCCCATGACCGACCTTGCCCTGGCGATCGCCCTCGATCCGGAATTTCCCTCCCTCACCAAAGAACTCATCATGATGGGCGGTAGCATCAACCCCCAAACCGACGATCCCGAATTCTCGCTTACGCCAACACGCGAATTCAATTTCTGGATGGACCCGGAAGCCACTCACGCCGTCCTGCATGCCAAGTGGCCCCGGGCGGTGCTCACCACAGTGGACATTTCCGTGAAGACCCACATGGAAAAAAGTCTGATCGAGCAGGTCCGCAAAAACACGGAACCCGCCGCGCAGTATGTCGCCAAATACGCGGAGCCCGGCTACCTCTGGGATGAACTCGCCGCCGTGGCGTGGCTCGATCCCGGCATCATCACCAAGTGGCGGAAGCTCTATATGGACATAGACGTGGACCATGGCGCCGGCTACGGCAACACCCTGGTCTGGACGCCGGGATTGCAGCCGGGGATGGGCGAGATCCTAGTGGAAGTCCAGGACGATCTGAACAAGGACAAGTTTTACAAAGAGTACGTGGAACTTCTCTCGCGGCCGACTCCTGGAGCCAAGGATGCGGCGGGGAACTAGGGAGTTAATAAAGCCCGCCCGCCTTGATCGGCTCACCGCTTGTGTAGGGGCGGCTTCTTGCCCTGAACGCAAGCGAAGGGTTAGGCCGCCTTCTTTCTTTTTCTTCCGCATCCATGCACCCGCGCCGACCAGGTGGAGGCTGCCACATGCGCGTGCCGCCAACCGTTCGCGGTGGTATCCTAAATAATTGGCGTTAGCAGACGACGGCGCGCCGGCGGAGACAGGGCATGGAACCACAGAAACAACCGAGGTTGGAGATTACAGACCGGCAGGGAAACCGGATTGTAAGCGAACATTCGCCGGGGACGACGATTGCCACGCTGCAAGGAACGCCTCTGAGCGCCAATCGCGGCACTTCGCTCAATCTGGATTGGGTGGAAAGCGTCCGCGTGAATTTGAGTGCGGTCGAGCGCCGCGCTGCCACGATCGTCACTCGCCGCACCGTGAAGAAAGACTGGCAGATCGCCTGGCTGCTCCGCGCAATCTCCTGCATGGACCTGACCACGCTCAGCGGTGACGACACCGACGAACGCGTGCGCCGCTTGTGCGCCAAGGCGCGCCGGCCGATTCAGCAGGAACTCGTCGAAAAATTGAGGATCGAAGAATTGCAGCTCCACGTCGGCGCGGTCTGCGTCTATCACCTTTTCGTGGAGACGGCTCGCCGCGCATTGGAAGGCACGAACATCCCCGTGGCCGCGGTGTCCACGGGCTTTCCCGCCGGACTTTCGCCTCTCGAAGAGCGCATCGCGGAAATCCGCCGCTCCGTCGAAGCGGGCGCCCAAGAAATCGACGTCGTCATCACCCGCGCCCACGTCTTCGGCGCGAAGTGGCAAAAGCTTTACGACGAAATCGTCGCGTTCAAGGACGCCTGCGGCCCGGCACATCTGAAAGTAATCCTCGGCACCGGTGATTTGCTGACGCTGCGGAATGTGGCGCGGGCCAGCCTCGTGGCAATGATGGCCGGCGCGGACTTCATCAAGACATCCACGGGAAAAGAAACCGTCAACGCCGTCCTGCCCGTGGGCGTGGTGATGACGCGCGCGATCCGCGACTACGCCGAAGAAACCGGCATGGCCGTCGGCTTCAAGCCCGCCGGCGGCATTCGCACCGCCAAGCAATCGCTCGAATGGCTCGCTTTGATGAAGGAAGAGTTGGGCAACAGTTGGCTCGACGCGCATCTGTTTCGCTTCGGCGCCAGCGGCATGCTGGCCGATATCGAGCGCCAACTGGAATTCCACGCAACGGGCCGGTACTCCGCCGAGTATCGTCATCCGATTGCGTGAGTAACTAAAGAAATCATCATCAGCACAGCCACAAACGGCTGCGTTACGAGGGACAAAAGACCAATGGGTAAAAAAGCAAGTTCGAAGGACGCGGAACTGATCCTGAAACTGTATGAGTTGCGGCGCGAGCCGGAACTTCGCAAGGCGCGCGACTGGTGGCTGTGGACATTTTCCCCGCTCACCGCTGACGATTTCCTGAAAGTGGCCGGTGCCTCCGGATCGCAGGAGAACAACTGGCTCCGCCAGGGCGGAAGCTACTGGGGAATGGCCGCCGCGCTTGTCCGGCAAGGACTGTTGGACGAGGAACTCTTCCTGCGCCCTGCTTGCAGCGGCGAGATGTTCTTTATCTTCGCCAAGGTCTATCCGTTTCTGACGGAGTTGCGGGAAAAAGGCGGCGACCCCGAAATGTTTTTGGATATTGAGAAGGTGATCACGGGGACGAAATGGGGCCGCGAGCGCCTGAAGTTTGTCCTGAAGCGGATCGAGGCGTCACGCGAGAAGAAAGCGAAAGAAGCCCAGGCGTAAAATCGCAAGCGGAGTCATGCTGCCGCTCTAGAGGAGTACCCAGGCAAAATGAGCGTCGTCGAAAAATTCAGAACCATGGAGTATGGCCCGGCCCCGGAAGATCCCAAGGAGTCACTTCTGTGGCTCGACCATCACAACCGGAAGTTCGGCCATTTTATCGACGGCGCCTGGCGCGCTCCGACGGATGGAAAATATTTTGAAACATCCGATCCCTCCGCCGGCACGCCCCTCGCCGAAGTGGCTCAGGGAACCGCCGCGGACATCGATGCCGCGGTAAAAGCCGCACGGAAAGCCCTGCCTGCCTGGCAGAAGCTGACGCCGCATGCCCGCGCGCGATATCTGTACGCCCTTGCGCGTCAGGTCCAAAAACACTCGCGGCGACTGGCCGTGCTCGAGACGCTGGACAACGGCAAGCCCATTCGCGAGAGCCGGGACATCGACATCCTGCTCGTCGCGCGCCATTTTTATCATCACGCGGGCTGGGCGCAACTCCTCGAACAGGAATTTCCGGGTCACACCGCTTGCGGCGTCGTCGGCCAGATCATTCCCTGGAATTTTCCTTTACTCATGCTGGCGTGGAAAATCGCCCCGGCGCTGGCAACGGGTAATACTGTCGTGCTGAAGCCCGCGGAGTACACGCCCCTCACCGCGCTGGCCTTCGCGGAAATTTGCAACGAAGTCGGCTTGCCCAAGGGCGTCGTGAATATCGTTACCGGCGAGGGCAGCACCGGCGAAGCCCTGGTAAAGCATCCGGACGTGAACAAAATCGCTTTCACCGGCTCAACCGAAGTCGGTCGCGCCATTCGGAAAGCTACCGCCCCGAGCCACAAGAAACTTTCCCTCGAACTCGGCGGAAAATCTCCCTTCATCATTTTTGAGGACGCGGATCTCGACGGCGCCGTCGAAGGCCTCGTCGACGGGATCTGGCTCAACCAGGGGCAAGTCTGCTGCGCCGGCTCACGCCTGCTGATGCAGGAAAGCATCGCGGAGAAAATGACCCGCAAGCTGCAAGCCCGGATGAGCACACTGCGCGTGGGCGCCCCGCTCGACAAAGCAATCGACATCGGCGCAATCGTGGCCCGCGTGCAACTGGATCGCATCGACCGGCTCGTGAAGCAGGGAATAGCCGAAGGCGCCACCTGCTGGCAACCGGAAGTCTTGCTCCCCGCGCGCGGGCTGTACTACAAGCCGACGCTGCTCAGCAACGTGCATCCGGCGTCGATCGTAGCGCAGCAGGAAATCTTCGGCCCCGTCCTCGCGGCGATGACCTTCCGCACTCCGCGCGAAGCCGTGGAGCTCGCGAACAATACCGTCTACGGGCTGGCTGCAAGCGTCTGGAGCGAAAGCATCAACGTCGCGCTCCATGTTTCCGCTCAATTGAAGGCCGGCGTGGTTTGGGTGAACAGCACTAACCTCTTCGACGCGGCGTGCGGCTTCGGCGGCTATCGCGAAAGCGGCTACGGGCGCGAAGGCGGCCGCGAAGGGCTTGCGGAATATCTGGAACCGACGTGGTTCCGCAAAGCGCCCGCGTTGAAAAAGAATGGCGCAGCGAAGAAGGATCACGCGGAAGTGGCGAATCCCGGCATCGATCGCACCGTGAAACTTTATATCGGCGGCAAGCAAGTGCGTCCGGACTCTGGCTACAGCATCGAAATTCGCGGCAAAAAGGGCGAACTGCTCGGCGAATCTCCTCTCGGCAATCGCAAGGACGTGCGCAACGCGGTGGAAGCGGCGCGCAAGGCGGAATCCTGGAGCAAGACCACCGCTCACAATCGCGCGCAGGTGCTTTACTACATCGCGGAGAATCTTTCCCAACGCAGCGACGAAATTTCCGCAAGGCTGGCGGCGGCGGTGGGCAAGAAACAGGCTGCTGAAGAAGTGCAGCGCAGCGTCGAGCGCCTCTTTTCCTATGCGGGCTGGGCGGACAAGTTCGACGGCGCGGTCCACAATCCCCCGATGCGCAATGTTTCGATAGCAATGAACGAAGCGCTGGGGACCGTCGGTGTGGTTTGCCCCGCGGAATATCCCTTGCTCGGCTTCTTTACGCTGGTGCTCCCGCTGATCGCTGCTGGCAACGCGGTGGTCGCGGTGCCCTCGGAATCCTATCCGCTCATCGCGGCGGACCTTTACCAGGTTTTCGAAACAAGTGATCTGCCGGGGGGCGTTGTCAATATCGTTGCGGGCCGAGCCACTGAACTCTTGAAGGTCCTGGCGGAACACGACGATCTTGACGCCGTCTGGTGCTATGGCGATGCCGAGATGTGCGCCGCCGCGAAGGCGCTTTCCGTCGGAAACTTGAAGCAAGTCTGGACGAACGAGGGACGCCACATCGATTTCTTCAGCGTTCCCCAGAGCGAAGGCCGCTGGTACCTCGAACACGCGTACCAGGTGAAAAACATCTGGGTTCCCTACGGCGAGTAAAGCGCGTCTGGCTTCGTTCCCAACAAAATGCATGTCATCCCGAACCCGCATTTCTTGCGGGTGAGGGATCTGCTTTTCGCTTGTAGACTGCGTTCCACCGACGGCGTCAACAGAGCCAGATGGCTTCCAGCAAAAAATGAAGGGGATGGCCGGGGCCATCCCCTTCGCGTTTTCTCGTCCTGCGATTACTGCCCCGACGCGGCAGTGTAGAAAACCACGAACAACGGTTGATTGTCCGTTGCAACGGTAGGCGGCGTCAGGGGCGTCAGGCCTCCCGGGGTGGCACTGCTCGTCGCCCCGATCGTGAAAAGGGAAAGGGTGTTGTCAAAGTTATTGTCGATTGCCAGCAGGGCGCCCGTCGGGTCGATCGCCATTCCCGTGGGGCTATTCCCGGTCAGTTGGGAAGTGCCAATCTGAGCTCCAATCACGCCTGTGGCGGGATTCAGGTCGTAGGCAAAGACGTGGCTAGGAGGCGCAGTAGGCGGCGGCGGCCCGCCAGTGGAGTCGAGGACGTACAAATATTTCCCCGTCGGGTCAGTAATCACGTTGATGGTGGAGGTAGCGCCAGTGATCGGGGTGTCCGCCCCAACGCTGGTCAGTTCGCCCGTGCTGCTGTTGATGCTGTAGCTGGACACCGTTTGCGGGGGCCCTTCGTTTGCCACGTAGAGATGCCCGTTCACGTCAGTTGTGCCAAAGATCGGGATCATGCCAGTCGGGACAGTCGCGGTGGAGAGTGGCGACAACTTGCCGGTTGTTTGATCGATGCTGTATTCACTGACGGTATTTCCGGGGGTAGTAGGTGTGCCGCTGTTGACTACGTAGACGTACTTGCCCGCGCGGTCGGTCATGATCCACGTCGGACTGTTCAGGCTTGCGTCGGTATAAGGGTTAAACGACGGAATTGGCGTCAGCGCGCCGTTGGTGGCTGGCGTCGCAACTCCGGTCTGGGCGATGGAAAACCCGTAGATCGTGTTATCCACGCCGCTGGTCACGTAAATGAACCGCCCGGTCGGGTCGATCACTCCGACGTTGAAACTGCCTGTTGTGGTGGTGGAAGCCCGTGTCGGCGCTTGGCCGGATTCGCTGAAGGAACCGTCCGTTGAATTGACGTCGTCCACATGCAGAGACCCAGCACCATCGATGTAGTACATCAGATCGCCGGAGGGATGCAGCAGCACTTGTTGCGGGTTTCCGGCCGCCACCGGCGAACCGGGAAGAGGCGTCAGCGGAGTTGCGGACGTGACATCCACCGAATATCCGGAAATAGTGCCGCTAGAGACGGCTCCTCCCTGGGCGTCGGCAACGTACGCGAACCTTGCCGCCGCCGGTTGCACTGCCAGTGTCGCGGAGCCTGTAAATCCAGTGACCGTCTCCGTGGCAATGATCGCGGACGTTCCCGCAGTAAGGCCCAGCGCGACGCCGCTATTCGCATCGATACTGGCCACATTCGGGGAACCGGATAACCAGGTCACCGGATTTTGTGGCGCCTGAATCGTGCCATTGCCCAACATCTCCATCGCCGTAAAGAGCGTTGTGGTACCCGTAGCAATGGTAATTACGGTAGGAGTGACCACGAGTGTAGTCGTCGCAGGCTGGCCTACGTTTAGAACGGCTTGCCCGACGGTTCCGCCATCACAACTTGTGGCCATGATGGTTGTAACGCCCGTGGCTTTGGCAGTGGCGTTGCCGGTCTGGTCGATGGTCGCCACATTCGTGTTTGAACTGCTCCAGGTTACTTGGCTGGAAACATCAAAAATGCCGGGACTCCCCGTGGCGAGTGTGAAGTTGCCCGTGGCAAGAAACTTCTGGCTGCCCCCTGGCGCCGCGGTTGAAGTGGAGGGCGAGACGCTGATCGAATTGAGTTGATCCACGGCAAGCGGGTCGCTGGTGGCCGCAATCCCCATTGATGTGGCTCCAATATTGGTCGTGCCCACGCCGACCCCGGTGGCGAGTCCCGTGGTGTCGATCGAGGCCACGGATGTGTTCGACGAACTCCACGTCACCGCAATACCGACTTGCGTGGAGTTTCCATTCGTGTAGTGCGCGGTAGCGGTATATTGCAATTTGCCGCAAATCGCGGTCACCGGAGGGGGAACCACCGCGGGACGCGCCACGGATTCAGCGCCGCCTCGGTGGTCGGCACTTCGAACACCACTGGCAAGGGAAGCGCTCACGTAGATCTCTCCGTTGCTCGGGGCGATGGTGAGCGAACTTAACGCGAGCTGAGGGGGTTTGGAACTGGAACCGCAAGCAACCAGGATCGCTGCACAGAACAACACCATCCCCGAAAATGCCAATTGGCCGGGCTTGCTCATGATGACGCCTCCTCAGCGTTCAAGCGGTATTCGATTGGACAGAGAAATAGCGTCGTTTGGAGATCGGTGAAATGAGCGACGGAGTCAGTTCGGTGGGCGAGGCTCCCACTCCGTCCAGATGTTTTGGATCCCAAGACGCCTCTGCTGTGGGCACCATACTTGAAACCCAAGACCTTCGGAAAGTGACGCCAAAGCCATAATGAACATTTCTATTAACTCTCTGTCACTCGAAGAACTCGTCAATTACCGTCGGCGGACCGGGAATCTCTGGGTGTTGTAGCAACATAAATTTGTCACCCTAACGGCAACATGAATCTGTCACCCCCCTGGTAGTGCGGAGTGTTGCAGTCGCGTATCGCCGTAGTAGAGAGCGACGCGGCCATCGAGGGCCTGGTAGATCTGTACTTTGG
>DATHMM010000074.1:0-9585 GCA_035487095.1 Candidatus Sulfotelmatobacter sp.
CCACCAGTTCCCGGCGCTTCGCCAATCGTTGCCCTTCGCGCGTTTCCACTAGTTCCCGGCGCTATTCTTAATCAAGGGTCCTGAGGCTGGTTCTTTTCGCCAGCAAAGCCAATCGCTGCTCGTGATCCATCGGCTCCCAAGGGACAAGCTTCTCGGCGAGCACATCCATTCTGCGAAAGAGAGTCAGCTCGAGGAAAAGTCCCAGAAAATCCAAGTCGCGGAAGACCAACGAGCCGGCCTCGCTCATCTTCTCCCGAAGCCGCTCAAAATGGACCGGCATCTCGGTCCAGTGAAGGCTGGCGCGGTGGTGATGGCACAAGTGGTACCCTTCGTTCAGGAAATTCACCTCGTCCACAACGGTCACGGTATTCGCAAAATAATCCTCTGGACGTTCCGGATCGCAGAAAGCGTGCTGCACCCATGCGGTGATTGCATTGACGAAGTTCATGCAGAGAATCGGCACCAGGACGTACAAAATGCCGATTCTCCAGTCGTAAAGAAAGACGGCCGCGAAGTAAGCATAGTAGCGCGCCATTCCCCAGAGCATGCGTTTGCGGTTCTTTTCATCGCCTTTCGCTCTAAAGTACGAGTAGGGAGCAAGCCCAAGGACCGTCCAAATGTTGTCGGAGAGATACCACAGGAAATGGAGCCGGCTCGTCCGGTCGTAGCCCATGTTGGTGCGAGTGTCGTCGGGCCCGCTGTTCTCTCTATGGTGAAGGCACACATGAGCCGTCCGGCCGAGTTCCGGTGCGTTCCCATAAAAATACCCCAGGAAAAATTCAAGGTAACGGCCGAAGGCCTTTTCGTATTTCTCCGAAAAGAAGCCGTGGCGCCGATGCGCTTCCACATGGCTGGCGCTGAACATTCTTACAAACCTGTGGAACTTGACGCCGTAGAGAGAAAGATAGAAGGCGATCACCAGCAGCAATCGAGGTTTTCCTAAAATGAGCTGGGCCACGAAAATGGGAACGGCAGTCAGCGAGAGAGAAACCATCACTCGCAACGCGGGGGTGTCTCGCGGATCTTGCAGGACCACTTTACCGAGTCGCTCGATGGCTCGCTCGTACGCCGCGGAGAGGAATTCATATCCTGCGCGCAACGGGGGCACCTTGCCCAGCAGCAGGGCCACGCCGGCGCATCCGAAAGAGAGTACGGCCACGGGCAATGCGGCAACCACGCTTGCCAAGCCCAGGAGGACCGCCAACCACCGATATAGAAAGCCAAGCTTGGAATCGGTTCCGAAACTCATCGCCATCGAGGCGGAGCCGATCCCTGAGTTTTCCATCTCCATTTGAACACCGTGCACCACGGTTTAGTTCATGCCCCTGAACGGCATCTTAGGCCGCAGCAGGGAAGGGAGTCAACACGTCACTCTGCTTCGATATTTCAGAGAGCCACTAGCTATTTTTGATGTATCCTCGGCGTGCTGCAAAATTCTTGGAAGGACCGTTCATTCGAGCGCACAACCTATGAGCACGTCGCCAGTCCGAGAGCCGTCGGCCAACCCGCTGCGGCACAACGATAAGCAAAAAATTGTCGAGCATTATGATTTTGTCAGCCCCTACTACCAATCGCTCTGGGGAGACCACATTCATCACGGTTATTGGATTCGCGGCGACGAATCGAAAGAACTGGCGCAAACCCAGCTTATGGAGCATCTCGCAGAGTTGGCGAATATCCAGGCCGGCTGCACGGTGCTCGATATCGGTTGTGGGTTCGGCGGCAGCAGCATTTTCCTGGCGCAGAAGTACAAGGTGTCCGCAACCGGAATCACCATCTCCCCCGTGCAGGTGGAAATGGCCACGAAAGCGGCCACCGCCGCAAAGTCGGACGCGCGGTTCCTGCTGATGGACGCCGAGGCCCTGGATTTTCCGAAGCCTTTCGACCTTCTTTGGTCCGTCGAATCCATCTCTCACTATCACGATCGGCCGCGTTTCTTTGCCAATGCCGTTCGATTTCTGAAACCCGGCGGGATCTTTGCGCTGACGGACTGGTTCAAGAAACCCGGCCTTTCCGCCGCCCAGGAACGCAAGTTTATCGAGCCCATCGAGCGCGGAATGTTCATTGAAATGGAAACGATGGACGACTACGAATCGCATCTCATTGCCAGCGGGCTTGAAATTGTCCACAGGCAGGATTTGACGCTCCAGTGCGCGAAAAGCTGGGACCTCGCCATGGATGTGATCCGCGACAAAACCTTCTGGAAACTTGCCGCGAAGATGGGAAAAGATTTCGTGGCGAATCTGCAGTCGTTCCGGGCCATGCGCGCGGGCTACTCCTCCGGGAATTTTGTTTACGGGCTGTTCACCGCCCGGAAGCCGTTCGAGGCCGCTGGAAAGTAGCATTGATTCCACCGGGAAGCTGCAGCCCGAAGCCGCCGTAACATTGCCAACTGGCGGAATGATTTTCCAGCTGCAAAGCCTCAAGACATTCAGGCGGCAATCACCATTGGCAAGGATTAGAATTTCTGTTTTGAATTAATCGACTTAGGAAAAGCGATTCCTAACGGAAAGAGAACTTTCGAGGTTCAGCCCGTGAATTCTTAAAACAATCCCGGAATCTTCATTCCCGCCATGCCGGGGATTCCGCCCGCCAAGCTCTTCATCTGGTTCGCCAACTCATCATCCACACGCCGCGACGCTTCGTTCACCGCCGCCCGCACCAGGTCCTGCAACATTTCCTGATCTTTGCCCGCAAACACTTCCGGCTCGATTCTTACTTCCAGCACTTGCTTCTGACCGTTCATCTTCACGGTCACCATGCCGCCGCCGGCCGACGCCTCCACCGCAACCGAATTCACCTGCCGCTGCAAGTCTTCCTGCACCTGCCGAAGCCGCGAAAGCATCTGTTGTAGGGCGTTCACTTCCATGTTCATGTCAGCCTCACTTTGCCGTGTGGCTTATTCTTCGCCTTGCCGCCGCACTTCGGAAATTCTCCCGCCGAACCGCTGCAGCATCGATTTCACCATCGGGTCGTTCTCGAACTGCGCGCGAATTTCCTGCGTGCTGCCTGCGGCTCGCGATGCATTCGCATCCTTTGCCGCACCAGTTTCCAGCTTAGCACAGACGCGCACCGCACGCCCTAGTACCTTGCCCGAAACGCCACGGATTTTCTCCAGCGTGTCGCGGCCTTCGATCAATCCCGCGAACGTGCTCTTCTCCGCCGGAAAATAAATCCGCAATTCCGCTCCGTCCAATTCCCATCGCGAAGAATGTTCCAGCAATTCTCCGATAAATTTTTGCTGCGCCGCAATCCCCGCCTTGATCTCCGCCACCTGCGCCGCATCCAATCCTGCCGCCGCAACCTGTGCCACTTTCACCTTCACCGCTGGTGCCGCCGCAACTTGTGGCACAGGCATTCCTGCCTGTGCGCTTTTCTCCTCTAACGCCGCGGTTTCCGCAATGCCGCTCGCTGCAGCCGGAGCCGCACTTTTTTCTTTCATCTCCAACGCAGGAGCCACCGCCGCTCCCGCTCCGCTAATACCAAACGCGCTCGGTCTCGTCTCAACTCGCTCTTCGCCTTTGTAGCGGCCGCCTTCTGAGGCGGGCGCCTTTTGTCCCATCACGGCTGCCACGCTAGAAGCACCGACCGCCGCCCCCGCCGACGCCGATCGCGAAGGCAATGGAGTCGAACTCGTCCCCGAATTTCTCCCCGCCGCTCCTCCGCCCGAATTCCCTCCAACCGATCCTTTCGCCTCCGCCAACAACTCCTCCAACGGAGCCAGTCGCGCGGCATTCACCAGCCGCAACAATCCCATCTCCAGATGCACCCGCGGATCCATCGCGCGCCGCAGCGAATCATCCGTCTGCAACAAAATCTGAAAATATCGCGTCAGATCTTCTTCGCTGAAAAGCGCCGCGGCTTTAGCTAGGCCCGGCCGCTGATCTGGCGTCGCCGCCAGCAAATCAGAATCCGCCCCGCAAACGCGCGCAATCAAAAGATTCCGCATGTGCCGGATCGCCTCGCGGCAGAAATGCTGGAGGTTGCGCCCCTCTTTCTGAAACCGGTGTACCAACCCCAGCGCCCGCTCCGCCGACTGCTCCGCAATCGCCTGCACCAGTTCGTTCAGCGCGTCTTCCGGCACCACGCCGAGCAGATCTCGCACCGCCTGGTCCTGGATGTCGTCGCCGCAATACGCCCGCGCCTGCTCCAGCAGGGAAAGGGCGTCGCGCATGCTGCCTTCCGCCATCCGCGCAATCACCGCCAGTGCGCCATCTTCAATTTTCAAATTTTCTTTCGAAGCGATGTATTTCAGCCGGTCGGTAATCTCATTGAACGTCAGCGCCCGGAAATGAAAATGCTGCGACCTCGACCGGATCGTATCTTCCAGATCTTCCGGCTGCGTCGTGGCCATCACGAAGATCACCCGGTCCGGCGGCTCTTCCAGCGTCTTCAGAAGCGCGTTCGACGCTTCGCCCGTCAGCATGTGCGCTTCGTCCAGGATCACCACTTTGCTTCGCGAAGCCGCCGGCGCATACCGAACCATCTCCCGCAACTCACGAATCTGGTCGATGCCGCGGTTCGACGCCGCGTCAATCTCAATCACGTCCAAGGAACTTCCCGCCGCAATCTCTTTGCACGAATCGCAAACTCCGCAAGGCTCCGCCGTCGGCCCGTTCACGCAATTCAGCGCCTTCGCCAGAATGCGCGCGGCAGTAGTCTTCCCCACGCCGCGCGCCCCCGAAAAAATATACGCGTGCGCCACGCGATCCTTCTTGATCGCATTCGCCAGCGTCTCGGTCACGTGCTCCTGCCCCACAAGATCCGCAAACGTCTGCGGCCGCCACTTCCGCGCAATCACTTGGTAAGTCATACGTGTTTGTGTGCCGAGCTCCTTGCTGTTCAGGCAAATCGTGGCTTCATTTTCAGCGCCTGCCCCGCAAAAGTCAAAACCGAATTCCTCGCGTAGCGTCCACCTTCAGGTGGACACACTCGCCCAGCCGCGAAGCAAAACAATTTTCGCAACCAAAAATATTCCAACTCAATTTTTTATGGGATCTACAACCGACCAACCACCAACCAGCCGCTTCCTGCTCGCTGCTAACTGTTATCTGATCGCCCCTTGCCGATTACTGATCTCTGATTACACTCTTCAAATCAAATCGAGGAACTTCGGGGTCTCCGCGGCACACTCGGCTTACCCGGTACCGTTGCTCCCTTCCGGGCCTGGCGGGGTTCGCGGGACCTCGTTGCACGAAGCCCGAAGTTCCACGATTCGACACTCACTCTAATCGCGAATGCCTTTCCAGTCTAACACACACATCTTCTCGTCAAAACGCGCGCGTCACTCGGCTGGATCGGCCGACAGGAACTCCAAAATCGGAGAGACTTCGAAATGTGCAGCAGAGGCGGAGCACCATTCGCAGCCGCGCCAACTGCGGCGATCAAGCATGGAAATGCAGAAGCGAGGGCACTCCCTGACACTTTTTCCCTGCGGGTGTCTCATACAGGGCATCTTTGCGCCTGCATTAAACGCATAGTGAAAGCTGCTGGGATTTTAAGTCCGGGATCCCAGAAATCGCACTCCGGAGGTTTCAATCTATGCATCAAGCACGCAAATATGTAAATTCGCTATTCCTGGTGGCTGCCCTGGCGGCCGGCGGGTTCGTCGTAGCCGCTGCAACACCGCAGGAAGCCAACGTCCAGGTCCGAGTTTACGACTCGAATCATCACGACTATCACAATTGGGATAGCCACGAAGACCAGGCCTACCGCGGCTATCTTAACGACTCGCACCAGGATTACCGTGCGTACGACAAACAGAGCCACAAAAATCAACAGAATTACTGGAACTGGCGCCACAAACACCCAGATCACGATTAACCATCGCGCTTCGCTGAATACGAAAACCGATCGTCACACCGCTTTTCCGGACACGGGATGAGGGGTGTGACTTGATCGATGTTCGTTGCTAGCGAGCCTTTCAAGTTCCAGCTGTTGACTCCTCCGGCAAACCTCGCTTATTTCTGTTGTGCCCCAATTTTCTCTGACGTACCTTTCCTACAGGTTGGAGTTCCTCCCCAACCGCCTCGCTTCCGTTCGCAACTGAAGCAAGGTCCGCGCGCCAGCGCCAGCCCACCTCTTTGGGGGCTGTCCCCACGTTACGGGGACAAGACACCTGCACGTACGTCGTGCAGCAGGAGGAATTAATGAAAATCGCTGTCTCCGTAGTTTTAGTTTTTGCTCTAGTCGCCTCTGCCGTTCTGCCCACTTATGCCGAACCCCGCCAGGTTCTCCAGGGCACCGAAATTCATCTCACGCTGCTCACCCCCGTCAGCAGTTCTGCCAGCAAGGAAGGCGATCCCTTCATCGCGGTTCTCTCTCAACCCGTTTCCCTCGACAGCCGCGTCCTCCTTCCCGCCGGCACTCGCATTCATGGAGTTGTCGGCACCATCCAGAGGCCCAAGAATTTCTCCCTCTTCCGCGGCCAGGCCTACATGAACCTCGCCTTCAAGAGCGTCGAAATCGACAGCCGCCTGATTCCCGTCCAGATGAGCATTGTTGCCATTGGCCGCCCGCGTGTTGATTCCTACAGCGTTCCCCGCCACGACATCAAAATTAGCGAAGGCGAAGTTGTCCAGCAGAAGCATGACTATAAAGGTGATGCTGTCGGCCTGGCAGTTGGGGGCGGCGGAGGCAGTTTGATTGGCGCCATTTGTGGAAACGCGCTACGAGGCATGGGTATTGGCTTCGCAGCCGGTGCGGTTTACGTCGTCGCTCGCAAGGGCAAGGAAGTTAACATGCCCGCCCAGACCGGCCTGCTCGCCCGTTTCGACACCACCGTTACCGTCCCGATCATCGCCGCCGAAAACGTCAACCAATCCGCCAGCGGCGCAATTGCAACCCGATAGTCCGGCGGATCGGGGCTCGAATTTTTTTGGCTTCTAACTGATTACTCTCTTCAGGGAGGAAAGGGCGTCGCGAGTCGCTCAGGGTGAACTCGCGGCGCCCGGGGGATTCTGGCGGGCTGGTATGCGGTACTTGCTTGGGGGGTCGATCTAACACTCTTCAGAGCAATCGATTCTCACCCATCGCTCTTCAGAGCTCCGTACTTGCTTACGCTCCCAGTAAGTGCATGGGGCGTGCCAACCCATTTCTCCCAAATCCCCTTGCAAACGCTGGCCTTACCCTGTGGCTCATATTTCCATTCCTGCATCAAGTCCAGACCCGTGCCCCACTTCGAAACACGCCACTACCCCGGCGCTTAGTCCCGAACTCCGTCATCCCGACCGTAGTGGCCGGCCTTTTCTTCCGCGCCGTCTGCGGCGCGCCGGCCACGCGGAGGGACCACGGCAACCAATCCGCCCTCTCACAATTCAATCCGTCAGGAACCGCTTCCCGTTTTTTATCGCACCCTCCACCTATTCACTTTTCTTATCCACCCCATTCATTTTTCCTCTTGTGGAAATTCCTTTTTCCATTTGACGCTGCATTTCCCCTCGCGCTACCTTTACATTGTTAGTGATGTCCACTCCCAAAATGCCAATCAGGCGTTTAGCGCTCCCAGCCAAGGAGATTCATGTCCACTGAACTGCGCAATTTTCTTTCACTCACCTACGAAGAGCTGGAAGAGCTCAATCTCAAAGCCAAAGAGCAGCGCCAAAATCGCACTCCCGTCCATAAAATTCAGGAAGAGCGCCTCAAATATCTGACCAACGAAAAGCGCATCAAGGCCGTCACCGTCCTCTTCAGCGACCTCGAAGGCCGCCTGCACATGCTCGATTACGACAAGAAATTCCTGCTGAAATCCTGGGACAACCTCACCTTCGACGGCTCTTCCATCCGCGGTTTCACGGCCCAGCGCGAGAGCGACCTGCGCCTCGGCATCGATTGGGGCTCTTTCTACTGGGCGCCCGCCGATTATTTCGGCAGCGGCAAAGTTCTCGTCTTCGGGGAAGTGATTGACAAGGACGGCTCGCCCTACTCCGCCGACATTCGCGGGGTCCTCAAAGGCTACGCCGAAGCGCTCAACAAAAAAGAGGGCTACACGCTCAACGCCGCCAACGAAATCGAAGGCTTCCTCTTCAACGGCTCCGACGCCGAGCGCCACTATCACGAAACCGGCAAGTTCGAGTACGTGAACACCGGCGGCTACTACCACTCGCTCCCTGGCGATCCGCTCCGCACCTTCATCGACACTACCGCCGAAGTGCAGCGCGCCATGGGCTTCCAGAATGAAAAGGACCACCCGGAAGTGGCGCCCTCACAATTCGAAATCAATTACAGCTACTCGGAAGTCGTGAACGCCGCCGATCAGATTCAGCTCTACAAATTAATCTGCCGCCAGGTCGCCAACAAGATGGGCCTCACCGCTTCCTTCCTCCCGAAGCCCGTCGTCGGCGTCAATGGCAGCGGCATGCACACCAACGTCTCCATCAGCGGAAACGGAAAGAATCTTTTCTGGGATCCCAAGGGAGAGGAAAAGCTCAGCAAGGCGGGGTGGTCATTCATTGACCGCATCCTTACTCATGGCAACGACATCTGCCTGCTGCTCAACGCCAGCGTCAACGCCTATCGCCGATTGGACCCGCACTTCGAAGCGCCGAACCAGATCAAGGCTTCGCCCGTCGATCGCGGCTCCATGATCCGCATCCCCATCGGCAACGAAAAATCCATGCGCGTGGAAGTCCGCTCCGTCTCCCCGGACTCCAACCCCTATCTCGTCATGTATTCGATCTTCAAAACCGGCATCGATGGGGAAACTTCAAAAATTAAGAATCTTCGCCAGGCCGAACGATATCTGCCGGACAACATCTACACCGCCATCGACCATTTCGAAAAAGCCGACTGGACCACGAAGCTCCTCGGCGCGGACGTCAAAGCGCGTTACGCCGATTTGAAGCATGCTTCCGCCGACCGCTGCCCGCGCGCCCTCGGCACTTTCGTCAAAGCGCCCGAAGTCCAATACCACCACGAGGTCTACAACCAGTTCCTCTGGAACCTCTTCTAGAATTTGGAGCTTTTGTAGGGCCCGCCGGCTGCTTGCCCTGAGGAAGGAAGGGTGGCGGGCCGTTCTTCGACGGTCAATGGCCGATCTCCGGATCGGCCATTTTTTCTTCTCTGCGTACTCTGCGCTCTCAGCGAACTCTGCGTTAATCTTTCTCTAAATCCAGCTGACACGCGACCCCTAATTCAAATTCGGATCGAACGCCACCGACAATTCAATCGTCTCCTCTTTCTCCGACGCCACGAACACCCACTGCTTCACGGCTTTCACTGAGCAGTCCGCGAGGATCGGGTTGCCCCCGATCACCTGCACGTCTTTCACGGTTCCATCCGCCTTCACCAGCACCCGCAACTTCACGGTTCCGCCGATGCCTTTGCTCTTCAATATGGAAGGATATGGCACCGCCACCATTTTCACCGCTTTGCGAGTGAAACTCACCTCTTGCGCCGCGCTCAATCCCGCGGTTGCCGCCACCAACATTGCGCCTGCAAACATCACCCGAATCGCCCTGGAATTGTCCTTCATGTGCTGCCGACCTTCCTGCATTGCCGGACAGGCCGTCCCGTCCCCCGGCATACCTCAAGATGCTGTGAAAATCGTGCATGCACTTCACCACTGTGCCCGCTAATTTCAAGACT
>DATHMM010000075.1:0-7131 GCA_035487095.1 Candidatus Sulfotelmatobacter sp.
AAAAGGATGAGTACTTCAAAACCAGTTATGGAAATTCCAGCCAAGCTTGTCAAGGAACTGAGAGAGCTCACGAATGCTGGCTTCAGCGATTGCCGCTCCGCGCTTGTGGAAACCGCCGGCGACGTCCAGAAGGCCATTGACGTCCTTCGCAAGAAGGGCCAGGCAGCCGCGGCCAAGAAGGCCACGCGTGAAGCCACCGAGGGCCTGATCGGGCACTACATTCATGCCGGCGGCAAAATCGGGGTGATCGTCGAAATCAATTGCGAGAGCGATTTCGTCGCGCGCACTGATGCCTTCCAGCAGCTTTGCCACGACGTGGCGATGCACATCGCCGCGGTTGATCCTCGCTACGTGCGCCGCGAAGACGTGACGCCCGAGATGCTGGAGCGCGAGCGCGAAATTTACGCCGCCCAGGCACGCGCCACCGGCAAGCCGGACGCCGTCATCCAGAAGATCGTCACCGGCAAGATGGAGAAGTTCTACGAGGAGAGCTGCCTCTACGAACAGCACTTCATTAAGGACGAGACGATGACCATCGGCGAGAAAATCACCCAGGCTATCGCCAAGCTCGGCGAGAACATCGCTATTCGCCGCTTCGCCCGCTTCAAGGTCGGCGAGGTCCCCAACCAGCAGGCTGCGCCAGCCCCCGAGCAGGCCTAACCAAGCATCCAGCGTGTATTTCAGCGGCAACAGTTATCGTCCGCAAAACGCCCCGGCCCCGGGGCGTTTTGCTTTTGTAGCGGACGCCTTCTAAGACGGGCGCTTCTGCGCGTTCCACCTAATCACCCAAATTATCCGCAACCTCCCGATGTTTGTTACAATCGGCAGGATTCATTTTCAGCAAACGGAGACACATGGCATCGCAACCGAAAGGCCTGAAGAAGAACGGCAAGAAGCGCCCGGCCTATCACCGGATCCTCCTGAAACTCTCCGGCGAATCGTTTCAAGGCCCGCAGGGATTCGGCATTCATGGCGAAACCATTTACGCCATCGCCAAGGAATTGCGAGAGGTTCACAAGCTTGGCACGCAGATCGCCATCATGGTCGGCGGTGGAAACATTTTTCGCGGCGCAAGGCAAAAAGGCTTTGAGATCGACCGCGCCACGGGCGACTACATGGGTATGCTCGCCACCGTCCTGAACGCCCTGGCATTGCAGGACGCGCTCGAAAAACTTTCTGTCCACACCCGCGTGCAGAGCGCCATAGAAATGCACCAGGTCTGCGAACCTTTTATCCGCCGTCGCGCCGTCCGCCACATCGAAAAAGGCCGCGTCGTGATCTTCGCCGCCGGCACCGGCAATCCATACTTCTCCACCGACACTGCCGCCGCCCTGCGCGCCATGGAAATCAAGGCCGATGTCATCCTCAAGGCCACCCGCGTGGATGGTGTCTACGATGCTGACCCCGAAAAAGTCAGCGGGGCGAAATTTTTCGCGGAAATCACCTATCGCGAAGTCCTGCACCAGAATCTGAAGGTCATGGACTCCACCGCCATTTCGTTGTGCATGGACAACGGCATGCCCATCGTGGTCTTTAATATGAATCAGCCCGGCAATATCCGCCGCGCCGTCCTTGGGGAGCGCGTCGGCTCAACGGTCACTCCGGCATAGGGAAGAGTGCCCAGCTGTTCGGCCGTTGAAATCGCGAAGCAATCTGCAGCAAGATGTTCCTGAATTTGGGAAGCCCGTGCGATGCACGAGACGATTTACTGATTACTGATTACAGTCTCCGCCCGGCGGGGAATTCAAACTGCAACCATCGAGGCTCGCTACAATGACGACAATCGCAACTACAAAGGACGCCATCGCCGCGGCAAAAACGCGCATGGAGAAGGCCGTCGACGATTTTCGCAAGGAACTCACTAGCGTTCGCACCGGCCGCGCCAACGCGGCAATCCTGGAAAATGTCCGCGTGGATTATCACGGCACGCCGATGCCGGTGAACCAACTCGGCAACCTGACCGTGCCCGACGCCTCCATGCTGATGATTACGCCCTGGGATCCGAGCGTCGTGCCGCTGATCGACAAGGCCATCCGCAGCTCCGACCTCGGCTTGAATCCCACAAACGACGGCAAGGTCGTGCGCATTCCGATCCCCTCACCCACCGGCGAACGCCGCAAGGAACTCGTCAAGCAGATTCACAAGACGCTCGAAAATCACCGCACCGCGGTCCGCAATATCCGCCGGGACATCAAGGAAGCCATCGACAAACTTGAGAAGGATAAAAAGATCAGCCAGGACGAACAGAAGCGCTCGCTCGACGAGCTCGAAAAGCTCTCCCATGCCGAAACCAAGAAAATCGAAGACCTTTCCGCCACCAAAGAACGCGAAGTAATGGAACTTTAGAAAATAGAAATTAGAAAATGGAAAATGGTCGAGCCGCCTCGCGACATGCGCATGGAGTCAAAGTCTGAAGTTCGAGACTTTACAGACTTAGTTGTTTGGCAGGCGGCCAGAGCCTTCCGGAAGAATGTTTATCTGGTGTCCCGTGGTTTTCCGAAGCAAGAGACCTTTGAGCTAGGCTCGCAGATGCGCCGGGCGGCAGTTTCGGTTACTGCAAACCTCGCGGAAGGTTACGGACGGTTCTCCTATCAGGAAAATATGCAGTTCTGCCGGCAAAGCCGAGGTTCTGTGTATGAGATTCGTGATCACCTGACGACGGCTCTGGATGCTGAATACATCACTCCCGAGCAATGCAAAAAACTCGACCTGGAAGCGATCTCTGTCATCAAGCTCATCAACGGATACGTCCGCGCAACAAAGCAAAGGCAACTTCAATCCGCTGCCCGAAAATAGCCAGGGAACGATTTTCCGAACTATTTTCTAATTTCCATTTTCTATTTTCGATTTTCTTGCTGTGTCTCCGGGGGCAACAAGACAATCACTTGCGCTTGATCATTTTGTACAGCGCGCAAAAACGCGTTGTAATCCGCAGCGCGTTCCGCAGGAATCTCTCTCTTCACAAAATTGATGTGCCGCGAAACGCTAACCGTGTTTAAGTGCCCGTCGTACTTCGATGAAAACGCCGCGTAATCGCGCGCCACGGACGTCGCCGCTGGCGTCTGCACGGTAGTTCCTTCGGGAAGCTTCAGCGTCAAACCTGTCTGCACATCCAGCGGTGTCCCTAGCTCAATTTTCCCTTCGGTTTTTCCCGGCGCGTCCGGCAGCGCAATCTGCGGCAGCAGCGCGGGTATTCGCACTGGCCTCTTCGACCAATCCACAAACTTCGGCTGGGTAATCTCATACTCCACGGTGAAGGGATCCTTCGTCGCCATCGGATCCGAAGCCGTCACATTCGTAATCGTCCCCCGAAACCCATCCGAAAGCGCCAGCAACCCCGCCACTTCCTTCCACCGCTCCTTCGGCGTCTGGTGAAACGCCATCCGCAACACCAACTCGTTTTCCCCTCGTGTTACATACTTCAATTTCGCCGAAAGTGTCCCTTCAGCACTGATGCTCGCTTCCACGTGCACTCTCTGAAATGCGGGAAAGGGGAGTGTGTGCGGAATTTCCATCCATTCATGCCCTATTGAATCCATTGCAAAAAATCCGCGATTCAGCACGAAGGCGCACTTGTCCGGCACAGGTGGGATCATCCCGAATGGCGCAACCTCCAAACTCGGGTCCAGCAAAAAAGCCTTTTCCGCAGCGTGAACGGAAATCAGGAGGTGCCCGAATTTCGTGGGTATCGGCAACGCTTTTTTGTCGCAGAAGCCTGTGAGCGCGGCTCTGGTTGGAAGTTTCACGGCGGCCGCCAGAGCCGCAAAAAGCGCATACTTGTCTTCCGCGTTCCCGTACCCCGCTTTGAGTACCTCGACCGCCGGGTGCACCGCAAATCCCGTAGCTCCCAGTGGGAGGTCCACGCTCCTAATCTGCTCCGATACAAAACCATAAATGGCATTCAAACGTTCCAGGTCGGTTTTGGATTCTTTAGTCAGTGAATTTGCTTGTTCTTGAACCTCCGCGGCCACTTCCGGTAACCGCCCTGCCTCTTTTGTAGACTCCGCAAGCGTCTTCATCCCACTCAACGGTTGCGATCCGGGAAGCAGTAACTCGTCCAATCGGACGGACAAGAATTCCCATCCTAGCGTGGAAAGCGAAACATCAGGAGTCGCCTGTGAATCCGGCGAGGATTCGGCCGCGCCGTTATCACCACTGGTAACCCTGAATGTTCTAACCCAACGATAGAATTTGCGCGGATTTGCCCCAGAAGAAACATTTTCTTCGGTTGCCGGCGGCGTTGCGGGATTGATGCGAATCTCGGGATGGCGCTCGGAAAGTAGTTCGATTTCATAGTGCTCTTCCAAGACTTGGCCGGTTCGGTCAAACGTATGCTCCAGCCAAAAATCCGGCGCTAGCGGATGTTTCGTCGTCGTTGTGATCACGCGATACTCCAGCGTGTCACCCTCTTGCAATCCGAGAATGCGCACAGATTTCACACGCACGTCGTGATACGCAGGAAAATCCTGCACCGCCGGATTCGGCGCATCCGTGATAGCGCTCGGAAGAATCTCGCTGGTGCCGCCGTTGGCGTGGATGATTTTCACCAGCGGAATCTCCACCTGCTGAAACGCGCGATTGTAATCAAATCCCAGGCGCGAAAACTGCCGCGCTCCCGCCAGATCGTTAATCTTGACGATCGTGTGTACTTCCTTCCGAGAATCTCCGTTTGCTTCAAAACGAACATGTGTCTCAAGCAGCTGAATCTGAAAGGGAAGTGCCGGCTTTTCTTCGCTCTTCGTTGCAGCAGCTTTCTCGCTCGGCGGAGCCGAGTCTGCAGGTTTCGCCGCCGGCTCTTGCGCCAGGGCGGCAGCACACAAAAACAAGCACACGAAAGAATATTTCCACAGGAATTGAAAGTGGGAACGCACGTTGAAAGTTTAAGAGTCCCTTCGGGGAGCGTAAAGCGGTGTCTCTCTCCGCGTTTCGAGCCAAGCACTAAAGACGCCCCCGACCGGGTCGGGGCCGATACAAAAGCGCGGTGATCTCGGATGGACCGGTCTAAAGACCGGCCACTACAAAGGCAGAGTCTGAGCGTCACTCCGGGAAATTGCGCGTCTAAGAGCATGTTAGAGTGGAAGTTTGTGCATACATAAAATCCCCGGAGAGCGCACGAATGAAGAATCGATTGCTGGCCCTGGCAGTGATGCTGGTGATGGTGAGTGGCACACTCGCCCGAGAACTTTCCACGCCAAAAACTGCTGAAGCCGAGTCCACGAAATCCAGCCTCGTCAAAATCGCCGGGAATGGCGCGATGGACTCCCACGCCTTCGAATACCTCACCGAACTCAGCGACGACATCGGCGCTCGCCTCACCGGCTCTCCGCAGGGCCAGAAGGGCATCGACTGGAGCCTCGCGAAAATGAAGTCCATCGGGCTCGAGAATGTCCGCGCCGAAAAATACTCCGTCTGGAAGGGCTGGACGCGGGGCACTGCCGAAGCCTCCATCCTCACGCCAACTGCCCGGAAGCTCACGGTCGCCGCCATGGGCTGGACCGGTTCCACTCCCGCCGGCGGGGTGGACTCCGATCTCGCCACTGCCAATGTCTTCGACTTGGAAAACGCCATCAAGAACGCCAAATCCTATCGCGGCAAGATTGTCTTCCTGTGGGCGCAGGGCACACCGAAGGGGAGCATTGGTATGATCTTTGGCCAAATCGGCGAATTCCTGCGAGCCGCCCAGAGCGCAGGTGCGCTCGCTGTCCTTACCGGCGACTACGGCTTCCGGCCCGAAGGTCTGGGCCTGGCTCACACTGGCATCCTCGGCTTTGCCGCAGACTTCGCCATTCCTTTCGGCGAACTCCCCCGCGAAGACCAGGGCCAGATCGAACGTTACCTGCTCGCCGGAAAAACCGTTCGCGTTCACGTCAACATTCAGAACAAGTTCACCGACGGCCCGGTCGAGAGCGCAAACGTTGTGGGCGAAATCGTGGGACGCGAGCATCCTGAAGAGGTGGTTGTGATTGGCGGCCACCTCGACTCCTGGGATCTCAGCGAAGGTGCAACCGACAACGGTATGGGAGTTGCTGCCGCTCTCGCCGCCGCCGATGCGATCATCAAGAGTGGTGTTCGCCCGCGCCGCACGCTCCGGTTCGTGCTTTTCACCGGTGAAGAAGAGGGCCTGCTCGGCTCGCTCGCCTACGTGAAGCAGCACGCCTCCGAAATCAAGAATCACCTGGCGGCGGTGATCCTCGACAACGGACAGGGCCCCGTTCGCGAGTTTCAGCTCGGCGGCCGAGGCGATCTAATTAATTCCTTTGAGCCATTCGCCGACTCGCTGCGCGACATTCGCGACATCAAAGTCTCCGACAAGATCGAACTAGAAACCGACACCGCACCTTTCATTCTCGCCGGACTCCCCGGCATCAATCTCGATCAGGATTCGCCGGAATATAAATACACCCACCATTCCGCCGCCGATGCTCTCGAGGCGGTAAAGCCCGACGTCCTCGCGCAGGACGCGACCGTCATGGCCCTCGCAGGCTATTGGATCGCTGATCGGCAGGAGCGATTTGCCTCACCCTGGCCTGCGGAAAAGACCGCGCGGGTTTTGCGCGAAACGGGCCAGTATGACATGCTCAAGGCCATAGGCCTCTGGACGTTCGGTGATCTGGGCCAGAGCCCGCAATAGGCAGTAAAGTGCCTATTTATAATCACTTAAATAAGCAGGGGCGAGAATTTACCTTTGCATCACCTGCCTGCATCTAACTGCTTGGCTACGTGGGATTTGGGGAGTACTAGGCCTTAGTCGAAGGCAAGCCCCGTGCCATTCACCACTTTTCCACAATTTTTTCCACCGCCTTGTGGCTAAAGAGGTTTGACAGAAGGTTCATGCTTCTCTATACTTTATGTTTGTTCAGGGGTATTTTCCCCGAGCAGTAGCAGCCACCGGTTCAGGGTAAGTGCAGGGTGGTTGGTTGATGGGAATTCTTCGGTCCCGGAACAAGAACGATGGAATGGGACAGAAGAGCGGCCGGAATGGGGCGCCAGCCCCGAAAAGCCGAGTGAGCCTCTCCGATTCGAAACCAGGAGCGTAGTTCTCCCTCTTGGAGTGCGTGCGGAGTTTCTTGCTGGTCTCTCCGGATTCGCAGTACACCTTTGAGCCTGTTTGTGTGCTCTCGCGTTTCAGGC
>DATHMM010000076.1:0-31824 GCA_035487095.1 Candidatus Sulfotelmatobacter sp.
GGCCCGTTGCATTCCCTTATAAATCGGAAACCAAGTGACGATCCCCAGCAGGCACGCGGCCATCATCATCCATTTGCGGCCCACGCGATCGGAAAGCGCCGCGAAAACAATGAGCGTCGGAACGGAAAGGAGCAGTGCGGCGGCAACGATGATGCTGGCGGTTTGCTGGTTCACCTTGAGGATTGTTTGCAGATAGAAGAGCGAATACAGCTCGGCCGAATAAGCGAGCACACCCTGTGCGGCAGTTGCCCCGAAAAGCGTGATGAGCACCTGGCGGATGTTGTGCCACCCGCTAAAAGCTTCTTTCAACGGATTGCGCGAAGTCTTCCCTGCTCCCTTGATGGCTGAGAAAATCGGAGATTCCTTCATGCGCAGCCGGATGTAGAACGAGAGGCTGACAAGGATGATGGAAAGCAGGAACGGGATGCGCCAGCCCCAATCGCTGAAGGATTCGACGGACATCGAGCGTTGCGTGGCGATGATGACGAAGAGCGAAGCAAAGAATCCGAGCATGGCGGTGATCTGGATGAAACTCGTGTAATAACCACGCCGGTTATCGGGAACGTGTTCCGCGACGTAGACCGCCGCGCCGCCGTACTCGCCGCCGACCGCGAGGCCCTGCAGCGTGCGGATCAGGATGAGGATTATCGGAGAAATCCAGCCGCCTGTTTCGAAGCTGGGGAGAAATCCGATCAGCGCGGTGGCCCCGCCCATCACGCTGAGCGTCACCAGAAACGCGTACTTGCGGCCTACCAAATCCCCGATACGTCCGAAAAGCAGCGCGCCGAACGGCCGCACTACGAAACCAACGGCGAACGTGGAAAGATAGGCGATGTAAGCAAAGGTCTCGTTGCCCGGCGGATAGAATTTCTGGGAGAGCACCGCGGCGAGGCTGCCAAAGATAAAAAAGTCGTACCACTCGATCATGGTGCCGGCGGCGGAAGCGAAAATCACGCGCCAGATGCCGCGTTTGGAAAATGCCTGGACGTCGATCGCCGCGGTGGTGGCCAACGATTTTGGATCCTCCGTTTGGTTTTGGAGCTTCGCTTCGCGTGACAGCTTACGCTACTTTGCGGCCGGCCGCTTTTTCCAGCAGGTCGTGGATCAAGGTTTGGTACGGCTTATCCTGTTTTGCCGCCAGGCGGCGAATCTGGGCCAGAAGCTGTGGAGAAATGCGCAGAGCAATGAGTTGCTTTGCCTTCCCCGTGCGAGGACGCCCAACGCGTCGTGCTCTTCTGAGTTCCGCATCGGTCGATTCGGGAATGTCCGTAAAGTCGATCGCGTTAGCCGAGGTATGCTTTGCGCTCTTTCGCGCTCGCGCGACGTGCGCTGATGAGCCGGATCGCTTCTTGGTCATTTCTTGTCCTCCGCCATGTATAAACGAGTATGAGAATCCTTCCGGTTGTGGATGAGCCCAATCTCTTCATGCGTTCCTCATCCCTTGAATGCGACGCATCTTCCCATCCGAGCGCTTCCGGGTCCGCAAAGACCGTCGCCGCTTCCTCGAAAGAGACACCGTGTTTCTCAAGGTTTTTGCGGGCTTTTCGCGAGTCCCATGAGGACAAATTTATGTATATACGATAATTAGGGTGCAGTGTCCAACTGAACTAAATCAAGGGATACGGGGTTCTTATGCTCGTCCGAGAAGGCGCCCGCCTCGGAAGGCGGCCGCTACATTGCGTCTTGCCTTAGACGCGGTCGGGGAGGACTTTCACATACAGGTGGCGCTCGCGGGGGCCGTCGAACTCGGCAAAGAAGATGCCTTGCCAGCGGCCGAGAGCGAGCTTGCCGTCTTCGACGAAAACGAATTGCGAAGTTCCCACGAGCATGGTCTTGACGTGCGAGTCGGAGTTTCCTTCGGCGTGGCGATAGGGGCCGGCCGAGGGAACAAGCCGGTCGAGCGCCCCTTCCGCATCGGAGGCGACGTCGGGATCGGCATGTTCATTGATCAAAACACCCGCGGTGGTGTGCGGCACATACAGAAAGCAGGTGCCGACCTTTACGCCTAACGCGGTGACGACCCGCTGCACCTCCTGCGTCACGTCCACCATCTGGGTGCGCCGGGCGGTCCGCACTCGAATCGATTGCATATAACCTCACGCGGAACTTCAGGGAATGGAAACGATGTAATGCTGGCCCATTTTTTTCGCGCAGGCCAACTTCTGGAGCTCGCCGAGGCCGCCGCTGCCCAGCCGCAGCAGAAACGGAAGGAAGGAAAGATCGCGCGACTGCAGTCCCTTGTGGGGATAGAGCAGGTTTTCCAAGAAATCCGCGTGCTGTTCGATGATTTTGCCGTGGCGGTCGAGTGCTGCGCCTGTCTTGGCGCGCAATTTTTCCACCTGGTACCGGATGCGTTTTTCGGCGCGCGCGATGGTGCCCTCAATCGTGGGGTCCACCTCGCGAATCGACTCGTGCAAGCTGGCAATGCTCTTCTCAATCTTCCCCAGGCTGCCGTCAAACGAACGCGCAAGTTTTTTCGGCACGTTCGTGGAATACATCTTCTTGCGGAGGGCTTGCGAACCGAGCCAGGCGTCCTCAGCCTTTAGCTTATATTTCTCGAGGATTCGGACGGCTTTGGGATCCACCAGTGTGTAATCCGCGCGTGGAAGAAGAACCGGCATGCGGCCGAGAAGCTTGTGATAGAGCACCTGCGACTGGGCAAAGTAAGCGATCTCGGCCGGCCCTCCATAGTAGGCCGCTGTCGGCAAGAGATAGTCTTGCATGAGCGGGCGAAAGAGCGCGTTCGGGCTGAACAGTTCAGGTCGTGCCGAGACGCGCTCGATCAGATCTGCCCTGGCCACCGATTTCCCGCCGAAAGAAAATTTGCCGTTGGCGGCGCTGATCACCTCTCGCTTGCCGTCCTCAAACGCAAAAAGGAGCGTGCTCTTGGAGGTGACTTTCACCTGCGCAGCGTAACCCGCCTTTTCGAGTTCCGTGTCTCGCTGAAGGAGCGCCTGGTTCAATTCGTCGCGTTGTTCGAGAGCCTGGCGAAAGATGGGCGCGGCAATGGCATGGAGGGCGGGGTTAAGGGGATCGAGGAGAATCAGGCCGTGCGGGGAAAAAAGTTTGGCGAAGAGCTTGGCGAAGGAACTTCCGTAGGTATCCTGTGGGGTATAACACGAGCGCAAAATTTCGAGCAGCTCGAAGCCGCTTGGCCCCGTAAGCCCGTCCTCGATTTCCTCGAGCAGCGCTTCGATTTCAACGCCCAGCGCCACACGCCCCGCGGGGCGCGCCTCTTCGGCGGGCAGCGGCAAAACCAGTTTGTGCAGTTTCCCTTCATAGAACCACGTCGTGTCGCGGATTTCGTCAATGTCGTGGTCTTCCGTGGCCATCCAGAATACGGGGACGGCCGCGACGCCAGAGAGCGAGAGTTCGCGTGCGGACTCAATCACTGTCAGCGCTTTGTAAAAAGCGTAGGCCGGCCCGCCGAACAAGCCGACCTGCTGACCGCTGACGACGGCAACAGCTCCATTTTCCAGCCGCCGCAAATTATTTTCCGTTTCCGGGCCGCTGCCAAACGAAAGATTGTCGGCTCGCAGTATCGCAGCCACTTCCCTGCGGCGGTCATCGGGAAACTTCAACTGTCGGGCGTACGCTTCCGCCGATTGCAATTCCGGCTTGTGCTCAAAGAAATTCTGCAGGCGGGAAAAATTCTCGGTGTAATCGTGGATGAGCTTGCTGGTGTGCGGCAGGGCGGAGGGTAAAAGGGCGCGACAGTCCATGAGCGTTTAGATGATAGACCGGGTAAAAGGTCACGGCAACCGGACGGCGGCGGGCAGCGCCTCCGTCGGATGCTTAGACGCGCGCCGCGGCCGGATAGAGTTCTCCCAAAAGTGCCGCGATGGCGTTTTTCTTCTCCTCATGTAAGGGCAACAGTGGCGGGCGGGGCACGCCTCCCCTGTAGCCGCGAAGGTCCATGGCGAACTTCAGGCCGGCAATGCCGTTTTCTGAGACGACCAGCTTCGATGCACCCACAAGCTGCAACTGCAATTGGCGCGCCTGTTCGTGGCGGCCGTGCTGGAAGAGTTGAAACAACTCCACGCACTTTTCTGGCAGCAGATCCGCAAGCGCCAGAATCGCTCCCCGGCCGCCAACGGTCAGCGCGGGATAAACCACGGCGGCTCCGCCGGTAAGCACCTGAAACTCGGCCGGCGACCCGGCAACAACTTCGCCGATGCGCTGAATGCTTCCGGAGCTGTCCTTGATCCCGATGATGTTAGGGTGCCGGGCAAGCGCGATGATCTCCGGAGATTCCAGCGTGATGCCAGTGAAGACCGGCACTGAATAAAGCAGGATCGGGATCGGCGAAGCATCGGCAACGGCGTGGTAGTGCTGGATAAAGTGTTCCGCGCGATAGGCGGGCTTGTAGTAGTAAGGAGTCTTAACGAGCGCAACCTGAAAGCCGAGGGCGGCAGCGCGCTTGGTGCGCGCGATGGTTTCGACGGTGGATTCCGCTCCGGTGCCCGCAATCAGAATCTTTCCCGGTGCCGTTGATTCTTTTACCGTCGCCAGAAGCAGATCCGCCTCTTCGCGCGAAAGCAACACGGATTCGCCGGTGGAACCCAAAACAACATACCCCGCAAGGCCGGTACGATTGTAGAGACCGATGTTATGTTTCATACCCGAAAGCGAAACGCTGCCGTCCGCTTCAAAAGGCGTGATGAGCGCGGGAAAAATACCACTGACATTCATGGCTAGTCTCCGGTTCCGGGATTGCCCGACGCGGCGACGCGGCTGCTGTGAAGATCCTGGAGGCAGGAAACTTCCCGCTGCAGCTCGATCAGCGCGTGGATGCCGCGGACGGCGGCGTGGGCCGCCGAAAGCGTGGTGATGCAGGGAATGTTGTAGCGAATGGCGGCGCGCCGGATGGACTTCTCGTCGTAGAACGACTCGCGTCCCAGCGGCGTGTTGATCACTAACTGCACTTTGCTGGTCTTGATCAGGTCCACGATGTTCGGCCGGCCTTCATTGACCTTGTAGACTTCCTCGCAAGACACGCCGGTGGCATGCAGCGCGGAGGCCGTGCCGCGCGTGGCGACAATCTTGAACCCGAGGGACACGAGTTCCTTGCCAATCGCCCCTAGCTGCCGTTTGTCGCGATCGTTCACGCTGATGAAGACCGTGCCGCTGCTGGGCAATTTTTGGCCGGCGGCGAGCTGCGCCTTCGCAAAAGCTTGCCCGTAAGAAGTGGAAATACCCATGACCTCGCCGGTGGATCGCATTTCGGGGCCAAGGATGGTGTCCACGCCGCGGAATTTGTTGAACGGAAAAACCGGCGACTTGACCGAGTAAAAATCGTGAACGGCAATCTCGGCGACGCCATTGCTGTGCACCAACGGGAGTTTCATGTCTGCCAGGCGGCGGCCGACCATCAGGCGCGCGCCGATTTTTGCCAGCGGCACCCCTGTGGCCTTGCTGACAAAGGGAACGGTACGCGAGGCGCGCGGATTGACTTCGAGAACGTAGACCGTGTCGCGCTGGATCGCGTACTGCACGTTCATCAGCCCAACAACTTTCAATGCGATGGCCAGCCGCTTGGTGTAGTCGCGAATCGTGTCCAGAATTTTCGGCGAAAGGCTAACGGGCGGCAGCACGCAGGAAGAGTCGCCGGAATGCACGCCGGCCTCCTCGATGTGCTCCATGATGCCGCCAATGACCACGTCAGTGCCGTCGGCGAGCGCGTCGACGTCCACTTCCGTGGCTTCTTCCAGGAATTGATCGATCAGCACAGGGCGGGCAGGGCCCATCAACGCGGCTTGCGCGACGTACTCCTGCACCGTGTTGACGTCGTAAGCGATGACCATCGCGCGTCCGCCCAGCACATAGCTGGGCCGCACCAGAACCGGCAGGCCAATTTCTCCGGCAACGCGCGCGGCTTCTTCGGGAACAAGCGCGGTGCCGTTGCGCGGTTGCGGGATGCGCAATTCATCCAGCAGGCGGCCGAAGCGGCGGCGATCTTCGGCGAGGTCGATGGATTCGGGAGCGGTGCCGACAATGGAGACGCCGTTGCGCTTCAGCTCCAGCGCAAGGTTCAGCGGAGTCTGCCCACCGAACTGGACGATAACGCCGTGAGGTTTTTCGCGTTCGACGATCGCTAGAACATCCTCGAGCGTCAACGGTTCGAAGTACAGCCGGTCGGAGGTGTCGTAGTCGGTCGAGACCGTCTCCGGATTGCAGTTGACCATGATGGTCTCGAATCCGTCGGCGCGTAGCGCGAACGAAGCGTGGACGCAGCAATAATCGAACTCGATTCCCTGCCCGATCCGGTTGGGGCCGCTGCCGAGAATCATGATTTTCTGTTTCGGCGTGGCGTCTGTCTCGTCTTCTTCCTCGTAGGTCGAATACATGTACGGCGTGAACGATTCGAACTCGGCAGAACACGTATCCACGCGTTTGAAGACGGGAGAAACGCCGTAACGCGCGCGTTGCAGGCGCACGACGGCGGGAGTGGTTTTCCAGATTTGCGCAAGCTGCTCGTCGCTGGTGCCAACGCGCTTCACCTCGCGCAACAGGTCTTTGGACGCGGTTTCGACTGTAACGCTGGCGGCCCGCCGGTTGGCTTGGTTGATCTCTTCAATCTGATGGATGAACCACGGATCGATCTTGGTCAGATCGCAAATTTCAGCGGCGGGCAGCCCGCGTTCGACGGCCGTGAGGATCCAGTGAATGCGATCGGGCCGCGGCGTGGCCAGCTTTTCTCGCAGCAGCGAATCGGGAGTTTCCGCGGGCGCGCGCCACGGCGTGCTGGGCTCCAGCGAGCGAATCGCCTTCTGCAGCGATTCTTTGAAGGTGCGCCCGATGGCCATCACTTCGCCGACCGATTTCATCTGCGTGCCCAGGGTGCTGTCGGCCCCTGGAAATTTCTCGAACTGCCATTTGGGAATCTTCACCACCACGTAATCGATGGTCGGCTCAAAGCAAGCCGGAGTTTTCTCCGTGATGTCGTTGGGAATTTCGTCGAGGGTCATCCCAACCGCGAGCCGCGCGGCAATCTTGGCAATCGGGAAACCGGTGGCCTTGCTGGCCAGCGCGGAACTGCGCGACACGCGCGGATTCATCTCGATCACCACCATCTTGCCGTTTTCCGGGTTGATGGCGAATTGCACGTTGGAGCCGCCCGTTTCGACGCCCACTTCGCGGATAATGGCCGCGGCGGCATCGCGCATGCGTTGGTATTCCTTGTCGGTCAGGGTCTGCGCCGGGGCAACGGTGATCGAATCGCCGGTGTGGACGCCCATGGGATCGAAATTCTCGATGGTGCAGATCACCACGAAGTTGTCCCGAAAATCGCGCATCACTTCCAGTTCGTACTCTTTCCAGCCGAGCACGGACTCTTCCACAAGCGCTTCGTGCACCGGGCTCATGTCCAGCGCGTGCGAGATTGAGTCGGCAAACTCTTCCTTGTTGTACGCGATCGCGCCGCCGGTGCCGCCCAGCGTGAACGAAGGCCGAATCACCAGCGGGAAGCCGAGTTGATCACAGAGCCGCAAGGCGTCCTGCGCGTTATTGACCAGCGCCGACGCCGGAACTTCCAGCCCGATCTTCCGGCAGGCGTCCTTGAACCACAGCCGGTCTTCGGCAACCTTGATCGCTCGAAGCGACGCCCCGATCATTTCGACTTTATGCTTTTCGAGGATGCCGCCTTCGGCTAGCTCCACGGCAAGATTTAGCGCGGTTTGCCCGCCGACCGTCGGCAGCAGCGCGTCCGGCTTTTCCTTGATGAGAATTTCCTCGAGATATTCCTTTGTCAGCGGCTCGATATAAGTCCGGTTGGCGAGTTCCGGGTCGGTCATGATGGTGGCCGGATTCGAATTCACCAGCACCACTTCATAGCCTTCCGCCCGCAGCGCCTTGCACGCCTGCGCTCCCGAATAATCGAATTCACAGGCCTGCCCGATAACGATCGGGCCGGAACCAATGATGAGGATCTTGTGGATGTCTTTCCGTTTAGGCATCTCTTCCCTTCTCGAATCGTGTCCTCATCCTCGGGAACTCCCTGGGCTGGCGAATTCCTTCATTAGGTCGGTGAACTGGGTGAAAAGGTAATGCGAATCGTGCGGGCCGGGCGACGCCTCCGGGTGATACTGCACGCTGAAAAGCGGCAAATTCTTGTGCCGCATGCCTTCGTTGGTATGGTCGTTCAGGTTGACGTGCGTAATTTCGACATCGCTGGAGGGCAGCGATTCGGGATCGACGCAGAAGCCGTGATTCTGCGCGGTGATTTCCACCTGACTGGTCAGCAGATTTTTCACCGGGTGATTCGAACCATGATGCCCAAATTTCAATTTGAAAGTTTTTCCGCCTAACGCGAGGCCGCAGAGCTGGTGGCCGAGGCAGATTCCGAAGACCGGAACGCGTCCCGCCAGCTTGCGGATATTTTCAACGGCGTAAGTGATCGGCTCGGGATCGCCCGGACCGTTCGAGAGAAATACGCCATTCGGCCGCAGCGAAAGCACATCTTCCGCGGAAGTGTTCGCCGGAACGACCGTGACGTCGCAATGATGATCCACCAGCAAGCGAAGAATGTTCTGCTTGATGCCGTAGTCGTAGGCCACCACTTTGAATTTCTTGCTATCCGGGCTGGCGCCGGATTCGCCCATCTGCTCGGTCCACGGAGAGGTGACGAGATCGATCGACCCTTTTTGCCAGTCGTAGGACTTCGCGCAGCTTACGCGGCCCGCCAACTCCTGCCCGGCCATCAGCGGCAACTGCTTCGCCTCGTAAACAAGCTGATCCGCGGCCGTGCCGTCGGTGGCCACGATGCCCCGCAACGCTCCCATCTTGCGGATGTGGCGCACCAGCGCGCGCGTATCCACATCCCAGATAACCGGGATTTTGTGCCGATTCAGATAGAGCTGCGCGGATTCGGCGGAGCGCCAGTTCGAAGTGACCTGAGAGAATTCGCGGACGATCAGCGACTCGATATACGGGCGAGGGGACTCTTCGTCATCGAGATTCGCGCCGACATTGCCGATGTGGGGATACGTCAGGCAAACGATCTGCCCCGCGTAGCTGGGATCGGTGAAAACTTCCTGGTAACCCGTCAGGCTGGTATTGAAAACGACTTCGCCGCCGCGGCGCGTGATCGCGCCGGCCGCGCGGCCGTTAAATATGCGCCCGTCTTCGAGCGCGAGGATAGCTGGTCGATGCTGGACTTCCGTCAGTGGGTCCTCCTGAAAGCTGCGTCATTTATCGCTGGCCTCGGTGGTCGAAAGCGAACCGAAGTGGTCCACGGGCCAGTAAGCGAACACGGCGCGGCCATAAATAAACTGGCTGGAGACCGGCCCAAACACGCGGGAATCGTTCGAGCTGATCCGGTGATCGCCCATCACGAAGTAGCTGTCTTTCGGTACTTTCACCGGGCCAAAATCGGTAACGTCGGTATATTGCGGCGGCACGTACGGTTCCGGGACCAATTGCCCGTTCACGTAGAGCAAGCCGTGGCGGATGTCCACGGTCTCTCCGGGCAGGCCGATGACCCGCTTGATGAATGACTTGGAGCGGTCCAGGGGATACCAGAAGACCACCACGTCGCCGCGGTGAATGTCCTCGAACCGGTAAACAAATTTGTTGATGAAGATGCGTTCCTGGTCGGATAGCAGCGGCGCCATGCTGGTGCCTTCCACTTTCACGGGCTGGTACAGGAACACGATGATCACGAGCGCCAGGCCGATCGCGATCAGCAGGTCGCGGGTCCACACGCGGATTTCGTTGCGCAGAAGATGATGGCTGTTTGCCTGTGAAGCGGAAGCATCTTGCTGCGGGGCCGCCGGGGTCAAAGAAGATGTCGGGGCGTCGGGTGAGCCGCCCGTGGGAGGAGCGATCAGGTTCTCGTCAGGTTTGCGCATCTCCGACTTCCTCTATTTTATATCATGCACCGCGAAATTCACAGCAGCCGTGATTGAAAACGCGGCCGCCTCGACTTTCCGGGGCGATGTATTTAGGATTCGAGCGATGCCCTCCCCAATCGCAATCATCATTCCTGCGCTGAATGAGGAAGCGGCGCTTGCACCTTTGTTAGACGGCTTGCGGGCGGCTTTGGATGCCGCCGCCTGCCTGTGGCAGCCGGCAGGACGAGCGGAAATCTAACACCCAGTTGACTTCTTGATGACATACCCCGCGGCCTCTCCCGCTAATTTGATAGTGGCCTTGCGGTTTATTGCTTCCGGAAGATAAGTTCGGCCCCCACCCAGCCCTTCCCAGCTCCCCGCAAGCCGCAATGTCATCGGCAATTCGTGCTTCGGCACAAAGAGTACTGGAGAGGAAAAAGAAATGAGATCAGCAATAAAAACGCTGGCGGCGCTTGCCTTGGCGTTCGTATCTCCCTGCTTGACGTTCGCGCAGTATACCCGCACCGACCTGGTAACCAACTCCGGATCCGGCGGCACCGTTCATGACCCCCATCTCGTCAACGCCTGGGGCCTCGTTTCCACGGGCACCAGCCCCTTCTGGGTGAGCGACAACGCCACCGGGCTTTCTACCCTCTATTCCATCAACAACACGAACGGAGTTTCCGCTAGCGTTGTTGGCCTGGTTGTGACCGTTCCACCGGTGTCCGGTGGACAGGGGTCACCGACCGGAATCGTCGCGCCGGAAACGCCCGCCGGGGTCACGGCCTTCGCCGTTTCCAGCGTCAATCCGACTACCGGAAAGCAAACCTCAGCAAACTCCCTTTTCATCTTTGCGACCCTCGACGGCACGATCAGCGGCTGGAACCCAGGTGTAGGTGGGACTAACGCCACCCTCGCCGCCGACAGATCATCCGTCGGCGCCACGTACACGGGCCTGGCCATCGCCAACAACGGCGGACAGCCCCTGCTGTACGCCGCGGATGACGGACCGAACCGCAGGATCGACGTATTTGACGCCAATTTCAAATTGGTGAACGAACAGCTTGGTCCGAATGCCTTCGTCGACTCCAAAGTCCCCCAGAAGTTCGCTCCCTACGGCATTCAGACCGTTACCGATGCGCAGGGCGTGCAAACAATTTGGGTCACCTATACCGCCCTTGATAAAGCGCAGAGCGGTTTTGTGGCATCGTTCACTCCGGCTGGAGCGCCGATTTCTGAGTTTGCGCTGCACGGAACTCTTCATTCGCCCTGGGGCGTCGCACTGGCCCCGGCCGATTTTGGACCGATGAGCAACGCGATCCTGATCACCGACAACACTCCTCGCGGCCGCATCAACGCATTTGATCCGAAGAGCGGCGCGTTCCTTGGCCCGCTACGCGACGCAACCGGCAAAGCCATCGAGATCGACGACGTCTGGGCTATTCAATTCGGCCAGGGCGGCGCGGCGGGCTCGAATGGCAACCCCAATCAACTCTTCTTCACCGCCGGCAACAACAATTACGGCGACGGCACCTTCGGTGTAATCACGTTCGGCCAGTAAAGCAAGTCGTTTGCAGCAAAGTCTGAATGGGCGAGGCCCGAAGAGATTTTTCTTCTCTTCGGGCCTTCGCATTTTCAATCGTTTGCTCGCGCTTGTAGGCGCCGGACCTCAGCCCGGCGAGCCCTTCTTTGGAGTGCGGGAGCTTTGCTCCCGCTTTTACGGATTCAACCGAATCTCCGAATCCAACCTTGGACTAAGGCTTGACGTAGTAAAAGCGGCGGCAGAGCTGCCGCTACAAAGGCGCTGCGCTAATCGGAAAGCGCGAAGTTCAGGGCGGCGAGAGAGGCGACAACTGCGGTTTCCGTACGCAGGATGAGTTTGCCGAGCGAAGCTTCGTAAAATTGCGAGGCCCGCGCCGCGGCGAATTCCGCGTCGGTCCAGCCGCCCTCCGGCCCGATGGCGAGGACCGCCGCGGTCCCTCGCCGGTCGCGCAACACTTCCCGTAAGGATTTCGCGTCGGGCGCTTCCGAAAGGAAAACCCGTATCCCTTCCTTAAAAGTTGCAAACGCCGTCTCAGGCTTCGCCGGCGATTCAAGAATCGGCAACTGTACGCGGCGCGATTGCTGCGAGGCTTCGAGCAGAAGTTTCCTCCAGCGCTCCGCGCGCTTGGCGGCGGCCGCAAGCAGCGCCTTCTCGCTCCGGGAGGCGGCGAGCGGAACGATCGTATGAACACCAAGCTCCGTCGCCTTCTCCAACGCCCATTCAAACGAATCGAATTTCACCACGGAGAGCAGCAACGTCGTCTGCAACGGCGAGTGATGCGCAGCCAACTCTTCCACCAGCGAAAACTCGACCGAGTCCCGCAGAACAGTTTCGATGCGTCCTAACCAGACCTTCGTACCGTCACTGAGCTCGTAGAGCTGCCCCGGCTGCGCGCGAAGCACTCGCCCAAGATGATGCGCGGCCTCGCCTTCCATCAAAGCGCGCTGCCCCGAAAATTGTTCAACAAAAAATCGGCGTCGCATGGCTGCTATCTTGCCACGAATCGGGAGTCTGACGGAGCGGATTGCGGCATGGAGTGAGAATTTTGAGTGCGGGAGCAAAGCTCCCGCTTTTGAGATGGCAACCCGTCGATAAAACAAAAGTGGGAGAGCCGGCTTAATGCGTAAAAGCGAAAGCTCTGCTTTCGCACTCAAAATTACCCGAAGATGTCTTTCACTTTGTCAAAGAGGGTGGAGTTGCGGTCGGCCGGCTTATTATCCACTTTCAGCGTGGCGTCGAGCTGTTCCATAATCTTGCGCTGTTCACGCGTCAGCTTCGTGGGCGTCAACACCCGCACATGGTAGTAAAGATCGCCGCGGCCGCCGCCGTGCGGGTCGGGCAGGCCCTTGCCCTTGATCCGGAAAACCGCGCCGCTTTGCGTGCCTTCGGTAATTTTCAACCTCTCTTCGGAGGTAAGCCCGGGAACCTGCAATTCCGTTCCCAGCGAAGCCTGCGCGATGCTCAAGGGAATCGTGCAGTAAAGATCGGCGCCGCGCCGCTCAAAAAAGGTGTGTTCCTTCACTTCCAGCACAACGTAGAGGTCGCCGGCCGGCCCTCCGTTGGGTCCGGGTTCGCCTTCTCCTTGAACGCGCAGCCGTGTGCCGGTGTCCACGCCGGGCGGAATGCGCAGCTCGATGGTGCGTTCGCGATCCACGCGGCCCTGGCCTTTGCAATCGGCGCAGCGTTCCTTGACGATCTGTCCCGCGCCCTGGCAAGACGGGCAAGTGCGGTTGATGGTGAAAAATCCCTGCTGATAAACGATCTGCCCGCGGCCGCCGCAAGCCTGGCAGGCGACGATGCCCGTGCCCTTCTTGGCTCCCGTGCCGTTGCAGGTTTCGCAATACTCCTGCCGGGGCACTCGAATTTTTGTCGTAATCCCGGTGGCGGCTTCCTCGAACGTAAGCGTCATGTCATAACGCAGGTCCGCCCCGCGCTGCACGCGGCGCCCGCCTCCGCGCCTCCGGCTCCCGCCCGCGCCAAAAAGATCATCGAAGCCAAAGAACTCGCCAAAAATGTCGTGAAAATCCTGGAATATGGTGCCGTTGAAATCGGGCTGCGTGCCGACGCCGGCGAGCCCCTCATGACCATAAGTATCGTAAATCTGCCGCTTCTGCGTGTCGCTGAGGACGCTATAGGCCTCCGTGCATTCGCGGAAGCGGTGCTCCGCCTCTTCCTTATTCTCCGGACTGCGGTCGGGATGCCACTTCAGCGCAGCCTTCCGGTACGACGACTTGATTTCCTCAATCGACGCGGTCTTCGTGACGCCGAGCACTTCGTAATAATCGCGCTGCTGAGACTTGGCCATGTTCGCTGTCGTGGTTCCCTTCTCTCTATCTGAAAATAGCAGGGATCAACGCAGCGAGCGCTGCGATCCCCATAGAGTGTTACCGATTAATTCACCGCTTTATTCGATGCGCCGCCCGGGTGGACCGCTACCCGCACCAGCGCCGGACGTAAAACTCGTCCGTGGAACACGTAGGCAGGCTGGAAAACTTCCAGGATGGCGCCGTCGGGATGTTCCTTGGTTTCCGTGCGATCCATGGCCTGATGCATGTGCGGATCGAAAGTCGCGCCAAGCGGCTCAACGCGTTCCACCCCAAGTCGCGCCAGATTATCCAATAGCTGTTTGTAGATGAGCTCGAATCCCTTGCGGTAGCTGGCGTACTCATCTTCCTTGTGCGCCGCGAGTGCGTGCTCGAATCCGTCCACAATGGGAATCAGCGACTCGACGACGCGCGCGGTGGCCCGCTTGGAGTCCTCTGCGCGTTCCTTTTCGATGCGCTTGCGGTAATTTTCGAAATCGGCCTGGCGGCGCAGCAATGTCTGCTGCAGGTCGGCGAGCTCCGCCGTGAGTTTTTTCACCTGGGCTTCCTCCCCCGTGGAGCCCGCGGATTGCGATTCCTCGTGCTGCACGGAGCCTTCGTCTTTGTCAACATTCACCTTGATTTCCCGTTCGTCCATAAATCTATCCTCAAAAATTGTGGTGTCCTACCCTTTTCTCCCGGCATGAGCCAGGGAGGGTGGATTTTCTATTCGATCTTCTGCAACGCCTCGCTGAACAGCTGGGCCACATAGGCGACCGCGGTCATGGCGCGCTCGTAATCGATCCGCGTGGGCCCCAGCACGCCGAGCGAACCCTGCAACTGGTCCTGCCCCGAATAGGGGGCGCTAATCAAGGCCAGGTTTTGCCCGGCCTGGGACATTTCTTTGATGCCAATCTGCACGAAGACGGGCTCCGGCGTTTCGATGCAGGCGTTCAGCACCGAGACGAGGCGGTTCTTTTCCTCGATCGCCGCAAGCAATTCACGCAAATGCCCCTGATCCGCGAATTCCGGCGTGCCGACAAATTGCGCCGCGCCCTCCACATAAATCTGCTGCGCGGAATTCTCGGAAAGTATGGCCGGGTCGCAGAGCGTCAACGCGCTTTGCGCCAATATTTCGTAGCGCTCGCGTTCCGTGGCGAGCTTTTGCAGAAGGTCGCTGCGGATGGCGTCCAGCGTCCAGCCGGAATAGTTACGATTCAGAAAGTCTGCAGTGGCGTCGAGCTCCGCCTGGGTAAACGTGCGTCCCGGGCGTAGCACCTTGTCGCGCGTGTTGCCGCCGGGCGAGATCAGAACCACCACCACGCGGCCGTCGGGCAACAGCCACATCCGCGCATGCTCCAGCACCGCCCGGCGCAGCGGCGGAGATACGATGATCCCCACTCCTCGCGAGACCTCCGCAAGGACGTGCCCGGCGCGCTCGGTGATTTCCGCAGCGGAATTCGCCCCGCTCATTTCGCGGTTGATCCAGTTGCGGTCTTCGACGGTAAGCGTAGCCTGCGAAGCAATCTCTTGCGCAAAAAACCGATATGCCGCCGCCGTAGGAACCCGTCCCGCAGAAGTGTGTGGCTGGTAAAGATACCCGCCGTCCTCTAGGTCGGCCATGATGTTGCGAATCGTGGCCGTACTGAGGGACTCCTCAAAGCGTTTCGAAATGGCGCGCGAAGACACGGGCTCACCCGTCTCGATGTACGTGCGCACCAAGTCCGCCAAAATCTGACGGTTACGCCGTTCTTGCAACGCTGGATTCCTCATGGCAGCACTCATTGAAAAGTGCTAGTTACCATTTTAGAAGCACTGTCAAGGGGCGTCAAAGGATATCGTCCATGACCAAAGTCTCAAATTCAGCGACACGCTGAAAAATTGGATCGTTAGTCAGAAAACCGGACACCTTTAACTGGATTGCTGTGGCCGCATGGATGGCGTCCGGTGTCTTGAGTCGATACTCGGCGCGCATCCTGGCCGCCGTATCCGCAATTCCCAGATCCGGAGCGATCCAGGTAAGGCTGGGGTATGTACTCAGCAAACCGCGGTAGCGTTGTAAGCTTCGAGCATCACCTTCACGATAAGCGGGCACTAGCAATTCCGTCATGGACAGGGTGGATGTAATGGCAGAATTGCCGCTGTTTTCAAGCCACGCAAAAACGGCGTCGGAAAGGGGAAAATACCGGGGATTTTTCTCAAGTTGATATATGAGAATGCTCGTATCCAGAGCAACAGCTTTACGCGTGCGCAAGAAAGATTGCAGGCTCTCTAGTCCCAACTCTCGCGTTCCTTCTTGAGGTAATCCGGTGGGTACAGTCCCCGGCCAAGCCCGGCGATTGCTTTCCGATATGACTTGGGCTTCCTCAAAACGATCAAATCATCGCCTAGTAGAACGACCAAAAGTTTATCGCCCGGCTTCAGGCCGAGAGCCTTGCGGGCCTCGCGAGGAATTACGATTTGGTTTTTCGAAGAAAGCGTCGCTTCAGCCATGCTTTACATTCTAGCAGAAAGTAAAGCAGTTATCGAGGCAACCCGGACCTAATTGTTGTCAATCTGGGCGCGCTGGAGCTTATCGGAATAGTCGATGTAGACCGATTTCCATTCGGTAAAGAAGTCGATGGCGGCGACGGCGGCTTCGCGATGGCCGTTGCCGGTCTGCTTGGTGCCGCCAAACGGGAGATGCGTCTCCGCGCCAATGGTCGGCGCGTTCACATAGACGATGCCAGTGTACAGGTCCTGCATCGCGGCAAAAGCGCGATTGACGTTGCGTGTGTAGATCGACGCGGAAAGCCCGTAGGGCACGTCGTTGGCAACTTCAATTCCCTGCTCCAAGCTCTCGATCGGAATCAACGAAACCACGGGCCCGAAAATTTCCTCTTGCGCCACGCGCATTTTCGGATCGCAATCCCCGAACACCGTCGGCTCATGGAACCAGCCTTTCGCCCGCTCCCCGCTTGCGAGTCGATGCCCGCCCGTCAAAAGCTTCGCGCCTTCCTTCACGCCAATCTCCACATAAGACATCACGGTCTGCAATTGCTGCTCGTTGATGCATGGCCCCATCTCAATCGCGGGATCAAGCCCGTTGCCAACCTTGAGCTTCGCGGCGCGTTCCACGAATCGCCCAACGAATTCCTTGTATACGCTCTTGTGGATGCCAATGCGGCTCGCGGCAGTGCAACGCTGGCCCGTGGTGCCAAACCCGCCCCAGATCGCGCCATCCACCGCAAGATCGAGATTCGCGTCTTCCATCACCAGAATAATGTTCTTGCCGCCCATCTCCAGGCTGTAGTGCTTGAACGTGGGTGCACAGGTCTCCGCGATAATGCGCCCGGTTGAAGTGGAGCCCGTAAAACTTACCACCGGCACATCGGTATGTTTCGTCAGCGCCGCGCCTGCGCCAGGTCCATCTCCGCCAACAAGATTGACGACGCCCGGCGGCAGCCCGGCTTCGCTAAGAATTTCAACCAGATTGTAAGTGGAGAGCGGAGTATCCTCGGCCGGCTTGATTACCAGCGTATTCCCGCACACCAGCGCGGGCATCATTTTCCACGCAGGGATGGCCATGGGAAAATTCCACGGCGTGATCAACCCGCAAACGCCGATCGACTGCCGCAAACTCATGGCAAATTTATTGGGAAGCTCGGAGGGCGTCGTCTGGCCGAACAACCGCCGCCCCTCGCCGGCCATGTAGTAAGTCATATCAATGGCCTCCTGCACGTCGCCCCGGGTTTCGGCCAAAACTTTGCCCATCTCGCGGGTCATGTCGCGAGAAAACTCTTCCTTGCGCTTCACCAGCAGTTCCGCTGCGCGAAAAAGTATCTCGGCGCGCTTCGGAGCCGGCACCAGGCGCCAGGTCGTGAAGGCTTCTTTCGCGGCAGAGACCGCCGCGTTTACGTCTTCCTCGGAAGAAAGGGGAAAGACGCCGACCACTTCGTCGGTATTGGCGGGGTTGCGATTCTCCAGCGTCTTGCCCCCGCGTGGAGCAACCCACTCCCCGTTGATGAAATTCTTGTATTTGCGCAACGCCGATGCGGTAGCCATGCTGCCTCCTGGACAAAATCGAGTCTATCGGCGCGCGCCTCGCGGCGTCAAACGTCGGCTGAGAATCACGCGCGAGCTTTCTCATCCCCCTTTCTTCAAAGTGTCACCCGACAGCAACAAAAATCCGCAACAATGGCGGCACGCACGGAAAGCAATCCTTTTTGCTAGGGATATGGATGGAAACAGCGGATCCATCGGGTTGGGTTTTTTCCACAGGGAAGTGGCTTTTCTGTATCTCCAAACTGTGTTAACAAGGCTCCCAACTAGCCGAGGGATGTTGCCCATATAACTGAATCATTCGGGACGACGGACCAGGCATCATTGTCCCTATTTTTCCCCCAACCCCGGGGGCCATTCATGGCGTATTCGTGTGCGTGGTCAATGGCAAATATACAAAGGAGAAAATGAAATGAGGACGGCCAAGGTCAAGCAGTCTCTGTATCCGCGAAGCGTGTTAGTCTTGTGTCTCGGGCTTTTGTTGACGAGTGGGATTTGGGCGCAGTCCACAACAGATGGCGCAATCGGCGGGAGCGTCACCGATCCATCCGGAGCAATCGTGCCGGGAGCCATAGCCACCTCAACGAATCTTGGGACCTCCCGAACGTCTTCCGCGACGACGGACGCCTCCGGGCGTTACCTGATTGGCCACCTCCAGCCGGGCACGTATTCGTTGGAGATTTCCGCGAAAGGATTCGGAGGATTCAAAGCCACGAGCATCATCGTGGAAGTGGGCCGCGCGACTCCGATTGACGCAACCCTGGGGGTCGAAGCCCAGCACGAAACCGTGATGGCGACGGCGGAAGCGCCGGTGCTGGTTACGGACCGCGCTGATTTCACCACCAATATCAACTCCACCTCGCTGGAAAACCTGCCCATGAACGGAAGGCGCTGGTCCTTTTATGCGCTGAGCACCCCTGGCGCCGTGGGCGACGGCGGATTCGGGTTGGTGAGCTTCCGGGGAATCTCCGGACTGTTGAACAACAACACGGTGGACGGCGCGGATAACAACCAGGCGTTTTTCAGCGAAGAGCGCGGCCGCACGCGTATCAGCTATTCCACCAGCGAAGCCGCCATCCAGGAATTCCAGATCAACACTTCGAACTATTCGGCGGAATACGGCCGTGCGGCCGGCGGCGTGGTCAACGCAGTCACCAAGAGCGGCACCAACCAATTCCATGGTCAAGCCTTCTGGTACCTCCGCAGCAGCGACTGGGGCGCCATCAACCCGTTCTCCTTCAAAAAGGAAACCGTCAACGGCGTGCTCACCAACGTGCCCTTTTTGCCCGAGGATAAGCGCCACCAGTTTGGCGGGGGAATCGGCGGCCCGATCATCAAGGACAAACTCTTTTTCTTCTTCAGCGCAGACCAGCAACTCCGGCCATTTCCGGCGACCGCGAATTCAGGCACGCCGAACGCGATCTTCGCGCCGCTCAGCACTTCGGAAACGGCGACGCTCACCACACGCGGCATTCTTCCAGCTTTTTCCACAAACGTGGCGAACGCCCTTTCGTTGCTCACCAATCTCACGGGAACCGTACCGCGCCGTGGCGACCAGCTGATCCTGCTCCCTAAAATCGATTGGAACATTAATGCGAGCAACCACGCTTCGTTTACCTACAACCGCCTGCGCTGGAATTCACCCGAGGGCATCCAGAGCGCCGGAGTGGTGAACCGCGGCGTGGAAAGCTTCGGCAACGATTTCGTTAAAGACGATTGGGGAATCGCGCGGCTCACCTCCACGATTTCCAACAACATCACCAATGAGCTGCGCTACCAGTATGGCCGCGACTTCGAATTCGAGAACGGCCAATCCGCGATCCCCGGCGAGCCGGTTTCCTCGCTGGGTCTTTCCTCCCAAATTACCATCGGCGGCGTCGGCGGTTTCGTTTTTGGCATGCCGAACTTTCTGAATCGCCCGGCATTCCCCGACGAACGCCGCAACCAGGTTGCCGACACCCTCGCCTGGAGCCACGGCAAGCACCTCTTTAAATTCGGTTTTGACTTCAACCATGTGCACGACACGGACGTAAATCTATTTGAACAGTTCGGCGCCTACTCGTACAACACACGCGTCGATTACATCAGCGATTTCGTGCAGCAATCCACTGGAAGCGCCACCCCATTTTGCCAGACGTCAGCAGCGACGCCAGTGCCGGTTCCCTGCTACGCCAACTTTGCGCAAGGCTTCGGCACACCTGGCTTCCAGTTCGCCACAAACGACCTCGCGTTTTTTGGGCAGGATGATTGGCGCATCACCCCCAGGTTAACCCTGAACCTTGGGCTTCGCTGGGAGACCGAAATCCTCCCATCCACGCAAATTCCTAATTCCGCCCTGCCTGGCACCAGTTCTCTCCCGTCCGATCGGTCAGACTTTGGTCCGCGCATCGGAGCCGCTTATCAGTTGACTCGCGATGGCAAGACCGTCGTCCGCGGGGGATACGGCATTTTCTACGGCCGGATCATCAATTCGACCATCTTCAGCGCCATCAGCAGCACCGGAGTCGCTGCGGGTCAGAACACCGTCTTCCTGTTGCCCAGCCAGACTGGCGCGCCTGCTTATCCAAATGTGATCGCCTCGGGTAACCCGCCGCCCTCGCTCAACGTGGTGCAGTTTGCGCCGAACACGAAACTTCCGATGATCCATGAGTTCGATCTGGAAGTTGAACGGGAAATTGCCACGAACACCGTGGTAACGCTTTCCTACATCGGAAGCATCGGCCACCGTTTGCCGCGGTTCATCGATGCCAATCTGGCCGCCCCGACGCTCGACACAACCTACACCGTCACCCAGGGCACGGGCACCGTCTCCAGCCCGTTCCTCAACCAGGCGCTGATCGGCCAGAGTGTCACCGTCCCCTATTTTGGGGTGCCCAGCACGAACACCGGCACGAAACGCCCCAATCCCGCGTTCGGAGCCATCACCGACATTTCGGACTCCGTCGACTCGCACTACAACGCCCTGGTCGTGGGAGTGAACCGCCGGTTCTACAAGAGCTTCCAAATCCAATCATCCTACACGTGGTCTCACGCGACGGACTTCGGCCAGAGTTCGCAAACTTTCACCGCCACCAACAATGTGCTGAATCCGTTCGACATCGGCCTGGAATCCGGCCGCTCCAATTTCGACATCCGCCAGCGATTCACCTTCGGCGGCGTGTGGACGCCGGACTTCTACAAGGGTCAGAAAGAGCTCGTAAAGCAGCTAGCGAACGGCCTTACGATCTCTCCGCTCATTACGATCTCTTCCGGCGTCCCCTTCACCCCGTTGATTCAGGGCAATGCGCCCACCCAAACCGTTGCCGGCGTATCCTACGTCGGAGTGACCGGCGGCTCTGGCGTTTTGGCCGATGGCGGCACCAACCGCCCGCCCTTCTTCGCCAACAACTCGTTCCAGTTGCCACGAACGGCAATCGTGGACCTGCGCCTGGAAAAGGCTTTTACCTTCTGGGAAAACAAAAAGCTGACTCTGCTCGGAGACGCTTTCAACCTCTTCAACCACGTCAACTTCACTTCCGCGGACACACAGATGTACAGCATCACCGGCAGCTCGCTGGTGTTCAACCCGCACTTTGGTGTACCCACGCAGTCGAGCAATTCGTTGATCGGCCAGCGACAGATGCAGGTTGGCATTCGCCTGGATTTCTAAAGAAGTCCACAAGAATCGGAAACGGGCGCCCTTAGCGGGCGCCCGTTTTCATTTTCAGGACCGTATTCCCGAGTCTATTTGTGCCCCTGGGTCTTCCATCGTCAGTGGTTAGATCTGGCCCATGCCGCCGTCGACGTTTAGCTCGATGCCTGTGACGTAGGACGCATCCGCGGAGGCCAGGAAGGCAACCGCCGAAGCCACTTCCTCGGGCTTCCCGAAACGCTTCATTGGCACCTTACCGACCACCTCGGCGGCAAATCCGTCAATATCTGCCTTCGAAAGGCCGGTGCGCCCGAAGATCGGCGTTTCGATCGGTCCAGGCGCGACGGCATTAACCCGGATGTTGCGTTCCGCCAGCACGCTGGCGAAAGAGCGCGTCAGCGAGCGCATGGCGGCCTTCGTCGCGGCGTATACCGAGCCCATCGGAAGTCCTTGATTGCTGACCACGCTGGTGTTCAGGATGACGGACGCGCCATCATTTAAATGCGGAAGCGCTTTCTGGATGGTGAAGTACGCACCCTTGGTGTTGATGTCGAACTGCTCGTCGTAATGCCCTTCGGTCACCGCGGTGACCGGAAGAAATTTGGCGACGCCTGCGTTTGCGAACAGGATGTCGATCTTGCCGAACTTCTTCGAAACCGCTTCGTACACTTTTTCAATCTCGCCGGCCTTGGAAACGTCCGACTGAATCGCCAGCGTGTCCCCGCCGAGGAGTTTCACCGCCTCGTCGAGTGTCTTCTGGCTGCGCCCGGTGATCGCAACGCGCGCCCCCTCCTCTTTCAAGCGCTGGGCGCTCGCCAATCCGATTCCGCTGTTTCCTCCCGTGACTACCGCGACTTTCCCTTGTAACCGCTTCATAATTCCTCCGTTAATTCCATGTCCGGAGCCTTGCTCCGGCCAATCGATTCAGGTAACTTCGATAGTTAGATGAACATCTAATTTGCTGGTTACACCCCGAATCGCCAATTCCGCAATTAAGCGGGGCGTGGGGTGAACTTTTGCTGGCAGAAGGACTTGAGGTATGAACCTGGCCCAGATTGAAAAGATCTCCAAGGCGTTGGCCGACGAGACCAGATTGAAGATCTACGAATACATTGCGTCCCACGAGGGAGTGAACTGCTGCGCCCTTGTGGATATGCGCGGCGTGACTCCAGCCACCGTATCACACCACCTGAAGGTGCTCTCTGAAGCGGGACTGATCGAATGCAAACGCAAAGGCCAGTTCGTGCGGAACACTGTGAATGAAGAAGTTCTGGAAGAATTTACGAAATCAGTGGGCGCCTTGGCGCAAAAGCGCAAAAAATAATTCCGTCCGCATTTTTAAGAAAACGAAATAGGCAAAGGCGGGCTACTCCGGCTCGTTCTTCACTTCGTCGCGCTGCACTTTCGAGGATAGCAGGCGGTTGGTTGAATTTGGCGGAGGCGTGGGGACGCCCATCCCCGCCGTCTCGGAACCCAGGCCAAGCTTCTGCAGCGTCAACGCGTCCATTTTGCCGGTGGCATTGAGCCCGTGCGCGGCCTGAAATTTCCTCATGGCTTCGACGGTGGAGTCGTCCCACTTTCCCGAAGGCTCGCCGGCATAAGCACCATTTTTTACCAGCGCGCCCTGAATTTCATTGATGCGGTCCGGAGTAGGCGCGGCCTGCCCCTTCACCCGTTTGGTCTTGCTGCTCGATTTCCTGCCGGATTTGCTGGATTTCTTTGCGGTGCCGGTAGTGGTCTTCGAAGCAGTGGACCCCGCCGCAGGCTTGTGCGTTGATTTGCTTGCCGCGCTCGTCGTTTGCGCAGCGCCGGCCGCGGGCAGCGTTAAGCTGCCCACGGCCATGGCCGCAAGAATCATGCGAGTCATTCGACGGTTATGCTGCGTTGTGCGCATAGCTGGGCAAATGTGCCGGTCTATTGTTTCGTGTCCGCGGGAACCACGCCCGGAAGGAACATGGTCATCACCCGGTCGCCGTTCCGACGCAGGACTTTGAACACAACGTTCTCTCCCGGCTTCAACTTGGAGATGGCCTTGCGGTAGTCGTCCACCGAAGTCACCGCCGCGCCGTTTACCTCGGAAACCACATCGCCGGGCTGGAAGCCGGTGTCGTCGGCGAAGCTGGCGGGTTCGATTTCGCTTACCACCACGCCCTTCTGCCCCTCGATTCCGACCTTCTGCGCGCGCACCGGAGTCAGGTTTTCCACGTGCAGCCCGAATTCGGCTGGCGCGTTTTCATCCGGAGCGCTATTCACTCGGCCCTGGGTGTTTGGAAACACGCGCGTACGATCTTCCACAGTAGCCGCGGTCTCCTTCATCTGTTTGTCGCGGTAATAGGTAATCTTGACCTTGCTGCCAATCGGTGCCGAAGCGATGGGGTTCACCAGGTCGTTGCCGGTCTTCACCGCCGCACCGTTGATCGATGTGATCACGTCGCCGCCCTTCAAGCCGGCCTTTTCCGCCGGGCTGCCGGGTTCGACGCCTTCAATCACCACGCCATACGGCGCGCCGAGAGACTTCAACGTAATCTGGTTGGTGCCAAGTTCTTCCTGGAAGCTGACGCCGATCGAGCCGCGCGTCACGCGTCCGCTCTTTACGAGTTGATCGTAAACGGTGATTGCGGTGGAAGACGGCATCGCAAACCCGACGCCTTCGTAGCCACGGCTGCCGGTAATAATGGCGGTGTTAATGCCGATCACCTGCCCGGCCATATCCACCAGCGGCCCGCCGGAATTGCCCGGGTTAATCGCTGCGTCGGTCTGGAGGAAGCGCTGGAACTGCTGGCCGATGCCCGCGCGATCCTTCGCGCTGATGATGCCCGCCGTTACCGTCGCGTTCAGGCCAAACGGGCTGCCGATCGCCAGCACCCAATCGCCCACCTGCACGCCATCGGAGTTTCCGAGCTTCGCGGAAGGAAGTTCCTTGCCCGCATCGATCTTGATCACCGCAAGGTCGGTCGCTTCGTCAACGCCCACAACCTTCGCCGTGTACTTGGTGGTGTCTCCGTTGAGTTGCACCTGGATCTTCGTGGCCTGCTCCACCACGTGGTTGTTCGTCAGGATGAATCCGCTCTTGTCCACGATCACGCCAGAGCCGAGGCTGCGCTCGGCTTTAGGCCCGTTGTCCGGACGGCCGTCAAAGAAATGAAAGAAGAAATCCTCGCTCGGGTCGTCGTCGCCGCCCCCGCGATTCCGCCTGGATTTGCGGTCCATCACCTGGGTGGTGGCGATGTTGACGACGGCAGGCTCAACGCGATTCACGATCGCCGAAAAACTGTTGGACGAAGGAATCGGGTCCGGCAGGGCCAGCGCCGTGGCGCCCGCGCCGCCCGTGAACGAAAACGAGCGCATGGCGGAAACTTTTCCGGATACGACCGTGCCGATCAGAATGCCCACCGAAAGCGTCGCCGCGATCAGTCCGGCGGCCACATACGTGCGCCGGCTTGTCCAATTGACCTTGTTATTTGTTGACTGCTCCATACAATCTGGCTCCTATCTATATCCGTGGCCCAGTCCACCTGCGGAGAGTATAACACCGTGGAATGCGCGGAGTTTCTACTTACCTTAGATGCGCCTCGGCGTTAACTGGCCATCCGGACGGGTCTTACGGAAATTCCGTTACCTGTTGAATTGGACGCGGAAAGGTTAGCTTTGGGCGTTTCGCCAATTGCCGCATAAGTTTCGACTTGACAAGCAGTTCGGGTTCTAGCATAAATGGGTTAGCCGCATTTGCGGTGTCACGTGGCGATTTAGGGCGACTTGCTCCACGTAAAAAACTGCTAAAGAGTTGGAAGAGTTCACAGATTTTCTGAGACCCTCCTGCACTTTGGCACGGAGGGTTTTTCGTTTTAACCCCTCCGCGCTGCCCGCGATCATCCCACGTCATTTCAAACGGTGGCTCCTGGCCATTTGCCAGAGGGTCCCGACGAGGTGACTTATGAAGGAAATCTATTTCTTACGTTGCAGAGAGTGCGGAAAGAAATATCCCAATCAACCGCAATCCTACTGCGAAGAGTGCTTCTCTCCACTGGAAGTGAGCTATGACTACGAAACCCTGCGGCAGGCTGCCAGCCGCGAGGCCTTGTCCCGCCGCGCTTTCAACATGTGGCGCTACTCGGAGTTCCTGCCCCTGCCGCAGGGATTCACGCCGAGCCAGCCCATCGGGGGAACGCCGCTGGTGAAATCCCGGAATTGGGGAGAGCGCCTTGGCGTGAAGAATCTTTATTTCAAGAACGATGCCGTCTGCTTCCCCACTCTTTCGTTCAAGGATCGCGTGGTCGCCACGGCTCTCGCCGCCGCGCGCCGCTTCGGCTTCGAAACCATTGGCTGCTCATCTACTGGGAACCTGGCGAACGCCGTGGCCGCGCAGGGCGCCCAGCAGGGCTTCGACACCTGCGTGTTCATCCCGGCCGACCTCGAGCCGGCAAAAGTATTGAACACCGCGGTCTTCGGGGGACGGATCATCCGCATCAACGGCAACTACGATCACGTCAACCGCCTCTGCACCCAGATTGCCGACAAGTTCCGCTGGGGACTGGTGAACGTCAATCTTCGGCCGTACTACGCCGAAGGCTCCAAGACTCACGGCTACGAAATCGCCGAGCAGCTTGGCTGGGAACTCCCCGACAACGTCGTGGTGCCGATGGCCGGCGGCTCGCTGATCGGTAAAATCGCCAAGGCGTTTGCCGAGCTGGCGCATCTTGGTTGGGTCGAGCCGAAGCGCGTGAAGTTTTTTGGCGCCCAGGCCACGGGTTGCTCGCCCATCGCCGATGCCGTCAAACGCGAACTGCCGCGCTTCACCCCGCAGAAGCCGAACACCATTGCGCGTTCTTTGGCAATCGGGAATCCCGCCGACGGCCCGTTCGCGCTGCGATTGATTCGCGAATCCGGCGGCTGGTCTGAAGACATATCCGATCCCGAGATCATTGACTCCATCAAGCTGCTCGCGCAAACCGAAGGCATCTTCGCGGAGACCGCCGGCGGCGTCACCGCGGGAGTAGCGGCCAAGCTGATTCAGCAGGGCCGCATCGGCAAGGACGAAACGACGGTCGCCTGCATCACCGGCAACGGCCTGAAGACCACCGACGCCATCGCCGCCGACTTTCCGGCAACCGAAGTCATCGAGCCCAAGCTCGAGGCCTTCGAAGCCCTCCTTCATGAGCAGTTGAAAGACAGCGTGCAGGTTTCATGAGCGCTAGGAAATCTGCGCGAACCGTCATCCCGAACCCCCGTTTTTTGCGGGTGAGGATCTGCTTTATACGCAAATTGACGAAAAAGCGGATTCCTCTCCCCGTTCAAAAGGGGAACGGGGTTCGGAATGACATTTAAGTTCTACCAGCAGGCAGATATGCCGCATCGAAAGGATTGGAGCACTCCATGGCAATCACGATAGAAATCCCAACGGCGTTCCGGCGCTTCACCGAAGGCTCGCCAAAAGTGGACACCGGCGCAGCCACCGTGGCCGAAGCGCTGAACGATCTCACCACGAAGTTCCCCGCCCTCTCGCGCCACGTCCGCGACGATCAGGGCCAGATCCGCCAGTTCCTCAACGTTTACCTCAATGAAGAAGACATCCGTTTCCTGAACGGCGAATCCTCCCCGCTAAAAGACGGCGATCGCGTCCTCCTGGTCCCCTCCATAGCCGGAGGCTAGCCAGCGTAGCGTCCACCTTTAGGTGGACGAGAATACTATTCGCCACTCAACTCTGGGCCACCTAAAGGTGGCCGCTACCGCTCTCCACATCGTGGTACGCTATTTTTCTGCAAGCCCTCCCCGGCCAAGGAGGCAACCATGGGCTACTACGCGCTCTTCTATCATGTCGTGGATGGATTTGTGGAACGCCGCCTGCCGTTTCGAGAAGCGCATCTCGCCCACGCGCGACATGCGGCCGCCCGCGGCGAACTAGCCCTCGGTGGCGCCTTCACCGAACCCGCTGACACCGCGCTGATCGTCTTTCGCGGTGATTCCCCTGACGCGGCCAAATCCTTCGCCGAAACAGATCCCTACGTCCGCAACGGTCTCGTGCAACGTTGGGAAGTGCGGCCCTGGAACGTCGTCGTTGGCGCGGACGCTCACATCCCGAGCGCCACCGCCGACCGGAGGGTAACTTGATATGGTCGTCCGATTCTGGTCCGCCCGCACAACCGAAGTTCGCCTCCCCGATTATCTTCGCCATTTCAACGAACACGTCTTGCCGCATCTCCGCGCAAAGGAAGGTTTCGTCGAAGCCCGCGTCCTAACGCAATCCGACGGCGTCGTGGTGGAAATGATCGTCGAGACTCTGTGGACTTCCCTCGCGGCCATCGAACGCTTCGCCGGGCCGGACCGCGAATCCGCCGTCGTCGCCGAAGAAGCGGTACACCTCCTCACCTCTTATGATCGCCGCGTCCGCCACTACGAAGTAAAAGTTCGCGAAGAGCACCGCGTCAAGGTTTCATCCGGTTCTTAATCGCTCGCTAACTCACAGGGTTGTCATCCTGCGCGTCCCGTTTCCGATCGGGGCGCGCAGGATCTCAACGTCAAGCCACTGCTGCATGTTTTCAATTATCTTGAAATTCCCTTGCTTCTCCTTTTCCTACCCGGCACACTAGCGCCACTTTCTTCCCAGGAGCGAAGGACTTCGGTCCGCCCACTTGGCCACCCTCAGCCCCTCTAGCCCGACGATCGCCGAATTGCAGACCCCGGCGCCCGCCGCCGCACTCAGAAAAGAACTCGGCTTCACCGATCTGGTCCTCGCTTCGATCTTGCTGGTGGTCGTGCCGGACTTTATCGGCTCTGCGGTAAAGGCCGGGCCGGCCCATGTGGTCTTGTGGCTCCTGGCCATCGCGCTTTTCTTCGTCCCGCAGGCGCTGGTGGTTTCCTACCTGAACCAGCGACTCCCGATGGAGGGCGGTCTTTACGAATGGGCGCGCCACGCGTTCGGCGACGCCGTCGGATTCCTCGTCGCGCTCAATTTGTGGATGTACGTCGTGCTCTATGTCGCCTCGGTCGGGCTCGTGACCACCAACTACGCCGCGTACGCCTTCGGATTGAATGCGGACGCCGTTGCCGCACACCGAGGAGTACTCCTCGCCACATCGGTCGGTCTCATCGCCGCGCTGATGCTGGTGGCGCATCTCGGCCTTGGGGTCGGCAAATGGGTCGCCAACATTGGCAGCGCGTTGACCGTTTTGATCGTCGTGCTCCTTGCCGCGTTGCCCTTCGTGCGCCCCGGCGGCCAGGCGGCGAATGGGTATCATCCGTTGCGTCTGGTGATGCCGCCGCTCACGCTTTTCAGTTTCAGCGTCTTCAGTAAGATGAGCTTTGGCGCGCTTTGCGGCTTTGAATACGCAGCGATATTTGCGGGAGAGTCGCGCAATCCGCGACGCCACCTGACGCGGGCCATCTGGATTGCCGCCCCCTTGATCGCACTGCTCTATATTTTTGGCACCAGCGCGATTCTCGCGTACGTTTCGCCCGACAACATCGACGTGATCGGCCCGATTCCACAGGCGCTGCGCGTTGCGCTCGGCGGCACCCGGCTCGGCGAAGTGATCGTCCCCATCGCGGTTCTCTTCCTGCTCACCAACTATCTTTCCAGCTTCAGTCTGAACTTCGCCGCCAACACCCGTCTTCCGATGTGCGCCGGTTGGGACCACCTGCTGCCGCAATGGTTCACCCGCCTCCATCCGCGCTACCGCACGCCGGTCAACTCGATTCTTTTCCTCGGCGGCATCACGCTGGCGGCCGGCATCGCCGTGCTCGTCGGCGTTGGCGCACAGGAAGCGTTCGAACTCCTGCTCATCTGGGCCTTCACCTTTTATGCGATTGCCTACCTGGCGCTCTTCGCGATCCCGATGCTGGCTAGTAAAGAATCTTCCCTGCGCGGCCCTCTATGGATGAAAGTGCTGGCAACTTCCGGCTTCCTGATGACGCTGCTGTTCGTGGTGCTCTCGATCTTTCCGATCATTCCCGTCGCCAGCCAATCGGCCTACTCGGCCAAAACCGTCGCAGTAATCGTGCTCGCCAATCTGGCCGGCCTTATCCTCTATTACAAGCGTCCAAAGACGGGGTCAGCGTAAGGGTAGCGCCGGCATCCTGCCGGCAAGCAAAATGGCCCTCTTCATAACGGGGTCCGTACCGGTTGTCACTCCAATCTGCAAATCTCAGTAGCTCGTCAGCGGCACTCGACTTGCCCCCCGTCGCCAGAGTGCTAAACTTTTGATGTACACCTATGGCACCCAAAACACTCTACGAAAAAATCTGGGATAACCACCTCGTTTACGAAGAACAAGGCAAGCCCGCTCTCATCTACATTGACCGGCACCTGATCCACGAAGGCACTTCCCCGCAAGCTTTCGCCGGGCTGAAAGCCGAGGGCCGCAAAGTCCGTCGGCCAGATCTTACCTTCGCCGTGATGGACCACTCAGTCTCCACCACCGACCGCCTGCTGCCAATTCTGGACACCGACGCAAAGCTGCAATTCGAAGCGCTGGAGCGCAACTGCCGCGAAACCGGTGTCCGCCTTTTCGACATGCACAGCAAGAATCAGGGCATCGTGCACATCATCGGGCCGGAGCTAGGCATCACGCAGCCCGGCCAGACGATCGTCTGCGGCGACAGCCACACCTCCACACATGGCGCGTTCGGCACGCTGGCGTTCGGCATTGGCACCAGCGAAGTCGAGCACGTGCTGGCGACGCAGTGCCTGGTCCAGAGCCGCTCCAAAACGCTGCACATCGTGGTGAACGGCAAGCGCCCCAAGGGCGTCACCGCAAAGGACATCATTCTCGCCATCATCGGAAAAATCGGCATCGGTGGCGGCACAGGCCACGTCGCGGAATACGGCGGCGAAGCCATCCGTTCCCTTTCGATGGACGGCCGCATGACCGTCTGCAACATGACGATTGAAGGCGGCGCCCGCGCCGGAATGGTCGCGCCGGACGAAACCACGTTTGCGTATCTCGAAGGTCGCCCGTTTGTGCCGCGTGGCAAGGAATTTCAGGCCGCGGTCGAGCGCTGGAAACTCTTGAAGTCCGACGCCGGCGCCAAATTCGATATGACCGTCGAACTCCAGGCCGAGCAGATCGCTCCGCAAGTCACCTGGGGCACCAACCCCGGCATGGTCACCAGCGTCAATGGGCGCATTCCCGACCCGCACGACTACAAGGACCTGAACGATCAGAAGGCCACCGAAAGCGCCCTGAAGTACATGGGCCTGAAGCCTGGCACGCCGATCGTGGACATTCCGGTCGACCGCGTCTTCATCGGCTCCTGCACCAATTCCCGCATTGACGATTTGCGCGCCGCGGCTCACCTGGTCGAAGGCAAGCACGTCGCGAAGAGCATCAAGCAAGCCCTGATCGTTCCCGGCTCGCGCGGCATCAAGGCGCAAGCCGAAAAAGAAGGCCTCGACAAAATTTTCACCGACGCCGGCTTCGAATGGCGCGACGCAGGCTGCAGCATGTGCATCGGCATGAACGCCGACGTCCTGCCGCCGCACGAGCGCAGCGCCAGCACCTCCAACCGCAACTTCGAAGGCCGCCAGGGCAAAGATAGCCGCACGCACCTCGTCAGCCCGGTAATGGCCGCCGCCGCCGCGATCGCCGGCCATTTCGTAGACGTGCGCGAATTCGACGTCGCCCACGTGGAATAAGCGGGATAGCAGCGATCAGCGAACAGATATCAGGAACCGTATCTGCGTGCGATTGCCACTCAATAAGCGCGGCATTAATTCTGTCGAGGAGTGCGACTCTTTGATTCCTGATCGCTGTTATCTGTTATCTGATCGCCTTTGCGTACGAATCTGAATACTTAAGGACCGAAAGCACCCATGAAACCCTTCATCACGCACTCCGGACTCGTCGCACCCATGAATCGGGTCAATGTCGACACCGACCAGATGGTGCCGAAGCAATTTCTAAAGGCACTCACCCGCCAGGGCTTTGGGCGCACACTTTTCTATGACTGGCGCTACCTGCCAGGCGAAAAACCGAATCCGGAGTTTGTGCTGAATTTTCCGCGCTACAAGGGCGCTTCCGTTTTGCTCGCCCGCGCCAACTTCGGCTGCGGCTCCAGCCGCGAGCACGCTCCCTGGGCCATCGGCGATTACGGCTTCCGCGTAATCCTCGCGCCCAGCTACGCCGACATCTTCTATAACAACTGTTTTAAGAACGGCATCCTTCCCGCCGAACTAACCGAAGCGCAAATCGAAGAACTCTTCCAGCGCACCGAAAGAGAAGAAGGCTACAAGTTGACCGTGGATTTGCCGAGTCAGACGGTAAAGGACACCCACGGCCTCGAATACAAATTCGAAATCGCCCCGTCGCGCAAGGAAGTTCTCCTGAAGGGCCTCGACGACATCGGCACTTCCTTGCTCCACGCCGACGCCATCGACACCTACGAAAAAGCCCACGCCGCCACAGCCACAATGTACGAAACCGTCGACGTAAAGAACTACTCCAACGGACGATAACCGCGTAGCGTCCACCTTCAGGTGGA
>DATHMM010000077.1:0-13413 GCA_035487095.1 Candidatus Sulfotelmatobacter sp.
TGCTCGTCGCCCGGCGCGATTTTTTCCGCCGACACCGGATCCATCCGCTTCAGGATGCGGTGCAGATGCCCCGGCGGATGCGCCGCGACGCTGGCCCACAGCCGCTCGCGCAACTCTTCCGACCGCAGCGGCACGTCGGCAAGCCCTTCGAGCAGCGCGCGCAGGTAAAGTCCCGTGCCCACAGTGAAAATCGGCAGCCGCTTCCGTGCGCGAAGATCTTCCAGCACCGCGATGGCCCTCTCGCGATACCCTCCCGCGGTCGATGGTTCCCGCGGGTCCAGCACATCAATCAGGTGATGCGGCACGCCCTGGCGCTCTTCAACCGTGGGCTTCGCCGTGCCGACATCAAACCCGCGATAAAGCTGCGTGGAGTCGCAAGCCACCACTTCGCCGCCAAGCTGCCGCGCGAGCCACACCCCCAGCGCCGATTTTCCCGAAGCGGTTGGTCCAACAATCGTGATCAGCGGAGTTTCGGCGGACGCGTTCATTTGGGGAACAGCTGCGGCCACGCGCGCACAATCATTACCGCCAGCACAATCAGCGCCAGCAGCACACTGCCGATCACCTGATGCCGCGAAAGTTTCATACTGATCTAGTGTGGCACAGGCACTCTTGCCTGTGCTGAGATTGGTGCAAATGGCTGGCATTCACAGGCAGGAGTGCCTGTGCCACCCTACTGGTTCGGCGGCTTAATGTTGTAATAATACGTGAATCGCAGCTCGATGAATGGCCCTTTGAACTGCGCCGGCAGCGGCGGAAATGGATTCGACGCGCGAATCGAAGAAAATGCCGCGCGGTCCAGCGGCTCTTTCCCTGATCCATAAACCTGAATCGGCATCCCATCGGGAACCGAGCCGTCACGCATAATCTTGAACTGCAGCGACACGACGCCCTGGTCTCCCAAGCTCACCGACGGCGGCATCACCGCTTCCCAATTCCCTTTCACGATGTAATAAATCCGGTGGAAATAATCGTTGAAATCCACGCCCTCGGTGTCCGTGAGCATTTCGATTCCGGCGCCATGACTTCCCTTACCGGCACGTCCACCGCCGCCGCCCGGAAGCCCCTGGCTCCCGCCTGGAACCGCGATGGGCGAATTCGGCTTCGTCCCACGCGCGGCATCGCGAATCAAATCGCCCGCCGAGTTCCCAGTCTTCGGCAGGATCAATCCTTTTTCCGGCACCGGCATGTCCGGGTTTTCCAGCTTGGTCGGCGCCTTCGGCAATTCGCCCCTTGAAGGTGACGGAGTCGGCGGCGGCTGCACGGCAGCGGCATTCGGCTGCGGTGTCGGAGCACTTGGCAACTCCCGTTTCGGCGGCTCCGGCACAGGCTGTGGTGGAGGCGGAGTCGGTGTCGGCGCGGGCGGCGCAATCTTATTAATCACCTTAGGATCGACTCGCACAGCCGTATGCGGCGCAGGTGGGGCAGTAGGCTTCAGCGCGTCCAGCGCGCCCGGCGGCAACAGGACAGTCATCTGCCGGCGCCCGATCTCTTCCTCTTCGTTGGTGGGCACGTGCGGCGAGAAAAGTTTCGGTGAAAAAATCAGCAGCAGCACCAAAAGTATATGCGACACCACGGACACAATCGTGGTGACGCGGTCTTCCGTCGTCGGCTTGCCGCGCCACTCGGGAGGCAGAAACGCAGCTTCCCCGGACTGAAAAATGTCCGGCTCCACCAGGTCTTCCGAAATCGGCCCCAGCGGCCCAAGATCTTCTGGCGCCGCGGCCCCGACGGGAATGCTGATGCGCTCGTCCATCTCCGTCGGCTGCGGCGGCAGATGGGATACTTCCTCCCGCTGCACCGCTTCCACGTTGACGTCGCGCGGCACCACTACGCGAGTGGCAATCGAATCGAGCGGCAGATTGGAAGGAATCGTCGAGCGGCCGTCCAGTGGCACCAGCGGCATCCCCGAAGGCACCAGGGTGCGCTCGTCCAGCGTCGTCGGCCGCCGGCGCGTCGTCGCGCCGTTTTCGGCGGACATGCGCGCACCGACGGGAACTAGTGTCCTGGGAATCATTGGCTCGCTTTTTCCGGAAAGCTCTTTGCTACTGGCCCCTGGGCAGCAGGCCCTTTGGCTACAGGTTGGACGCGCTCATCATGCTCTCGGATGCTTTGCATGACTTGGCTCGCCAGCTCCAGCGCCGCCCGCCCGGCTACCCCATCCGTCTTAGGAGCCACCCGGGTGCGAACCGCCGCCGCGAAGGCTTCCAGCTCCGCGCGCAAGGGTTCGACGGCCGGCGCCGCCAGCTTCTCAAATCCAAACTCCGGCTGCGGCCCGGGCTTTTTCACGCCGACACGCAGAGCGTCACGCCGCGCGTAATCGAGCGATATGTATTCGTGGTGCTGAAAGAATCTCATTTTGCGCACACGCTCCGTGGACACCCGGCTGGCCGTCACATTGGCCACCGCTCCGCCTGCAAATTCGATGCGCGCATGAGCTATGTCGACCTTGTCCGTCAGAACCGGAATGCCCACGGCTTTTACTTCCGTCACCGGCTCTTTCACCAGCGACAGCAGAATATCCAGGTCGTGGATCATCAGGTCGTAGATCACTTCCACGTCCAGGCTGCGCGGCGTGAAAACGCCCAGCCGGTGGACCTCAAAAAATAGCGGCCGGTTCAAAATCGGCTCAACTGCAATCACCGCCGGATTGAACCTTTCGACGTGCCCAACCTGCAGGATCCGCTGGTAGCGGCGCGCCGATTCCAGCAGGGCATCCGCTTCCGCAAGCGAAGCCGCCATCGGCTTCTCCACCAGGACGTCAATGCCCAGGCCCATCAGGCGGCAGCCAACTTCGGCATGCGCCACGGTGGGAACCGCAACCGTCACTGCGTCCACCGCGCCCTGCAACTCCTCGAAATCTTTGAACGCCCGGGTCCCAAACTCTTGCGCAATCGCCGCGGCTCGTGCGGTGTTCTGGTCCAGCAGGCCCACGAGCTCCACGCCATCCATTTCGCGATACACCCGCGCGTGATTCCGGCCGAATTCGCCGGCGCCCACGACGCCCACACGAATTTTGCGTTGTCCCCCGGCCACACCCCCGCGCTCGCTCATTCCTTGGTCATTCCCCTCAGATCACTCGTTGGTTCCCCGGCCTGCATGGAAGGAAAAGCCTCAATCGCAATTCCGGCGTCGTTGGCCATGGCAATCAATTTTTCCCTGTCAAAGAGGAGCGTGCGATTTGCGTCGATGGCCAGCGCCGTCGCCCCGGCCAGTTTCATGGATTCGACGGTGGGCAAACCGACCACGGGTACATCGAAGCGCATGTCCTGCCTGGGTTTACTGACTTTCACGACCACCAGCGGCCGGCCATTGGCAAAGCGCGCCGCCCGCGCAATCGTTTCGTCCGTGCCTTCCATCGCTTCCACAGCCACACAAGCGCTGTCTGAAACCACGACGGTTTGCCCGATGTCCTTCGCCGCGATATGCCGCGCAATCCCCAGGCCGTACTCGATGTCGGCGGCTTCCTGCTGGCTGGGGGCGCGCCGCGTCAGCACGCCCGCTTCCGGCAGCAGCGGCTTCAGAAACATCGTCGAATCCACCAGTTGAATGCCCTCTTCCTCAAGAACCTTTGCCACCGCGCCGATCAGCGAATCCGTGTTTTTCCTCGGCAAGGCAAACAGAAGTTTGGCCAGCTTCCAGTCCGGGCGAATCGAACTGAATATTTTGCTGTGCTTCACCTGCCCGGCCATCACCGCTCGCTTCACGCCCTCGTTCTGCATCAGCTCGATCGCCTTGCTCAGCTCGCCCAGGCTCACCCAGTGCAGCCGCTTCGCAATTTTTTCCAGTTCCGGCGAAGCCTCTTCCTTCAGCGCGATCACCGCCATTTCGATACCCTGGCTGCGCGCGCCCTCCAGAACCAGGAAAGGAAATCGGCCGTTTCCCGCGATCAGGCCCCAGCCGGAGTTGCTTTGCGTTGTCTCTGGCATGAATTTCCGGTCAGCCTTACTTCACGATGCCGCGTTCGGCTTTTTCGACGAATTCCACCAACTCCTTCACGTCGGTGGATTCCTTCATTGTCTTTCGAATCTCTTCCAATGCCTGCGAGGTGTTTTTCTTTGAGCGCGTCAGCACGCGAAATGCTTTCTGAAGCGCCTTGACGCGCTCCGCGGAAAACCCCTTGCGCTCCAGCCCGATCGTGTTTGGCCCAAAGCACCGCGTCTCCCGCTCCGTCACGATCAGCGAGAACGGCGGCACGTCCTGTGTAATCACTGTAGCCGCGCCGATGTACGAATACCGCCCCAGGCGGCAAAACTGGTGCACCGGCGAAAACGCGCCCAACGTGACGAAATCCTGCACCGTCACGTGCCCTGCGAGCGTCGCTCCGTTCACAAACAGCGTGTTGTTGCCGATCTGGCAGTCGTGCCCAACGTGCGAATACGCCAGGAAAAAATTGTCGTTGCCGATCCGCGTGATGCCGCCGCCCTTGACCGTGCCCCGGCTGATGGTCACATGTTCGCGAAAAATGTTTCCGCTACCCACTTGCAGTTCGACGCGATCGCTGCGGAAAGAGTAGTCCTGCGGATCGCCGCCGATCACGCAGAAAGGGTGAAACACGTTGTTGGCGCCGAATTTTGAGGGGCCCCGCACCACCGCGTGCTCTTTCAGAACGCAACCCTCGCCCAGCTCCACTTCCGGGCCTACCACGGCATAGGCGCTAATCTGCACGCCCGCTCCCAGCTTCGCTTCCTGTGAAACGATCGCCTGCGGATGGATGTTTGTGCCAATCCCCATTTATGCGCTTGCGGGCCCTTCCCGGTCGGCCATCACGCACATCATCTTCGCTTCTGTCGCCAGGTTCCCTTCGACGAACGCTTTCGCTTCGATCTTGCAAAGATCGCCCTTCCACGCCACCACGTTCACTTCAATCCGCAACTGGTCGCCGGGCACCACCGGCCGCCGGAACTTCACATCGTTCATCGAAGCCAGATAAAGCAATTTCTTCTCGCGGTCGGGAATTTCCTGCAGCAGCAGCAATCCGCCGGCTTGGGCCATCGATTCCAGGATCAGCACGCCTGGCATCACCGGCTTGCCCGGAAAATGGCCCTGAAAAAATCCCTCGTTGATCGTGACGCACTTGATCGCCACAATGCGCTTCAGACGCTCCATCTCGACAATTTTATCGATCAGTAGAAACGGATACCGGTGCGGCAGGAATTTCTGGATCTCGTTGATGTCGAGTTGTGTTCCCACTTGTGTGTCGCTCATAGCCAAAGAAAAGGCTCCCTCCGTCAGTTCGCAAACCTCTTATTATAAGGGTTTTCGGTTCTTCGGACAGCTTAACATTTTACAGGCCGCGGGCTAGGCGGCGATGGTACAGTGCCACCGGGATTCCCCGGGCGCGTGCTACCATGCCTTTTCCATGGCCAAGCTTCCCTTCCTCCCCTATTTGCGAAAGCGGCTGCCGCAGATGCTCGAAACTCTGCGTGAACTCACCGTGCTCGAATCTCCCAGCCTGGAAAAAGAGCCGGCGGACCTCTGCTGCCAGTTTCTGGCGGAAAAATGGCTAAGGCACGGCACGATCGTACAAATCCTCCGGCAGAAACACCGCGGCGACCATCTTCGCGTGATTTGGAAACCCGCGGAAGGGCGAGCCAAGTCGCAACTCCTGGTGCTCGGACACTACGACACTGTCTATCCAACCGGCACACTGGCCAAAATGCCCTTTCGTATTTCCGCAGGAAGGGCGTACGGCCCCGGCACGTTCGATATGAAAGCTGGCATTGTACAAGCGCTCTTCGCGCTCGAAGCCATTCGGGAACTGCAGGTGCCGGTGCAAAAGCGACTGGTGTTCCTGTGGACCTCGGACGAAGAGATCGGCAGCGAGTCTTCGCGCAAATTGATTGAAGAGGAAGCCGGTCGCAGCGAGGCGGTATTCGTCTTGGAGCCGTCGCTCGGACCTCGCGGCCTTTTGAAAACTTCCCGCAAGGGAGTGGGCGAGGCGCAACTCATTGTTCACGGCCGCGCTTCCCACGCGGGACTCGCTCCCGAAAAAGGAATCAACGCGGTGCACGAACTCGCCGCGCAAATCGGCCGCCTTGAAAAGTGGAACGACCTGGGACGCGGCGTGACTATCAACGCCGACATCGTCTCCGGCGGCTCCCGCACAAACGTCATCGCGGACCGCGCTCAGGCAACGCTCGATCTTCGCGCCTGGCGCTTCGCCGACATGCGCGCGCTCGAAAAGCGTCTTCACTCCCTTAAGCCCGTCCATCGCGGCGCAAAACTCGACATTCACGGAGGCTTTGATCGCCCACCCCTCGAACGCAAACACAGCGCCGCTCTTTTCGCCCGCGCCAAAGCCATCGCACGCGAACTCGGCTTTCCCCTCGGCGAAGCGGCGGCTGGCGGCGGCTCCGACGGCAACTTCACCGCAGCCCTCGGCATCCCCACTCTCGACGGCCTCGGCGCAGTCGGCGACGGCGCCCACGCCACCCACGAAAACGTCCTCATCAACACCATGCCCCAGCGCGCCGCCCTCCTCGCCGCTCTTTTGTCGTCAATCTAAGTTGGGGCCAGACACAGTAAGCGAAGGATGTGCGGAGCCGCGCGCTTTCCACCCGAACTGGCAACCCCTCACCGATTTGCACCTTGACAGCAGGGATGATGCGAATGAGAAGATATGAGAGTGAAAGCCAGTTCCAAGGCCGCTAGACAGCGTCAAGCTGCGAATCGTATCGCGGAAATAATGTACGCTGCCTTGAAAAAACTTCCAGAGAACGAGCAATCTGCCACCATCAAGGCGGTTCAAGAAATCAAAATCACCCCGAATAGAAAAGCTTCCAAGCGTTCCTCCACTCCTCGGAATCTTCGGAAATCTTCAACAGCCTCAGTTGCTCGGCGTAAGCGCGCGCGTCTTTAGCCCGGATTGCCTGCAGCGCTTTCTTGCTAAATATCTTCAAGATTCGTTTACGCTCGGCTGCTTCCCGCTTTGCCTGCCCGGAGAGGGATTGATCCTGCCGCCGGGACAGGTCGATTTCGTCGTCCTTCGAGACCATCTGGGTGCCTTCACTCAATGTGCAGAACTTCGGTAGCAGCGACAGAAGGTAATCAGATATTTAGATATTTAACAAGCTAAATCCACAATTCGTGTATGTCGGATCCCGACTGCCCTTGGTTCTCCTCATCGCTTCCTGATCCAGGCGATGCCCCAGCGCCCCGCCTGGCTCGCGCGCTTGTTGCCGGTTGCTAGCCTGCATCCGGGGAGAGCAAACGAGCCGGGAGTCCTGGCACTCAATATAATTCCTTAGTTATCTAAGTTGGGTTAAAATCGGACCGCGCCGCCTGATGCGTGGCGATATCCATGAAGTTTCTTATCTCCGTTATTTTCTGGTTGCTGTATTCCGGTGGCCTTGCCGCCCAAACCGCCCTGTCCTCTGACAACTCCGCTCCCCTCGATAAGGAAAAATGCAGCGTCTCGGGTTCCGTACTTCGTCAGGACACCGGCGAGCCTCTGAAGAAGGCCAAGGTGACGCTGATAAATCACGAGAAGTGGGAAGATTCCGTATTCGAAATTACAGATGAGCAGGGTCAGTTTCTTCTAGACAATCTGCCACCGGGCTCCTATTCGCTCAGTGTCTCTCGTCCAGGATTTGTGGAGACAAGCTACGGCCAAGGAAAAACGAAAGATCCTGGCGCGGTGCTTACCCTGACTCGCGGCCAGAACATGACCGGGCTGATTTTTAAATTGCAGAGGACCGCCGTCGTCACAGGCCGCGTTCTCGCAGAGGATGGAGAACTTGTCACGGGGGCACGCATCGCGGCGATTCGCGTCTCGGGGAGGGGCAAAATGCAAGAATTTCAAGACGTGGCAGAGGGAACCCATACAAACGATCTTGGCGAATTTCGCATTTTTGATCTGGAGCCGGGGCGATACTACTTTGCAGCCGTTTATAACCCCTGGTCCAGCCGCGAGGGATTCGACCCACCCCCAAAACATCATTCGAGGATAGGCTTTCCTCCCGTTTATTACCCGAACACGCTCGATGCGTCCAAAGCGCAAACGGTAACCGTGGCTCCGGGGCAGGAGACCAGCGCGCTGGACTTCCGCATGCAGCCCGCACCGCTGGTTACGGTCAGCGGGAAGGTGCTGAACCTCGCTCCGGTTGCCGAGAAAGGACAAGCTTCCGTCACCATCATTCCCAGGAGTTCCGAGCTAGCTGGCAGCTTCAGCAGAGATAATTTTCAAACGCCCAGCAAGGACGGCGCGTTTGTTATTCACGGCGTTTACCGCGGTTCTTATTACCTGCAAGCAATAAGGGAGGACCGCGAGACTAGAACGTTCGATTTGGCTCGTACCGAATTGGAAATCTCTGATACGGATGTGGAGGGAGCGATTCTTATCTTTAATCCGCACCTGACCATCCGCGGCCAAATCGCATGGGATAACGGGAAACCCAGCGATTTGGATAATTTCAATGTTGAATTGGCACCTGCCACGGAGCAGGCGCAGTTTCCTCGGATGCAGGCGCCGAAAGCAGACGGCTCCTTCGTGCTGAAAAACGTGACCGAAGGTGAGTACTACCTAATTCTCATAAGCTCGAATAAGAACTGTTTCGCCAAATCCGCTCGCATCGGAACGTCCTCAATGGCCGATGGCAAACTCTCCATCCGCGCGGGAGATGACGCACTGCTTGAAGTTCTGGTCAGCTGTCGCGCTCCTCGCCTGGAGGGTCAGGTACTCACGGGCGAATCGCTTCCCGCGGTTGGTGTATATGTGGTCCTCATCCCGGAGCCGCCGCGGGCGAACACGCGGAAGTACGCGGCCGGCAGAACGGACCAGAACGGAAGGTTCTCCTTGCAAGGCGTGGCACCGGGAGACTACAAGCTTTTCAGCTGGGATTCGGTGGAAGAGAACGACTGGTACGATGACGAGTGGTTGAGGCCATTCGAGGCCAAAGGCGTTTCCGTTCACTTGGAAGAAGGCGAACGAAAGAACATCGATCTCACGATAATCGAGACATCTCCGTAATTTCCGATTAGCCTTTGGCTGGGCGAGTCCGGCAAAGCGTTGCCGCTCTTATCTTCCGTAGTTTTTCTTCAGGTATTCCGCGGTCGCTTGCATCAAATCCGCGTAATCGTCGTGCAACACTTCGCGCACGGCTTGCTCCGTCGTGTTCCCCGTCGCGAGGCGGTCGAGAATCCGCTCGACATCCCCCATGCCCTGCGTCTGCACGATGCATTCGATATTCGCCAGCGCCCACGCATACGCATAATTCGCCATCGGGCCCGGCAGCCGCATCCACGAACCTTCCAGTTGGCTTAGCGGCGCAGCCTGCCCGGCGTCATACACCTGCAACAGCACGGCGGCGCTTTCGTCGCTGCGTTTTCCTTCCATCCATTGCGCCACACCCTCTTGAATCCACGTCGGCGCGCGCCCATGCGTTTTCTGCTGGATGAAACTATGCGTCAATTCGTGCCGCAGGACCCGTGACAATTCCGAATCCACCCCGCTCAACCCCTGCACCGGCACGCGGATTCTTCCATCATTCAGCGCGCCTGCCCACCCCGGCGCCCGCGTGATATCCGCGAATCCTTCCGACGTGTACAGAACTACGCCGATCGGATCCGGCGGCGAAAAATTCAATTCCGATTCAATCTGCTGGTAATGCCCTTCCAGCGTGTGGAGCACTTCGCGCGCCAGAGCCGGCTCCGCCGCGCCGTTGTACTTCAACTGGAAATGGGCGCTCTCATTCTCGCGGTAATTTTCTTCCTCGGTTTTGTCGCGAAGCGCCTTGTCCAGCGCCGCCTGCACATCCGGATCGGGCCGCAAGGCCAGCGATTTCTTCCACTCCGTCACTGCCTGGTCGGGGCGATTCAGCCCGTAATACGTCCACCCCTCCAGTTTGTAAACGTCCGGGTTCTTCGGCGCGTATCGCTTCGCGCGTTCCACGTATTCGAGAGATTGCTTGAACTCGCTGCGGCGCAAATACACATAGGCCAGATCCAGCAGCATCGCCGGATCTTCCGGCGCGTAAAGCACCGCCGCCCGCGCGTCCGTCAACGCGTGCTCCAGGTCGCCCCTGGCCATTTCGAATTCCGCAGCCGCGTGATGCGCGCGAGCCGCCTGGATCGCCTGCGCGCTGCCGGCGGCCATGCCGCTTTCAACACGATTGATGTAGTTGCGGTCTACGGCGCCGTCGTGCACCGCGCTCTTGTCGATTTCAGACTCTCCCGCGGTTGGGGGAGTTTCCGGCGGCTCAAGGTTCAGGCTGGCCGTCGCAGCCGCCGGCGAACCCATCACCGGCATCAATCCGCCCCGCTCGATGTGGTCCACAATCGATTTCGGCAAAGCCATCTCGCCCGCGGAAGTCTCATAGCGAACTTTGTCGCCGTCTTCGACCACGTTGTACGCGACGATTTTCCGGCCATTCTTGAGAACAATCTTGTCCGCCAGCGCCGCAGTAGAGAACGACAACACCAACGCAAGCATGGACAGCATTTTCGGAAGGTAGCCGATTCCCCGGGGCATTCCACTATTTTAACTCCCTGCGCAGAACCTTGGCGTCCTCCTTGTTCCCGCATGCCGAATGTGTCTACACTCATTTCATGCGGCCTTGCCTCCTCCTGGTGGTTTTCGGGTTTCTGTTTCCTTCACTGTGCGGCGCAGCGGATTCTTCCCCGCGCGAACTTCTTACCGCCCTCAACTCTTTGGCGATAGATTCACAACATGTGTACACGATTTCCGCCAAGGACCGCGTGGAGCTTCGCAAGGCTGATACCGTGCTCGCCTTTCAGGACGGCAAGATCGCCTTCTTCCAGTCATTCGAAGGACGCACCACCGGCTTCGTTTTTTCGGGCGTGGGCCACGCGGTGGCGCTGCCGCGCGACCCCGTCGAACGACAGCAGGTCGCGCGTTTCCTCGGAGCGCCGGTCCTCGACCAGCAGTTTCTCTCCGCCTACGTGCGCTTCACCGACGGCACGGAGCAGGATCTTCTGCGCGAACTGCAGCGAGCGGGCCTGACACCTGCCGTGGACGAACAGTTCGCGGCTCTCTGGGGTGTAAACCTGGATCGCCTCAATCCCTCCCACTCCCTGCGCATCCTTATCGAAAAATACTCGAATCCACCGGCGCCCTTTTTCCACGCGGGACTCGACGGAGTGCTTACCGGCCCGTTCGACATCCTTCTGGATGGAATGCAAAACGACAATTTCAACCTGGGCCAGCCACGCACCACTGGCAAATCCACTTATTACGATGTCTGGAGTTCCTACCGATTGCCCGATTCCCCAGCCTTTCAGATGGGAATCGACGCCATCCATTACCGCATCGACACCACGATTCATGCCGACAACTTGCTGGAGGCGAACGCATCCATCGAATTCCGCGCCTCCCCGGGTGCGCAACAGTTTCTTGGAGTCCAGCTTTCGCGCACGTTGAAAATCTCTGCCGTCACCGGTGATGACGGCAAAGCCCTTCCCTTCTTCCAGAACGAAGGCCTCACTCCGCAGGAAATCAATTCCCGCGGCCAGGACACCCTGATCGTGTTCCTCCCTAAATCCCCGGCGCCGGGCGGCACGTTCACGATCCATTTTCGTTACGGCGGCAACGTCATCGAAGACGCGGGAAACAACGTTCTTTTTGTTGGCGCGAGGGAGAGTTGGTACCCCCACTACGGCGATGCCTCTGAATTTGCGCTCTACGACCTCACGTTTCACTGGCCGAAGCGCCTCCGCCTGGTCGCAACCGGCGCCAAATCCACGGAACGCGAGGAGGGGGATTCGCGCGTAGCCACCTGGAAAACCGAAATACCCGTGCCAGAGGCGGGCTTCAACCTGGGCGAATACGCCAGCACTTCGTTGCCCTCGGAAAATCGTACGATCGACGTCTATGCCAACAAGCAACTCGAAGAAACCTTACGGGCTCGCCTGACTTCAGTCCCTCCACCGGATGACCCTTCCCGGCGCAACCCCATCTTGCAACATCCATTGGATAGCGACGCCCCAGCGTTGCCCCCCAGCCCATCCGCATTGCTCAAGCAGCTGGCGCGCGAAATTGACTCCTCGATCCGTTTCTATGAACTTTATTCCGGCCCCTTTCCTTTCCGGAATCTCGGTGTCTCGCAAATCCCAGGCGCGTTCGGCCAGGGATGGCCCGGGCTTCTGTACCTCTCCACATTTTCATTCCTGCCAGACGAGGCGCAATCAAGGGCCGGGCTGAGCGCCACGGGCCGCGCCTTCTTCACCAATGTCGTGCCGTTCCACGAAGTGGCCCACCAATGGTGGGGCAATGTAGTCGGCTGGTCTTCGTATCGCGATCAATGGATCGATGAAGCGATTTCCGAATATCTTGCGCTGTTGTTCGCGGATTCGCAAAAGACTCAAGACCATCCGCTCAACACCTGGCTGACCCGCTATCGAAAACGTTTGACGACGAAGGCGGACGGAGAAGATCGCACCCCGGCGGAAATCGGCCCGGTGATTATCGGCAGGCGCATGATTTCCTCGCACTCCCCAGATGCCTACAATGTTGTGGTCTACGCGAAGGGAACGTGGATCATGCACATGCTGCGCGAGATGCTCCGGCAGCCGGCTGGCTCCCCCGGAAAAGATCCGGACGCGCGCTTCATTGGCCTGCTGCACACGCTGGTTTCGAAATACTCCAGGACCGCGCTGACCACCGCCGACCTGCAACGCGAAGTGGAAGCGGTCATGACTCCCCGAATGGATTTGGAGGGCGGCCGCTCGATGGAATGGTTTTTCGACGAATACGTGCGCGGTACCGGCATCCCGCACTATAAAGTGCAGTTCACATCACACAGCAGCGAAAAAGGGTTCCAGGTCCGGGGCAAACTAATGCAAGAGGGGGTGCCTCGCTCTTTCATCGCGCCCGTACCCATTTACGCCTCCCTTGGCCCCGGACGCACAGTATTGCTGGGCACGGTTGTCGCCAGCGGTGACGAAACATCCTTCACATTCACAACTGCCGCGCAACCCCATAAACTGCTGATCGACCCGCACATGACGCTGCTTTGCATCCCGGAATGAAGCAGGGGTTTTCGCCGCTTCGTTGCTTCATTACTTCTTTTCTTTCATCCATTCTTCCCTCATCGGGCTCTTCGGATTTGGCTCCGCCCTGCCTTGCTGCCCCAATACATACGGGAAGCCTGAAGGATCCACAGGTTGCCCCGTCAGCAAACCCGCCTGCGCCAATTCGCTGATGCGCGATGCACGCTCTTTTGTTCTATGTTCGTAGGCATCCGCAATCCGGTCAAGCGCCCGCAAATCCATTTCCATCTTCACCAGCCGCAGATGATCTTCGGCGTTCTTGCGCATGTCCACGTTTGTTGAGGTCTGGTAAATGTCGAGCCACAGCGCGTAGGAAGTTTCCAGGGACTCTCCCTCAGCTGCAATCTTTGCAGCCATAATTTTCATAAACGGCGGAGCCGCCGGATTCCGACTGCCCGCCTCGAA
>DATHMM010000078.1:0-90589 GCA_035487095.1 Candidatus Sulfotelmatobacter sp.
GGGATTCTTGAACGCGATGCTTGGAAGTGCTACTCCAATGCAGAAGACTGATCTCAATCGCAGACAGTGCACTCGCCATTCGGTGTTGGAAGCAGTTCTATTCGGCTGCCGGCAATGATTGGCCGATCACAAATTCCGCGAACTTGAGAACTTCTTTGGCTGAGTGAAAGGGCAGGCGGCCGGTGATGGCGAGTTTTGCGATGCCGTGGACCATCGTCCAGGCGAGCAACGCCATTTGACGTGAATCACCGGGAAGCAAACGTCCGGCATCCTGGCAACTGGCGACAAATCCCAGCAAAGTGCCAAACGCCCGTTCGGCGGCCTCGGAAGACTCAGGATACTTTCGCCTGGACATTGGCGCGTCAAACATGACCGTGAAATGTTGTGGCCGGCGGAGAGCAAACGTCACATAGCCAAGTCCCGCACGCTTGAGCCGATCGAGAGAATCGGAATGCCCTTCAGCTGCGGCGATCATTGCTTCAGTGAGTTCTCTGAACCCCTGGGCAGCAACGGCCGCCAACAAGTCGTCACGATCGCGAAAATGCCGATAGGGTGCGTTATGCGAGACGCCCGCGCGGCGCGCTACTTCGCGCAATGTAAAAGCGGTCGGTCCGACCTCGGCGATCAGGCGAATTGCGGCTTCCAACAACTCTTCCCGTAAGTTCCCGTGGTGATAGGGTTTGCTGCGGCGCATCTTCCTCCCCGCATTATATCCCCCGGGTGGGCAGGAGCAACATTCGCAGCCAGCCGGGTGCGGCCGGCATCGGCGGGCAGCCCGCGAAAAATAAAATCAACCATGTTGACATGCGCAACATCGCAATTATACCATGTGGGCAGTGGCCACATGACATGAACCTTTCGAACAGAGAAAGGGCTGCCGGGTGCGCCGCCCGCGAATCGATGAATCAGTGCAAGGAGAAGACATGAAAATGAGGCTTTCGGCAATCTGTTTTGCCGTACTGCTGTTCCCAGATCCCTCTCCCGCGCAGGATGCCGCCGTGACAACTCCGGAGTACAGCGGCGCCACCGCGTCGATTGGGATCGAGGGCAAGTTTCGTTACTACCTCGATGAGACTTTTCTGAATCCGAGCGCCCTCACTGCCCCGGCGTTCCGTGCGGGTTTTCGCATGGCTAACCCGCCGGGTAAGGGGGCGACCCAATACCCCGCGGAGTGGAGGCAGGGGGCTGAGGCGTTTGGAAGAAACTACGGCGACGCCTTAGCACAGCGTGCAGGTTTTCAGACGGCGCGTTTTGCAACTGGGGTAATCACGCGTGAAGATCCTCGCTATCTCCCATCCGGCAGTCACAAGGTACTTGCCAGAAGTCTCCACGCGTTGACCTTCGCTTTTGCGGACCGGTCCGACTCCGGGCGTCCGATGCCAGCGATATCGAACTTCGTGGGGGCGGCCGCGGCGGGGTTCGTTGGCAACACCTACCTTCCGTCTGGTTTCAATGACGTTACGCACGCGGGCCAGCGGGCCACGATTCAGTTTGGCGTGTTCGCCGCTGGAAATCTGTTCCGAGAGTTCGCGCCGCAAATGCCGAGACCCGTGCGCTTGGTGATTGAGCTAATTGCCCGATAAGAGAGTTTCGTCAGGGATGGCCGGAAATATAACTAACCACCAGATCTCGAATTCAGGGAGGGAAACATGACTGTACTTTTTAGGCTAAGCAGCCTGCTCGTCTTGCCCTTCTGGGGCCTGATGATTCTGTTGCCACGCTGGCGCTGGACGATGCGGGTAATGCGCTCGCCGCTGGTGAGTGCCGCACCTGCGCTTTTTTATGCCGCACTGGTGCTGCCGAGGCTGGGGGTAATCTGGCAGGCGGTTTCCCGGCCAACGCTTGAGAAGATGGCAATGCTGCTGGGTTCGCCTGAAGGCGCCACAATCGCGTGGATTCACTTCCTCGCCTTTGACCTCTTCGTCGGGCGGTGGATTTATCTCGACAGCCAGGAGCGGCGCCTAAGCGCGCTGGTGATGGCCCCCGTGCTGTTCCTCACTCTGATGCTGGGGCCCCTGGGATTCCTGACCTACCTTGTGATTCGCCTGGTTGCGACTACGCGTAATTCAGACGAGGGACGCGCCCAGTTTTCCGGCGCAAAAGACAAGCACCCGGCACCAAGTGGCAATGGCGCGCATCTCGAACCGCGAATTGAAGCACAAGTCAAGGCTCTGCTGTGTCGCGCGTGGAACACCAGCCAGCCGTTGACGATCGCCGGCGCAGTCATGATTCTTGTCTTTTTCGCGACTCTCGCAGGCCTGCCACTGGATCACCGGGTGATTACGGGCGCACCGGCGTGGCTGAAACCGGCCAAGTTCGCCATCTCCACGAGCGTGTACTGCTTCACATTCGTCTGGCTGCTCGGCTTCGTTGAAAATCACAAACGCCTGGTGCGCTTCATTGCCACCATGACTGTCGGAAGTCTGATCGTCGAAATGGCGGTAATCCTGACGCAGGCGGCACGGGGCACGACCAGCCACTTCAACATGACCACCTCGTTGAATTCATTCCTGTGGCTCACGATGGGGGTGTTCATCCTGGTTGTGTGGGCGATGAATTTCATGCTCGCGATACTCCTGACATTTCAGCGTACGCCGGAGCCGGAATTCGCCTGGTCGTTGCGGCTCGGTCTACTCGTCTCATTCGTTGGTATGGCTGCCGCGTTCCCCATGGTTATGCCTACGCCCGAGCAAAAGTCCGCCATCGCCACAGGACAGGGTCCACGCATCGTCGGCGCGCACAGCGTGGGCGTCCATGACGGCGGCCCAGGGCTGCCCTTTGTTGGTTGGAGCACGGTTGGTGGTGACCTGCGGGTTGCCCATTTCCTGGGCATTCACGCGCTGCAGGTGCTCCCCTTTTTGGGATGGTGGATTGCTCGGCGCCGGAACGCTTTCGTGCACTTTAAGAAAATCCACAGGATGGCTTTAATTTGGACGGTTGGGCTGGCATACCTGGGGCTCGTGCTGCTATTGGCCTGGCAAGCACTCCGCGGGCAATCGGTGATTCATCCGGACGCTCGGACGATTGTGGCCGCTGTGGCTCTTGGTTCAATAACAGGAATATCGGCACTCATCATCATCGCGCGCGCAAATCGGGCCGGCTTGGATCCGGGAGGTTTCCATTCAAATCCATTTTCCAGGAATGCCGAACGGGCACTTAAACCCTGAACTTTTCAGTCCGCGAAGTAGGCAACCATCTTGAATTCGATTCTGCAGGTCGCGCGCACCGTTTTAGGGGCGGTTACTTTTTGCTTTTGTTCATTATTGACGGCGCCTGTGCCAATCCTTGCGCCGCCCAACTATTTCCAGGCGCCGAGTTGCCGGCGCAGAAGAAGCAGCTCGCCGAGGTGATAGGCATTGTGATCGGCGATGAGCAGTGCTTCACGGAGAATTGTTTGGCCATCGCCATGGGGGAGCGGCGCGAAGAAATCGGTTGATTTGCTTTCCACGATTTTGATCATCGCTTTCAGGTCCGCGCGAAACGCAGCCACACTTTTGTTCCAGGCTTTGCTGTCGGGGGGAGCAGGCGACTTCGGCCAATAACCGGCGGGAAATTCGAGAGAAACGTGCTTGGGGTTGCGCGTGAATTCCAGGATGTCCCACTGGGCGAGGCGCAGGTGCTCCAGCACTTCCCAGGGGGAGTGCGCCGCGCCCTCCGGCCTTTTCCCCTGCAGTTGCACAGGCCAGCCCTTTACCGCACTTTCAAAGTCGATATGCGCGTGGCCGCCGTTCAGAAGTTCCACCAGATGTTCCGGCAATGACTTTTGTTTTTTCATGGGATCCATTCTATTTGTGTCACTGTGAAAACTCACTTATCCGTTCGCGGTAGGCATGACGCTCTCGGAATCCATGGCCGTCGCTGGTTTCACGTGAAGGCTTTTTGAGTAATTGCGTAGGAAGCGATTCATCGGCTCCGAGTAGAAACTGGCGATGAGAGCACCAAGGACTCCGGCGGTCAGAATTGTGAGGATGAACAACGCGGGCACCAGCCGCATTGGTCTGCCGATGTCCAGAAATAGGCCAAAGAGACCGAACACAACGAACATATGCGTGAGATAAACCTCGTAGCTGTATTGGCCGATTCTGAGTAATGGGGTGAGGACGCGCGGACTCCTCCATTGCGTCTGTGCAGTCGCGGCGATGAACATACAAGTTCCGATCCCTAGAATCGTCATATTCAACCCGGTTCGACCAGGCCAGCCCCTATAAGCTTGCCACGAGAATACCAAGCTAAAGAGCACGACAGTTGCGCCGCCAGTGCCCAAAGCCCAGAGCACGGGGCGAGAGAAGCTGGTCCGTGAAACGATGAGCGCTGTGAGGCAACCTAACGCAATACCTTCCATGCCTCCGAGATAGGAATACTCCTGCCACACCTCGTTGCCGTGAGCGAAGACCGTGCGTCCAAACGGACCGAGCACAATGAAGGTAAGAAGAATCACAAAAAAGAGCTTGCCTCGCCCGAACACCCTGCACACTAAGGGGAAAAAGAGATAGAACATCTCCTCGACGGAAAGAGACCAGAGAACGTCCCAATTTGCCGGAAGATATCCGTGCCGGGCCTCCAGAACATTGATATGGAATGTCAGTGCCGCGAGGAGAGCTCGGCCAAGCCCTCCTGTTTTTGCAGTCACAATGAAATTATTGACGTGCGCGAAATGCAGGCCGCTGAGAATTACGAGCAGCAGAAGGAGCAGGGGCGCAATCCTGGCAAAACGGAACATGTAAAAATCCCGGAGCCTGACATTCGAAAGAGCGCCCCAGCGCCGAATCGTGATTGACGTGATAAGGAAGCCGGAGACCGCGAAGAACATCTGAACGCCGAGTTGGCCATTCCAAACGAGAACGTGCACGAGTTGTGCGGGGAGAAACTTCGCATAAAGCACTTTCGCTCCGAGCAGGCGTATGTTGACGTGATTCATCAACACAAAAACAATCGCGAGCCCGCGCAACAAATCTATTCCGTCTAGGCGCTTCCAGGTACCGGATCGAATTGTGAATACTTCCGAGGCCATGGTTCGTTACTGCGTCAGAGAATCGAGATCATTTCTCGATTTCTCGAACGGACTTAACTATAGACCGTACTCCGATATGGTCATTCAACCATACGCGAACCGGCCCGTAGCAATCAGTATCCTTCGACGCTCCCGAGCTTTGCATGATAGCCGGAACTCATGCAATGAATCGTGCCGCAGCCCGGCGGAACGAGATCGAACTGGGCGGCCATTGGGACAGTGCAGCCCAGTATTACGGAATGTTCTCGGAAGATTGATGAAGAATTTACGAAGGTTGTGTTTCTTTAGTTGGAGCCGGGGACCGCACACGCCGCGACTAGAAAGACAACTCCAAGGAGCAAGATCGATGAGATTTGGGCATTTGCTTAGGGCGGCGCTGTTTCTACCGCTGATTCTGGGATTGATGGCGGTGGCGCCCGCCAACGGCGACGGCAACCTGAAAAAGGTGAAGCACGTCGTGGTGATTATGCAGGAGAACCACTCGTTCGATAACTATTTTGGCGCGCTGGCCTACGCGCCGGGCAGCCCATACCACAGCGGGCTATTCGGTTGCCGCAATGGAGACCACTCCTGCGTGGATGGACTGGCCTGCGTACCGGACAACAACGGCGGCTTGCACTGCTACAACGCGAACCGCGATGACGACGGTTCGTTGGTTACCGTTTTTCACGACTCAAGGCGCTGCGCCGACCCAGACCTGGACCATTCGTGGCTGGAGACGCATCAGGAAATAAACTTCCTGCAACCAAATAGCACGCTGCGGTTCCCTCTCAGCGACGGGTTTGTGCGCGTGAACGACAAGACGGAACAGATTGACAACGGAGTCGAGAATCCCACCGACGACCAGACGATGGGCTTCTATACCCAGAACGAGCTCCCGTTTTATTACAACCTTGCCAGCCAGTTCGCGATCAGCGACCGCCATTTTGCGTCGCTGCTGGGCCCGACGTTTCCAAATCGCGCATACCTGATGGCGGCGACGTCGTTCGGGCATTTGACAACGAGCGATACGTTTCCGCCTGCAGGAGGCTACAAGCCCGTGAACGGAACGATCTTTGACCTGCTGGAGAGAAACAACGTCAGCTGGGCGGATTATTTCCAGGACGCACCACAAGGGGGCTCATTCCGACCCTTCGGAGCAACCGGCATCGATCCACACTTCTTCCCCCTCGCCGTGCTGTTGCAGCAGGCGGCCGGCGAGCCGAACTTGCCGGCATTGCCGAGCGTTTCGTTTGTGGATCCGAGCTTCGGCTTGTTTGGCAGAGCCAATGAAAATGACGAGCACCCACCGACGGATATCCAGCGCGGGCAGGCGTATGTATCCACAGTGGTGAACGCGCTACGCAATGGCCCTTACTGGCAGGACACGGTTATCTTCATTACGTATGACGAGCATGGCGGCTACTTCGACCACGTGGCTCCGCCAGCGGCCCAGCAGGAGTCTTCGCGCACGCCGGACGGGATTTTCCCGGGGCAGTGCGCGGACCTGTCGAATGCTCCGCTCAGTCTTCAACCAGGCGGCGGAGCGGAGTGCGCACAGAATCCACTGAGCGCAACGGACACGACGGTGAACGATGCCGCGGCGCTTTGTCCGCAACTGGCATCGGACCCGAACGGCTCGTACCCGGCGGACTGCGCTGCCTTTGACCAACTGGGCGTGCGCGTTCCGTTCATGGCCGTCTCGCCGTTTTCGAAGCCGCACTATGTTTCGCATACGGCGGGCGATCACACGTCTATCCTGGCATTCATCGAGAAGCGGTTTCTGAGCACCGATCTCAGTACAGGCGACGATGGGGCGGGGAGCACGGTCGTCACGCGGGCATTCTTGACGCTGCGAGACAAGCACGCGGACACGATGGAGGATCTGTTTGATTTTGAGGGATCCCCATCGCTGAACACGGTTATCCCCATTGCCCTGCCGCCCGCGCAGGACTGCACGCCAAAATAGGTGGCACCTGGAGCGGATGAGCTGCGGGGTTAAAAATCCACAGTAACAGCAACTGCCAGCGCTCCCCATGCGAAGACGGCACGTGGGGCGCTGGCAGTTCTCTATTCAGAACGAAATTTGCTCGTTAATCGTGGTCCGGGTGAGAGTGGCGCCAGTTCCAGTAATGCTGCTGGTAGCTGTGCTTGCGGTGCTCGTACGCAACGTACGAGTCGTGGCGTCCCTCCTGATAGTGGCGGTAGGCACGGTCTTCACGGTCATCCCAGTTGTGATAGTCGTGGTGATGCGTGTCGTATACGCGAACCTGAATCCCGGCGTCCTGTGCCGGCGCCGCGGCAGCAATGGGACCGCCGATTGCCAGGGCTGCTGTCAGCAACAGGCCGCTTAGAAGTAGATTTGTTCGTTGCATATGATGTTCTCCAGACCGCAATCCCTGGAATCACGATTTCGAAATCACGGTAGACATAACTATGCGCGTTGCGCAGGTGAAAAGATGCCCTGTTTAGGACATCCGGAATGAGAGTTCTTTAACCAAGCGGGCTGCGTAAATGGAGTAAACGCCCCGAATAGTCGAATTGGAGACCGCCATTGAGTCGGATACTTGCCTACATTTTTTTGGCGTAGCGGTCGCCGAAGAAATCGTGGGCGTTCCACGCGGGACGCGCCGGATCCTGGGCGATCAGCCAGCCGCACAAGTAGGCAAATTGCGCGTATTTCACGGCTTGATTGAAATCGAGGTTAGGTTGCTGCATGTCGTCCTGCGGCTGGTGATAGCGCGTTTCTTCCCATTCCTTGAAGATGGCCACGGGATCGATTTTCGGGTCGGTCGATTTTAGTCCGGGAGAGGGGTAGACGGCCGGGATGCCCTGCTTGACGAAGGAATATTGATCGCTGCGGATGAAGATGACCTGCTCTGGCATGGGGTCGGGGCTAAGAGCGAGATGGAGGCGATCGGCGGCGCGCTTCACGACTCCATCGAGCGTGGAGTGCTCGGCGCCGAAGGGAATGATATCCAGCAAGGGCCAGAGCATCTGATCTTCGTCCATGTTGACGTTGGCGACGATGGCGTCTTTGCTCACGGTCGGGTAGTGGGCAAAATAATCGGAGCCGAGGAGTCCGGCTTCTTCGCCTGTGACGGCGAGAAAAAGAATGGAGCGTTTCGGGCGGGGATTCATTTTCGAAAAGGCGCGGGCAACTTCGAGGAGGATGGCGCAGCCGGAAGCATTGTCGAGCGCGCCATTGTAGATGCTGTCGCCTTTTATAGGCTCGCCGATACCGAGGTGATCGAGATGGGCGCTGTAGACGAGATATTCGTTCCTGAGCGCCGGGTCGCTGCCTTCGAGTTTTGCCACCACATTGTGGCTGCTGACATCCTCGAGCTTCGCCTGAGTATGTATTTTGGCGGACAAGGGCAGAGGAAAGGTGAGCGACTTCCCTTCTTTGGCGGCTTGAAACACTTCTTCAGGAGTATGTCCGCTGCCCACAAACAACTGCTTGCTGGCCTCCAGGCTGAGAATGACTCCGCCGCGCAACTGGGGGAAATAATCGTTCGGCGCGCCCGCGCTGGTCAGCCAGCGGAGGGCGGGGTGTGAGAGGTCCCTGACTTGTTCCGAGAAAGAATAGAGGCCTTCCAGGACGGGATCATTCACCACGATGATGCCAACAGCGCCATGGGCCGCCGCGTTGGCGATCTTCTGTTCGAAGGAGGAGTAGTGGGCCTTGAGCGAGGATTCGAAATTCGGCGCTTCGAACACCATCGCGACAATCTTGCCCCTCGCATCAATGCCCTTATAGTCGTCGTAATTCAACTCGGGCGCCGTTACGCCGAAACCGACATAAACGACCAGGGCCTCGACAGAAGTTTCTTTGCGCGCGGGATCGCCCCGAGCGAGGAAATCTTTTCGGAAGACGAGCGTTTCTGCTTTTCCATTGCGGATAAAAGAAACAGTTGTGTTCGGCTCATCGACACGCACGGAGCGCAGCGGCACACTTTGAAGATACGTTCCGGCGTCGCCCGCGGGGGCGAGCCCCATCGATTCGAATTCCGTGGCCATGTACCTGGCGGCAATTTCGTATCCCCGGGAATTGGTGCCGCGGCCCTCCAGCAAATCATCGGCAAGAAAATTCATGTGAGCTTTGATCGCTTCGGGCCGGATGGATTGCATGGCGGCGTCTTCGGGATCGCCGGAAGCCTGAGCCGCTCCAGCGGGAAATAGGAGTGCCAAGCCAAGCGCAGAGCACAGCAAATGTTTGAGAGGCGTAAGCATGAAGGACACCTTTTTGAATTCGGAAAGAGATTTACCGCGAGACAGCGTATGCAGTGATTGGACGGGTGTCAAATGAAAGTGGTGAGCAACGATTCACGCCCGATCGCGGGAAATCCGCAGAGTGGGATCAGGAGGCCTCGGGAGGCTCGGGGTGGATGGTGACGCGGGAGATCTGCGGAAAGCGCTCCTTCACGCTGTCTTCGAGAGCGGCGGTGACGTCGTGCACGCGGGTGATGGATAGGTCGCTCTTCATCACGCAGTGGCAGGAAACGAGGATATGGTGCTCCACCTGGCGGACGCGGACGTCGTGGCAATTGATGAGTTCGTCGTAGGTGCTGGGCATGCCGTTGAGAAAGCTTTCCACGGACATTTCCAGTTGGCGCATTTCCCCGGCGCGGGTGTCCGGCGTGGCGATGTGGCGGCCGAGCGGCTCGATGTGAATGTTGACGTCGACATCGCCCTTGCCGAGTTCGCGGATGCCGTCCTCGAGTTCGGTGGCGCGGCGGTGGGCCTCGCGGAGACTGAGATTCTCGTCGACTTCGAGGTGCAGTTCGACGAAGAGGTGGCCATCCTGGAGGGAGGCGGTGACGTCGTGGACGGCCAGGCCGAGGCGGAGGGCGACGGCGCGGACGGATTCGAAGAGGTGTTCGTCGCGAGGGGCGCGAGGTTCGGCGTGAACGATGACATCCGCGGGAACGATCTGCGCGATGCGCTTTTCGATCTTGTCGGTCAGGGCGTGGACCTGCTCGAGATTGGCGGTGCGGGCGACGCTGACGGTGGCATCAACGAAGTAGCGGTTGCCGGCGCGGCGAAGCCGCACGCGCTCCACGCGCAATACGCCTTCGATATTTCCGACCTCGGTGACGAGCTGATCCTGCAACCCGGCTGGAGCGGCATCCAGCAGAGCATCGAGAGTGCGGCGGCCAAGTTGGGAGCCAACCCAGAGGATCACGCCGGCGACGGCGAGTCCCGCGAGTGAGTCGGCGTAGGCGAGCCAGGGAAGATTCCAGACATTCCCAGCCCAGACGAGAGCGATGCCCAGGATGACGACGATCGTGCTCCAGACGTCGGTGGAAAAGTGCAGGGCATCGGCCTCGAGGGCTTCGCTGGAATAGCGCTTGGCGACGACGTTGAGCGTGCGGGCCCGGGTCATGTCAATCGAGAGAGCGACAAGCAGGATCAGGATGGCGGTGACACTCGGCTGAATGTGGACGGAGCGAAAAAAAAGCCGGTAGAAGGCTTCGTAAATGATGTAGACGGCGGTGAGGACGAGCAGGCCGGTTTCGATAAATGCGGAAAAATTTTCGAACTTGCCGTGCCCATAGGGGTGGCGCTCGTCCGCCGGCTGGTCGGACACGCGGACCGAGAGAAAGGTGATGACGGCGGCGACGAGGTCGAGGCCGGAGTGCAGGGCCTCGGAGAGGATGCCGAGACTGTCCGTGCGAATGACCAGAAAGGTTTTCAGGCAAAGGAGAAGCGCGGCGGAGCCGATGCTCAACAGGGCGGCGCGCTTCTTTTCCTGGATGGCGGTCTGAAGGCCTCGGGGAAGGACCATGGTGTAAGACTACAACAGGTGGCGAGGAGATGCCGAACGGCAGAAGCAAGCGCGCCCCGCCCCGTAAAACCGTTCGCGGTGCAAACAACGCACCTCAGAAGGCGGGTCCTGCAAGGGCAAGATTACCCCAAGAGCACAGCCAGGAATGGCTGTGCCACAATCATCAGGATTTTTTGGCTGGGACGAAGCGGAGAGCGGCGGAGTTCATGCAATAGCGCAGGCCGGTGGGCTGGGGGCCGTCGTCGAACACATGGCCGAGATGCGCGTCGCAGAGGCGGCAGGAAACTTCGTCGCGGGACATGCCAAGACTGTTGTCCGTGGAAACGAAAATGTTTTCCTTGGCAATGGGCGCCCAGAAGCTGGGCCATCCGGTGCCCGATTCGAATTTTGTGTCGGAGTTAAAAAGAGCGTTGTTGCAGCAGATGCAGCGGTAGAGCCCCTTCGCGTGGTTTTCGAAGTAGGCATTCTGGAACGGGCGTTCGGTGCCGGCGTGGCGGGTGACATGGTATTGCTCGGGTTCGAGCAGCTTGCGCCACTCTTCGTCGGTCTTAACAACTTTCGGAAGGGTGGCCACGGCGAGTTTTTTCCCGGCGTCGTCAAACTGAGCGATTTTCACCGGGCCGCTGTTGGAGTCGGCAGAAGCAAGAGCGGAAGGAACGGATAGTTCGCGGCGAACGGTCCAGAAAAGCAAGGAACCGCCGGCCAAACCGCCCAAACCTGCAAGAAATGTGCGGCGATTGGTTTCCATGGCAAGACCTCCAGGCGAACAGGGGAGATCGTCGTGACGGACGAATCCTCCCCTACGTGTGAGTTGCGCGCGCGGAAAAAGTTACAGTGAGCCTCGGGCTGTCATGGGAGGCTCCGGCAGCAACGGCAGGTGCTTGGGCTCGCCACGCGCGCCACGGACCTCGACTTCTTCGAAGAGAAGCGATGGCGCCACGACGGAAGCCGGCAAGCCGTTCTGAGCCGTGCCGAAAGCAGCAAGCGCCGTGCCCGAGACCCCGGCGGTCTGGTTCTGCATGTAATTGAAGACCACGGCGTCGTTGCCGATGCCCTCGATATTGCGCAGCATGCGCGGGCTGAAGCCGCTGACACGCGCCCCACGCACGATCTCTTCGTGGCCATCGGAGGGAAAAATCTTGTAGACGACTAGCGGCAAACGGTCGGTGGCGGCGTTGCCTCCGAAGCTGGCAAGCAGTTCGCTGAAATCATCCTGGTGCAGCAGGCTGAGCGACGGATTATCCATCTCGCGGACCACCATGCAGTACTCCAGCTTTTCGGCGCGGCAGGAGTCCAGGAATTTCTTTTTCAACTCTTCCTTCGAAACAGCTTCCGATGAGGAGAAGAAAAGATTGCTCATCACGGGCTTGGTATCGGCGAGGAACGCGCTGCGTCCGTGCCCGTTGGAGTTTCCAAAATCCGGGCCGGGGCGGCGGGACATCAAAAGGTTCTTGAGTTTGCCCTCATCCACCAGCGTGACCTTGTCCCCGGCAACGCCTTCCTGATCGATGGCGTACCCGCCGACAAGCAAAGCGCCGTGGTAGTCGGTGGCCGCGGGGTTATCCATGAGGGTGACGCTTGCGGGAAGCACACGCGTGCCGACCTTGCCGCTCCAATCGCTGCGCCCGCCGAGACTGCTCATCAACTGGTCGACCACGGGCTGAAACGCCAGCGGAGGGCGCGCGCCGCTGATCGACGGCGTGAGCACTTCGGCCAGAAGAGCGCCGGCGGCGCGAGGTTCAAACAGCACCGGCCCAGTGTAATCGGGAGCCGGGGGCGCGGCGCGCATGGCCATCAGCTCGGTTCCGGCAACGTTGAGGGCTTTGCGGACTACATCCGCACTGGGAAGATCGGCGGGCCGCGGCGCGTAGGTCGCGTAAAAATGGTTCACCTGCATGCCATCGTCGGCAAGAGCGCTGAGCCCGGATTCAATCGCGGCGAAGGAATGGTTCGCGCGAACTTCGGTGCCTTCGCTGGTGAGCAGGTACTCGGTCATGAAGACGAGATAGTAGGTGACGCGCGACTCGTAGATCTGAGGGAAAGCGCGGAAAGCCGCGGAAGTGTCGCGGGCTTCCTGGTCCCAGTTGCGGCTGGTCCAATCCGAAGCGGCGAGAGGCTCGATGTGGTGAACCGGCTGGACCTTCGAGAAATCGTCAATGTCCGATTGGCGCGCCAGACTGCTCAGATAGGCCTCTTTGCGCGAATAGGTTTCCACCGCTTCCTTGAACGCCTGGTCTGTGGCGATCCAGAGGTCCTGCCGGAGCGAATCGTAATCGCGGTCGATGCCAACGGTGCCGGAGGGGCCGATGAAGCCGCGGAACCCGTCGTCGCTGATAAAGTTGGAGCTGTCTAGCTTGTAGTCACCGACACGCGCGCCGACGTTCATCACGCGGCTCCGATTGTGGTTGGAGGTGACCAGCGCACCGTATTGGGCGACGACTTCGCGAATGTCCATGTCCAGCAGCCGGTACTCGATGTAGTAAGGCCGCACGGGCTTATCGAGCTTGGGAATTTGCAGCTCAAGGCGAGACTTAGCGCGGGCCATTTCATCCTTCATGGCTTGCAGGGTGTGGTCATTGTCCGCGGGAGCCTGCGCGAATGTTGAGGATGCGGCAGCGAGCGCGAAAAGAGCGGCGAATCTGCGAATGGCGCGCATTAATCAAGGCCTCCGGATTTCTGGATGTCGTGCGCCGGGGGCGGCAGAATGGGCGGCCGATCCGTGGACGATTGTTTTTTCTGCACTTCCAGTTCGGAAGTGAGAATCGCCGGGGACGCGGCGGAGACCGGTACATAGCCGGATTCGGCGCCGCAGTAGCCGTTGAAGACTTCCGGCGTGTCGCCAGTGGCGACGATTTTCGTCAATGCGGCAAGCGGCGTTCCGACGATATCCACGCCGCGAACGAGTTGATCCGGGCGGCCATCGGCGAACACTTTGTAGACCACGAGAGGTTCCACCTGGAAAGCCTGCGGCTGCCCGCGGCCGGTGAAGGTGAACCCTCCGGCGATATCGTCAATCAGAAGGCCGTAAGGCTTGCCCTGCTGCTTGACGAGTTCGATGAGCTTGGCGCGAAGCTGCGCGTTGGTGAGCGTCTTGCTGCTTTCCACCAGCAAATTACCCTGGCGGGAAACCGGCGTGGCGCCTAGCTGGCGGCGGCCATGCCCGTTGGAATGGGGAAAATCCTTCAGCGGCGAACGGGACATTTCAAAATTCTGCAAAACGCCCTTGTCCACCAGGACCACCCGCTGCGCGGCCACGCCTTCGTCGTCAAACTGGTAATAGCCGAGCAGGTCCTGGCCGCCAACTTTTTTCTCCGTGGCGTCGTCCACAACCGTCAGGAAACTGGGAAAGATCTGTTCGCCGACTTTCTTGGCGAAGGTCTGTCCCTCGGTCACGTCCTTCTGGCGGTGACCTTCGGCGCGGTGGCCGAAAACTTCGTGAAAGAAGACAGCGGCGGCGCGGCCGGTGAGCAGGGCGGGTCCCACGGTGGGATCGTTCAAGGGCGAAACGACCAGGCCCTCCATCTCCTTGCGCAACTGCAGAGATGCCGCCATCACCGCCTTGTCGTCCGGCGCATCGCTGGGGTTCACCCAATCAAAGTTGTAATAGCGATCGATGTCCATTCCGTCGGCCGCTTTGCCCTGGATGAAAAGTTCCAGGCGGTAGCGAATCTGGCCGAACTGAAGCTGCGTGCCCTCAGAATTCACCTGAATCTGGTTTTGCGCCTGGGCCGTGAAGGTGACAATCGAATTGATCACGGCGCTCGACTGGCGAAAATAGCCGGTGTAATCGCGAACCTTCTGCTCCCACGGCTTGCGGTCGAGCGAGAAAGAAACCAACGGGCCGATGGAGACTTGCGGTTTTTCGCGCGAAAAATCCGGAGCGGCGCCTTCTTCAGTTTGCACTTTCACTTCCTTACCGGTTTTGATCTTGATCAGGGCTTCGGCGGCAGAGCGATATTCGGTGTCGGTCTCAAGCCAAACGGCGCGGCGGAGCACGTCGGGATCGTCGTCAACGGGCACATTGGTGCCGGGGCTGCCGGAGGCAGGCTGGCGGCCGTCGATCTTGTGGGTGTTGTCGAGATCATAGCTGCCGGTGCGGACCGCGACTTCAAGCCAGCGGTTGCGGCCTTCATCGCTGCCCAGCAAAGCGCCGTTGGAGCCGGACACTGTGGCGCGCTGGGTGTCGGTGAGCGCGTAGCTGATGAAATAGGCGGGGGGATCCTGCGCGCCGTAGGCTTTCATCGAGCGGTCCAACTCCGCCCTCAGCGCGGCAACGAGAGGCGAGATTTTTGGCGCGGAATCCGGTGGCATGGCAAAAATCGAAGAGCCTGGGGCTAAGACGAAAAGTGCGCCGAGCGCGGCGCATAGAGCGAAACGGCGAGCCGAAAGAACGGGGGTTGAATGATTCAAGAGTACCTCACTCGCAATTAGACGCAATACGTAAAGGTTCAGTGTACGCCACCGCCGGTGGGGAGACAAAGCGTGGTTTGAACGGCGAGAAGCGGCAAAGCAACTACCTCAATTTAGATGGCCGAAGCCACGGGGGCGTTGCTAGAGGAAAAGGCCCCGCGGGATCGCGCCGCGGAGCCTCAGGAAAGCCCTGGAATCGCCTACGAAGCTCAGCAGGCCTTTGCGCCGATCGGGCAGCCGTTGGTGGGCGCAGGTACAGGAGCAGGAGTGCCCGAACTGTGGGTCAGGACAACCGGGACGACGACGATGGGTATGACTGCCAGAATGCCGATGGTGATCGCCGCGCCTTTGCCGATGTGGTGAATCTGGCCAAGGCTCGGCGCGGTTTCCAGGGTGGTGCTGGAGATCGCTTCGGAAAGTGTCGAGAGATTGGCCTGCGAAGGGGCAGCCGGGCCGCTGGAATCACCGTTGCGCACGGTGGTGATCTGGCCTGCCTTCACTTCCACACAGAGGCCGGCGAGATTGCAAACCTTCACGACTCCGTCAAACACGATCACGGTCATAACGTTGTTTTCGTATCCGACAAAAAAATCCGTGCCGACTACGCCGGCAACGCCCGAGGGCGTGTGCACTTCGAATTTCCCGTTGGGCTGCGAGATTTTTTGCGCCTGCGAGCGGATTTTGCCGACGGTGACTTCCAGGTCGGTCTGCTGAGCGCCGGCATCGTGTTTCACGACCTTCACGGAGGAATCCGAGCCCACGTTGAGCACCGATCCATCGTCGAGCGAAACGCGCGCGCGGCCGTTGGCCTGGGTGCTCAGCACATCCAGCCAGTCCACGGCAGTTTTCGCGCTGGCGTTCATGGATTTGGCGCCGCGCTGGAGACTGACCGCGGGAATTACGCGAGAAACTTCTCCCGCGCGCTGGCCGGTGGCATCGGGCAGGGCAAAAGCGTCAAAAGGGACAGCCACCGCAAACGCAAGCAGGCAAACGAGCGCCACAGCATAGGGGGATTTTCTATTCATCGAGGACTCCTAAATACAAGCAGCACTGTGACTACCTTAGTTACTGGAGAAGCGGCCAGAGGTCAATTGAAAAGAGGCAAAGCTTTGCCCAGTTCACCACGGTGGAGGACGCAATCCGCGGTTACCCGGCGAAGTGGAAATAAGCGGCGGTCATGTCGTCCCACTGCTTGCAGTTGGTGGTGAAATCCTGAATCGCGGAAAAAAGATGCCTTAACAGGTCAAGCGGGGCCTCGCCGGCGTAACGGCGGCAGACGTCCTGGATGCCCTCCACTCCAAATTCCTGGTCATGGATGTTGCGCGCGTCGCTGAGGCCATCCGTGAAAAAGAGGAGAGAATCGCCCGGTTCCAGTTGCAGGGAGAGCTCGTCATAGCTCGCCGCTGAAAAGAGGCCCGGAGGCAGGCCCGCAATCTGGAGGACACGCGAATCTTCGCCGCGGAGCAGAAGAGGACCGGGCATTCCAGCGCTGACAATGCGCATTCGAGAGCCGGCCGGATCGAACAAGGCGTACTGAATAGCCGAATGACGTCCAGGAATGCCCCGAAGCAACAGTCGTTGGTTCAAGAGAGAGAGTACGCGCTCGGGCTCCATGCCGGTTTTATGGATGCCGCGAAGCGTGCCAACGGCGAGCGCCGCATAAAGCGCCGCAGGGAGGCCCTTCCCGGAAACGTCGCCCACGTACAGACCGATGGTCTCGTCACTGAGCTTGAAATAGTCGAGATAGTCGCCTCCCACTTCCGTCACCGGCTGGAATTCGTGGGAGATTGTGACACCGGCAAGGCGCAGGGGCTGTGCGGGCATCATGACGTTTTGAATGATGCGAGCTTCCTCCAGTTCTTGCTCGCGGAGCTTTTCGATAGAACGCAAATCCAAAGGAAGTAGCGCGGTGTCCATGAACCCATCCGGAGGGGAGAGTAGGACCGCGAGAGGGGCGGCGTAGAAGGAAGCATAACAGGCGGCGGCGCGCGGCGGGCAAAATTGCCCGGAGGCTGTTACCAATTGTGCTCCGTGGGCTGCGAACACCTTGCGAATGGCAGAATCTGCGGGAAGAATGAAGTTATGCGAGCACTTGCTTTGGTACTGGTGGCGGCCCTGATCCTGTTCGGGGTGTATCAATTTTATCTTAAGAAGATGCCCACAACCGACGCGGGCACCGCGTCAACACAGGCCATCAACCTGACAGGCGTGCGCATGGACCTGCTGCAGATCGCCCAGGCGGAGCGGGGAAACATGGCGCTGAACAGCAATTGCGTCTCGCTGGATGAATTGATCTCCTCGGCCAGCCTGAGCATGTCCCGGTCCGGAAGAGACGGCTATACCTACGAGGTAAGTTGCATGGGGGGCGCGGAATTCCAGGTTGCGGCGCGCCACGCTCCTGCGCCGGAAGGTTCGCCGATCCGGTATCCCACGTTGGCCATTGATTCCTCAATGCAGGTTCGCGAAATCCAGTAGCGCTTCTCCCCCCCGACCGATGCACATTGCCCGATTTGACGGGAACAATTCCCTACCCGTCTGCGTATTTAGGGGTGAGGCCGCAGGAAGCGGCCGGTGGAAGATGGCGGAAGGGAGAGCAATAAAATGGGTGGCGACGTAATCGGATTGGTTGCCGTGGTGCTGACGTGCGGGATTCCCCTGGCTTTGATGTATACCTACTATCGCGTGCGGAAACTTCGCTCTGAAGAGCGATTGGCGGCGCTGGCGCGTGGGACGGAAATCCCGATGGAGCCGGAGCTGTCGCAATTTGCGCGGTCGCGGCGGGCGGGGATCCTGCTGGTGAGCGGGGGCGTGGGCATGATTGTCATGTTCGCGATGATCGCACGGGTTGTGGGCGAGCCGGAAACACTGGTGGCGTCGGCGTTTGGAATTCTGCCGCTCGCGGTGGGGCTCGGGTATTTCGTGGACGCAGCGCTGATTCACCGCGATTTGAAAGCGTCGTAAGCTTGCCGCGTGTGCGGCTTCCGAGCACCTGCTCAATGTTCAGGCTTCAAGTCGGCCACCAGGGTGCCAGCCAGCGCATAACTGGTGGTCGGCAAGTCTTGAAACGTGATCTGAATATGTTCGGCGCTGGCTTTCCCCTCCTCCATCAACGCCGAAGCGATGCGTTTGGCAATTTTGCGCTTTTGCTCGACTGAGCGCCCCTCAAGCCAGGTGATTTGAACGTAGGGCATACTGCCTCCTCAAGTACGGGTCTGGAAATCTTCTATATCTTAATGACGGCGGCCCGGCAGGGAAGGTGAGCTGCCCCCGTGTGTTAGAATCAAGCCCAGATGAATCCCGCGATTCCACAGATGCTGGAGCTGCAGCGGCTGGACCAGATTACGGCAGCGCTGCGCTCGGAGCTCGAAGGCATGCCCAAGCGGCAGCGGGAAGCGGATGCGAAGCTGAACGGCGAGCGGACCGCCTTGGCCGCCGCGAAAGAAGCGCTGGCGCAAGCCCTTGCGCAACGCAAGAGACTTGAACTGGACGTGCAGCAGTGGAAGGATCGCGCGAAGAAATATCGCGATCAGAGCAGTTCCGTAAAAACCAATGAAGCCTACAAGGCGCTGCAGCACGAAATCGCGACCGCCGAAGGTGAAGCCTCGAAGGCGGAAGACCGCGTGCTAGAGCAGATGATGGCAATCGAAGAAGCCGAGCGCCGCGTGAAGCGGCTGGAAGCGGAATTGAAAGAATCCGAGCAGATGATTGCGGCGGAGAAAAAACAGATTGAGGAGCAGTTCGCCGGAAAAAAGAAGGGCTGGGAAGCGGCAACAGCCGAGCGCCGCGTGGTCGCCAAGAAAATTCCCGAGGATTTGCTGGAGCTTTACGAACGGATTGCCAAAAAGCATCCGGGTACGGCGATGGCGCAGGTGCGCGACGGGCAGTGCAAGGCATGCGGGCTGCGCGCGCTGCCACATACGATTCAACAGTTGGAATCGGACACGGACGAAGAGATGTTGCGCTGCGAATCCTGCGGGCGAATTCTTTATTCGCTGGAACCCATCGCCCACGCCACGCCGAAAGAATCGGCTACGGGAGCGGCGAACTCCTGATGTGGAAACGTCCTTCAGTGCCAAAAGGCGCGGGCCTTTTCGGCGAAGCGGAACCCGAACGCAAGGTTGTGGCAGCCTACCAGGCGAATGTGGACGGCGGCTCGCGGGGAAATCCGGGCCCGGCAGCGTATGGCGTGGTGGTGCGCGATCCGCGCGGCGAGATTGTGGCGCGCCTGAAGAAGTACATCGGCAAAAACACCAACAATGTGGCGGAATATTTCGGGCTGATCGCGGCGCTGGATTACGCACAGAATCATGGCATTCGCGCGTTGCGCGTCGAAAGCGATTCGGAATTGATGGTCAAGCAGATGCGCGGGCAGTACAAGGTGAAGAGCGAAGAGTTGAAGCCGCTGTTTGAACGCGCGAAGAAAATGTCGCAGACGTTCGAATCGTTCCGCATCAGCCACGTCTATCGCGAACAGAACAAGGAAGCGGATGCGCTGGTGAATCAGGCGCTGGATGAGACTTCGGGTGCGGGGCCGGCTTCGAGTGCGGGTGCGCAGAAGCCCGCGGCGAAAGATGCAACCATGCGACTGGTGGCGCGGTATTCAGATGGAGTTTTGCAGCCCTACGAAACGCTGGATCTTCCGGATGGGACGGAAGTGGAACTATTGCTGCGGTTGAAGAAATAGCGGCGGACTGGCCCCGCTGCCACCTCGGGCTGGCTTGAAAGCCAGCGCTACATTTAAGAATGCAGAGGAAAAACTAGGCGGCGGTGAGTTCGCGGGCGGCTGGCGGCTTCAGGACGTAGGAGCGGTAGAGCGTGTCGCGCTGCGCGGGGCGAAAGCCGGCTTGTGCGATGATGCGGCGAAGCTCTTCTTCGTTGGTGCGGTTGCGGACGCCTGCGGCGTAGACCACATTTTCCTCGATCAGAATGCTGCCGACGTCGTCAGCGCCAAACTGCAAGCCGACCTGGCAAACTTTGATGCCAGGCGTGAGCCAGCTCGATTGAATGTGATCGATGTTGTCGAGATACAGGCGGCTGACCGCAAGCGTCTTCAAGTAATCCACCGCCGTGGTTTCCTGCACTTTTTTGCCGAGGGCCGTGTTTTCCGCCGCGAAAATCCACGGGATGAAGGCGGTGAACCCTCCGGTCTCTTCCTGGAGCTGGCGGACGCGCTCGAGGTGGTTTACGCGGTGCTGCAACGTTTCGCCGCAGCCGAACATCATCGTGGCCGTGGTCCGCAGTCCAAGCGAATGCGCCGTGCGGTGGACTTCCACCCAGTCGTCGCTGGTGCACTTCAGACGCGCGATCTTGCCGCGGATTTCGTCGTCGAGAATTTCCGCGCCGCCACCTGGGATGGATTGCAGGCCCGCGTCCATCAGGCGCTGGATGGTGTCGCGAATCGAAAGCTCGCTGACTTCCGCGATGCACAGAATTTCCGGCGCGGAGAAGCAGTGCAGGTGCACCTGCGGGTAGCGCGCTTTCAACGAGCGGAGAAGATTTTCGTAGTAGCCGATTTGCAGGTCGGGATGCAGGCCCCCCTGCAACAGAACCCCGGTGCCGCCGAGATCGAGCATCTCGTCGATCTTCGCGTAGATCGTTTCGAAGGGGAGAATGTAGCCGTCCTTCGCGCCAAGCGGGCGGTAGAACGCGCAAAACGAGCAGTATTCGGTGCAGAAATTGGTGTAGTTGATGTTGCGGTCGATCTGGTAGGTGGCGATGCGCGGATCGTTTTTCTTGAGCCGTAACTGGTGTGCGGCCATGCCGATGCCGACCAGGTCATGGGACTGGAGCATTTCGAGCGCTTGCTGTTTGGTGATTGCCACGGTGCATTTCCTTGGTGAAGAGAGTCGTTAGTCCTTAGTTCCTAGTTTTGTTCCCTCTAATCCGATTCAGCTTTGTGGGCCGGATCGGGTCGCGGCGAGGAAATCCGGGGATTGAGCCATTCCACCGGGCTCCACCGCCAGCGCGATCGGGTTTACGCGGGGAATCAGTCCCAATTCCTCCGCAAGCTGATAGTAGCGCGTCAGCCCCTTCCGATTCTCCTTGTCGAGATGATAGTCGATATTCTCGAGAAGATAGCGGCGCAAGTCGCCTACGGGGAGTTTCATTTCTTGCGCCGCTTCGGAAGCGATGGCGTCCACGTGCTGCAATCCGAAAGCGAGCGAATCCTGGAAGTCCTGCACGAGGTCCGGGGTGACGGCGCTGCGGCGCGCGGCCCAGACCGCAAGTACCGCGGGGAGGCTCGTCATCTCCCGCCACTTTTCGACAATATCGTAAATGAAGACGGAACCGCCCTCGTGGAGCCCTGCGAGCGAGGCCGGCGAGATCAGATCGCCCGAAGCATCGCGGTGAGCCGCGTGCGCGCAACCAATCACAAGACGCAAGGCCGGATCGCCGATCAGCAGAGCCGCATCCGCATGTTGCAGCATCGTGGTCAGGTCGGGCGCCGCCTCGAAAAATTCGGGCTTGGTGTGCCAGAGCTTTTCGCAAAGGATGCGGGTAAGCGCCTGGGTGCTGCGGGAACTGCGGTCCAGCGCAATGCGCGCGGCTTCCTGAATGGGCTTTTTGGAGACAAGCAGCAGGCTGCGAACGGATTTTTTCGAGGCGATGGAAAGATTCGGCAGAATCACCAGATCCGGAATGCGCTGGTACTCAATCGCGGGAATGATCGCCACATCCGCGGCGCCGGAACGAAGCGCCTCCGCGCACTGCGACGGCACGGTGAACGAAAGCTCGTACTTCCCGCGCAGCGGCCCATGCGTGAAGCCGCGCACCAGCGGCGCGGTGTTCAGATACTCAACAATGGAAATTCGCAGTGGATTCACGTTTGCAATGTGCCACCAAGGCAATTTCAGTATAGCAAAGGCAGCTTGCGGGAGGCTGGTCACTCTTCCCGTCGGAGACTCCAGCGCCTTCGAAGCCTATGAAAAATTAGGAGTTTCGCCGCTGCTCATTTACTTTGTGATTCTTGAGGCTTCTGCTACAATTAAGACTTTGCTTTTCAATCTTTTGGAGTGCAGGAATCGATATGGCAATGAAGTGTGAACTTTGCGGCAAAGGGCCGCAGTATGGAAACGTGGTCAGCCACGCCAACAACACCCGGCGGCGGCGCTGGAATCCGAACCTGAAGCGCGTCCGGGCGGTGGTTTCGGGCGTTCACAAACAGATTCGCGTGTGCACGGCTTGCATCCGTCTGGGCCGTGTGACCAAAGCGGCCTGAGCGAACCTTTGACTCTCTCCCAAAGCATCATCAGCAGAGCAGTGCGACTGCGGCGCGCCGGGGCACTTTTGCCCGTGGCGGGATTGGTGTTTTCAATCCTTGCCGGTTGCAAGCCTTCGGAGAACCATTCGCCCGACGTGTGGGCCACCGTGAACGGCACGGAGATCAAGCGCGATGAAGTGGAGAAATATTATCGCTCGCAAGTGAATCCAGAGGGTCAGGAGCCTTCGCAGGAAGAAGCGCTTTCGCTGAAGCTGAACGTCACCGACCAGCTGATCAACAACGAGATCCTGCTGGAGCAAGCGAAGAAGCTGAACCTGGAAGCGAGCGACGGCGAAGTGGAAGACAAATTCACCGAGCTGAAAAGCCCGTTCACCGAAGAAGAGTTCCAGCGGCAACTGAAAGCCCGCGGGATGAGCGTGGACGACCTGAAGCGCGACCTGCGGCGGCAGCTCTCCATCCAGAAACTGCTGAACCGGGAAGTGGCGGCGAAGATCACCATCAGCGATCAGGACGTGCTGGATTTTTACAACGCCAACCACAACCAGTTCAATGTGGCCGAACCGCAATACCGCATTTCGCAGATCGTGATTACGCCGCGCAAGGAATTGCAGGTGCGCAACCGCAAGAACGACGACGCCACGAACCCAGCCGAAGCAGAACGCAAAGCCAAGATGTTGACCGACAAGCTGAACAGCGGCGCCGACTTTTCGCAACTGGCGATGGATTATTCCGAAGACGTGAACACGGCCGGAAACGGCGGCGACCTCGGCTATATTCCGGAGTCGTCGCTGAACCAGTCCGACCCCATGCTGAAAAAGACGGTGATCGCGCTGAAGCCCGGGCAAGTGAGCCCGCCGATCCAGTTGAAGGACAGCATCCGCATCCTGAAACTGGTGGCGCGCGAAGCGGCCGGCCAGCGCGGCGTGAACGATCCGCAAGTACAGCAGACCATCCGCGACACCCTGCGCAACCGCAAGGAACAGCTTTTGCGTTCGGCATATCTGGCGACCGCTCGAGACCAGGCCAAGGTGACGAATTATCTGGCGCAACAGGTGGTGGAAACCGCAGGGAAGTTGCCCGACGCGGCGAAGTCCACCCTGCCGCCCGCCAAGCCTGCTGTGTCGCTGCCGGCAACCAGTTCACCCGCCAACACGCAGTAATTCCCTGCCCTGCAATTTGCGCCTGGTTTGCGGCGGTTATTTCGCCGGAGCGTAGAGCGTTTTACTCCACCCAAGCAAGCACTTCCCCCGCGTTGACGGCTTGCCCTTCCTTGACGAGCAGGCGCTCGACCTTTCCGCTCTTGGGCGAGCGGATTTCGTTTTGCATTTTCATGGCTTCGACGACCAGCAGGCCCTGACCCGCTTCCACCGCATCTCCCACTGCCACGAGCACGCGAACCACTTTGCCGGGCATTGGCGCGGGGATTTCCTGGCGGCCTTCCACTTCCACGGCACCGTGCTTGCGTCCGCGCCACGCGCGCGTGTCGATGATCTCAGCGGAGAATTCGTGCGGGCCACAGCGCAGCTTCAGAGTGCCATCCGGAGAGCGCGAGATGTGCAGTTCGAAGGATTGACCGCCGAGCATTACAGAAACGACGTTGGGCCCGATCTGAATGGCGTCGGCGTCGACCAAATGACCGTCCAGGGAAACAGTCGACAGGCCATTTCTTTCTTCGAGTTCCACGACGTGATTGCGTTTGCCGCCTGCGCCCGTGAGCTGAATTTCGAATTTCATGGCATGTGATCCATTTGCTGGCGCCGCCCCTCCATCTTCCAGCGGGATGGAGGCTGCGGCGGCGCTGCGCCTCCCTGGGCAGGCCCATTCGATTGCGCGCTGTGCCACAAGGCAGCCGCGATCAACGCGGCTTCTTCGGTGCCGGGACGCGGCGCTTCCGCTGCCGGACGCGGCCGCGAAAGCAGTTCGTCGAGCCACTTCGTATGAATCTCTCCTCGGAGAAATTCCGGTTCGGCAAGGATTCTCCGGAAAAGACCGACGTTGGTGCGAATGCCCATGATGGTGTATTCGTCGAGAGCGCGGCGAAGGCGTGCGATGGTCTCTTCGCGGCTGTTTCCCCACGCGATCAATTTGCTGAGCAAGGGGTCGTAGTCCATCGGCACGGTCCAGCCTTCGTAAACACCTTCGTCCAGGCGAATCCCCGGGCCGGTTGGCGCGTGGCGGGAAATAATTTTGCCGGGTGAAGGAAAGAAATTGTTGTCGGGGTCTTCGGCGTAAAGGCGGACTTCCATTGCGTGGCCGCGAGGGGTGATCGTTTCCCACGCAAACGGCAAGCGGTGATCGGCGGCGATCGCGATCTGGAGTTTCACTAAGTCGAGGCCAGTTACCTGTTCGGTGACGGGGTGCTCCACCTGCAAACGCGTGTTGACCTCGAGAAAATAAAAGTTGAGGTCGGCGTCCACCAGGAATTCCACCGTCCCAGCGTTGATGTAGCCTCCGGCGCGGGCGAGGCGGACCGCCGCATCACCCATTTTGCGGCGGAGGTCCGCGGTCACGACGGGCGAGGGCGCTTCCTCGACCACCTTCTGGTGGCGGCGCTGCACGGAACATTCGCGTTCGCCCAGGGAAACGCAGCGGCCGTGCGCGTCGGCGAGAATCTGAATTTCAATGTGCCGCGGGCCGATCAAATATTTTTCCAGGAAAACCCGCTGGTCGCCGAAGGCGTTCAACGCTTCGGACGCCGCATCGCGCCACGCCGCCGCGAACGCCGCATCGTTCGGCACCACGCGCATGCCCTTGCCGCCGCCTCCGGCGATTGCTTTCAGCAGCACCGGATAGCCCATGTTTTGCGCCAGCGCTTGGGCTTCTTCAGGATTTTCGATCGGGTCGCTTGTGCCCGGCACGGTCGGAACGTCCGCGCGGCGCGCCAGTTGTTTGCCGGCGGTCTTCGAGCCCATGGCTTCCATGGCCTCGGCGGAAGGGCCGATAAACGTGATCCCCGCATCAGCGCAGGCGCGAGGCAACGCGGGATTTTCGGCGAGGAAGCCGTAACCCGGATGCAGCGCGTCGCAGCCGGATTTTCTCGCCACATCCATCAGTTTGTCGATGCGCAGATAGCTCTCGCGGGAAGACGCCGGGCCGATCAGGTAGGCTTCATCGGCGAGCCGCACGTGAAGAGAGGTGCGGTCCACTTCGCTGTATACGGAAACGGTCTGGATGCCCAGTTCGCGGCAGGCTCTGAGGATGCGGACGGCAATCTCACCGCGATTGGCGATTAGGATTTTCTTGAACATGGGCCTCTGGGGTTCACGGGGATTTTAGCATGCGGGGTGGAGGGGCCAAAACCGCAGCGCAGAGAATCATTCACTGTCAGACACTTGTGCTATAATGTCAGACACAGAAGCGAAAGGAGCGCAGCGTGGCATCCCAACGAATTTCCGTTCGCGTTTCCGGAGGAATTGCCCGGCGGTTGAAAGAGCGTTCAAGAGCGACGGGCGCCCGCGAGTCACAGGTTGTGCGCGAGGCGCTGGAACAGTACCTTTCCGAGAAACGCGCGGAAGAAACCACCTTTGATCTTCTGCGAGAAGCGGGATTGATCGGATGTGTCAGTGGTGTGCCCCGGGATCTCAGCACAAACAAGAAATACTTCAAAGGTTTTGGGGAGCGGAAATAGTGCGGGTGCTCACGGACACGGGCCCTCTGGTGGCTATTCTGTCTTCCACCGACCAGTACCACGAGATTTGCCTCCGGACTGTGCAAGGCTTGCGCGGGCCCCTATTGACTTGCTGGCCGGTTATTACCGAGGCGGCCTGGTTACTCCAAGGCACGCCCCTCGCATTTGAGAAACTATTGCGAAGCATCTCTGATGGCGCCGTGGAAATACTTCCAGTGGCAGGGAAAGAAGCGTCCGCCGTTGCGGAGATCATGAAAAAGTACGGAAATCTCCGCCCCCAGTTTGCCGACGTCATGCTCGTTTATCTGGCGGATCGCGAAAACATCCGAACGATTTTCACGCTGGACCGCCGGGACTTCTCCGTTTACCGGGCGGGGCGAAAGGGATCGTTTCGGATCGTGCCGGGATAGAAATCTTCAGATCAAATTCGGCAATAGACTTACAGCGGAATGTTGGCGTGCTTCTTTTTGGGGTTGGTGTCGCGCTTGTTTTCGAGGGCGCGCAGCGAAGTGATGATGTGCGCGCGGGTGGTCGCGGGTTCAATTACGGCGTCGATGTAGCCGCGCTCGGCGGCGACGAAGGGATTGGCGAAACGGTTGCGGAACTCGGCGATTTTTTCCTTGCGCAGGGCGGCACGGTCCGCTTCGGGGGCGTTGCTTAGCTCGCGCTTGTAGACGATGTCCACGGCGCCTTCCGGCCCCATCACCGCAATCTCCGCGGTCGGCCAGGCAAAATTGGCGTCGGTACGGATGTGCTTTGAAGCCATGACGCAATAGGCGCCGCCATACGCCTTGCGGGTGATGACGGTGATTTTCGGCACGGTGGCTTCGGCAAAGGCAAACAAGAGCTTTGCGCCATGGCGAATGATGCCGCCGTATTCCTGCTGCGTACCAGGGAGAAACCCGGGAACGTCTTCGAATGTAATCAGGGGAATGTTAAACGCGTCGCAGAAGCGGACAAAGCGCGCGGCCTTCACCGAAGCGTTGATATCCAATGTGCCGGCCAGGAACGCGGGCTGATTGGCGACGATACCCACCGGCCGCCCGTCGAACCGCGCAAATCCCACCACGATGTTCTTTGCGTAGTGCTCGTGCACTTCGAAAAAGTAATTTTCGTCCACCAGGGCGTGGATCACGTCCTTGATATCGTAGGGTTTCAGCGGATCTTCCGGAACGATGGAATTCAGCGATTCCTCTCGACGATCGATCGGATCGTTCGACGCGCGCCGCGGCGGATCCTCAAGGTTGTTCGAGGGCAGAAACCCGATCAGTTCACGGACCATGGCCAGGCAATCGGCATCGTCGCGGGAGACAAAATGCGCCACGCCGCTGGTGGAGTTGTGCGTCATGGCGCCGCCGAGCTCCTGCTTGGTGACCTCTTCATGCGTGACGTTCTTGATCACATCGGGCCCGGTGACGAACATGTACGAAGTGTCGCGGGTCATCAGCACAAAATCGGTGATGGCTGGGGAATACACCGCGCCGCCCGCGCAGGGGCCCATGATCGCGCTGATCTGCGGGATCACGCCGCTGGCCAGCGTGTTGCGCAGAAAAATCTCAGCATAGCCTGCAAGCGAGGCGACGCCTTCCTGGATGCGCGCCCCGCCGGAATCGTTCAGGCCGATCACCGGTGCGCCGTTGCGCATGGCCAGGTCCATGATCTTCACGATTTTCTGCGCATTGGTTTCCGAAAGCGATCCGCCGAACACGGTGAAATCCTGCGCGAAAACGTAGACCAGCCGCCCTTCGATGCGTCCAAACCCCGTGACGAAGCCGTCGCCTGCGGGCCGCTGCTCCTCCGAACCAAAATCCACGCAGCGGTGGCGCACAAATTTATCGAGTTCCTCAAACGTGCCTTCATCCAAAAGCAGCTCAATCCGTTCGCGCGCGGAAAGTTTTCCGGCCTTGTGCTCGCGCTCGCGGCGCCCCGCCCCGCCGCCGGCTTCGGCCTCCTCCGAAATGCGGCGCAATTGCTCCATTCGGTCCGCGTTCGCGGAAGATTCCCAGGTACGATTCCTGTCAGCCAAGAGGCCCTCCCTCGGGCGCGTCGCTCTTTGGAGCGAAAATCAAGACAGCAGCGTGGGTCGCCAGCCATACCGTGCCAAGCAGCAGCACCACGCCCAGCACTATTTCCGCCAGGATGGCGCCGGCACGCGGCAGGGGAGATTCGATTGATGTGACGTAGAGGGTGGCGCGGACCAGGATCACCATGGCGCTCAAGGTGGTTGCCACGATCATCAGCGTCGTCAATATGGAAAGAATGATTTGTCTCATAGCCAGCGCGGGTGGCGGCGTTTCCATCCAGCCAAAGCATAACGCATTGGAGCGCAAAGCTGAATGCGCGGAGACTCCGTCATCAACGAAGACCTGCAGATAATTTGCGGCTGGGAGAATTGCATTGGCGAGGCATGGCCCAAGGCGGAAAATCCTACCGCAGGCCCGACCAATCGTCGGCAACCACGATCGAATCGGTGGGGTTAGAGGGATCGTACTTCACGCTGGTCGGATATCCGGTCACCAACCGCTCAATTTTCACCTGGCTCTCGAGGCCGGTGATGTCCTGCGCGGTGTGATACGTCACGCCGGAAATCGAGTAACTATAGGAGACCAGGCTGCGCGGCCGGCCATCCGGCACAGCCTGCGAGCGCATGCCAAGAAAGCCACCTCGCTTTTCGATTGGAGGCGCGGGATGCTGCGCGAGTTCCACCACTTGCCCTTCCGCGATTCGCCCGATCAGATTCAGGTGCAGCCTGCGCTTGCGCTCCTCCGCCTCCGGATCGGCCGCGGGCCGCGCGAAAGCATACGCAATCAAGGCGAGGGCAGCGAGGCTTCCGCCGCCAATCATGAGCAGCAACTTCCAATCGGCGAGCAATTCTTTCAACGCTCAACCCCTTGCACACTTAAGTTGGAATGTTAGATAGAGCGGGCCAATCGCCCCGCCACCCGAGCGAAATTCCCGGCGGCACCCCGGCCCTCTCTACTGCCTTTTATAGTACCCAATGCGGGCGGGCTAAGCGAAGTCAGGAAGCCGGGGCATGCACCGGATTGTGCAACACGCCAATTCCGGAAACCGAAACGTCCACGGTGTCTCCGGCGGCAATCGGCCCAACTCCGGCGGGAGTCCCGGTGGCAATCACATCGCCCGGAACCAGTGTCATCATCCGCGAAATCCAGCGAATCAGAAATTCCACCGGGTAAACCATCAGCGAGGTGTTGCCGGACTGCTTCACCACGTCATTCACGCGGGCTTCCACCAGCGCGTTGCGCGGGTCCAGTTGCGTCTCAATGTGCGGCCCCACGGGGCAGAAGGTGTCAAAGCCCTTGGCGCGGGTGAACTGCACGTCGCTCTTCTGCAAATCCCGTGCGGAAATGTCGTTGAGGCAGGTGTAGCCGAGAACATAGGACAGCGCGTCATCCGAATCGCTCAACTGCGCGCATTTCTTCCCGATGATCACGGCGAGTTCGGCTTCGTAGTCCACGTGGTTCGAATAGCGGGTGAGCACGATCGCCTCATCTGTCCCGATCACAGAGGAGGGCGTTTTCAAAAAAATCATCGGTTCTTTCGGGACCTGGTTGCCCATCTCTGAGGCATGCGCGGCATAGTTGCGCCCCACGCAAACGATTTTCGACGGCTCGACCGGCGCGAGCAATCGCGCCTCTCGCACGGGCAGCGAAGCATCTTCCCGCGACCACTTCAGCCAGGGAGGGGCCGAAATCCCGTGGATGATCTCGCCTTCAATTACGCCGTATGAGGGTAAAACTCGTGAAGCCACACCTGCGGATTTGGGGACAAACCGGCAAAATTTCATTTTATGGGAACCTGTTCAGCGGGAGGTATGCGTACCCTGAGCTTCTCGCGCCCGCCACACAATCATACCAATCCACGAGAGGGTTGCAAAAAGCAGGTAGACCACCGCTCCCATCACGAAGACGTGGAAAGTGCTGTAGTAATCCTGAAGCAGTGTGAATTTCAGGCTGAGGATGCGATAGGTCAGGGTGAGCACGCTCCAGGCCAGCAGCCCGGAAACCAGCAATTCCCCGGAAGAGACCAGGAAACGGAGCACTGGCAGCGCGGCGATTGCGATGAGCAACAGGGTGGCTATCACGTTTCGCTGTTGCGCCAGCGGCTCCAGGAAGGGCACGCGATTCGCCATCAGGATCCACGCGACGAACACCAGCGAGAGCCATATTCCGGTGTACAACCCTACCCGAATGGGAGCGTTACGAAGAAATCGGAACCACCGGTAACCCGGCGGGCTGAAGTTAGCTGGCATAGTGCTGGGCCGCCTACCAGAGAGACGACCACCACCTATAAACACGACTTCAGTGGGAAGGTTGCGCGACTTCCACCGCAATCGCAAGACTCGGAGCGCTTTCGTTGCCCGAGCGATCCACGGCTGTTACGGCATACCAATAGTGTTGGCCGACCTGCACAGAATTATCACGATAAGCGGGCGAGGGCAAGAGATCCGGCGTGAGCAGAACTCCCCGCGCACCCTCCTGCTCGCTGCGATAAACACGGTACCCCGCCAGGTCGGATTCCACGTTAATAGACCAGGATAGCTCCACCGCAACCGAGCCCGCGGTGGCCCCCGGCTGAATGACAGCAACGATGCCTTGCGGCGCGGCGGGAGGGAAAGTGTCCTTTGGCGTTACGATGGCCATCGGCGAGTCGTTCGCTTCGAGCGGCCCCGCGGGCGAGCCAGTGACGCTGCGCACGACATAAGCGTACGTCTTCCCGTAATCGAAGCCGGAGTCGCGGTAATCGGTTGTGTCCGTAGCTCCAAGCTGAAGCAGAGGCGATTTCCAGTTCGCCTGCAGGGGATCACTGGCGGCAGTTGCCGAGGAGGCGGGATCCAACTCGCCGCGGTAAACGTGATAAGTCGTCGCGCCCGAAAGCGGCTCGCCGGCGGAAGTACGAGTTGGCGCCGGCCATTTCAGATCGATCCCCTGCTCCGTCACGTTCGCGTCCAGGGAAGCAACACGTTCGGCGACCGGATAGAGATGCAGCGTGACGTCTTTCGAATCGGGCGAGAGATGCTTTTCGGATAAAAGTGTGCGGACGCGATAGACAAACGGCTGGCCGGAACGACGCTGGGGATCCGAGGGCGAAACGGGATCGACAAATTGCACCTGACCGCGCTGCGAATAGCGTGCCACCAGCGCACCGGGGACGGTGTCCACCACCCGAAACGACTTTGGGTCCGGCGTGCCATCGGCGCGCAAAGTTCCCCGCAAAACTTCAAACGACGGCACCTGCGGGAGCGAGCGGCCCAGCGTGCTCTTCCCAGGCATGGTGAAGGTGAGCAACACCCCGTCGCCCGCCTGCCTGGCGGCGAGATCAAGGATTGCTTGAGGCACCGGAGGAACGGGGGGCGTGGGCTCGCCTGGAGCGCCGCAACCGGCCAGAAGCACGAAACTGGAAGATAGAAAATAGAATATGGCAGCGGACGGGGCGTGTGGTTTTCGCAGGCGGGATAGCGTCCCAGATCTATTTTCCATTTTTGAATTTCAATTTTCGGAACTTAGAGAATATAACGGCTCAAATCCTGGTTCTTCACGATATCGGAGAGCTGTTTGTTCACGTACGCCGCGTCGATCTTCACGTTTTTCTTCTTGAGGTCGGGCGCTTCGAAGGAAAGCTCGTCCAGAACTTTTTCGAGAATGGTGTGAAGCCGGCGCGCGCCGATGTTTTCCGTTTGTTCGTTCACGCTGGTGGCGAAGCGCGCGATGGCCTGCACGGCATCCTCGGTGAATTGCAGCTTCACGCCCTCGGTTTCGAGCAGCGCGATGTATTGCTTGATGAGCGCGTTTTTCGGCTCGGTGAGAATGCGGACGAAGTCTTCTTCTTTCAGCGACTGCATTTCCACTCGGATAGGCAGGCGGCCCTGAAGTTCGGGGATGAGATCGGACGGCTTGGTGACGTGAAACGCGCCTGCGGCGATAAATAAAATGTGGTCGGTGCGGATCATGCCGTAGCGCGTGTTGACCGTGGTGCCTTCGATGATCGGCAGGATGTCGCGCTGCACGCCTTCGCGGGAAACGTCCGGGCCGTGGCCGGACTCGCGCCCGGCAACCTTGTCGATTTCGTCGACAAAGATGATGCCCATCTGCTCGGCGCGTTCAACGGCTATGCGCGTCACCTGGTCCATGTCAATCAGCTTGTTCTCTTCTTCCTGGATCAGGTATTCGAACGCATCCGCAACGCTCATCTTGCGCTTTTTCTTTTGCTGGCCAAACATGCCGGAGAGCATGTCCTTGATATTGACGTCCATCTCCTCGACGCCCTGATTGGAAATAATTTCAAAGGAAGGCATGGCCCGTTCGCGGACCTCCAAATCCACCATGCGCTGGTCCAGCTTGCCTTCGCGCAACTGCACGCGCAGCTTTTCCCGGGTGCGCTGCGTTTGTTCGCGTTGTGCGGCGCGTTCGGCGTCTGGCGTTCCCGGAGCCTCCACCTGCGGCGGAAGCAACAGGTCCAACACGCGTTCCTCCGCGGCTTGTTCGGCGCGATCGGCGACTTCGTCCAGTTTTTCCTCGCGCACCATGTCAATCGAAGTTTCCACCAGGTCGCGCACCATGGATTCCACGTCGCGCCCCACGTAACCGACTTCCGTGTACTTCGAAGCTTCCACCTTCACGAAGGGGCAGCCCGCCAGCCGCGCCAGCCTGCGCGCAATTTCCGTCTTGCCAACGCCGGTAGGCCCGATCATCAGGATATTCTTCGGCAGGACGTCTTCGGCGATCTCCGGCGGCAACTTTTGCCGGCGAACGCGATTGCGCAGGGCAACGGCCACGGCGCGCTTCGCCGCCGCCTGCCCGACAATGTATTTGTCGAGCTCCACCACGATTTCCCGCGGCGTCATGTCGTCCAGTGCCGGAAGCAATTCGCCTTCTTCCGCGGGCACGCTGCCGTTGCCGCCGGGAAATAATGTGATCTCTTTATCGGTCTTGATAGCCATGAAAGTTCGATTCCTTGCCCTGGCCGGAGGAGAAGATTCCGGCGATTCCCCTATATCTCTTCTACGGTAAAGTTCGCGTTGCTGTAAATGCAAATTTCGCTGGCGATGCGCATGGCCTCCAGCGCAAGCTCTTTCAGCGGCAATTTCGTGTGCTTCATCATGGCGCGCGCGGCAGCAAGCGCATAAACTCCGCCCGAGCCGATTGCACAAAGGCCGTCATCCGGTTCGATCACGTCGCCGTTCCCGGAAAGCACGAAGGTCGCTTTCGAATCCGCCACGATCAACAGCGCTTCCAGGTGGCGCAGCGCGCGATCCTTGCGCCACTCCTTGGCCAGCTCCACGGATCCCTTTTGCAGGTTCCCGGAATGTTCCTGCAGTTTCCCTTCGAAGCGTTCGAATAAGGAGATCGCATCGGCGGTGGAGCCGGCAAATCCCGCGACGACCTTGTCGTTGTAAAGCCTGCGCGTTTTTCTGGCGGTGTGCTTGATGACGTGATCGCCCATGGTCACCTGTCCATCGGCGATCAGCACGACTTTGCTGTCTTTCCGGAGGCACAAAACCGTTGTGCCGTGCATCTGCGGCTCTCTCGAAGCGTGACCCATTCCCTTAGTATACAGTGCCACCGCTGTCCGGTCATTTTCAGCGGCCCGATGCGAACGCCATAAACAGGGCCTGATTTTCAGTTCGTCTGGTTAATTTGGCGAAAAGAGAGGATTTTGTAAGCGATTGGTCCCATCGCGCTCTGCACAAGGCAACTGTTGTAATTGATGCCTTGCCCGAGATTGTTGCCCGGTCCGGTCTGCCTAAAGGAAGCAGTGCCCAGGGTGGCGAGCGGGTTCCCAGCGAGATCGCGAGTCTGCGCAATCAGCACCGCGCCGCTAATCTGACCGTTGCCGGATTTGGTGGACAGGAAGTTTCCTTGACCGATGACGAGAATGAGGCCCTGCCACGACGCATCCGGATCGTACTTCAGCGTGCCAGTCACCAGCAGCAGGCCGAAGCCGGTGTTGCGCCAGGAGTTCATGTCCAAGTCACCGTTGACAACGATGGTCATCGGATGGCTTGCGGACATCCCGGAAGGGAAACTGGAAGGAGTGGTGGGGCCGGTGAGCACCACATCGGCACTGTTGGTGATGTCCTGGACGACGGCCTCGAGACCGCTGGGCGTCAGCCAATTCGGATTCATCACACCGCCCACATTCACTATGCTGCCAGTAGCAGCAGGCGGCGGAGGCGGAGGACTGCTTGGAATTGACGAGCCAAGATAATTCGCCGCCGGAGTGGCTCCGCCGGAAATATTGCTTTTCGAACTATCGCTTGCAGAGCCGTTGGTATAGCCGATTGCTGGCAGCATCGCAGGGCCGGCGCCGCATTGATCTTGTCCCCGAATGAAGAAACTGTTGGTGCCGGGGCCTTCGTAAACGACATTGTTACCCTCAAGCGTGAGTGCGGCGGGAAATGTCTGGCTGGACAAACCGGGAAATACCACCAGCGGCCGGACGACATACTGCAGCATACTCTGGCTGCCGTTTGGCAGCACCGCATAGGAAGTAATCTCCAGGGCCTGTGAAGCGGTGGCAGGCGGCGCCAAAGTTGTAATTAAACCTGGAGTAGGCGCGTTTGCCGGGTCGTAGAACAGCGGAGTGACCCCATCCACGATATTATCTGCGTTGACGTCTACGCCCGATCCCGGCACCTGAGGATCTCCCATGGATTGTTCGGTCACCGCATTTATGCGCACCCATTTGTAGGAAGCGGGCGGCAACCCCGCGACCGGCGAAACGGAGGCATTTATGGTGACGTTGAGAGTGGCTACATCCACGCCAAATTCCCGCGCGTACTCATTGTCCGGATAGGTCGCGGGGTTCGCGGTATTGTTGGGGGCGATGACTTGGCCCCCCGTGGGATTGATAATATAGACGACCTGGGAGAGGCTCAACGGGGAAGCCGGAAGCGGTAGATAATTGGGATTGGCCGGCAGGAGCCGCCCGCGGGCTTCTTCGAGGCCAGCAAGGGCGGCGTAGTAGGCGCTGGTGGAAGTCCGATAATTGTTGGCCAGCGCCGAATCGGTGCCCGAGGAAACGATCAGCGCGATGGCCACAACGCTGATCAACAGCAATGCAAAAATGGCAATCAGCAGGGCCGTACCGCGTTGGGCGCGGCTCCCGGCGACTCGTTGTTGGCGCTTCATCATTTTCATCATTCTTGTCAGCACGTTACTGTGACGGATTCAAGCGATGCCCCCGGCCGTCCAGCTCCACAAGTTTCAACACCTGCGTTTGCGCGTCGGGCTGCCGAGTCATCACGATCAAGTTGATGTCTACATCGCGGATATTACCGGGCAAGCCATCGCTTCCAGCCAGAGGGCAAGGTTTTGGCCCCGCAGAAGTATTGCATGTGTACTTGAAAATCGGCTGAGGTGCGCCGCCGGGAAACATCGAGGGATAGGTAGCATTGATTTGGGTCAGTAGCCCGGCAGAGGGCGTGTTCATGACGTTGTTCATGACGTTGGTCAGGAACGGGACCCTCACGGCTGCGGTGGAGGTGGAATTCACCGGATCTCCTGTCGCCGTTTTGCCCACTACCGAGCGATACAGCGTTGTGCCGATCAACTGGTAACGAACCCAGCTAACCCCATTACCCAAATCCGTTTCCACAATTAAATCAAAATCCCCCGGCGTCTGGCAGGTGCCACTGCCTGCGGTCCCCACCAAACAAGAAGTGGCCGGGTAGTTGGGATCCCACGCCACCGGGCTCAACACATACTGAGAGGAATCTGTCGGTACCTTGGAGAACATGCTGACCGCCGGATAACCGGAGACATTGAAATCGCGCACAATCTGGTCAATGGCCAGCCGGGTTTCCTGGAACGCACCCGATAATTGTGTCTCGCTGGAATATTTCTGCTGCGAGAGCTGCAGCAATCCGAACATGGCTCCGCAAATCAAGGTGAAAATGGCCATGGCAATCATCAACTCCAAAATCGTGAACCCGCGCGTATGCGGCATCGGGGCAGCCCTCATTTGGACACCAGAGTATCGAGCGAGATGGGAAAGCTCGGGGATTTCATACCCCGGCGGAACGCCCCCACGATTATGCGCTTGCCGGTGGTGGAGCCGTTGTTGATGGTGACCACGGCCCAGCGAACATCGTTGACCGCGCCGGTAGGATCGTTGGGCTCGGTGTAGGTGAAACCGTAGCCGTTGACCAGCGGCTGGGCGTAGTCAATAACCGGTGTGTTGTTGAAGAGCGGACTGCCGACAACTTGTCCCGGCTGACTAGGATCTCCGATATAGCAGGTAACGCCCAGCGGGCAAGTGACTCCCAGGGAGTCGGTGAACGTTTTGGCCCCAAGAGGAAGCGCACGCAACGCTTCCATTTGTCTTTGAGCAATCACCAGGGCGGAGCCGTCGCTTCGGTTGTTGGCATTCAGCATCATCGAGCTTGGCACCAGCTGTGCCACGGCCACCAGGCCGACCACGACGATGACCGTGGCGATCAGCATTTCGGCGAGTGTAAAGCCGCTTTCGCCGCCACGATGAGAGGCGGCCATCGGCTTCATATCGGGATGTGCGCAAAGTTTCATCGCAATTGCTGCCAGTTGCCAGTGGAATCCCCGGTCCAAATCTCAAGGGAGCCGGCGGGCATTAGCAACACCACGCGATAGCCGGCCTCCGGGGCCACGCTGGAATTAAGGTAAAACGCGTTGACATTGCCAGTGGACACCGCGCCACGGGCATCGAACCGAACCGTCCCCCCGCTGGGGGGAACACTCACTGGGGTAGTGCCAACAAGCTGGGCAGCCGTGGGCAAGGCGCCAGCGCCGGGCACTGAGCCTGCACTAACCAGATTTCCCGCGGAGCCCAGCAGGATGGTCCTGGCATTGACTCCGGTCATCCGATTTCCGCTGGTATCGGTCATGAAAGCGTCGGTCATCGTAGGATCCGAAGAATCAGGTTGAATCACGCAAATCACCGGTCTGTTCTGACGAATCGCTTCATAGCGCGTTAATCGCAGAATATCGGCCATCTGTGTCGCCGCGTTGCTGAGCTGGTAAAAGTGGTAGGCGCGCAAGAAATAGGGCATGGCCACGGCCATCAGAATCATGGCCACCGCCATGGCTACGACAAGTTCCGTGAGGCTGAAGCCGGAATCCCGCCGAGCCTTCATTTCAGTCCAATCCTGCGTCCTGGCATGACAACCGTCCGTAGCGCCGCCTGCGGTACAGTCGCGTGCTCACTGGTTGACTGGGACCTACTAACTTATCAGGCTTCCCGCTCGCTAGATAGAGGCTATTCGTCTGGCTAATACACAGTTACTAAGCCTACCGCCGCATCCGGTATGCTTCGGAGGGATGATAAACCCAGAGGCGCTGTCTGGAGCAATTTTTGATGGAGGATGTTACTTGGGTTTCTTGCCGCCGGTCTCTTTGAATTTCTGGACCAGGGCTTCACGGGAGAAGAAGTCCGCCGCGAGGGGCGGATTGATCTGGCAAGTGTCGTAAAAAACCTGGGAAATACGCCGGCCGTCACGTTCCCGGGTGACTTGCATGGGCACCTGCACGCCCCCGTTGGGACGGTAATTCGAAAATATCGTAACGTCTTCCCGCAGCTGGCCGGTGCTTTCGTCTTTCACCCGCACCACGCTGCGAATCAGCAGGTGCGTCGAACGATCCACGGCCAGGCGGTAAACGCGTTGCTCTTGATCGGAAATCTCCACCCAATCCACTTCTCTCAGGTCCACCGTGTCGTGCCCGCCCCAGTGAAACCCTAGTTCCGGATCCTTCAAGCTCAACCTCAGGAGATTGTCCGAGCTGCGCCGGACCGCTTCCTGAAATTCCGCAATCGTATCCTCCGGCATGTCGGAAACTCCACCGCGGTCCATCGTCCAGCCGTGATCGCCGCTAAAAAGCGTGATCACCAGGCCGCCATGCGACAGATCCAGTTCCTGCACCCCGATCATGTAGCCCAAGAGCGTGTTGCGCCCATGCGCGACATAGTCCGTGCGATTCTTATCCGGAAATTCCCAGGAATCCTTGAACTGGACATAACCCGCAAGCGCGCCGTTGTGCCCGATGGCGGCCCTGCGGCCGTCGCACTGGCGCTCCCTCATATCCAGGTACAGCGGCCCGCCCATTCCCTGAATCAACTGATTCAGGATTTGTTTGGCTTTGGCCTCGCTGGCCTCCGGGGCCACCATATCCGGATTTTGCGCGCGCGCCGCGAGCGGCGTCAGCAGCAGCGCCATCGCCACACAGGCCCAGCAAGTATTCCCGCTTAGCCGCACAGTACGGAACCTCCGTTGACGTTCAATATTTCTCCGGTCATGAAATTCGAAAGGTCGGAAGCCAGAAACAGCATTGGCCCGGCAATCTCTTCTGCGGTTGCCGCTCGCCCCAGCGCAATCACGGTGGCGGCCATCTTTTGCCCCGCCTTCGAGTTCAGCACCGCGTTCGACATATCCGTCGCCACCCATCCCGGGGCCACGCTGTTCACCAGGATTCCGTGGCGCGCCAACTCCGTCGCCAGCCCTTTCGTCAGGCTGATGATGCCGCCCTTCGAAGCTCCATAGTGCACATGCAGCGATTCGCCGCGCTGCCCTGCGGTCGAGCTGATCGGGATAATCTTCCCGCTCTTCTGCTTGATCATGTGCGGCACCGCGAAGTGGATCACCGAATAGACGCTCTTGAGGTTGATACGAATCATGTCGTCCCACTGTTTCTCCGACATTTTCTCGATGGGAAGGTCTTCCGGGTTCCAGACGCCGGCGTTCGGCACCAGGATGTCCAGCCGCCCCAGGCGCTTGATGGTGTGCTCGACCAGCTTGCCATTGTCACTGTGCTTGCCGGCGTCCGCTTTGAATGCCTCGACGCGCGTGCCGTGCTTTCCGGCTTCCTGCTCGACTTGCTTCGCCGCTTCCTTGGCCGAGTTGTAGCTGAACACCACGTCCGCGCCGGCCTGCGCAAATAATTTCACCGCGGCCGCACCGATTCCGCGCGAGCCTCCAGTAATAAGTGCCGCTTTGCCTGCCAAAGAAATCATGGTTCCCCCATAGTCAGATTCGCAAACTCGTGCTCCAGGTTGGTCGCCGCTTTCAAGGCTTTCCAGCTGGAATCTTGTGTGCCGCCCGCGCCGCGCCCACGAAATCGCCGAACAAGCGTTCGGCGAGCGGGTCGCCTTCCATGCGTTCCGGATGCCACTGCACCCCGATCACCCAGTTTGCGTCGCCCGTCCATTCGACGCTCTCTACAATTCCGTCCGGCGCGTGGCCGGTAATCTTCAATTGCCGCCCGGGCTGTTCGATCGATTGGTGGTGAGAGCTGTTCACCACCGCTTCGGCGGCCGCCGCAAGCGCCGCGAGGCGGCTTCCGGGCTCAAATCGGGCCGCATGGCGCGGGTCGTCCTTGGGCTCGGGGATCAAATCCTTCCGCCGGTGCGGCACGGTCGTCCCAGTTTCGCTCTGCAAGTCCTGAATCAGCGTGCCGCCCAGATACACGTTCAAAAGCTGGCAGCCGTAGCAGATGGCCAGGACAGGCTTCTTTTCGGAAAAGGCGTGGTCGAGGACGGCGCGGTCCGTCTGTTCCCTCGGCGGATCGGCGGGCTCCGACTTTCCGGCATTCGTGCGACCGTACTCTTCGGGAGCCACGTCCGCCGGACTGCCCGGCAGCACAAAACCGTCCAGCGTAGGCAGAATGGCCCGCAGGCCCTCGGGATCGGTCAAAGACAGCTCCACCGGCTCGCCCCCGGCTCGTTTGACCGCCTCCGCGTAATAGCGATTCTTGCCCCGCCAGGGAAGCAGGCTGCCCTGGCCCTCCTCAGACGTGCGCCAGGGGATGCCAATGCGGGGTCGGTTGGGACCTGTGGGGCTCATGGAACCCAGCATCGTAGCATTCCCCCAAACCCTGCGGCAACCAGCCTGCCGGAGTTGCAATAGCCCTGTCACATCGTATCCCTCTGGCGAAGCTGAGGTGCTTGAGGGGTATGAGGTGGAGATGCGAGGGGGCTCGATTGCCGATTGGCACTACGGAACCGGTTGGAACTCTGGGACGCCGAACTGCCAAAGCAGGAAGCTCCAGGAATTCGCCTGCGACTCTTGATAGCTTTTCTCTGAACTGGAGCCGTGACCACCTTCGTAATCAACGTATAGCAACACCGGGCGGCCACTTGTGCTCGCCGCCTGCAAACGAGCTGCCAGCTTGCCCGACTGCCAGGGATTGGCGCGCGGATCGTTCATACCGATCGTGAGGAGAACTGCTGGATAAGGTGTTCCGTTCTTGACGTGCTGGAGAGGGCTCATCGCATAAAGGGCGTTGAAGCCGTTTTGCGTCTTCGTGCTGCCGAACTCAACTATGTTTGGCGAACCGTTCGCGGTCGCGTCTATGCGCAACATATCGACGCCGCCGTAGTCGATAATTGCCGCCGCGAACAAGTTCGGTTGCTCGGTGATAGATCGTCCAATCGGAATGCCACCTGCGCTCGCGCCTTCTGCGGCCAGATATCCCGGAGAGGTGTACTTCTTCTCCACCAGATAACGGGCGCAAGCGATGAAATCCAGCCATGTGTTCGACTTCGTTTGTTCCTTCCCCTGCTTGTGCCACTCCTCCCCATATTCGCCGCCGCCTCGCACATGACACACGGCATTGACTCCGCCTCGCTCGTACCAGGCCAGCAGCATTTGATCGAACTCTGCACCGAGCGAAATTCCGTAGGCTCCATAGGCCCTCAATGCAGTGGGATTCCGCCCGTCCATCTTCATTCCCTTCGGATGAGCGATGGAGAGCGGGACGAGTGTGCCGTCGTGACTCCGGACTTTTACTTCCTCGGATTCGACGTTTTCGAATTCATCGTGTGGGCCGTCAGGTTCCAGAGTTGTCCTTGAAAGTTGCTTGGTCGACGCATCGTAAGCATAAATTTTGTAAGCCTTCGTCCATGAACCAATAGACAGTAACGCACCGGGTAACCGGGGATCGGTGGCCAATATCGATGCAGAACCTTCGAATGGAAGAGGAATACGTTCCTCTTTAGGCTTGGGGCCGTAGGGAACGCGCAGCACCAGGTCAACGCCGCCGTCGAGAATGTGAACGTAGAGTGCGTCTTGCGCCTGTGACATCTCTTCGATGACCGCGTCCCCGGCAGGGACAATCGTTTCCGCAGTTGACAGATCAGGATTCCGAGCGTCGACACGAATGATGCGGTAGCGTGGAGCGTTTTTGAACGTCAGTAAGTACAAATCGTCCCCGTGCACCACTACATCGCCGACCTCATCCGACAAGTCAGCAACTTTGCGCCAAACCGGATTTGGTTTGCCTATGCTTTCGGCGGATGCGATGTAAAACACGCTGTTGGGAGAAACAATTGGAATGCCGATTCTGCCAATGGCGTATTTCGAGTTCGGTTCCGTCTGAATCATGGAAAATCTGCGCGGATCGACCTCGATTGCCGGGATTGCCCCGTAACCAAACACCGGCAAATCCTTTTCCGAATTTGAACCGACCTTGTGCAAGAAAACTTGGCTCTTCTGGCGCGTCTCCGTGACGGGCGCTCCTGCCGGTAGCGTTCGCCATCTGCCGTACACAAAAGACTGATTATCCGGCAGCCACACAGGGTTTGCGTGGGCGCAACAACGGGTAATTACATCTCCGGTTTCACGCCCTGATGCAATTTCGAATATATGGATTTCGGTGTCGTACTCCGACCCTCCCGGAGTGATGGCCACGGCTACGTACTTGAGGTCATTGGAGGGTGCGATGTAGTCGATGACTTTATCTCCCTTTTGGCGGCTGGCTTCGGCGATGGTTACGTTTTCAGGATCGACCACCAGACGTTCCTCCCCCGTGAGTCCTTTCCGAAAATAGAGTTTGTACGTGTCTTCCCCGGCGAAAAGCTTCGTGTAAAGATACACATCGCCGGGCAACCGGAGCACACGGCCGACATCGGACTTAGTCGACTCATCCAGCCCGATGATCCGCTGCAAAAGTTTTTGCCTGCCCGGCAGGCTCTCGAGCACGGCACGCGCATATTCATTCTGGCCCTTGAACCAGGACTGCACTTCCGGGTCTTCCAGATTCTCCATATAGCGGTAGTCATCGGTGACTTTGGTTCCGTAAAAGTCCTCCGCGACGGGCCGGACCAAGGCAACCGGCGGACCCGAGGGTGGCGATGTCGGTTTCGAGGACTGAGCATGAAGACCCGTTGTGCAAACGACAGACAGCATCGTGAGGGGAGATATCGCTCTGGTGAAAATCCTCGGCAGTCCTAATCTCACTTTATTCTCCTGCAAGACCCAGAAATTCAGGCGAGTCTAGCACGCCCACACATCGGGGACATCAGTCCGCCGCCGGACGGGAGTTGGTGCATTGCCAGCGTCGGGAATTGGCTGGCACACTTTGGCGGGAGAAATTCGAAGGGTATGATGTAAGAATTCGGCGGTTCGCGGATTAGGGTATGGGGAGGTAATCGGTGCCTTTGGAAATAACACAGCGGGAAGCAAATGGGATCTATCTTCTGACACTGAAAGGCCGCCTTGTGCTCGGACTGGAGAACAACGGGCTCCGCACAATGATTGACAATCTTCTGGTGTCGGGAGCCACAAAAATTGTCGTTAATCTTGAGCACGTCAATTCGGTTGACAGCGCAGGACTCGGCGCTCTGATCGAAATGCATCGAAAAGCAAAAGCCAAAGGCGGGCGGCTTGTGCTTGCTCACCTCGGACCGAAGCTGAGGCAAGCATTGGAAATCGCCCGGCTCCTGACATTATTTGAAACATTTGCCACGGAAGCCGACGCTGTGGCCAGTTTCTGAGCCTTACCCCCGCGAATACCAGTCGAATCGGGCGGAGGTCGTACCGTTACTCAAGTGGTCCGGTAACGCCACAAACCCGACATCTTGCATCTCTTCCGGTTTCAATACATCAATACATATTGGGGAAGGCTTTGTTTCCAGGCGGTGTAAACTTACGCACCGAGTCTCGATTGTATCAGTTGGCGCGTTACCCGCCCATCATCGTGATTCGGGGTGGCCGCCGAAGTGGGGTGACAACTGGCGCACGCATTCATAACGCGCGAATATCGGATCTCTGGCTCGTGGCTGGGCCGTGTTCGTCGCCTTGCGCGCGGAGGAGTTTGTCTCCTCGTCTTGTTTGCGATGCAAGCCTGCCACAAGGCTAGCCCGCCTGAACCAGTGAAAACCCTTACGCTTATGGATCAGACATGGGTGAGCAGGGACTATCAGCGCCGGCTCAACGGGGAACTAGCCCAGTTCACACGGCAAACTGGAATTCGGGTGGAGTTCCTTCCTGGACCCGAGACAACAACGGAGCAGCTGGCAATCTATCGCAAGCTTCTGCAGGACGGAGCAAAAGTGCCGGATGTTTACGGCATCGATGTGATCTGGCCTGGGATTCTTGCCGACAATCTTCTCGACCTCAGAGCCTATATTCCGGAGCAAGAGATCCAGGCGCACTTTCCTGAACTGATTGCAGCCAACACGGTGAACGGCCGGCTCGTGGCTCTGCCGGCTAACTTGAACGAGGGAATGCTGTTTTACAGGGTGGATTTGCTGCGAAAGTACGGGTATAGAGGACCGCCGAAGACATGGGAAGAGCTCGAGGTAATGGCGAGACGGATTCAGTCGGGCGAGCGGGCGGGCGGGGACAAAGATTTCTGGGGTTTCGTTTGGGAAGGCGCGCCTTCGGAGGCCCTGACGTGCAACGCGCTGGAATGGCAGGTGTCGGAGGGGGGCGGGACAATACTCGACGAGACCGGCAAGGTCACGGTAAACAACTCGCACAGCATTCGCGCATGGGAGCGAGCGGCGCGGTGGGTAGGCTCCATTTCACCCCCTGGAGTCGTCGAGTATAGAGAATGGGACGCCGGTAACATGTGGCAAGCGGGGAAAGCGGCGTTCCTGCGCGGCTGGGCAAGTGAATATATCCCGGATAGCAGCCCAACCTGTTTGATAAAAGACCGCTTTGACATAGCGCCCCTTCCGGGCGGGGCCAGAATGGCCGCAACTTTCGGAGGATCTGGTTTCGGGGTTTCGCGGCATTCGCTTCATCCACGTGAGGCAGCAATGTTGGTTCGCTATCTGTCCGGCCGCGAGGAGCAGGTAACAAGATGCCGGGATACGACCGATGCGCCAACCATCTCTCAGCTCTATAACGACCCGGAGCTCTTGCCGAACAATCCACAGTTTCCGCGTGTTCTAGAAGTATTTCGTAAGGGTGCAGTCTCGCGGCCGTCCAGCGCGGCGGGAAAGATGTATCCAGAAGTGTCGCGCGCCTACTGGGAGGCAGTACACGCAGTTCTCACCCGGAAAAAATCCGCTATACAAGCAGCACGGGAATTGCAAGACGAACTGGAACAAATGCTTCAGGCACCCGCTGTTGGCGCTAATTCGGAATTCGATAAAACGGCTGCGCAAAGGTAAAGGAACCGGACGTCCCATCCCATCGCTCTAGGAACGTCAGCATGGAAACGAGTGCGACCAAGGTGCACCAGGCAACGCGTGGCGGGATTCGAAGTCTGTTTCGCCCCAGTGCCCTGAGCATTCGCTTGCGCCTGATCGCATGCTTCACACTGATCGTTTTTTTTATTCTCGCCGCCGATGTGGTAGCTGTATGGCAGTACTGGCAAATCGAGGCTCTAGCGCAGCGCGTAAGCAGGACGGATCAAATATCTGACGCCGTTATGCGCATTCACCTCGACGTCGATAGCTTTCGGGACAGGATGGCTGCACTGGCCAGCAGCCATGACACTCGCCAATTTACCAGCGAAGCGGCCGAGATCCGACGCTCATTTCTGGAGCGCGTCGAGCGTACCGAGCAGATGCTCAAGGCCGCCCCCGACATTGAGCAAGACGCATACATCTCCGAGGCACTGGAAAGTCTGCGAGTGACGCTGTTTTCGCAACTTGACACGGCGGTCCGACTGGCGGCAGCGGGTGAATGGAACGCCGTTCAGCTCCGGGCGGCAATCGAAATCCCAGCCCTGAGTGAGTTCAGTTCATCCCTGGTGGAGAGAGTCGACGAAGAAGCACTGCAGCAGCGAACGAGCGCCATCGAAGACGCCCAGAAGGCGCGCCACCGCTTTTTCACGATCGTTCCGATTGCCGCTTTGCTGACATTGCTCGCGGCTGCGGCGCTTGGCTGGTACGTTACTCGGACCGTTACCGATCCGCTTTCTGTTCTCACTGCGTGCGCCGAGGCCCTGGCCCGGGGCGACTTTCAGCACAAGGTCCATTTGCGCGGGAATAATGAACTGGCTGTCTTGGGGAACGCCTTCAATTATGCCGCCCAGCAGCTTCAGAAGCTCTACGAGGACCTTCGGCGGAGTGAGCGGGAGCTCCGCGGCGTCATCGACACGGTTCCCGCGCACGTCTGGAGTGCCTCGCCCGATGGCACCGTCGATTTCATCAATGAACGTTTATTGGAGTTCGCAGGTTTATCCTCGCATGACTTATTGGGATGGAACTGGGAATCCATCCTTCATTGCGATGACCGTGGCAAATTCGTGGCTGGCTGGCGTGCAGCCGTTAAGGATGGCCAACCTTTTGAGAGTGAGGTGCGGGTGCGGCGGGCGGACGGACAGCACTGCTGGTTCTTCGTCCGCAACGTGCCGCTGCGGGACGAAGCGGGAAACGTCGCAAAGTGGTTTGGAAGTGGTATCGATATCGAGGACCTCAAGCGCGCGGAAGAGGAGCGCGAGCGGTTGCGCCAACTGCAATCGGAGCTTGCTCACATACACCGGGTGACCACGATGGGCGAATTAGCTGCTTCCATAGCGCACGAGATCAAGCAGCCGATCTCAGCCGCGTCCGTAAACGCGGACACATGTTTGCGATGGTTGGGACGCGAGCAGCCCGACATCGAAAAGGCCCGCGAATCCGTATCGAGAATCATTCAGAATGTAACCCGAACTTCCGACATCATCAGTCGAATTCGCGTTTTGTTCCAAAAGGGGGAACAGCAACGGGAATGGGTCGACGTGAATGAAGTGATTGGGGAAATAATCAGCCTGCTGCGCAGCGACGCCGAACGGCATGCGATTTCCATCCACGCGGAACTGGCGTCGGAGTTGCCCCATGTAATGGCGGACCGCGTTCAACTGCAGCAAGTTTTTATGAACCTCATGCGCAACGGGATCGATGCCATCAATGATGCGGATATGGCGGGGGGCCTCACAATCAAGTCGCAAAGGAACGCCGTTGACCAGCTGTTGATTTCGGTCAGCGACACTGGGATTGGATTGCCTCCCAAACAGATGGACAAGGTTTTTGAGGCATTTTTCACGACGAAGCCCCACGGCACCGGCATGGGCCTGTCGATTAGCCGGTCGATCATTGAGTCGCACGGAGGCCGCTTGTGGGCGACCGGAAACCCTGATCGTGGAACAACGTTTCAATTCACCTTACCTATCGAACGTGCCGCGACGCCCCACACGTGAACCGGCGAGTGTCGTATCGTTATTCGACTTTTCCGTTAATCAGGCGAGTTCAGCGGAAAAGTCGTGCCACGCTCGCTTTGAAGCGGTCCCAAGCCATGCTCCACTGATTCGGGAGGTCTGTAGGCGGATTACGGTCGATATGTTCTACTTGGCGGAATCCAGACGGGATGGTGAAGAGCGCAGGGTCTAAAGGACCTTCGACTAGTTGTGTCACACACATTTCGTGGACGAAAGTCTGGTCCTTTTTTGTGCCGTCGGAAAGCGTGATTGCTTCCTTCGTGGTTATTTTCCACTCAATTGCAAAACCCGATTCAAGCGCTCCCTTGTCTACAAACTCCATCTTTTCGATTGGCGCGTTCCCTACTGCCAGAAACGCATGAACAGCCTTACCCGATTGACGTTTCGGGTCGCAAGAAATACTGGTATCAAGGTCGATATACCATCCGTCTGTCACCATTTCTTGATCGTTGGATGTTGAGCCTTCAAGGGGAATCTGCCTTCTTGTTGTGATGACGTGCCTTGCGGTATGACCGAAGAAATCCCTGCGGTCGCCAGTGTCCAGCGTCGACGTCACAATGCGCAAAGTAGGTTTGTCCGATGCGATAAATTGAGGTGTTTTCAGCCCGCGGGCTTCTGTTTGTGTTTTGCTCAACGGCTGAGGGGGATATGGAGCAGCTACAAATTCACTCGCATCCAGATTGACCTCAAACATCTGCCCTACGTCGCAACGCACAATGGACGCAAGCTGCGGGCCATATCGCATATCTCTGGACCTATCCCATCGTCGTTTCTCGCCGCCCATTGAGTTTCGGTATTCTGTTCGCCTGCGGTCCTGTTCGACGTACAAAGTCTGTTCGCTCGAAATTCCGTCGTGCGTGTGACGCACGGCAAACTTCAAACCAGGCGAACTCGGAGGGTGAAGCAAGGGCACTCCCAAAAGTAACAACCAAAGAGTGAAGAGGTGCATGGGCAAGCGCGTCTCGTTTACTTACTACTTCTAGTATTATAACCATTTTGACACCAAGGCGTCCCCTGGAAGTGATAACAGGTGTCTCAGCTCCCGATCAACCGGAGAAGTGGAATCCTAATACGGCGCTTGCCCGGCGATCCGGTTAGTCGGGAGCAATATGCAGGTGCTGCAAAGCGTTCTTCCGGGACCTCAACTACGCGCTGGACTCTCCCCTGCCAGATGTGTTCGTATCGGAGCGGCAAAGCGGTAAGGATTGGTATTTACCAAAATAATTCGGAGGAGATGAGTTTATGAAGCCGAACCACAAACTGGCCGTGGCGGTGCTTGTTGGAGTTTCGATGGGCGTTGCGGGCGCGCATGCGATTCGTGCGCAGCAGGTGAAGCCGGCGCCCGGCTACGTCATCGCGGAATTGGATGTAACGGACCCCGATGCGTTTAAAAAGTATGCGGAGAAGGTGCCGCCAATCGTGGCGGCTTTTGATGGGCACTACCTCGTGCGCGGGGGCAAAATTCAGGAGGTCGAGGGCGAAGTGCCCAAGCGCATCGTGGTGATCGCCTTTGATAGCGTGGAGAAGGCGCACGCTTGGGAATATTCGCCGGCTTACGAGGCAATCAAGCCGCTCCGGCACAGCGCCGCGAAAGGCCGCATCTTTATCGTGGAAGGCATCGCCCCACAGTGACGAGGCGGCTCGGCTGATTCTCAGATTATCGGATAACAATGCCGGCTCCTCGCGCCGAGGGCGCCGATGAAAGTAAGGATCGAATTCTCTCGCTTATCGGGGTCGCGAAGCCGTTGATGCAACGGAGTGATTTTCGCCGACGAGCTTCTGCTTTGCCGGCGGCGGGCCGGCCTCGCTATTGAGGTAAGACACGACGCCGCGGTACAGGCCTTCGGCAATGCGTTGGCGCTGACTGCCCTCAAGCAGCAGACTTTCATCGTTTGCGTTGCTGACGAAGGAAATCTCCGAGAGCACCGCGGGCATATTTGCCCCGGTCAAAACCACAAACGGGGCCTGCTTCACCCCGCGGTTTGTTTCCTGGCGGCTCACAAGCTGGAGTTGCTTCGCGAGTGCGTCCTGGATGTTCACGGCAAATTGCCTTGATTCCGTGAGCTTCTCGTTGCCCGCAATCTTCCGGATCATGTCCGGCAGATTGTGAAGAGAGGATTCGGCGAGTGCGTTTTCACGCGAAGCCAGCGCACTGGATTCACGCGAGTTTGCCAGGCTCAAATAAAAGGTTTCGACCCCGCGCGTTTGGCGGCTGTCGCTCGAGTTTGCATGGATCGAGATGAAGAGGTCCGCGCTGGCATCGTTGGCAATTGCCGTTCTTTCCTCGAGCGACACATGCCGGTCATCTTTACGGGTATAGACCACTTCCGTGCCCGGCAGGTTTTGCCTGATCAACTCGCCGAGCCGCAATCCCACATCCAGGCAAAGGTCCTTTTCGAGCAGCCCGTGCGGTCCCGTCGTTCCGGTGTCATTTCCGCCGTGTCCCGGATCAATCGCGATGCGATTGATTTTCAGGCCCAATTCGCGCGCCAAAGATAGTTGCCCGTGCTGGCCGGAAGCCGGCGATTGGGCGCGAACATCGATCACCAGACGATACGGATCCGAAAGAAGCTTCGCGGAAAAGTCTTTGGCGCCTTCCGCATCCAGAACCAGCCGGACTACGTCATCACTATTTTGTGCGACTCGCACCCACTTGAGCAGTCCATCGTCGTTCGGAACTATTTTTTGCTCGATGGATGCGCCGAGTTTGGCTTTATGCAGATCGAAATAGATGCGATCGGGCGACGAAATCCGCGCCGACTCGAACTGAACCGCATCCTCAAGCGCGACGACGACCTGGGCATCGTAGCCCGTGCTGAACGCCTGGATTGAGGTCACGCTTGGCAGGCCTCGTGCGCCATTCATTGTCGAGACAGGTTTACTTCTCTCCGCCGCCTCCCGGACGCTCGTGGTTAGCTTGACCCGTTCCGCTGCGTCGGGTTGCATGAAGCTCGTGTCTGCTGCCAATTCGGCGCGCCTGATCACACCCATTTGCGTCATCGAGGAACGCGGGAGAGCCAACCCTCCCGCCAACAGTCCGGCGATCACGGCGCCTGCCCCAATCACCCGGCTGTGCAGGCGAAAAGCGGCGGGCGGCTGTTCGCCAGGCGACGCTGCCGAAGGAAGCGATGCATTCTGTCCCGAATCGTCGGTAGACGGCGTGCTGACTGACGTTGGGGCTGGCGGCGAATTCGATTCGCGGCGCGGCGCAGCTGTGAATCGCAGCCGGCTGATCGCTTTTTCAACGAGTTCAGCGGATATGCTCTGAGAGCCCGCGGCGTAGCCTTCCATCAATGACCGGAAACAGATCTTATTGATATTCCTGGGAATGCCCTGGCTTTGGCCGGCAATGATGTCCACGGCCCCCGGCTCGAAAAACGATTCGCCTTTATACCCTGCAACTTTCAGGCGGTGCCGGATGTAGCCCGCCGTTTCTTCCGGCGAGAACGGTTCGAGATACTGCACCACCGTGATTCGCTGCAAAAGTTGGGCCAGTTGATTCGACTGCAGTTTCTCCCCAAGCTGCGTCTGCCCGGCCAGGATGATTTGCATCAGTTTGGAGTGCGTCGTCTCGAAGTTCGACAACATCCGGATCGTTTCGAGCACCGATTCATCCAGGTTCTGCGCCTCATCGACGATCAGGACAAAACGCCGCCCCGCCAGCATTTCAGCAAAAAGGATTTCATTCAGTTTTTTGTGCATGGCCACGAGGCCCATGCCCGTCGAATCCACTCCCAACTCACTCATCAGGTATTGAAAAAATTCGCGGGAGTCGCACTGCGTCTGGAAAAGGAAGACCGCTCGAGCCGTCTCGCGCAATCCCTCGAGCACTTGATGTAGCAGGGTCGTCTTGCCCATGCCTGGTTCGGCGATCAGGGCCATGAATCCCCGGTCGCCCAGAATCGCCTCGGTAAGCGAGTCCAGCGCTTCGCAATGCGTGCGGCTCGCGTATAAATATGCCGGGTCGGGCGTGACCCCAAAGGGCTGCTCGCGCAACCCGTAAAACTCCAAAAGCATTACCAAAACCCCCAGTACACCGGACTCAGGCAGTTTACGCACGAACCAAGGGGAATGGGAAGGGCGGTCTACGGGTGCGGGGAATTAGCTTAGCGCTTGCGGGTTTCGGGCGTGTAATGGGATTGCAGGTAAACGATGATTTTGCGGGCGGTGTCTTCAGGGATCCCCGCTCCGTAGGCCTTATTCATTTTGTTCACTTCGGCTTCCCAGGTTGCGGCCGGGAGCGGTGGCTGCATGGTGATGTAGCGCGGGCTGTGGCAGATGTTGCAATAGATTTGGACGTCCTGGCGGCCGTCACCGGGAGCAAGCTCTAGGGTGGGCACCGGATAGGCGGATACCTCGTAGCCGGCATCCGGCGAAAGCGCGGCTGGAGCCGGTTGCTGGATGCTGCCAAGCTGGTCGGGAGCGTAGTAGCCCTTTTTCAAATCGGCGTAAACTGCGCTCGCCGCGATCGCCACGCCACACCCCACCACAAAAATCGCCAAGGCTCTGTTCTTCATTTTCGTGTTCTCTTTAGTCGGCATTTCCCACCACCAGTTCCTGCCGCTCGATGCGGTTCCACAAATAGCCGCCGGGATTCCAGACCGGCTCGTCGGGTTGCGTGTTGTCCTTTTCGTCGGTCGCGCGCACAGCCAACAAATATCGTCCCGGCGTCTTCGCCTTCCACGCAGCGTCCCAGGTTCGGAAAGAGTATGCGCCGTGGTCTTCTCCCAGGTTCGCATCGGTCCACGTTTTTCCGCCGTCATCCGAAACTTCAACGCGCTTCACGCGGCCATACCCGCTGAACGCGATCCCCCGCAGCGTCACGCTCAGTCCAGATGGAATTTTGGAGGGTCCGTCGGGAGAGACAAGAAACGATCGCACCGGCATGCGCTCAATGGGAACCGTTTTCACCTTGCCGGATTTCACATCCTCGGGATTCGTATTCCCTCCCGGCGTATCCGGCACACGGTAGGCCGTCTTCATCCAGTAATTCTCGTCCGGCGCGTCCAGGACGCGAATCCACGTCAGGCATTTGGTCCAGTAGGTGGCAAAGTATCCGGGAACAACGAGGCGCACCGGAAATCCGTTCAGCATCGGCAGCGGCTCGCCGTTCATCAGGTACGCGATGATGCACTCGTCCACCACGGGATTTGCCAGGTCGAGCGACTTGCGAAAAATATTCGAGGCGGTGCCCGCCGGCCCCGGCCCCGTCTCCAGTCCCTGAAACTGCAATTGCAGTGAACCGTTCTTCACGCCAGCCAGGTCCAGAATTTCGCGCAGGCGCACGCCGGTCCACTGCGCGTTGCCCATGGCCCCGTTTCCCCATTGCGCCCCCGGCACGCGCGGCTGCAGGCGGCTGCGGCTGTTGCCGGAACACTGGTTGACCGCGGCAATCGACGCGGGCTTGAACCTCTCCGTCAGGTCTTCAAAGCTCAGTGCCAACGATTTATTGACGTTTCCTTCCACCTGCAATTTCCACTTGTTCAGGTCCACCCGGTTGGGGATCTCTGAGAGGTGCCAGCGCACATAGAACGCTTCGTTGGGAGTAAAGGCCGACTGGAAATATCGGCGGGGCGTTTCGAGCTGAACGGGCCGGTCGGTCAACAGTATCAGAGGGGCCTTTTGCGGCTCGGCGAGATAGGGCCCGACCGAATTCCAATGCGGATTCGCCCCGGGCCCCGTAAAAGTCTCGAGTGCCGAAGGCCGCGGCGGGTCTTGAGACTTCACCGATTCGACCATCGGCCAGCCTCCAACAGCCAGGCCACCGCCTGCCAATCCGAGCGCTCGAAGCAGGCTTCGACGCGAAAACCCATTCGGGACTACAGTCATCGGGCAACCTCCAACTGCGGAACTATCTGCCAGTAGACAAAATGTGTCAACTTCATCGTCCTTTTGTCTTAACCCAGCCGCTTCCACCAGCCAGAATCGCCCACGGACAATCGCCAACTGCTGTGCCTGGTCTGGCCAACGCCGGGACCTAGTGAAGATGGGCACAACCTGCTTAGTTAACAGTGCTATGGAAGGCCCGCCGGGTGTACTATAACGAGACGCCAAACGCACCAATATTGGCAACATGCCTGTGAAATCAAAGCGTTTCATCTTCCTGGCAATGCTCCTCGGGAGCGTCCTCTTTGCGGCGCAATTGCACTGCTGTGTTGACTTGAATTCGCGTTCGCTGGATTCGCATGTATGCCCGATCTGTTCCGCTGCAGGCACAGCCGTACCGACTCCTGCCCTGATCGTGGAAATGGCGCCGGCGATTAACAGGCTGGAACTTTTCGGTGTTGCCGTTTCCGTCCCTCTCGTGGCTCCCCGCAGTATCGCCCCTCGCGCGCCTCCCACTGCCTAGCAATCCTTACCTCGGCTCAATCTCTATCGGCATGATCGCGCGTCACTCCCACAGTGACGTGCGTGGAGTCTTCACTTGAAGCAAGTAAAGCTTTTGGTTTTCGTTCTGTTGCTGTCGCCCGCGTTCACCGCCGGGCAACAGAGCGCTCCGCCGGCTGCGCAGGCCGCCACATCAACGGGAGCGACGCATATTTCGCTCGACGACGCCATACGCCTGGCGCTGCTGCACAACCACGCGTTGCAGGCAATGCGCTCGACCATCCAGCAAAGCCTGGCCGAAGAAATCACCGCAAACCTTCGCCCGAATCCCACGCTGGGCATCGACGCGCAGTTCCTGCCCATCTTCCAGCCCAGCAAGCTCGATGGCGACTATATCGATCAATCCGCGCAGTTCGACGCCGGCATCGGTTATCTCTTCGAACGCGGCAAAAAACGCCAGCATCGCCTGCAAGCCGCGAAGGACCAGACGGCGGTCGTGCGCTCGCTCGTTTCCGACAGCGAGCGGCAACTGGTCTTCAACGTCGGCCAGCAATTCGTGGATGTTCTGCTCGCCGAATCCACGCTGGAATTCGCGGAGCAGGATCTGGACAGTTTCCAGAAGACGGTGGACATCAGCAAGGAACGCTTTCGCGCGGGCGACATGAGCGAGGGCGATTACCTGAAGATCAAATTGCAGCTGCTGCAGTTTCAGAGCGATGTTTCCTCCGCGAAGCTCGCCAAGCTGCAAAGCCTGGCGGCGCTTCGCCAGTTGCTGGGTTTCGAAACCGTTCCCGATGATTACGACGTGCAGGGTACGCTCGACTACCTGCCGGTGCACGCGGACCTGCAAGGATTGAAAAACGTCGCGGCAATGAACCGGCCCGACCTTCGCGCCGCCCAGCAATCCGTGACCGCCGCCGAAAGCCAATTGGCGCTGCAAAAAGCCAACGGCAAGATGGACATCACCGGCACCTTTGACGTCTCGCACACGGCCGGCGCCAGCAGCGGTTCGTTTTTCTACAACATGCCCCTGCCCATTTTTAACCGGAACCAAGGAGAGATCGCCCGCGCGCAATTCGGCATCACCCAGGCGCAGCAGCAAGCCAGCGAAACCGCGCAGCAGGTTTTGACCGACGTCGTCACCGCCTTCGCCAACTTGCAGACCAACGACCAGATCATTCAGCTTTACCAGGGCGGCTATGTCGATCAGGCCAAGCAGTCGCGCGACATCAGCGAATACGCTTACCGCAAAGGCGCCGCCAGCCTTCTCGACTATCTCGATTCCGAACGTACGTACCGCGCCAACCAGCTTGCCTACCGCCAGGCGCTTGCGAGTTACATGCTCGCGCTCGAACAGATGCGCCAGGCCGTGGGCACAAGGAATCTGCCATGAAGCCACCTACTCGATGCCGCGTTACTCTTTCAACGATAATCGTCTTCGCCCTGCCGGTCTGCGCCGCCCTCTCCGGCTGCGGCTCCGGTGCCGGCGAGCAGGAATCGAAGATGACCTCGTTCACTTCGAACGAGGCCAAGGCAGACACGGCTGAACTTTTTACGGTCCCGAAGGAACAGTTGGCTCACCTGCAAATCGTGCCCGCCGAAAAGGGTTCGCTTCCCCGCACGCTTCGCCTCGCCGGCGCTGTCGCGTACAACGCTTTTGAAACCACGCCGGTCTTCGCCGCGATTGGCGGCCCGGTGCACGAAATTCTGGTGGCGCCCGGCCAATTCGTCCATGCGGGTGAGCCGCTCCTCACCGTCACCAGTCCGGATTACTCCGTTGCCCGTTCGGCTTACATCAAAGCGCGCGAAGCCTCCACTCTTGCGGACAAACTGTTTGCGCGGGCGCAAGACCTCTTCGCTCACGGCGCCATTTCCGAAGCCGACCTCCAGCAGGCGGAAACGGGCCGCAATCAGGCGCACGCGGATCTCGAATCCTCCGCCGACGCCCTGCACGCGCTGGGCGTGAAGGACCCCGAATCTTTAATTAAGAACGCCGCCAAGCCCACGTCGGAAAGCCCGGTTCTCGCGCCGGTCACCGGAGAAATCGTGGAGCGCCTGGTCGGCCCCGGGCAGTTGCTTCAAACCGGCGTCACCCAGTGCTTCACCATCTCCAACACCAACAGCGTCTGGGTCCTCGTGAATGTTTACCAGAGCGACCTGCCGTTCGTGCACGTGGGAGACGCGGTGGAGATCAACACGGATACGTATCCGGAACTGTTTCACGGAAAAATTTCCTACCTCGCGCCATCGCTCGATCCCAACACCCGCACGCTGCAGGCCCGCATCGTCACCGAAAATCCCGGCAAAAAATTAAAGAAAGACATGTACGTGACCGCCACCGTCAAGGCCGGCTCGATTTCCGATGCCATCACGGTTCCGGACGCCGCCGTTTTGCGCGATACCGAAAATCAGCCCTTTGTTTACGTGCAGACCAAGCCCGGCCAATTCGCGCGGCGCGTGGTGACCCTGGGCCAGAGCGCCGGCGGCAGGACACGAATCACCAGCGGCTTGCAGGAAAGCGAACAAGTGGTCGGCGACGGCGGCTTGTTCCTGCAATTCAAGAATTCGCTGCAGCACTAGAGAGCGCGCTCCGGAGACTTCTCGATGATTCATCGCATCGTCCAACTCGCTCTTCAGCAGCGCTTCCTGGTGCTGATGCTCACCGTGTTGATTGTGGTGGCGGGGGCGTGGTCCTTCCGGCAAATGCCGGTTGACGCTTATCCGGATCTATCGCCGCCGATGGTGGAACTGATCACCCAGTGGCCGGGCCACGCGGCGGAAGAAGTGGAACGCCTGACCACGCTGCCCCTGGAATTGGCGATGAACGGCTCGCCGCGCCTGAAAGTCATGCGCTCGATTTCGTTGTATGGACTTTCCGACGTGATTCTGACCTTTGACGAAGGTGTTGACCCGTACTTCGCGCGCCAGGAAGTGTTTCAGCGGATCAGCGACGTGACTTTGCCGCAGGGTGTTGTTCCCAGCATGGCGCCGCTCTTCAGCCCCAGCGGCCTCGTCTATCGTTACGTCCTCGAGAGTCCCGATCGCTCGCCGATGGAATTGCACACCTACGAAGCCTGGATCGTGGAACGCGCTTACAAGAGCGTGCCGGGCGTGGCGGACGACTCCGGATTTGGCGGGCCGACGATGGAGTATCACGTCCTGCTCGATCCCGTGAAGCTTTACAACTATCACTTGCCGGTCGTGCAGGTGATCGCCGCGCTGAACGCCAACAATTCCAACACCGGCGGCGGCTTTTACACCCAGGGCGGCCAATTTTATTACGTGCGCGGCCTGGGCCTGGTGAAAAGCACGGAAGACATCGGCGAAGTGGTCGTCGGAAGTTCCAGCGGCGTTGCCATCCGCATCAAGGATATCGGCCGCGTCGAAATCGGCCACGCCCCGCGGCTCGGCATTTTCGGGTTTCAGACCAAGCAGAAGAAGGATGACGACGCCGTCGAGGGCGTCATCCTGATGCGCCGGGGCGAACAGACTCAGAATGTGCTGGAAGGCGTCGAGAAAAAAACCGCCGAAATCAACAGGACGCTCCTTCCGCCGGACGTAAAAGTCCGCCCCTACTATGACCGCAGCGATCTCGTCCGCATCACCACGGACACCGTGGAAGGAAATCTTCTTCGCGGCATGGTTCTCGTCCTCATCGTCCTGATATTTTTCCTGGTGAGCTTCCGCGCCGCGATCATCACCGCTCTGACGATTCCGCTTGCCCTGCTCTTCGCCTTCATTTTTCTCAACCTGACCGGCGAAGCCGCGAATCTCCTTTCCATCGGCGCCATCGATTTCGGCATCATCATTGACGGCACCATCGTCATGGTGGAGAACATCTATCGCGAACTCGGCCTGCGCCACGGCACCGAATACAAATTGACCGACGTCATCCTCACCGCCGCGCGCGACGTCGACCGCCCCATTTTTTATTCCGTCGCCGTCATCATCGCAGGTTACCTGCCGATCTATGCGCTCACCGGCCCCGCCGGGAAACTGTTCCATCCGATGGCGGACACCATGGGATTCGCGCTCCTCGCCGCGCTGGTTCTCACGCTCACCGTCGTTCCCGTGCTCGCGTCCTATTGGTTCAAGGGTGGCGTGAAAGAAAAGCAGAATCCCGTCTACAACTGGATCCGCGATCAATACGCCGGCCGCCTTCACTGGTGCCTCAACCATCCCGCGGTCACTCTGATCGTCTCACTGGCGATTTTTTTCGCCACGCTCCTGCTGGTGCCGTTGATCGGTGGAGAATTCCTTCCCCATCTCGACGAAGGTGCGGTGTGGGTTCGCGCCACCATGCCATACACGATTTCTTTCGAAGAAGCTGCGAAATTCGCGCCGCAAGTTCGCGACCTGCTCATCAAGTATCCGATGGTCACGGTCACCGGCTCGGAACTCGGGCGGCCGGACGACGGCACCGATCCCACCGGATTTTTTAACTGCGAATTTTACGTTGGCCTGAAGCCCTACAACGACAAATCGTGGTCGCAATCTTCCATCCACACCAAAGAACAGCTCATCGCCGATCTTCAGAACAAGCTCGACGCCTATCCTGGCGTGATTTTCAATTTCACGCAGCCCGCTGAAGATGCCGTCGACGAAGCCCTCACCGGCCTTAAGAGCGCGCTGGCGGTAAAAATTTTTGGGCCCGATCTCGATGTGCTCGAGAAAAAAGCCGTCGAAATCAAGAATGTCCTCGACAAGACTCCGGGCTTCACCGAACTCACCGTCGTTCGCGAACTCGGCCAGCCCAGCCTGCTGATTGAGGCGGATCGCACAAAAATTGCGCGCTATGGCATCAATGTCGCCGACGTCCAGGCAGTCGTACAAGCCGCCGTCGGCGGCCAGGCCGCCACCCAGGTGATTCAGGGAGAAAAGCTGTTCGACCTTGTCGTGCGGATGGATCCGAAATATCGCTCCGATGCCCGCGAAATCGGCAATCTGCTCGTCCCCGCGCCTGCCGGCCAGCAGATTCCTCTCTCTGAACTCGCCACGCTCAAGGAATCCACCGGCGCATCCTTCATCTATCGTGAAAACAACTCGCGCTACATCGGCATCCAGTTTTCCATCGAGGGCCGGAATCTCGAAGGCATTGTAAAGTCCGGCCAGCAGGCCATCGCCCGCAAAGTGAATCTTCCCGAAGGCTACCGCCTCGACTGGGGCGGCGAGTACAGCGAACTGCTCGACGCGAAGGCGCAGCTTTATATCATCGGCCCGCTGGCGATTTTTCTGATTTTCATGATCCTTTTCGCGCTCTACGGGAACTTCAAGTTCCCGGTCACCATCGCCCTGGGCGTCGTCCTCACCGAACCGGTCGGGGCCTTGATCGCGCTGAAGCTGACGCACACGCCGCTGAGTGTTTCCAGCGCCCTCGGGCTTCTCGCGCTTCTCGGCGTTTCCGTCGAAACGGCCGTCATCCTGGTCAGCTACATCAACAAGCTGCGCCTCGAAGGCAAGAACGTCCGCGAAGCCACTCTCGAAGCCTCGCTCCTTCGCCTGCGTCCGATCATGATGACCGCGCTGGTCGCGTGCCTCGGATTGCTTCCCGCCGCGATGTCCACCGGCGTTGGCAGCGACACGCAAAAGCCTTTTGCAATCGTCGTCGTCGCGGGACTTCTCTCCCGCCTGCTCCTGGGTTTCTTCGTCAATCCGGTTCTCTATGAACTCGTCGCTCGCGAGGGCGACGTCCTGCAGGTATAGGAGCGGAACGCGAGCCGGACTGCCATCAGAAGGAATCGCGCGGCCTTCCCCGCTTCGCCGGCCTCGGCTTAAGTCTTGGGATTTCGTTTAGGGTTTATGCTTGCTTCGAAAGGAGCTCCGGCAGCGCTTTTTCCAGGCAATATTCCGGCCGGCGAAAGAATCCCGGCAGCGCGCCCAACCGCTGCTGTAATTTCTCGGCGTGATCCGCGCAGACCGTCACGTGTCCAAGCTTTCTTCCCGCGCGCGGCTCTTTGCCGTAAAGATGCAGGTGCGCGTTCGAAACGCCGAGCACCTCCGCGCTATTCGGAATCTCGCCGATCAGGTTGATCATTGCGGAAACGCCGACGGCCGCGGTTGAACCCAGCGGCATCCCCAGAATCGCGCGCAGATGATTTTCAAACTGGCTGGTCACCGCGCCTTCAATCGTCCAGTGGCCGGAATTGTGCACCCGCGGCGCCATCTCGTTCGCCAGTAGCCGCCCGCCAATTTCAAAAAACTCGATACACAACACCCCCACATAGTCGAGCGCCTTAAGCAGCTTACGCGCCGCATTCTCCGCATCCAGTTGCAAGCTCGCCGTCAAGTTCGGTGCCGGCGCCAGCGATAACCGCAGAATCCCCCCGCGATGGTGATTCTCGATCAACGGATAAAACGCGATCTCGCCACCGCGGCCCCTCACACCCAGAATCGAAAGTTCGCGCGCGAAAGGCACAAATTTCTCGAGGATCAGCGGACCATCGGGCAACGCGGCCATCGCCTTCTCCACCTCCTCCGCCGTTCGCAGCAGCCACTGACCTTTCCCGTCATAGCCCATCCGGCAAGTCTTCAGCATCGCCGGCAGGCCAACCTGCTTCACGGCGGCGTCCAGATCTTTCCGGTCGGCCACCTCTGCAAATTCCGTCGTGGGAATTTCCAGCCTGCGGAACAATCGCTTTTCCCGCAATCGTTCCTGCGCCTCTTCCAGCGCATCCGCGGCCGGATACACTGGCACGCGTTCCGCCAGAAACTTGGCAGCCGCCACCGGCACATTTTCAAATTCGTAGGTCACCACTTCCAGCCCGTGGGAAAACTTTTCCAGCGCCTGCTCATCGTTGAAATCGGCGGTAACTCGATTGGCGATGCGGCCCACCGGCGCCTCCGGCGAAGGATCCAGAAACCGGAAACGCAGCCCCAGCGGATAACCCGCTAGAGCCAGCATGTAGCCGAGTTGTCCTCCGCCAAGAATGCCGATGGTCATTTCTTTTTCTTTCCGGAAAGTTGCGCGTGCACCGCTTTCAAGGCCTTGCGCGCCGCGACGGCCGGATCGGGTTGCGAGAGAACTTTTTTCGTCTGCGCAATTCGAAACGCGCGCAGGGCTTCGCGAATCGCCGGGCGTTTGGCGCCCAATATCGCCGCGGCCAGCAACGCGGCGTTTATCGCCCCGGCCTTCCCAATCGCCAGCGTGCCCACGGGAATTCCGCCCGGCATCTGCGCGATCGAAAGCAGCGAATCCAGTCCCTTCAGCGCTTTCGATTCCACCGGCACGCCCAATACCGGCAGCACGGTCTTCGCCGCGGCCATTCCCGGCAGATGCGCGGCGCCACCCGCGCCGGCGATGATCACTTCGATCCCACGCTTCTCGGCACTCGCGGCGTATTCGAAGAGCAGATCCGGCGTGCGATGCGCCGAAACAACCCGCGCCTCGTGCGGCACTCCCAGCTCCCGCAACGTGTTCGCGGCATGCTCCATCGTCTCCCAATCGGACGTGGAGCCCATGATAATTCCTACCAGCGGCTCCGCTGAATTTTTGCCTGCAACATTCTTTTTTTTCATCGGCTCGATTCTTGCTCAGGAATTCTCCGCTCCCACAAAACAGAACGCCGGCCGTGTGGCCGGCTACATCCGGAAAGAAGCCCTATTTTACGGTCTTTCTTATCGCGATGCGACTTTTCCGCGCTCCTTCCACGCGTGCCGCAATTCGCCGACAAGGTACAGCGAGCCCGTAATAAAAATCGCGTCCTCCGGTCCGGCCTTGGCCAGCGCGAATTCCAGCGCCTGCTCCGCATCCTCGACTACCACAAATGTCGTCGCATGGTCGCCGGCCATCTCCGCAAGCTGCCTGGCGCTGACCGCCCTCGGCGTGCCGGGTTGCGTGAAAATCACTTCATGCGCGTGCGGGAAAAGCATCCCGGTCACTTCGTCCACCGCTTTATCGCGCATGGCCCCGAAAATCAGGTATACCTTGCGTCCCGCAAAATTCTCCTCCAAAAACCGCGCCAACTCGCGCGCTGCGCCCGGATTATGCGCCCCGTCCAGATAAACATCCGGCCGTGTTTGCAGCCGTTCCAATCGCCCAGGCCACTCCGTTGTGGCAATACCAGCAACAATGTTTTCATCCGTAACGCGATAGTTGCGGCCCTGCAAAATCCGCGCGGCCGCAACGGCGTTCAGGGCATTTTGCAGCTGAAACCGTCCGGCGAGCCTTGGTTCCAGAAAGTATGTGCTCCCACTTGCGATTTCCACCGCCGTGGCCCGCGCAAAACCGTCTTTGGTTTTCTCTCCTTCCAGGCGAAAAGCTTCGGCCGTCTCCACTATTGGGCAACGAAGTTCCGTGGCTCGCTGCAGCAGCACCTGGTGCGCCTCCGGCAATTGTGCCGCGAACACCGCAGGCACATGCTCCTTCAAAATTCCCGCCTTCTCGCCCGCAATTTCGCGCAGAGAATGTCCCAGGAAATTTTCGTGGTCGAAATCGATGCGTGTGATGATGGACGCTACAGGTGTTACCACATTCGTCGCGTCCAGCCGACCGCCCAGCCCGACTTCGATCACCGCGAACTCCACGCGCGCCCGCGCAAACGCCTCAAACGCCAGTGCGGTCACGCACTCGAAGTAGGTCGGATGTGCCCGCAGTTTCCCCTCCGCCAGCAAGCCCTCGATCACCGATTGAATCCGCGTAAAAATCTCCGCGAACTGTTCGTCGGCGATCTCATCCCCGGAAATGCGGATCCGTTCGTTGATTCGCTCCAGATGTGGCGAAGTGTTCAGCCCCGTGCGGAACCCCGCTTCACGCAAAATCTTTTCAAGAAATGCTGCCGTCGACCCTTTCCCGTTCGTTCCCGCGATGTGTACGCAGGGATACGCGCGGTCCGGCCGCCCCAGCCGCTCCAGCAAAATCGTAATGTTTTCGAGATTGAATTTGGCGGCGGCCGCCTGCGTGGGCGCCGCGAGTTCGCGGCCCAGGGAAAGTAGATAACGAACCGCGCTCTCGTAATTCATTTCAGGAGGTCAGCAGGTCGATCGCGCTGGAGATAAAGCCCTTCATGTCCTTGCGGTGCACCACGGCGTCCAGGAATCCGTGCTCCAGCAGAAATTCCGAGCGCTGAAAACCTTCCGGCAACTTCTGCCGGATGGTCTGCTCGATCACGCGCGGCCCCGCGAACCCGATCAACGCGCCCGGCTCCGCGATATTCAGGTCGCCCAGCATCGCGAAACTCGCTGTCACACCGCCGGTCGTCGGATCCGTCAACACGGAAATGTACGGCAACTTCTCCTCGTCCAGCCGCGCCAGCGCCGCGGACACTTTTGCCAATTGCATCAGGCTGATCGTGCCTTCCATCATCCGCGCGCCGCCGGAACAGGAAACGACGATCAGCGGCTGCCGCGTCTCCATCGCCATCTCAATCGCCCGAGTCACTTTTTCGCCGACCACTGCGCCCATTGAGCCGCCGATAAATCCAAATTCCATCGCGCAGCAGATCACCGGCTTGCCGTTCAATTGGCCCTCGGCGGTGATCACCGCATCGTTCATTCCCAGTTTTTTCTGCGCTTCTTTGATGCGCTTGGCGTATGGTTTGGTGTCCACGAATTTCAGCGGATCGGTCGAAACCATTCCCGCATCGTGTTCCGTCCACTTGCCGTCAAACAGCAGCTCCAGCCGCTTTTTTGCGTTCACCCGGAAATGAAACTGGCATTTCGGGCAAACGAACAGGTTCTCTTCCAGGTCCTTCCGGAACACGATCGCGCGGCAGGACTCGCACTTCATCCACAGCCCTTCCGTGCGCACCCGCCGCTCTTCCGGCGGCGTCACCTGGTCGATCGATTTTTTGTCCCGCTTGAACCACGACATGGAGAAGTTTTCAGTCCTTAGTTCTAAGTTTGTACTTGCTTTCTTGCTTCCTGTTGTCTGTTCGCTGTTATCCCCGAACAATCTCCCAGCCTGACGCGGCACCGCCCTCAATAATCAATCCCCCGCTGCGCCAGTATACCCTTCGTATATGGGTGTTTCACTTCCTTCATTTCCGTCACCAGGTCCGCGGCCTCCACCAGCTTCGGGTGCGCGTTTCGCCCGGTGCAGATCACGTGCACCTGCTCCGGCCGCCCTGTCAACGCCTCCACCACTTTCTCCGCGTCCAGCATTTTATAGCTGATCGTGTAATTGATCTCGTCCAGCACCACCAGATCGTATTGCCCGCTGTAAATCGCCGCGCGGCCCGATTCCCAGCACTCTTCCGCCATTCGAATGTCTTCCGGATCCGTTTCCGCGCCGCCGATTTTCACGAAACCCCGCCCCATCGGCCGGATTTCAAACTTGTCTTTGCCCAGCATTTCCGCGGCGTCCAGCTCTCCGTAGTGCCACGAACCCTTGATGAACTGCACCATCAGCACGCGCAACCCCTGCCCCAGCGCGCGAAACGCCGTCCCCAGCGCGCAAGTCGTTTTCCCCTTGCCCGGCCCGGTGTAAACGATCAGAAGTCCTTTTCCTTCCGGCATCAAACCTCACTCATCTTGTCTTTGCCCTCGCTCATCATGTCCAAAATCCTGGCGAATCATCTGGGCTGCCTGGCTCCAATCGCCTCGAAATAAACCAGTCGGCGATCCGTATGGCCCCCACGGATGCCGCCAAAGTGCCAATAAATCCCATGAATAAGTCGCCGGGCGTCTGAAATGTCACGAAGAAGAAAATAGCAATTAACGCGAGATAGGCCATTTTCAAAAACGATTTACGCCAACCCGGCCCCCCTATTGTCTGTTGGCACCTGGGACAGAGAAAGGAAGTCGGTCGCGTTTTTTTCTGACCTGCTTCGTTATATGCATTAATCTCCCGCCAGGAAAACGAGTTCTTGCAGAGTGGGCATTTTGGTTCATCTCCCAGAAATGACACCGCGAATGGCCACACTACCCACTCCAGGATCACCACTAAGAATACTAGGTGTGAGACGGATCCCATAAACTGCTCCACTCATTTTGACAGAAACGTCGCTAAATTATATCCCGAGGCGGTTGACCAGTTCATGTGCGACGATTCGCGCATGCTCCATCGCCACTTCGCCCAACGTTTGTTTCGCCGGTGATTTTCTGTCTTTCAACACGATCCACAGGCCTGGGCGGTAGACTCCGTCATCCGCGGGGCAGATCGCGCCCGTCAGTTGAGTGATTTCAAAATCGGGAACGTGGGACAGCCCCAGGTCCACCAGGTGAGTGTCGTTCGGCAATGGCGGCGGGTTGCACATCAACTCCGTCAGCACGCCGCGCGCGTCGTCCACCAGGTCGCGAAATCCCTGCGATACCAGCAGTCCGTCGATGTCCCGCGGCGTCGGCTGCTCGACCTGCTCCAGATCGTAATCCGGCAACGGCTTTTCCAGCGGAATTTCGATCGCCACAGAAGGCTGGTCTTTATCCGCCGCGATGCGTATGGCCATAAGTTTTACCGCTCGACATCATTTCACGGAACGCCTGAAAACGCACCTGCCTGATGGCCCACTTGCCACGGCCTCCGCGCTCGCAAATTACTTCGGATACGGGCTCCCCGACAAAATCGCAAAGGCCCGGTAAATCTGTTCCGCCAGCATCACCCGCGCCAGTTCATGCGAATACGTCATCGTGCTCAGCGAAAGTTTTTGTTTCACGCGTTCCCTCAGACTGTCTGGAAACCCATCCGCATCGCCACAGACAAAAATCACCTCGCGTATTCCGCGATCCCGCTGCTCCCCCAGCCATTTCGCAAACGCATCGGAGTCGTATACCTTGCCGCCGGCATCCAGCAACACGGAAACCGCCGCGCGGTTCGCATCCAGCCGCTTCAGCACCGCTACCGCATCCCGCGCCTCAACCACCTCGATGGGACACGAACGCGAGACGCGCTTCACATAGTCGCCAAGCGTCGAAATCATCTCCGGCCGCCGTGTCTTCCCGAGCATCAGCAGACAAATCTTCATCCCGCGAGTTTGCCCCCGTGGCACAGCCATTCCTGGCTGTGCTCTTGGATTCTTGGAATGCCTGGAGCCTAATCCAGAAAGGAACTCTACGAACAAAAGAAAACGTCACGCTGTTCACGACAGCCGCGGTCGGCCACGTTTATCTATCCCGCTTTTTCCGAAAGCTCACTACGCCGGTGCGTTTCCGGCTCGTCCGGCAGCGCCAGCGACGGCGCCTGCCTCCACAACCGCTCCAGATCGTAAAAACGCCGCGCCTGTTCGCCAAATACATGCACGATGAAGCCGCCAAAATCCAGCAGCGCCCATTCCGCCGAACGGCGCCCTTCGCGATGCTCCGGCGAACGCTTCATTTCGCGATACAACACGTCTTCCACTTCGGAGCAGATCGCCTGCAACTGCGGTGTGCTGTAACCGGTGCAGATCACGAAATATTCCGTGAACGTGCCAAGGCTGCTCAAGTCCAGCACGGTAATCGCGCCGGCCTTCTTCTCCTGCGCAGCTTCCACGGCCAGTCGCACGCCCTTCGGTAGTTTTTCGAGTCTCACCGGTACAACCTCTGTTTCAAGATATATTCTTCCACTCGCGCGGACACCAGCCCGTGAATCGATTGCCCGCGGCTGGCCTTCCGCCGAATATCGGTCGCGCTCACTTCGCTGGCCACGTTTTCCAGCAGGTACACCGTCGTTTTATCCAGCCGCGCCACAATCGGCGAGCCGTGCGCGACGCTCTCTTCTTCCTTCTCGCGCTTCGCGTCGCGGCGGCCGTGCAGATCGGGCGGAATCACCAGCCTCAGCGCCTCCAGCCGGATGCCCGGCCGGTTGGCAATCACGAAATCGCAAAGCCCCAGCAGCGTTTCGTATTCCTTCCACATCGGAATATCCAGAAACGCGTCCGCACCGATGATGAAAAAGATCCGGTCGCCCTGCCCGTGATACGCATGGCGGAAATACCGCACTGTATCCACCGAATAGTGCAGTTGCGTGCCGCTGAAGTCTTCGCCCGCTTCCGCCAGCGAAGGTACGAAATGCGGGTGCTCCGTCGCGGCCAGCGCCACCATCGCGAACCGGTGCGGAAACGGCGCCAGATGCTGTTTCAATTTGTGCGGAGGACGGCTTGCGGGAATGAAGTGCACTTCATCGAAATTGAATCGCCGGTCTGCTGCCCGGGCCACAGCCAAGTGGCCGGAATGGATGGGGTCGAACGAGCCGCCAAAAATCGCAATCCTTCGTGGATGGTGTTTCGCCGCCGTACGGTTAGCCTGCGCTGTCGTCAACCTGCCTCCCGGATGCTCCCCTAAGCAATTCTCTCACGAAATGGAGTTCGCGGAACCCGTCTCAGTCCTCGTTTTCCAAGTCATCCACAATCGCGGCGGCCTCTGAATCCTTTGCCTCATTTACTTCCTCTACCTCATTGTCCTCGTCCTCAACCGCTTCCCTCGGAATCTTGTCCAGCGCATCCGCGATTCCCCTCACGAGTTCTTTCACCCCGTCGCCGGTGGCCGCAGAAATCGTGTGGAATTCCAATCCCTTTTTCTTGCAGAATTTCTTCAACTCATCGAGTTTTGTTTGTTCCGTCGTGGCGTCCAGCTTCGTCGCCGCCACGATCATCGGCTTCTCCAGCAATTTTTCGCTGAACGCCCCCAGTTCCCCTTCGATAATTTCAAACGCCTTCACCGGGTCCAGCTCCGCCATGTCGCTCGTATCAATCAGGTGGACCAGCAGCCGCGTCCGCTCCACGTGCCGCAAAAAACGGATGCCCAGTCCGGCTCCCTGGCTCGCGCCCTCAATTAATCCCGGCAGGTCGGCCACCACAAACGTCCGGCCCAATTCCGTTCCGTGCCCGCCGGTCCCCCCATCGGCGTTCACCACGCCCAGGTTCGGCTCCAGCGTCGTAAACGGATAGTTCGCAATCTTCGGCCGCGCCGCGCTGATCACCGAAATCAGCGTGGACTTCCCCGCATTCGGGAATCCCACCAGGCCGACGTCCGCCAACAGTTTCAACTCCAGGCGCAGGTTCCGCTCTTCTCCGGCTTCGCCTTCTTCTTTTTCCCGCGGAGCCTGGTGCCACGGCTTCGCAAAATGCTGATTGCCGCGGCCGCCGCGCCCGCCCTGCGCCACCAGCAATCGCTGCCCCGGCCGCTTCAAATCCGCCAGCAGCACATTTCCCGTCGCGTCAAAAACCAGCGTGCCCACCGGCACCTTCAGAATCGTGTCGTCGCCCGAAACGCCCGAGCAGTTCGAGCCTTCCCCGTGCCGCCCGCGGTCCGCCTTGAATTCCCGGTTGTAGCGGTAACGCAGCAGCGTGTTGTCGTTCGGATTCGCTTCCAGGTAAATGCTGCCGCCGCGCCCGCCGTCGCCGCCCGATGGTCCGCCCCGCGGCACATACTTCTCCCGCCGGAACGCCACGCAGCCGTTCCCGCCGTCCCCCGCCTTCACCGAAATTTTCGCTTCATCAACAAACATTTCTTACTCTTCTCTGTGAACTCTGTCCGAACTCAGTGTTCTCTGTGTTACAAACTCTTTCTTCTCTTTCTTCTCTTTCTTCTCTTTCTTCTCTTTCTTCCATGTCCATAAAGACAAAACGGCCCCGACTCGCGCCGGGGCCGCTCGCATGCCTTCGGACTTAGTTCGCGGCCTTCGCTTCTGCCGCCGCCGGTGTCACGCTGATAAAGCGTCCCCGGTTGCCCTTGTCCTCGAACTTCACATAGCCCCGTACCAGCGCAAACAGCGTGTCGTCCTTGCCTTTGGACACGTTCTCGCCCGGCTGGTGCTTCGTGCCGCGCTGCCGGATCAGGATCGTTCCTGCGTTCACCAACTGTCCGCCGAACCGCTTTACGCCCAGCCTCTGTCCGTGTGAATCGCGCCCGTTTGTGGACGAGCCGCCGCCCTTCTTATGTGCCATGACCGAATCCTTCCCTGTAGTGGCCGGACTTTAGACCGGCCAGCCGAAATCGAAAAACCGGAAAATTGTTAAAGCTTGATCTCGCTGACCTGCACGGCCGTGTAATTCTGCCGGTGGCCCCGCTGAATCTTGTACTGGTTGGTCTTCTTGAACTTCAAAACGGTGAGCTTCTTCGCCCGGCCCTGCTCCACGATCTTGCCCGTGACGCTGGCGCTCGACGCATCGGAACCCGCCATGACCTTCTTGTCGTCGGTGTGCACCGCCAGCACGGTCCCGAATTTCACCTGCTCGCCCACATCACCCTTGACCCGCTCAATGCGGATGGTGTCGCCCGGTGCGACACGATATTGCTTTCCCCCGGTCTGTATAACGGCGTACATCTGTCCTCCAAAGCCTAAAGGCAAACCACAATTATACTTGCCCACTCCCAGTACCGTCAACGACGCTCTTTTGCCTCAAATTCGCTTGCTTCTTGAGGCTGGGTCGAGCCGGATGGCAATCCTTGCTTCATTCTCTAAAAATCAAACCGGTAGCCCAGAATCATCTTCGCCAACAAATGGTCCGTGGACTTGGTCACGCCGACGCCGACCCCAAAATTGAATTCCCACTTCTCGGATAAGTTCAGGTCAATCGCCGGGATAATCTGCTGTTGCTGCTGTGCCACTGGATCGAAACCTGTCACCGGCCCCAGCGAACCGTAATACTCCACGCCTCCGGCCACTTTCTTCGTGATGTCGTAGCTCACTTTGAAATTTGGAGAGAAGACAAAGCCCTGATTCTCGGTCGGGCCGTGGAACGACTTGTCGAACGTCGGGTTGAACGACAGGTACCACCGCCCCATCTGCTTATCCACGATCGGTCGCAGCTCATACGTCCAGGTATCCGGTGAAAACTGGGCGCGCTGGTAGCCGAACTCCTGCGAAATGCTTACGCCCACCGGCCAATTCCACTTCTTCGGCACCCGCACACGCGGCCGGATGTGATCGCCGACCCAATCCCAGCCAAGACCATTTTGCGCGGCGGTAAAAATGTAAAATCCCACCTCGAACCAGTCGTTGAATCCATGCGTGATCTCAATCGTTTCGTGCCACTGGTGATTTGTGGGGAACATCCCGTCCTGCACGGTCTTCGATCCCTCAAAGGTGAAGTTGTTGTGCAACTCCACCATCGTGTGCCCCGGGTCCACCGTATCCGCCCCATACACCTGAATCTCGTAATTGTCCTGCGCCTTCGTTGGCCTCACTGTCACAATGCAAAGTACAATCGCGCTCGCTACTGCCCATCCCCAACTCCATTTCATCCGGCTCCCCCAGAGACACACGTCCACTAGTTTCCTATGAATCCCTTAGGATGTTGTAATGAATCTCGCGGGTTGGATCAGTGCCTGAAGCGCGGCATTTTCCCGCGACTCCCTCACGCGTGAGGATGCGCCTTGTCGTAAATATCCATCAATTGCCGGATCGACGCGTGCGTATACTTCTGAGTCGTCGAAAGCGACTGGTGCCCCAGCAGCTCCTGAATCGCCCGCAAGTCTGCCCCGTCGGCTAGCAGGTGCGTGGCAAACGCGTGCCGTAGAGAGTGGGGATGCAAATCCCAGTTGACGTTCACCAGCTTCACGTATTTCTTCACAATCCGCCCGATGCTCCGCTGCGTCAGCCGGCGCCCCCTGTAATTCAGAAACACGGCGTCCGCGTTCGCCCCGAGCCCCGCTTCTTCGCTTTCCTGCAGCAGCGAATCGCGCACCGGCCAGTACGCCCTCAGCGCTTGCGCCGCCTTTTCTCCATAGGGCACGATGCGTTCCTTGTTGCCTTTTCCCCGCACCCGCAGCATCTTATCTTTCTGGTCCATGTCCGCCAGGTTCAGCCCGGTCAACTCGCTCACGCGCAATCCCGCGGCATAGAGCAATTCCAGGATCGCGCGATCGCGCGGAAGCAGCAGTCCATCCTCCTGGATCCCGGGCGAAACTCCCGGTCTCTCAACGGCGTCATTTGAATCCCGTCGCCTCTTCTCTCTTCCGTAAATTCCTTGGCCCGTCCCTGTTCCCGCAAGCTGGTTCAAAAACCCGTTCATCTCTTCCGCCGAAAGCACCGCCGGAACTCGTTTCGGCAGCTTTGGCGTAGCCACCAGCCGCGCCGGATTTTCGTTCAGGCGGCCTTCCCGCACGCAATATTTGAAAAACGACCGCAGCGCCGCCAATTTCCGCGCGATCGAGCTCTTCTCCAGCCCGGTGTCGTGGAGGTGCGCCACAAACTCGCGAATTATGTGATGCGTAATCTGTCCCAGTTTCGGCGTCTCCGTTCCCGGCGGCGTCAGGAAGGTCACGAACTGCTCCAGGTCGTTTCCGTAATTCACCAGCGTGTGCGGCGAAGAGTTCCGCACCGACCGCATATATTCGATATATTTTTGAATTGTCTGTTTCATTCGCTACCCGGGGAACCTGTAGTGGCCGGCCTTCAGGTCGGTCTCTGCATCTTCATCCTCTAAGAGTATAGATACACTTCCACGCGCGAATGGTTTTCCTGGTAAGGATGTTTCCTAATAAGTCAGGCCTTAAAGGAGTGCCCGGCGCGCCTGCTCAGCCCTTCACGCCGACCGGCGCCGGCTCTTCCACGTGCGGCGCGGCTGGCTTTTCCGCCGGTTTCTCTTCCGGAGCCAGCTTTTCCCAATCGCATCCTTCTTTTATACACGCGTGCACCGTGCCGATTTTCGTCTTCTTCTCCACGATAAATGGAGCGCCGCACTTCGGGCAGGGCTCCGCAATCGGCATGAACGGCGTCGTGAAATCGCAATCCGGGTATCGCGAGCAGCCATAAAACACGCGGAATCTTCCGCGCCCGCCCTTGCCCATGCTCCCGCGCTTCACGAATTCGCCTTCATTGCACTTCGGGCACTTGATGCCCATGGTGATCGGCCGCGTGTACTTGCACTTCGGGTATCCCGAGCAGCCGATGAACTCTCCAAACCGTCCGTGCTTCTTCACCAGGCCGTTTCCGTCCAGCGGACACTTTTCGTCCAGCGGCTCGTCCGGCTGGTGCGCGATCCGCGTTCCAGCCACCAGGCGCCGGGTCGTCTTGCAATCCGGATAGCCCGTGCAAGCCAGGAACGCGCCAAACCGCCCGCGCTTCAGCGCCATTTCCTTGCCGCAGTTTTCGCAATATTCGACCTTGTTCTCGGCATCCTCCGGAATCTCTTCCGACATATCCTGAATGAAATCGCATTCCGGATACCGCGAGCATCCCAGAAAAAATCCGTGCCGGCTGATCCGCTCCAGCAACTCGCCTTGCCCGCATTTCTCGCACTTCTTCCCCGTCGGAATCCCGGCCTTGTACGAAATCATTTCGTCGCCGGCCTTATCCAGGTCCACGACGAATTTTTCCCAGAACTCCTTCACCGACTCCCGCCACGGCAGCTTGCCTTCTTCGATCTCGTCCAGCTCTTCTTCCAGCCGCGCCGTGAACTTTACGTCGAACACGTCCTCGAAGCTCTTGATCAGCAGCACGCAGACGCGTTCGCCCAGCATCGTCGGCGTGAACCGCCCCTGATCCTTCTTCACATACTCGCGCTCGACAATCGTCGAAATAATCGATGCGTACGTCGAAGGCCGCCCGATGCCGTCCTCTTCCAGTTCCTTCACCAGCGTCGCTTCCGTATAACGTGGCGGAGGCTCGGTGAAGTGCTGCTCCGGCCTGATGGATTCCAGCTTCAGCACCTGCCCCTCGGTCACCCGCGGCAGAGCCTTCCCTTCACCCTCGTCGTCCTTCTCATCGTCCTCGCGGTCCGCGCCCGCCACTGGTATCTGGTAAACCTTCAGGAATCCGTCGAACTTCATGATCGATCCCGTGGTCCGGAACGTGTAATCGCCCGCATTGATATCAATCGTCGTCTGGTCGTACACCGCCGGCAGCATCTGCGAAGCCACGAATCTCTGCCAGATCAACTGGTACAGCTTGAAAACGTCGTCTTCCAGATATTTCCGCACATCTTCCGGCGTCCGCGAAACATCCGTCGGGCGAATCGCTTCGTGCGCGCCCTGCGCGTCCTTCTTTGACTTGTAGAAGTTCGGCTTCTCCGGCAGATAAGCGCTCCCGAACCGCTCCGGGATCAGCTCCCTCACCTGCTCCAGCGCATCGTTTGAAACCTGCACCGAATCCGTGCGCATGTACGTGATCAGCGCCACGGAACCCTCTGCGCCCAACTCCACGCCTTCATACAGCCGCTGCGCCAAAGCCATCGTGCGCTTCGCTGTATACCTCAGCCGGTTGTAGCCCGCCTGCTGCAGCTTGGAAGTGGTAAACGGCGGCGGCGCGTTCCTCCGCTTTTCCTTCAGCGTGACGCTGGCCACCTGCCACTTCGCCTTGCTCACCGCGGCGACGATCGCATCCGCCGCTTCCTGGTTCTTTACCTCGATGTCTTCGCCCTGCTTCTTTGTCAGCCGCGCCTCGAAAATCGGCGGCTCGCCCGCGTCCAGCATCGCGTGGATGGTCCAGTATTCCTGCGGCACGAACGCGCGGATCGCCTGCTCGCGTTCCACAATCAGCCGCAAAGCCACCGTCTGCACGCGTCCCGCGCTCAGTCCGCGCCGCACTTTGTCCCACAACAGCGGCGAAATCTTATAGCCCACGATACGGTCCAGCACGCGCCGGGCCTGTTGCGCGTCCACCAGTTGCGTGTCCACCTGCCGGGGCTTTTCAAAAGCCGCACGGATTGCCTTGGGAGTGATCTCGTTGAATGTCACCCGGAAAATCTTTTTCGGGTCGATCGGCTCGATCTCGATCTTGTCCTTCTCCGCAGGCTTCTTGGCAAACTTCCCCTTCCCTTTTTTCCCCGCGGCCGCCGCGGCTTCCGCTTCCTTCGCCTCTTTCTCCGCGTCTTTCTTCCCGTTCTTTTCCTCCTCTTCATCTTCGGGAATCAGAAACTTTGCCGGCTTCGAAAGCACCATCGCCAAGTGAGCGGAGATCGCCTCTCCTTCTCGGTCCGGGTCGCCCGCCAGGTATACGGCATCCGCCGTGGCTGCGCTTTTCCGCAAATCGTTAATCACTTTCCCCTTCCCGGGGATTACCTGCAGCGTTGGCTCGAAAATCTTGGCGTCGTCCAAATAAATGGCCTTCAACGGCGGTTTCGGAGCCGTGGACTTCCCCGCACGCTTGCTTTTCTTCTTTTTCTTCTGCGCGTTGATCTCTTTTTCGCTGATGGGCAGACGAATCCCGATCGTCTTCGTCGGCAAGTCCATCACGTGGCCGATCGAAGCCTTCACCGTGTAATTCTTCCCGAGATATTTATTGATCGTCTTCGCCTTTGCCGGCGACTCGACGATAACCAATGAACGTGCCATGTTTCCTTTGTAACCTGTGAGGCTGCGTTTGGAAGGCCTACCGGGGCGGTCTGTGCCCTTCTCGCTACCTTATATATAGCCTGCCCGCTGCTCTCTTACGTTTGCAACTGATGCTGGCGATTGCCGTTTGGGTGCATTCTTCTTCTTGCAGCCAGCTAACTCCCGCGTTTACAACAGCACTTTGCTGAACTGTTTCCCGGGAATCTGGCGCACCATCCCTTTCATCTCCAAGTCAAACAGCGTAGCCAGAACTACGCTGGAATTCAACCCGCTGGTTTCCACCAGGTCGTCGATCGGCCTCGGTTCTTCGACGTTTAAAAGGTCGTAAACCGCTTTTTGTGAGTCACTTAGCCCGTCTTCCGCCAGCAGGTTCCGCTGCTCAGATTCCATCTCTTCCGCCCGTACTAAAACCGCCCGCACCGGCGTTGGCAGCTCTTCGATGACGTCTTCCGCGCTCGTCACCAGCTTTGCGCCCTGCTTGATCAGCTGGTTCGGCGCGAAGCTCATTTCCTGCGTCACATTGCCCGGCACTCCGAAAACTTCGCGCCCGAACTCCATCGCCAGCCGCGCCGTGATCAAAGATCCGCTGTACTGCTTCCCCTCCACAATCACCACCCCCAGCGGCATGCCCGCGATAATCCGGTTGCGCACCGGAAAATTCTCCGGCGCCGGGTGCGTGCCCGTTGGCAGTTCGCTAATGATCGCTCCCCGCTCCAGAACCTTTTCGTATAACTTCTTGTTCTCTTTCGGGTAGCACACGTCAATTCCGGTGCCGATCACGCCAATCGCCCGGCCGCCCACGGCCATCGTCCCCTGATGCGCCAGTGCGTCCACCCCGCGCGCCAATCCGCTAACGATCACCAGCCCGCGCTTCGCCAATTCTCGCGCCAACCGCTCCGCCAACTGCGTGCCGTACGCTGTTGGCCGCCGCGTTCCCACGATGCTGATCGTGGGCTCGTTCAGGATTCGCGCGTCGCCACGCACATACAACATCACCGGCGGATCGTAAATCTGCAGCAGCGATTGCGGGTACTCGGGTTCCGTCCAATTCACCAGCTTCGCGCCCAGAGCGCGCACCGCAGCGACTTCTTTTTCCGCCCGCCAGAAATTCTGCTTCTTGAAGATCGCCTGGGCCACCGGAGCGGGCAGGTTGCACGCCTCCAGCGCCGTCAAGCTCGCCCGGAACACACCCTCCGGCGACCCGAATTCTCGCAGCAATCGCGCAGACAGCCGGGCCGCTATGCCCGGCGTCATGGTCATCGCCAGCCAAGAGAGGGAAGCTTCCAGCTCCATCGCCCCCTCAGCCTATGAGCATACTAACCGACTTGTCAAGTACCTGTTGTATAGCGCGTCTTCCCTCGCGCTCAGGAAACGCTGGTTCGTTACCAACTCCCACGCCCGCAGAATCTGAGCTATTATCGTGACGGGTTCTCGGGGTTACTTCCACATGCGCACAAGTGGCTGGCTTGGCATTCTTCTGCTCGTCCAAAACGCTTCTTTCCCGCTCCGGGCTCAGACTCTTCCCTCACCCCCGGCATCTCCGCAGGCCACCGCTCCCTTGAAGACGCCCTCCTACGAAAAAGAGCCCTATGTTTTCGAGCTAATCGAGAACAAGGTCCGCTTTGAGGCGGACGGCAAAGGCCGGCGGGAATTGTCTGCTCGCGTCAGAGTTCAATCAGAATCCGCGGTTCGCGAACTCGGCCTGCTCGTCTACCCGTATGACTCTGCTTTTGAGGCTCTCGATGTGGTCTATGCCAGGGTCTTGAAACCGGACGGCACGATTGTGAATACACCTCCGTCGGACGTTCAAGATCTCGACTCCGCCGTCAGCCGCCAGGCTCCGATGTACACGGACCGGCGCGAAAAACACCTCGCCGTGAAATCCCTTTCCGTTGGCGACATCCTCGAATTCAAGCTGCTATGGACGATTCACGACCCCATCGCTCCGGGACACTTCTGGTTTGACACTTCCTATTTTCGCAATGGAATTTGCCTGAAAGAGGTAGTCGAGTTATCGGTCCCCCGCGACGTTCCGGTCAAGCTCAACTATACCAAGCCGCAACCTTCCATCCGCGAAGATGGCGACGTGCGGATCTACACGTTTGAGGCTTCAAATCTGGAAAAAGCCGAACAATCCAAAATTCCCGCCTGGGAAAAAGACTTTCATGGCGCACCACCACCTGAACTCCGCCTCTCCTCTTTTCCATCGTGGGAGAGTGTCGGAGCCTGGTACGACTCTCTCCAGCAGCCGAAAATTGCAATCACGCCGGAAATCCGCGCGCGCGCCGGGGAACTCACCAGGGATAAAACGACGGACGATGAGAAGATTCGCGCCATTTATGATTTCGTTTCCACACGCTTTCGCTATATCGGCGTGGACCTTGGCTCCGGGCGCTATTCTCCACACTCTGCGTCCGATGTCCTGGCTAACCGCTATGGAGACTGCAAGGACAAGCACACTCTTTTCGCCGCCCTGCTGCAGGCCGTCGGCATCCCCGCTTATCCCGTGTTAATCAGCTCGAAATATCGAGTCGACCCGTCGTTTCCGTCCCCCGATCTGTTTGACCACGTCATCACGGCCATTCCCCATGGCCGCTCTTTCCTTTTCCTGGACACCACGCCCGAAGTGGCTCCTTTCGGCCTGCTCGTCAATACCTTGCGCGACCGGCACGCACTGGTCATCCCCCCGAATGCCCCGGCCCATCTGGACATGACTCCGGCCGACCCGCTGCTTACCGATTCGGAGACGGTCCACTTGGATGGCTCCCTGGATTCCTCCGGCACTCTGGACGCGAAGTTCTCGCTCGAAGAGCATGGCGATGGAGAACTCGCCTTACGGACCGTTTACAGGGCGACGCCGCAAAACAACTGGCAGGAACTCACACAGAAGATTGCGGGAAGCATGGGCTACGCCGGGACAGTTAGCGAGGTTTCCGTCACCCAACCCGAGGACACTGCGAAAACCTTCACCCTTGAATTTCACTACCATCGCACGGATTTTCCCGACTGGAAAAATCGACGCATCGTGCTGGGCGTGCCGTTTTTCTCCATGCCCGAACTTAGCGAGGAACAAAAACTGTCGAAGGACAACATGCCCCTGGGGTCTGTGCAGGAAATCAACTACATCTCCACAATCGCCCTTCCGAAAGGCTTCACTGCCGTCTTGCCGGAGGCTCAGGAGCGCGAGAATGATTTTGCATCATTCAAGGCAAGTTATTCCGCCGGGCCCCCAAATGTGGTTCATGGCGCCCTTCACCTGAAGATTTTCAAGCGGGAAATTTTCGGCGAACAACGCGCCGCCTTCGATGATTTTGCAAAAACCGTCCGGGACGCCCCCAATCGTTTTATTTTTGTAAAAGGCGACTTTCCCCCGAGCGCCACTGTCAGCGAGGACATCGCCCCGCCCCGGTTCGGCGGTCCAAACCATTCAGAGCAGCTGATCGCAAAACTCGAGCAACTTGGCCAGGCGCATCCGGAGAATGAGCAAATTCGTGGGATGCTCGTGCAGGCTTATATCGCGGCGAACCAACCGGAAAAGGCGCTTTCCTACCTTGACAAGGCCAAGGAACAAAACCAGTCTCCCACGCCCGCCCTCAGTTTTTTGTACGGCAGAACCTACCTTTCCATGAAGAATTCCGAGCAGGCTTTCAAATATTTTCAGGTGGCGCTGGAGGACGATCCCGACCCGGTTATGTTGAATGACGTCGCCTGGGATCTCGGGGAAGCCGGCGTGCATCCTAAAGAGGCCCTCGAGTACTCGGCGCGCTCGGTCGGTGGCATCGCCCGGAAAACTATGGATATTTCGATTGACGATTCCGAGGCTTCCGACTTTCAACTTATGCCCGCCCTGGCCGCCTCGTGGGACACCCTCGGCTGGTTGTATTTCCACAATCAGGATTTTCACGCGGCGAAACCTTATCTCGAAGCTTCGTGGCAGCTCTCACAATCTCCGGTCGTCGGAGAACACCTGGTCGAAGTCCTGCAAAAACTCGGCGAATCCCGCTCGGCTGCCTCCGTCTGCGCACGAGCCCTCGCAGCCGTCCCTTCCAACTCCTCCTCGGAAGTCCATACGCAGCTCGTTTCGGAGTGGGAATCGCTGAAATCGTTCCTGAAACTTCCCCATGGCGGTTCCAGCGTTGAGGCCGCAAGTTCGCAGGGGGCCATGTGGCTTTCGGATATGCGTACGCTGAACATTCCATTCCATGCCAAGCTCCAGGGGAATTCCCGGACGGCGCAATTTGTGATTTCTCTCAGAAATGGCTCCAAAGTCGACGATGTCGCTTATATTTCAGGGGCCGATGAACTGCGCAACGCCACGGCAGATATTGCGTCGGCGAAATATCCGCAGCCTTTTCCAGACGACACCCCTACTCGCATCATCCGAAAGGCCACGCTCAGCTGTTCGATTTACATCAAGGAGTGCGTGCTAATCCTGCTTCCGGTTGCGGACGCTGCGATCTCTTTTTAGCCCCTGCCCGGCGCTGACCGTTCCTTGTCGAACCCCGGCGCATCCCTCAAACTGGAAACTCCACTATGAAACTCTTCTCGCCACACCAACTCCGCTACCCCGCCCTGCTCGCCGTCGCCGCGCTGATTTTCCTCCGCCCGGCGCAAGCCCAAAACCCCGAAGATTCCGTCATCCGCGTAAACGTGAAACTCGTCATCGTTGATGCCACCGTGAAAAACAAGTCCGCGCAAATCCTCGCCGACCTGAAACAAGGTGACTTCGAGCTCCGCGAAGACGGCGTCGCGCAAAAAATCGAGATCTTCAGCCGCGACGAATATCCCCTCAACGTCGCCCTGGTCCTCGACCTCAGCGACTCCATCGGCCCCTTCCTCGGCCCTTTGCGCGAAGCCGCCACTTCCGCTCTCTCTGCCCTCAAGCCCGACGACGAAGTCGCGCTCTTCACCTTCTCCACCGACGCCCAGATGCGCGCCCCCTTCACCAAAGACAAAGCCTCCATCGCCCAGCAAATCACCGCCTTCCGCGTCGGCGGCGGCACCAACATCAACGACGGCATTTTCCTCCCCGCCCAATATCTCCTCAACGCCCCGGAAAAAGACCGCCGCGTCATCATTCTCATCAGCGATGACGTGGCCACCGCCCAGGGCGGTCAAGGCACCAACGACATCATCACCGAGCTGATCGCCTCCGACGCCGTCCTTTATAATTTGAAAATTCCCGGCGAGAACCCGCCGGGAACACTCTTCGCCGCGGCCATGACGCCGGGCCTCGTCAACATTCGCAAAGTTGTGGACCAGACCGGCGGCGAAATCTTCAACGTCCCCGATCTCGCCCATCTCGCCGAGGTCTTCGGCGCGCTCATCACTCGCATCAAAACCCGTTACACGCTGGGCTATTACACTTCGGCCACCGCTGCCCTCGGCAAGCCGCACAAGCTCGACGTTCGCCTCGCCCCATCCTTCGGCAAGAAAGGCCGCGACTACTCCGTCCTCTCCAAGACCGCCTTCTACGTCCACTAAAAAAACGGCCCACCCGATCGCACGGTGCGATGGGTGGGCTCGCTCTTACTCTTTCTGATTACTGATTACCGATTACTGATAACCGTTCTTCACTTCCCTCTCGTTTACTCGCCGTTCCGCAAAATCTGCTTGTCCGCGGCCGAGAAGTGGCTGTAGCTGCCCGTTTCGATTTCGCGCTCGCGCGCAAAGGGCGGCATCTGGCGCAACCGTTCGACCGCTCGCTGCATTTCCGGGCGAAGTGGCGCGTTCGATTGCGAAGCGGAACCGGAGCGGCCAGGAACGTAACTCACGGTCCGGTAACCGCTCGGCGTTGCCGTCAAGTGGTCAACCGATTGAACCGGCGGACGCCGTTCGTAAAACGCGGTGTCGCTGCCTCCATCGCCCGCGCTGTTCGTGCCCCGCGGCGCCTGCGGTCTCCACGAGCTTGTGGGCCCGTTCGGCTGCGGCTGCGATTGCGGCTGCACTTGCGGATTTGCCGGCGGCGGATTGCCGTTGTTGTTATTCGGCCGGTTGTTGTTCGGAGCGCCGTTGTAATTAGGAGCGTTATTGTAGTTAGGCCTGCCATTGTAATTCGGCCCATGGTTGTAATTCGGCCGGTTGTTGGAATCCGGCCCGTTCGAGTAGTCCTGAGAATCCGGCGGGTAGCCTATGTAGTCCTCCGAAGATCCATCCGGCGGGTACGAATAATAGGAATTGGGCGCGTAATATCCCGGGTAACCGTAATAGCCATACGGATATCCCCAGCCATAGCCGTAGTACGGCCAGCCCCAGCCAAATCCCCAGCCCCATCCCCAACCTCCCCAGCCCCATCCCCGGCCGCCGTAGAAGCCGCGCCCACCATAAAAGCCCCGGCCGCCGTAAAACCCTCGACCACCGTAAAAGCCGCGGCCTCCATAGTAGCCGCCACGATAACCGCCATACGAATGTCCGCCGACGAAGCCGTGGCCCCCTCCACTAAAACCGCCGCCTCCATGAAATCCGCCGCCACCGCCTCCTCCGTGAAAACCTCCGCCGCCACCGCCGTGCCCTCCTCCTCCATGCTGGGCCAGCGCCGCCTGCGGCAACCACGCCAGCGCAATAAACGCCACAACGCCAATTACAACTCGAACTAACATTCCCTTTTTCATATCACTAACCCTCGGTTCCCGTACCTCAATTCCTTAGATGACAACTTCTCGCTATAGGATTCACGGCGGCATTCTACACCCTTGCGATTCCCGCGACACCCTCCCCAACTGCTATCATCTGCCCAGGAAAGGTCGCACCGTCATGCCGCAACACGCCTCCCGAAAATCTCTCCACGGCAAAATCGCCCTAGTCGCCGGAGCCACCCGCGGCGCCGGACGCGGTATCGCCGTCGCCCTCGGCGAAGCCGGCGCCACCGTTTATTGCACCGGCCGCAGCTCCCGCAAACGCCGCGTCAATCCACGCCGCCCCGAAACCATCGAAGAAACCGCCGAACTCGTCACCTCTGCCGGCGGCCGCGGCATTCCCGTTCGCGTCGATCACACCGATCCCGCACAAGTGAAAAAGCTCGTCGCGCTCATCAAACGCCGCCACCGTCGCCTCGACATCCTCGTCAACGACATCTGGGGCGGCGACGCCCTCACCGAATTCGGCAAGCCCTTCTGGAACGCCAACCTCGATAACGGCCTCCGCATGCTCAAACAGGCCATCCACTCGCACATCATCACGTCCCACTTCGCCGTTCCCCTGATGTTTGGCCGCGCCAAAGTGAAAGGCGCAGGCAGCGGCAAACCCCGCCCCATTATTTTTGAAATCACCGATGGCGACGCCTTCTACTACCGCGGCAATCTTTTCTACGACCTCGTGAAAATCTCCGTCATCCGCCTGGCCTTCGCCATGGCCCGCGAACTCCGCAAACGCAACATCGTCTCCGTCGCGCTCACTCCCGGCTTCCTTCGCTCCGAAGCCGTCCTGGACCACTTCGGCGTCACCGAAGCCAACTGGAAAGACGCCGGCAAGCGCAAGGACGCCAACGTAAACTCGGCCGATCAAAACGACGCGCCGCAGGATTTTCTCCGCTCCGAATCGCCCCGCTACATCGGCCGCGCCGTCGTCGCCCTCGCCGCCGATCCCCGCGCCATGAAGAGGACCGGCCGCGTCTTCAGCTCCTGGGCCCTCGCCCGCGAATACGGCTTCACCGACCTCGACGGCTCCCAGCCCCATTGGGGCAACTACGCCCGCAAAAAATATGGCCGCTACAAAATCTGCGACGACAAATTCTATTCCTACTGGGTCCCCGGCCTCATCGAACTAGTCTTCCCCGACTGGTTTTAATCCTCCGCCTCATTCTCTGCATTCCCAAACGTGGCGCTGGCTTTCATGCGCGCCGTTGCGCCCCGGATGCTTCTGCGGGGCCAGCCTCTCCTCTCCGTAGGGCCCGTCTTCGGAGGCGGGCCGTCTGCTCCTGCAATCGGTGCCGATGGGGAAAACTGCGAAAAATCACGGGAAAAATCAAAAATGTCGGCGCGCCGACATTTTTGAGGGGGTGGCCACCCCCCTGTTTTTGCGTAAGCTGGGGAAAGAAAAAGACTTACCAGGCCAATTTCCGCATCGAGGGGAAATAAAGGAGTTAGGGGAATTTCGGGAGGAACAGGGAGCGGCGGAGGGTAAAAACAGAGGAATCCCCGCGCGGACATGGACAATTTTCCCAGTCCATAACTACTTCATCAACTATATTCTATAGTACTGTAACGATTTTCGTCGAAAGAGCAACGCCCCCGGTAGTCCACAACTCAAATGCGTGACTTCTCTGTAACACAGGTAATACACTGTTGAAGTCCAAAGGCTGACCATGCCTCAAGAATTGACAATCGCAGATATCCAGGCCGCATTCCTTGAGTATCGTGCCAATTTCAAGGAACCGATCACCCCTGTTTGGTTTGGTAGACAGCAGGGGGAAATCATAAACGCAATTCACAGCGCGCTTGCACCATGGCAACTCGGCTTCGAAAACATCTCATGGAACCAGGCCGCAAAAACTCTTGGGGAGACCCATATTAGCTTTGCCTTTCCATCCTTGTTTTCGTCTTTTTTAGTGGGCGTAGCCGGAGTGACGATTACTGCGCTCAATCCAGATTGGTCACGTGCACAGACATTTGTGGCCCTCTTCCAAACTGGTATGGATGCCCTAACAGCAAGCGTTCGACAGGGACTCCAAAGCCAGCAACTAACTCTGGGGTTCCACGTTAAACCGGGAGGAAAATCGTTTCGGGAAACAGTGAGTCAGTTTGTGAACGCAAAGGCTCTGGAAAGCGAAAAGGCAGCGTTCTTTGGAGCCTCTGTCTATTACGCGGACTACTCATTTGTGGTAGATAGTTCAGTGGCTTTTCCGGGCGGCGTGTTTGTCAAGCTCACCCGAAATTTCGCAGGTGAGAAACCGTTTGATGAGATGGCCGCCACACTTTACAAAGATGAAGAGTCCGTGCTGCGACTTCTAGGATTGAAACTGAAATGAATATCCTTGAGCAACTCTCAAAGCCTCAGCTATTGCGTGTTTCCGACTATTTTCCGCAAATGCAAGGTCGCTTCAACGTCGGATTGCTGGGGAACAAATATGCTCAGGCCCCGTCCTCATGGGGAGGAGCGGATACTCTTCCCGAACTTTATCAAGGACTCGTCAATGAGGCGCAGCCCGCCTTCAAACTTGCTTTGCTGAAACAGCAAAAGTTCACACCTCACAAAAGGGGGGAACGCATCGCGGCGTCACTTTCCGCGCTCGGTGCTCCTCAACCCACAGATTTAAGTTTGGCCGAGTGGAAAGCAGTGTTCGAAGAAATTGAAGATGATGAGGATTGAGGGATGGCTGAGACTTTCAATGCTATCCCCGCTGGGAGTAATCTCCTCCTCGATGCAAACGTCTTTGTGTATGGCCTCACTGCCCAGTCTGCTGAATGCAGGTCGCTACTGGAGCGCTGTTCAACTGAAGAGATATTTGGCATAACCCTATTCGAGATCATCCACGAAGCTACGCACGTCTTTATGCTGGCGGAGGCCAAGGCCAAGAGTCTCTTCACTTCCACCGAAAAAGGTGCAAAATATCTGGCTCGCCACCCCAACGACGTAAAGAACCTTTCGGATTACTGGACCAATGCCCAAAGACTCCTTTCCCTAAATGTACTGATCTTGCAGATGGAGCAGGACATCGTGGTAGAGGCGCACACAGAGAGGGTGAATGCGGGTCTGCTTACGAATGATTCCATCATTGTTGCTGCAATGAGGGAATACGGAATCTCTAGAATCGCAACAAACGATGCGCAGTTCGATACTGTTGCAGGCATTTCGGTGTACTCCCCTACCGATGTGCCTTGATGACTTTGCTGAAACTAGACTTCGCTTAAATTGACAGCCTTGTTCGAGCGCAATTGGACGGCGAAGTGGGCACAATGGGGCAGAAGGGACGTTTTCTGCTTTGGCTCATCGCCGCCTAACTCGACCGCGCATGTGACCTGACTCTGACTCGACAAACGCCGGAGGCGTGGCAGAAGTTAGCCCAGCCCGTGAGGGCTGGGTAAGAACGCAGCGACGATCCCGAGCGCCGGAGGCGCGGCACCTACCCGAACACATATTTCGGGTCAAATTCGATCTTATGTTTTTTCAACAATGCGAGGAATTCCGCGTCAAAATTCATTTTCCTATGATGTGCCTCCTGGTTTTGAATGTATCGAACCACGATGGGAACGTTCGAACTGCTCACGCTGAACGCTCCGTACCCCTGTTGCCACGCGAATTTGAGACCTTCTTCGCTCGCCCAGCGTGAAGAATTCGATTTGATGGCGAGAACCGCCTTGGCCAGCGCCACGGTCGGAGGAATTTGAAGGAGGAAATGAATGTGATCTTCCATCCCTCCCACGGCGAGAACAAGGATGTCGAACTTTTTGCAAACGCCGGTTGCGTAGGCCCACATTCGGGGCCGAAAGTCGTCCGGCATGAGTTTGCGGCGATCTTTGGTGCTGAAGACTATGTGAATCACGTTTTGGGCGTAGGTGTGGGACACGTGGCGCGCCTCCGGTGCTTGATTACTTTATATACCATTTACCCAGCGCTTACGCACTGGGCTAACTTATGTCGCGCCTCCGGCGCTGGGCAGAGCGGTCCGGAAAGGTCTAGCTCTCGACATTCGCGACTTTCTGACCTAAGGGGCGAGGCGCGCGGGGGAAAGACAAAACGTATTCCGGTTTCGCTGATCGCTGATCGCCGATTACCTCCCCATTCGAACGCTGCCCCAGTTCCATTACCATTTTTTGTCCAAGCAGTTACTTGTCGATACTATTTACTGTTGCAATACTTTGTGTGTGACTCGCAAGCGCACCAATTCGCCCGCCGCACCTCGCGGCGCCAAACGAATCTTTGTGGCCTCTGCCCTGGACAACTGCACGCATGAAGATACCTCTCGATTCCCGGCGATCCGCTAAACCCTGTCCATTCAAGACTTTCCTCTCCCCTCTAACTCCTGCAGTTTCAACACTTGCGCGCCCATCTCGTAACCCTTTTCCCTGCTATCTCTTCCCGGCCACAGGGGGAAGGGTCCCCCTGGTTTACCCTGAGCGAGCGCGAAGGGTCAACCAACCTCGGCTGTTAACTGTCGACTGTCGACTGTTGACTTTCCGCGAATCTCTGGCCACTTCTTCTATCTCCTTTATTTCCCCACCATACGAACACCAGCCTCGTATCTCTCTTGTTTCCCCTACATACGCAAAAACAGGGGGGTGGGTGTCCCCACAAAAATGTCGGCGCGCCGACATTTTCGATTTTTCCCCTGATTTTTCGCACTTTTCTAGCCCTGAGCCCGGTGCCAATCGTCCCTCGCAACCTGCCCTCTTCGAGAGGCGGCCCTACAAAACCGAAGAAGGCGGCCTGAAGCCGCCCCTACGAAGAAAGCAGGATACGGGGCACGCGCCACGCGCCTCTCTTCACCAGTCACGAGTCACCAATCACCAGTCACTGTCCTCCCCCTGTCGGTTTCAGCACGGCAGTACTTGGCTCCTATTGCGCGGAACGGTGCCAAAACGGAAGCTGGGGGAATCCCGGCATGGTCCGGGAGCCCGCGCCGCGGGTATGTCCCCCTTCGAGCATAGGTGCCCCGATGCCCACGATTGATCGCCAGGAGCTGGACCGGCTGGAACGCCGCAATCTCCAGCTCACGATTCTTTCCGCCGTGTTTGTGCTGATCCTTGCCGGCGGGCTGGCCGCGTTCATGTATCCGCTGGTGTTCGTCCATGCGGACGAGAACAAGTGGACGATGCGCGTGGCGTTCTTCGGATTTTGCGCCCTGACGCTGCTCTTCGTGGGCTATCTTTTCGACCGGCAGCGCACCTTTACCAAGCTGAAGCAGCACCTGCTGAGCGAACTGGAGCGCAACGTGGCGCTGCAGATTCAGGCCAGCGCCGATTTGCTGAACTCCATGCCCGACCAGAACCACTTCTGGGATCGCCTGAGCATGGAATTCCGCCGCGCGCTTACGATGGAGAAAAACATGTCCCTTGTGCTTGCGAAAGCGAATGCCAATTCCCGCGCCACGGTGAAAGACGAGAAAGGCGCGTTCAGCGACGCCGCGAAAGCCATGGCCAAGCGGCTGCGCCCCACCGATTCCATCTATCACCTGGCCGACGATCTCTTCGCCATCGTGTTGCCGGAAACGGACACGCTGAACGCCAAGCGCATTGCCGTCCGCCTGCAGGAAGGCTTGCAGGACGTACGCGCGAAATACGGGATGACGTTCGATTTGACGGCCTACAACTACCCGGATCACGTGAAGAGTTCGCACGAACTGGAAGACATCGTGAAGTCGCTGCTGCCGGAAGAGAAGGAATGGCAGGTTGCGGCGGAAGTTCCGGTAACCTGAGGCGGCTTGAGTTAATCAAATATAGTGAAGCGCCAACGAATGGAACGTGAGCTAATGAAAACTCTATCGCAGCGGCTGCAGCAGATTCCCCCGAGCGTTTCCCGGACTTACCGGGACTATCGTTACGCGTTTCGTTCGTGGCTGCGCGCCGCGGCGTTGACGCTCTTCCCCGAACCGGCGCCCGTCCGCGTGGTTAACCGTCAGCGCTCGCCCTTCCGCTCCCGTTAGAAACACCTCCAACTAAAAACGCACGCCTTTTGGCTTGTGCCTTGACTTGCCTTTCGATTAGTACAATACTGACACAGTCATGAATGACCTATTGTTGCTGGCGACGCTGCTCGGCGGCCCGGCGCACGGCTACGCGCTGAAGAAGCGCGTCGGCCAGATCACCGGCCAAAGCGACATGCACAACAACCTGGTCTATCCGCTGCTGAAGCGCTTTGTCGCCGCCGGCTGGGTGAGCCGGAAGACCGTGCCTGGCGAACGCGGCCAGACGCGGGAACGCTACGCGCTTACGTCCAAAGGCAAGCAGGAGTTGCTCCGGAGACTGGAGCAATTCACGCCTAAGGACGCCGCGAGCGCGGAGGAGTTCCAGTTGCGCGTGGGACTCTTCGCCTTCCTCGGTGCGGCGGCACGAGAGCAGATCGTGGAGCAGCGCGAAGCGTGGCTGGCGAAACGCGCCGAGCGGCTGAACTACCTTGCGGCAAATATGGAGCTTGGCGAATGGGGCGCGAAGGTCGTTGCGTTTATGGCGAAGCAAGTCGAAGCAGAGCGGAAGTGGACGTCGGAACTCCTGAAGGGCAAGGACGACCGAGGCCACACGGATAGATCTTAAGTTGGGATGAACATCAGGAGGCGAGAATGCACTGGGAAAGCATGGGCGCGGAGCGGGCAATGGAATTGGCTACATGGTTGTGGGACACGCTTATGGCTGTGTGGGTGTTGCTGTGGTTTGGGATGAAGCGGGCGAAGAAACTGGAGACACCGTGGGAAATGGCGCAGCACGCGGTGCCGGTTGTTTTGGGATTCTGGTTGTTGTTCGGAAGTGGGTGGAGAGGGCTGAATATGAAATTCCCGCCGGAGACTCCGGCAGCGCTGTGGATCGGATTAATTCTGACAGCATTGGGCGTGGGAACCAGCATCTGGGCGCGGCTCAGCCTGGGAGCAAACTGGAGCGGCGTGGTGACATTGAAAAAGGAGCATGAACTTATCCGCAAGGGATTGTACCGCTGGATCCGGCATCCGATTTATACGGGCATCCTGGTGGGCTTCATCGGCACGGCAATGATCAGGGGGCATCTACGGGGTTGGCTGGGATTTGCGATCGTATGGCTGAGTTTTTACATCAAGGCCCGGCGCGAAGAGATATTTTTGCGGCAGGAGTTCGGCGAGGGATTTGAGGAACATGCGCGGCACACGGGGATGTTTTTGCCGAGGCTGACGTAGGCGGATTTTTGAGGCAACGCAATTTGCATTTGTGAACGCAAGCGGAGATCGGAAATCCCGTGACGCGAATCCCGTGGCCTGGCAGGCGGGGACAGTTTCTAAATCTGCCGCACCTCCGGCGCTTGAAAATCCTGCGACGCGTACCCCGCCCTCACGGGCGGGGCTAACCTTTTCCGCGCCTCCGGCGCTGAACCTGCGGAGCTGAGCGACCGGTGAGCGGGGCATCAGCCAGAGGCGAACAAAAACTTGTTGCTGAAACGAATGAGAGGAAGTAGTGTGCGGGTGGCAATAGCCTATGAGCACACAAACGATTACGGCTACACCGGCACCAACCCCACTTACTAAAAATCAATGGCGCGGATTTTTCGCATCGTGGGGCGGATGGGCGCTCGACGGGATGGATTCGTACATTTTTGCGCTGGTGATGGTGCCCGCGCTGAAGGAATTGTTGCCGCGATCGGGATTGCGCAGCGACCTGGGCGGCGTCGGGTACTACGGCGGGCTGCTGTTTGCGTTGTTCCTCGTCGGATGGGGCTGCGCGTTTTTGTGGGGCCCCGTCGCGGACAAGTATGGACGCGTGCGCACGCTGATGCTGACGATTCTGTGGTATTCGCTGTTCACCTTTTTGTGCTGCATCAGCACGCGTGTGTGGCAACTGGCGATCTTCCGCTTCCTGGCAGGAATCGGCATCGGCGGCGAATGGGCGATGGGCGGGACGTTTGTGGCGGAAGAGTGGCCGGAGGACCGTCGCAAGATGGCGGCTGGGTGGATGCACACCGGTTATTACGTGGGATTTTTTCTGGCGGCGATCGCCAATTACCAGATCGGGGCGCGGTATGGGTGGCGGTGGATGTTTGCGATTGGCGGATTGCCGGCGCTGCTGGTGAGCTTTATCCGGTATGGCGTGAAGGAACCGAAGGTTTGGGAGACCAAAGTGGCGGCAGTGCGGAGCGGGTCCGTTTTCCGGCCGCTGACAACGCTGTTTTGCGCAGAGTACCGGAAGCGGACGATTGTGAATTCGCTGTTCGTGCTGGTTTCGATTATCGGGTTGTGGGCGGGGTCGGTGTACGTGCCGGCGGCGATTACAGACATTGTGAACCGGAACAAAATTCAGGGTGTGAACTTGCCGCACCTGATTTCGCTCGCAACGATGGTGCTTTCCGTGGCGACGATCCTGGGGTGCATCGTGCTGCCGCCGCTGGCGGAACGGTTTGGGCGCCGCGCAACGCTGGGAATGTATTACGTGTGCATGCTGCTCTCGATCGGGATTGGGTTTGGATACGTGTTTTACCTGCCGACGGATCCGCTGAAATGGTTCACCGTGTGCCTGTTCTTTCTGGGCCTCGGCGGGGCGAATTTCGCGATGTATACGCTGTGGCTGCCGGAACAGTATCCGACGGAGTGCCGGGGAAGCGCGTTTGCGTTTGCGACTTCGGTGGGAAGATTTGCGGGAGCGGGATTTACGTTTTTAGTCGGCGCGGGCGTGGCGCATTTTCATACAATCGGAAAACCTGTGGCATATACGGCGATCGCGTTTGCGGTGGGACTATTGTTGTTACCCTTCGGGCATGAGACGAAGGGGAAGGCTTTGCCTGCGTAAGACAGCAAGCGGTGGCCAGCGATCGGCGACCAGTGAAGCGAACCTCCTTCCCGAAGTAAGTCGAAGAGGGGCCGAGCTCGCTCGGCCCCCACAATCAGTTTTAATCAAGCCATAAAAACTAAGCTTCTTCTTCGACGAGGGCTTCGCCGTGGACGGATTTGTGTGCGGCGATTACTTTGTCGGCTTGATCGCCGGGGACGTAGTCGTAGTGCGAGAACTCCATGGAGTACGTGGCACGGCCTTGGGTCATGGAGGTGAGGTCGGTGGCGTAGGAAAGCATTTCGGAGAAGGGGACCTGCGCGCGGACGATGACGTTATGGCCGCGGGATTCGCTGCCGCCAATGCGTCCGCGGCGGGAACTGAGATCGCCCATCAGGTCGCCGGAATATTGGTCGGGCGCGTAGACTTCGACGTGCATGACGGGTTCAAGGAGCGAGGGACGCGCGGTTTTCATCGCTTCCTTGAAGGCGAGAGAGCCGGCGATCCGGAAGGCCATGTCGGAAGAATCGACGTCGTGGTATTTGCCGTCGTAAAGAGTGGCGCGGAAATCGGTGACGGGGAAGCCGGCGAGGAAGCCGCGGGCGGCAGCTTCGCGGATGCCGCGCTCGACGGAGGGAATCCAGTTCTTGGGGATGGCGCCGCCGAAGACATCGTCAACGAATTCGACGCCTTTGCCGCGCTCGAGAGGCTCAAATTTGACGCGGCAGACGCCGAACTGGCCGTGGCCGCCGGACTGTTTCTTGTGCTTGCCTTCGGCGTCGGCCTTGCCGCGGATAGTTTCGCGGTAAGGAACCTTGGGCGGCTTCAGCGTGAGGTTGACGTTGTAGCGCTTCTGCATTTTCGCGACGACGACCTCAATGTGCTGCTGGCCGCTGCCGGCGAGAAGGAATTCCTTGGTCTGGGGGTCGCGTGAGAAACGGAGCGCGGGATCCTCTTCCATGATTTTGTGGATGGCGATGCCGATTTTGTCTTCGTCGGCGCGGGTTTTCGGTTCGACGGCAAAAGTGATGGAAGGCTCGGGGAGCCTGGCCGGAGCGTAGTAGATTGGAGACGCTTTGTCGCCGAGAGTGTCGCCGGTTACGGTTTCTTTCAGCTTGGTTATCGCGCCGATATCGCCGGCGTGCAATTCCTGAATTTCAGTGAGCTGCTTGCCCTGGACAACCATGGTGTGCTGAAAACGTTCGGGAATGTTGCGATTGAAATTCTGTAGCGTGGCGTCGTTTTTCAGGACGCCGCTTTTCACCTTGAAATAGTTGATGCGGCCGGAGAAGGCGTCGGCGAGGGTTTTGAAGGCGAAGACGGAGAGCGGCTGCGAATCGTCGTACTTGCGATCGATGCGATCGCCCTTGCCGCCGGGATCCTTGAAACCGAACTGGGAGTGCTCGTCGGGGTGCGGGAAAACGTCGGCAAGAAAAGTGAGAAGGCTGGCGCTGCCGACGCTGCGGGTGGAGGAGATCATCAAGACCGGCACGATTTTTTCCGCAACGATGGCTTTGCGGACGGCGGGGATCAGATCCTGGATGGGGATAGTGCCTTCGCGGAAAAACTCCTCCATCATTTCGTCGTCGCCTTCGGCGATCATTTCCACAAGCCGCTCGTGAGCTTCTTCGGCCTCATCCTTTAATGCATCCGGAATATTTTCGATGGTGGCTTTGCCGTCGCCGTCGGGCGTATACATGTGGGCTTTCATGGAGACGAGATCGATCACACCGCGGAAACCTTTTTCGGCACCGATGGGCATCTGGAGGGGGACAACGGTGCGGCCGAAAACCTGGACGAGGGATTCGAGGGAGCGTTCGAAGCTGGAGAGATCGCGATCCATCCAGGTGAGGACGAAGGCGCGGGGGATATCGTACTCGGCGCAATAGTCCCAGACTTTTTCGGTGGTGACCTGAGCGCCGACGTGGGCATCAACGGTGATGAGCGCGGCGTCGGCGGCGATGAGGGAGGCCTTTGTTTCGGTGATGAAGGTGGAGTAACCGGGTAGATCGAGGAAATTGATTTTTACGGTGTTGCCGGCGCAAAGGGTGCAGGCCCATTCGGCGCAGGCAATGCCAGTCTGGATGGAGATTTTGCGGGCAATTTCTTCTTCGTCCCAATCGGTGGTGGTGGTGCCCTCCGCAACTTTGCCGAAACGTGGCGTAACTCCGGCGGAATACAGTAACGACGACACCAGTTGCGTTTTTCCGGTGCCGCCGTGGCCGACAATGCCGACGTTTCTGATGTCCTTGGTGGGATAGATTTTCATGACAGACCTCCGCGTAGGTGTGACCAAA
>DATHMM010000079.1:0-33940 GCA_035487095.1 Candidatus Sulfotelmatobacter sp.
GTCGAGATATTTCACTTCGAAGGCTTGTGCGAAGTTCTGCCCAAGGAAGTGAGAGGTGCAGAATTGCAGCGCCTTGCAATCTCCCATCATGGCTTCCAGCGAATAGGTGGTGTCGGCGCCGGCGAATTTTTCGGCGTCGGATTTGGCGCCGGGTATGACCGGGATAGCGGCTTCGTTCACGGCGAAGTCGGTGTAGACGTCGAGCATCCGACGGGTTTCTTCGACGGCTTCTTCGCGGGTGGCGTGGGCAGTGTGGCCCTCCTGCCAATAAAATTCGAGCGTCCGCAGGAACAGCTTGGTGCGGAGTTCCCAGCGGATAACGCTGTTCCACTGGTTCATCAGCACCGGCAGGTCGCGATAGGACTGGATCCACTTGGACCACATGTGGCCGATGATAGTCTCGGAAGTGGGGCGAAGGATCAGAGGCTCGGCGAGTTCTTCCCCGCCGCCGATGGTGACTACGGCAAGCTCTGGCGAGAAGCCTTCGACGTGGTGCTTCTCTTTTTCAATGAAGCTTTTGGGGATAAGCAGGGGGAACGCGACGTTCTGATGGCCCGTGGCCTTGAAGCGCTTATCGAGCGCCGCCTGAATGTTTTCCCAGAGCGCCCAGCCGTAGGGACGCACAATCATACAGCCGCGCACCGGCGCGTAGTCGGCGAGCTGCGCCTTCAGCACCAGTTGGTTGTACCACTCCGAAAAATCTTCCGCCCTAGTTGGTAGCTTCTCTTCCGCCATGCGTCTCCCTGTCGATCCAGCTCGCGCTCAGTTAAGCATTCGAGCGTAGCGAACACCGTCTCCCACTGTCAACGCGATGCGGCGGGAGGGAATCGGCTTTGTGTGGCCACCCGCAGAGCCGTGCGCCTCTCGCCGGCGGGCGATTGACGCCCGCAAGCAATGAATGTACATTTATCAATGTTAAGTGTACGTTAGGGGCCGGGACATGGCAAAACCAGGGATAGACGTGAAGCGGGTGACCGCCACGGATTTGCGCTACAACTTGAAGCGCTATCTGAAGGCCGCCAAGGCAAAGAGCGTCGTTCTCATCGAGAACCGCCGCCAATCGGCAAAGTACCTAGTCGACAAGGAATTTCTGGATTCCCTGCTGCGCGAACGCGATTCCGTTCTTGCGACGCTTGAGATTCTTGCCGACCGGGAACTCACGGACCGCTTGTTGAAACTCGCCCTGACGCTCGACAACGACGTAGCCGCCGGCAGACTGCTCACGACCGACGAAGTCTTCGGGAAATGAAGCAGAAACCCAAACCACCGGCCTCCACCGAGGCCGCGGGCCCAAAGTCCTCAATCGAACAAGCATTTGAACTTCGCTTCACTCCGGACGCGGCAGCCGATATTCAAAGCCTTGACGGCAGCATCAGGAACCAATTGCGCAAGGTCCTGGAGAAAAAATTGGCCGTCAATCCGGAGGAATACGGCCTTCCTTTACGAGGATCCTTGGCGAATTTCTGGAAACACGAATTCGCGAATCATCGTGTGATTTACAGGATCTATCCGCAACTTCGCGTGGTGGCTATCTGCGCAGTAGGAATTCGCAAGCAGGGAGACATGGCAGACATTTACCGGCAACTCGAGTCCGTGGCCAAATCGGGGCGGCTCGCCGAACAATTGGCGTCGGTTCTCAAAAAGATTCTACCTGAAACATAGAGCGCGGACCTCCAGTGCTCGCTAAATCGCGCTGCCGAGGAACCAGTCTTTGTCGGAGTCCTGGGTTTTGCTGCGGATGAGGAGTTCGGGGTCTTTGACGGTGACGCGGCTATAGGGGGCGACGGAGTGCGTAAGCCAGACGTTGCCGCCGATGACGCTATGGTGGCCGACGCGGGTGTCGCCTCCCAAAATGGTCGCGCCCGGATAAATCGTGACGTTGTCTTCGATGTCCGGGTGGCGCTTGTTTTCGAGGCCGCGCACGAGTTCCGCGCCATTGCGGCGGCTGGTCGGATTGAAGGCGCCAAGGGTCACCCCATGATAGAGCGTGACGTGGTTGCCGACCGTGGCGGTTTCACCGATCACCACGCCCGTTCCGTGGTCAATAAAGAAGGATTCGCCAATCGTTGCGCCTGGATGAATGTCAATGCCCGTGCGGCTGTGCCCCACTTCCGTCATCATGCGCGGCAGATACGGAATCTTCAGCAAGTAGAGTTCATGCGCCAGGCGCTGCACGGTGATTGCTTCCACTCCGGGATAGCTCAGCAAAATTTCTTCGTAACCGCTGGCCGCCGGATCGTTCTTCAACGCGGCCTGTAAATCCGTCCCCAAAAGCTGAGCGAGCCTTGGCAATTTTGCGTGCAAGGCTTGCACAAGTTGGCTGGCACTCTCCGAGAGGTTGGCGGGCACTGGCTTGCCGCAGCAATTCAGATCGAATCGCATCGCGTATACGATCTGCTCCGCTAGCTGCAAATCCAGTTGCGCCAGAAATCCGGCCGCGTCCGGGCTGCTCACCTCTTCTTTCGCGAAGTAGAGCGGAAAGAGCGCATCAAGATACGCGCGACAAAACGTAGCGACTTCGTCCTTCGACGGCAAGCGGTATTCCCACATGCTGGCGTCGGTAAGCCGCGCTTCGAGAGCCAAGCGAAACTCCCGCGCCAGCGTTCGCAAATCGTTATTTGGTGTGGTCATAGGAGTTCACGATTTTTCTGAATGCAGAATGCCAAAGGAGGGGTGCAGGCTGCTCCCCCTCCCCGACCGTACGCATTCCGTGCTGTTGCGGCTTAGCCGATGCCCTCGAACAGGATGGTGGAGATGTAGCGCTCGCCGGAATCGGGCAGCACGGTGACGATCGTCTTGCCGGCAAATTCGGGCAGCTTCGCAAGCCGGACCGCAACCGCCGCGGCGGCTCCGCAGGAGATGCCGGAGAGGATGCCTTCTTCGCGAGTCAGCCGCCGCGCCATTTCCACGGACTCTTCGTTGGTCACCTGCTCAACACGATCGATCAGGTCCAACTCCAGGTTCTTCGGCACGAACCCCGCGCCGATCCCCTGAATCTTGTGGGGACCCGGCACAGGCGTCTGGCCCGCGCGCGTTTGAGTGATCACGGGGCTCGCCACAGGTTCGACGGCAACCGAAAGAATTTTCTTCTTCTTCGTATTCTTAATGTACCGGCTGACACCAGTGATGGTGCCGCCGGTGCCCACGCCGCCGACAAAAACGTCGACGGCGCCGTCAGTGTCATTCCAGATTTCCGGGCCGGTGGTGGATTCGTGAATGGCCGGGTTGGCCGGATTATCGAATTGCTGCGGCAGGAAATAGTGCTGCTTGTCGGATTCGTAAATCTCCGTGGCTTTCTTGATCGCGCCCTTCATGCCTTCCGGTCCGGGTGTGAGCACCAGGTTCGCGCCAAAGGCAGCCAGGACGCGCCGGCGTTCGAGCGACATCGTTTCCGGCATAGTCAACGTGATTTTGTATCCGCGGGCCGCAGCCACATAGGCCAAGGCGATACCGGTGTTGCCGCTGGTGGGCTCGACGATTTCGATCCCCGGCTTAAGAACGCGGCGCTTTTCCGCGTCCCAGATCATTGCCGCCCCGATGCGACACTTGACTGAGTACGCTGGGTTTCTGCCCTCGATCTTTGCGAGCACCGTGGCTTTGGCGCCATCGGTTACGCGATTCAGCTTGATCAGGGGTGTTCGTCCAATGCTCAGCGAGTTGTCGGCATAGTAATTTGCCATGATGTTCCTCAGTAGAGTGAATTTGCTGTATCGGGACAGCAGATTAAGTATAGACCGACGCCGGGGAAAGAAGCCCACGGAAACTATCAGAAACGCCCATCCCACGGCTTGTTTCCCCTTATAGAACAGATGCGGCGCGTTGCGGCCAGTTATACTCTCCGCTAAACTTCCTGTAGTGGCCGGTCTTCAGACCGGTCACCAATGCCCCGCACAGCAGCACGCATTCGGTTTTGGAGAGCCCAATGACCACCGAAGCAAACGTCCGCATGCAACGCCCCCTCGACACGGTTGACCACCAGATTGCGGATCTGCTCCGCGAAGAAGCCGTGCGCCAGTCGACCGGGATCGAACTTATCCCATCGGAAAACCTCGTCTCCGAAGCCGTGCTGGAAGCGATGGGCTCCATCTTCACGAACAAGTACGCGGAGGGCTATCCCGGCAAGCGCTATTACGGCGGCTGCGAAGTGGCCGACAAGGTGGAGCAACTGGCCATCGACCGCGCGAAGCAGCTATTTGGCGCGGATCACGCCAATGTGCAGGCGCACTCCGGAACCTCGGCCAACGTGGCGGTGTATATGTCCGCGCTGAAACCGGGCGACACCGTGCTGGGTATGGCGCTGGCGCACGGCGGCCACCTGACGCACGGCCACCCGCTGAACTTTTCCGGGCGGATGTACAAGTTTGTCGAATATCACGTGAAGCAGGACACCGAGCGGATCGACTACGACGAAATCGAAAAGCTGGCGCAAGAGCACAAGCCGAAGATGATCGTCGCGGGCGCCAGCGCGTATTCGCGAATCATCGAGTTCGAACGCATCGCGAAGGTGGCCAAGACCGTCGGCGCGATTTTCTTTGTGGATATGGCGCATATCGCTGGGCTGGTGGCGGCAGGCGTTCACCCAAGCCCCGTGCCGCACGCCGATATCGTTTCCACGACGACGCATAAGACGCTGCGCGGGCCGCGCGGCGGCATGGTGCTTTCGAAGGCGTCGTTTGCCAAAGAGATCGACAAGCTCACCTTCCCCGGCACGCAGGGCGGCCCGCTGGTGCACACGATCGCGGCTAAGGCAGTCTGCTTCAAGGAAGCGATGGAGCCGTCCTTCATCGAGTATCAGAAGCAGGTGGCGGCGAACGCCAAGGCCTTGGCGAATGCGATATCGCGCCACGGCTTCCGCGTGGTTTCCGGCGGCACGGACAATCACGTTTTCCTGATCGAGGTGCATCCCCGCGGCATCACCGGAAGCGACGCGGAAAAGGCGCTGGATCGCGCGGGCATCACCGTGAACAAGAATGCCATCCCGTTCGATCCCCTGCCCCCGATGAAGGCGGGCGGCATCCGGCTCGGCAGCCCGTCCGTGACGACGCGCGGAATGAAGGAACCGGAGATGGAACTTATCGCCAATGGCGTCGCAGAAATTCTCACCCACATGGGAGACGCGGCCGTGGAGCAGAAAGTTCGGAAGCAGGTGGCCGAGCTTGCGGCGCGCTTCCCGATTTACGAATCGCGCACCCGGGCCGCGGCCACACACGCACGCGTTTAAAATTCCGGGATCGCCAGACAGATATTGCTGTAGCTCCCCCTTCAGGGGTGAAGATTTCCGCGGAGTATCCGAGATCGCGCCGACGGAATGAAAACCCTCGGGCCTAAAGGCCCGAGCTACAAACTACGGGACATGAGCAAAACAAACCACAAGTTGCCGGACATTGTCCGGGCTACCGCGGAGTTCGAGAAATGGGCCTCCCGGCACGTCCATATGGTGCAGTCCGACGTGAAGCTGAAACACCAGAACATGGCCCGGGCGGCGTTCCCGTTTTTTCGCGCGACGTTTTACCGCTGGGCACAGTGGTGGCCGATCATCTGCCCGGAGCTGGCGCGCGCGCCGCAGGTTCTCGCCGTCGGCGATTTGCACGTGGAGAATTTCGGCACGTGGCGCGACCTGGAAGGCCGCCTGATCTGGGGCGTGAACGATTTCGACGAGGCCTGGCCCGCCTCTTACGCGGCAGACCTGGTTCGCCTCGTGTCGAGTGCCTATCTGGCCATCGAAGAGGAGCACCTCTCCATCACTCGAAAAAAGGCCTGCCGCGCAATCGAGCAAGGCTACCGCGATTCCCTGGCGAAGGGCGGCGGCCCTTTCGTGCTCGCGGAACATCACCGATGGTTGCGATTGGTGGCGCTGAACAAGCTCCGCGATCCGGTGGTTTTTTGGAAAAAGATTTTGGCCTGCCCCCGGTACAAAGGAGTGCTTCCAAAGGACGTTTGGAAGCTGGTGCACGCTTTGATGCCTCTGCGCACCCTAAACTACGAGCTTAAATCGCGCATTGCCGGACTCGGCAGCCTGGGCCATCCGCGGGTCCTTGCGCTTGCCACCTGGGATGGCGCGCACATTGTGCGCGAGGCCAAGCAACTCACTCCCTCGGCGTGGATCTGGGCCAGGAAACTGCACACCACCCAAATCCTGAGCCGCAAGCTGGTCGCAACCGCCATGCGCATCCGCGACCCGCACGTTCATTTTGCCGAGCACTGGATCGTCCGCCGGCTGGCCCCGGACTGCTGCCACATCGAAATCAGCTCTCTTCCCGAAGAGCGCGATGAAGAGAAGCTTGCTTACTACATGGGCTGGGAGACCGCCAACATCCATCTGGGCAGCCCCAAAGCCATCCCGGCGATCCGGCGCGACATGGCCGCGCGGGAAGAGCGCTGGCTGCACAAAGCGGCGAAGGCTATGCTGAAAGTCACGCTGGACGACTGGAAAGTCTGGCGGCGCAAGAGTGGTTACCTGTCTAAAACAAACTAAAGCTTCCGCGCACCTGTAGCTCACCCCTTCAGGGGTGAGGCCTTTCCGCGCGCCGGCGCAATCGTGCCGTCGCAGCGAAAACCCTCAGGCCTGAAGGCCTGAGCTACAACTGGCCTTCTCCTCACCACTAGAACGTAAAGACGTTGCACGAATTCTGTCCTACGGGTCAGTAGATTCCGGGTTCCCTTCCTCGTAACGTCATCAAGGACGGGCAAATGACGACCTCCTCGGCCAACTCGCTCACCTCCAAGTCACGGAAAGAAAAGCGCATTCTCTGCCCCTTCTCGAGCGCTTTTTTCCACAGCGAGTTGCGCCTGACCCAGCGACGGAAGTTGTCCTCTCCCCGGGGAATCCTTGCCAATGACTGAGGTGGAACTATGATGGATACCGAAGCCTTCAAAGAGTTCAAGACAGGTCTTACACTTCTCAGAGACAATTACGCGAACCGCGCCCTTAACCACATTCAGAAAGCCGCCGAGCTGGAAAAGAACAATCCCTATTACATGTCCTACCTGGGAGTTGCCCTGGCCCGCACTCAGCAGAAGTGGGCCGATGCCGAACGCCTGTGCGACGGCGCGGTACGCATCAAGCGCAACCAGGCCCAGCTGTATTTAAATCTTGCCGAGGTTTACATGGCCGCGGGGCGCAAGGAAGATGCCAGAGACGCCCTGATCGCCGGGATGAAATATGCCCGCCGCGACGTCCGGCTGAGCATCGCCATGGCCAAGCTGACCCCGCGCCGCCCTCCCGTGTTCACGTTCCTGGGACGCCAGCATCCGCTCAACCGGCATATGGGCCTGCTGCGGCACAAGACGCTCTCGGCCCTGGGCAAGAGCTGAACGACAACGACTTTCCCCACCCCCCAAACGCGGAAAGGGCGGATGGCTTCGGCCACCCGCCCTTTCCGTTTTTAGTAGGATTAATTTCTAGAAGAGCTATCTCTGGTTGTTCGAATAGGCGCTGCCAAATCCGCTTTGTAGCCCCATCTCCATCAGGATTTTGAAGCCGACGCCAAACATGCCATTAGGCAGGGGGTCGCGACGCACCACTTCCGCCAGGTATTCGTGGCTCATCGAAGCGGGTTGTTTTGAATAGGGCATGGTAACGAACAGCCGCATGCCAACCGCGTAGGTGGGCACGCTGGATTGGAAATAGACGCCCGTGCGGGACATGCTAAGGGTTCCGCGGATATCCTCGAACGGTTCGCGTTCCGGATCGGAGGGACGGATGCGCATGAGCTGCGTGATTTTGCAACGCCGGCTGCTGCGGCGTTCCGTCTGCTTGGAGCGCGTGGTCGTGATGCTGCCTGGTTGGTTGGTGTTCGTCATGATCTCGTACGGGGACGCCATAAGGGGTCTGCCTTTCGCGGGTAAATCCGATACTCCGCCAGTGAGTACACGATAGCGGAGTGAACCGGGAAAACCTATAGAGTGACAGTACCCGTCGGAAGGTAGGGCATCCTGCAAACGATGTTAGTACGAAAGTACCAGTCCGGCAACGGGTCTATCGCCGGACCAGTCTGGGGGCTAAACCGTGGACCTGTTGGAGTCGCGCTCAGTGCCACAACCAAATCCCAAACACAAACTGATGTGCACCCGTTGTTTCCCCGGACTGACGACTGAATGTAGCGGTCTGGCCGAATACGCCGGAGTACACGTACCCGACGTAGGGAGCGAATTTGCGCGAAAACTGATAGCCGAGCCGCACCCCGCCATCGATGTCGGATAGTCCGGTTCCAATCCCGCGCGCACGATCCGGTTGACTGTAGAAATTCATTTCGACTTGAGGCTGCAGTATCAGTCGTTGCGTGAGGTACAAGTCATAGTAGCCTTGGAGCCTTCCCGCGACGCGTCCTCCGTCGCGAACGTAAAATGTTGGTTCAAAATTGAAGAAGTACGGAGCAAGTCCCTGCACGCCAAGCGCGAGCCATGCCCGCCTTGGACCGGAATCGATGTCGACGCGCGCACCTGCCTGCCAATCGAGGTAACGTACGTGTGGAATCGGCCTGTCGTACAAAAACTCATGGTCTCCATCGCTGGTGACCCCGTTTGACACCATTCCTTCGGACTTAATCCACAACTTATTGAAGTCGGTTCCAATCCAGCCTTGGCCATCCCATCGGAAGCTGGTGTTCGGCCCAGTCGTTCTGCCTTCCAGTTGATCAAAGGTCACAAAGGTCAGGACGCGGTCATCTTTGACTGGCTTTGGCCAATTCGGTGCCGGAGTTGGTACATCGACCGAAGTCGCCGGGGGTGCGTCGACCGGAGTCTCCGGAGCCTGTGCACACACGGGCGTTGCTGCGAAGCTCGGCAGCAGAACTCCCGCGAAGACAAGCTGAAGAGCAAGGCTTGGCCTCATGACACGATCACTGTCCGAAACATTCCCCATTCCATGTGGTATAGCAGGTGACAGTGGAAAGCCCAGCGGCCGGGTGTGTCCGCACTGACTAGGTAAGTCACCCTCTCGGCAGGCTTGACGATGAGCGTGTGCTTGTATGGAGCGAACTCGCCACTGCCATTTTCCAATTCACTCCAAAGTCCGTGCAGATGCATCGGGTGCTCCATCATCGTGTCGTTGATCAGAACGAAGCGCACGCGCTCACCAAGTTTCAATTGGATAGGCTCAGCCTGCGAAAACTTGCGCCCGTCGAACCCCCAGATGAACCGTTCCATATTGCCGGTGAGGTGAAGAATGATTTCGCGAGTGGGCGGCCTGCCGTCCACTCCTCTGTAGAGCGCGCGGAGATCGGCATACGTCAGGACGCGACGACCGTTTCCATTCAGACCATCTCCTGGATCGGACAGCCTTGGAGAAGTGTTCATTGCAACCATGACCACTTCAGGGCCAACGTGCAACGGCACCTCTCCTTCCATCGTTTGGGTTGGGTGAGACATCGTCTGGGATGGCGGCGGCATCAGCCGGGTCGTGCGTGGCCCAGGCTGGGGAAACGGAGCCATGCCCGCAAACTTATCGTTCAACGGCTCTGTGGGTTGGTCCGTGTGCGTGTGGCTCATGGTGGACATGTCACCCTCCTTCATCCCACTCATGTCCATCTCCCTCTTTTCGGGCATGCTGCTGTTGTTGCTATTTCCCCCCATTTGCATGTCCTGCATTCCCGTCATTTGGTGAGAAGACAAGCCACTCATCTTCCTGCCCTTCATTTGAGCCATCCCGCCCATCCCCATATCAGCCATCGTGCGATGGGGGTATGGGTCCATGGGCGGGATCTCCGCGGTCATCCCCATCCGCGGAGCCAGCGTACCGCGGGCATAACGACCGCGAGCTTCCGGCTGCGCGAAGATGGTGTATGCATTGTCTTCGCGCGGTTGAACAATCACGTCGTAAGTCTCGGCGACGCCGATCCGGAATTCATCGACCGGCACGGGCTGTATAGAATTTCCGTCGGCCTGCACGACGGTCATGGGCAGACCGGGGATGCGCACGTCAAAGATGGTCATCGTCGACCCGTTGATGAAACGGAGTCGAACACGCTCGCCCGGGTTGAACAGTGCGGTCCAGTTGGCGCCGGGGGGATTCCCGTTCATCAAGTACATGTAGGTGGCGCTGGTTACATCGGCGATGTCCACCGGGGTCATATCGTTGCGTCCCCACAACAGGCGGTTCGCTACGGTGGAGCGCAGGCCCTTATTTTTTGCGTCTTCTACAAAAGTGCCGGCCGTTCGCTTGTGGAAGTTGTAATAGTCGCTTTGTTTCTTGAGGTTGCTGTTAAGCGTATCTGGTTCTGTGTCCGACCAGTCGCTCAGCAGCACCACGTAGTCACTATCGTATGCGATGGGATCTTTGTCCCGCGGCTCAATGACGAGAGCGCCGAGTAAGCCAATCTGCTCCTGACCACCGTGGTGACTGTGATACCAATACGTCCCGTTTTGGACTACTGGAATTCGATAGACAAATGTTTCGCCCGGTGCGATGCCTGCAAAACTCAACCCGGGCACGCCATCCATCTCCGCAGGAACACGAACACCGTGCCAGTGAATAGAGGTCGCTTCCGGGAGATGATTTGTCACGGCGACCGTCACTGTGTCTCCCTCGCGCCACTTCAGTGTCGGGCCCGGCAAAGATCCATTTATCTTGATCGCCTTCCTGCGCCTCCCTGTAAAGTCAGCTTGGTGAGTCTCGATTGCCAAATCGAAGTGAGTGCCGGTCAGAACAGAAGGCGAGCGGGCAATCGTCTCCGCGTCGGCGCGGTTGAACTTTCCCTCAACCAAGGCGGCCACGCCTGCGGCTGCAATTCGTTGAACAAAGCCGCGCCGACTCACTGGCATAACCCTTCCTCCTGATCGTGATCGGAACTCAAAGCCCTAGACTGCACGAAGAGAAATCAAGCCTCTCTCAGAGAGGCAAGTGAAATGCCAAGGCAGGCATCGCTAACTGCGCGGAATAAGTAGAAGCGCAAGAACTTGTTTCAGTATCACGGCACTCCATCGCAGGATCGCAGGTGGAAGTGTCAAAATGTCGGCGGCCCTTCCGGATATTGGACAGTCAACAAGCTAAGGAGAGCTGCATCCTGCCAGGGCGACGGGTTCAGGTGTGACCTTACTAGTGGTGACGGGGCACTCGGAAGTAATCCACATGCCGACACACGCGGCAATCGGAAACCTGCCTATTGCCCTACCTATCAGAGTGTTGGATTCCCCGGGCGGTTTGTGCGATTCTCTACGTTACTTTTGCGAGGAACTGGCCCTGATGCTGAAGCGTTTCAAGGATTTGAGCGAAAAAGAGATTCTAGCCGTGGCCATTTCCAATGAGGAAGAGGACGGGCGCATCTACGGTGAATTCGCGGATGCCCTGCGCGAATCCTACCCCGCGACTGCCGAGATGTTCGAAGAGATGCGTGTGGAAGAGGTCGGGCACCGCGACCGGCTTTTGGCTCTTTTCCGCCAGCGTTTTGGCGATCACATTCCTCCCATCCGGCGCGAAGATGTGCGTGGATTCCTCAGCCGGCGCCCGGTGTGGATGACGCGGCCGCTGGGCGTGAAGGTGGCGCGGCGGCAAGCGGAAATCATGGAGATGGAAGCGAGCCGCTTTTATATGCGGGCGGCGAGCATGGCTGCGGATGCTCCCACGCGTGAATTGCTGAACATGCTGGCGGACGAGGAGCGCAAGCACACGCGCGCCGCCGGCGAATACGAAGAGAAGCACCTCACCGAGAAAGCGAAGTCCGACGAATCGGAATCGCACAAGCGCCTGTTCATGCTGCAGTTCGTGCAGCCTGGGTTGGCGGGCCTGATGGACGGGTCCGTTTCTACGCTCGCGCCGCTTTTTGCCGCCGCTTTTGCCACACATAAAAGCTGGGACGCGTTTCTCGTTGGCATGGCTGCCAGCCTCGGCGCGGGCATTTCAATGGGCTTCGCGGAATCGCTTTCCGACGACGGCTCGCTGACCGGCCGCGGCTCGCCGTGGATACGGGGCACGGTCACGGGAGCGATGACCACCGCGGGCGGCCTCGGCCACACCTTGCCCTTCCTGATTGCCGATTTCCATCTGGCCGTGGGCGTGGCATTTGTGGTGGTTCTCATCGAGCTCGGTTTGATCAGCTTCATTCGTCACCGTTACATGGACACGCCGTTCCTGCAGGCCGCATTTCAGGTGATCGTGGGCGGCTTGCTTGTTTTCCTCACCGGCTGGCTGATCGGCAGTTCGTAGTTCCCCACAAATAGCCGACTCCTTATAGCCCGGCCCACCCATGACCCACACCAATCACCGCAGAAGAAAACTTCTTTGGCTACTCAGCATTCTTGGGTGCGCGTGGATGACTGTCGCCGTGGGTTCGCGGCTTGCCGCCCAGGACGCGGCAAAAGTGGATCGGATTGTAATTGAGAAAAGCGAACGGACGCTGACCTTGAGGCACGGTCCAAAAATTCTAAAGACCTATAAAGTCGCATTGGGCGGGCAACCGGTTGGGGCGAAAGATCGCCAGGGTGACCACAAAACTCCCGAAGGTGTTTATTCCGTGGACGCCAAGAATCCGAACAGTCAATTTCATAAGGCGCTGCACATTTCCTATCCCAGCCAAGCTGATCGCGCGAATGCAAAGAAATTGGGCCTAAGCCCCGGCGGCGATGTTGAAATTCACGGATTGGGAGCAAAGTGGGGATGGGTTGGAGCCAAGCACCGACTTACTGATTGGACGGACGGTTGCATCGCCTTGACCAATGAGGAGATCGACGAGATTTATCCGCAAATCGCAGTTGGCACGCCGGTTGAAATTCGGCCGTAACCTGACCGGCCGGTCACCTGGTTCTCGACTGGAAGTTGAAGCCTCTTCACTTCCAAATTCAGTTATAAGTGCTATAATTCCGGCCGTTGAGAGCGCCCAGCTCTTTCTTGTCCCCTTCAACCCAGCCAGGGCCTGGAATCCTGCCGGTACCTCTGTCCCCTTCCGGCAAGTAGAATGACCTGAAAAATTCTCTATTACAGGAGAAGCACCATGAATTCTGAATGGATGGCTCGGAATGCCCGTGCTGGGACGCTATTTCTGGCCGCGGTCGCGATTTTCGCGATTGGAGGAATCATTGTGAGCTGCAGCGGAGGCTCCTCCAAAACCATGGTTTCTGGGACGGGGACGGTAAACGTAACGCTCAGCGACCCGCCGAGCTGCATGCCTCCGAACGGGCAATTTACGCACGTTTATGTCACCGTGCGCTCGGTGCAGGCGCACACCAGCGCCACGGCAACGGACAGCAGCGCCGGCTGGCAAGAGCTCGCGCCGCAACTGGCCAGCGCGCCCATGCAGATCGATCTCTTCTCCAAGCCGCAGACAACTTGCATTCTGGCGCAATTGGGTTCCGCCAGCCTTCCCGCGGGGAGTTACCAGCAAATCCGGCTGCTCCTGGTTTCGAACACACCGCAAGCAGGCGCCGCTGTTCCCTCAACCAATGCCTGCGCGGGAAATGGATTCAACTGCGTCGTGCTGCAAGACACCACCATTCACGAGCTTGATTTGAGCAGCGAGGCCAACACAGGGTTGAAAATTCCCCCAGGGCAGATCGTTGGCGGGCCGCTGCAGGTAACCGCTGGGCAGAGCGTGGATTTGAATATCGATTTCAACGCCTGCGCTTCGATCGTGCAGGAAGGCAACGGCAAGTTCCGGCTGAAGCCCACGCTGACGGCGGGCCAGGTCAGCGCGAACAACACAGGCATTTCCGGTAAGGTGGTGGATTCCGTGACGAGCGCACCTATTGCGGGAAGCGTTCAGGTGGCAATCGAGCAGCCGGACTCAACCGGAGTGGATCGCATCGTGATGCAGTCGGTTGCAGACAGCAGCGGCAATTTTAATTTCTGCCCGTTGCCCACCGGAACGTTTGACATCGTTGTGGTCGCAATCGGCCCGGCTAACGTGCCCTACAACCCTACGGCCGTACTGAACGTGCCTAACGGCACGAATCTCGCCGCCATTCCACTGATCGCCGAAGTCGGCGCCACGGCGCCAGCGGTTTTCCAGGGTGTCGTGACCGCCACGAACGGCACTGCTGCGGGTAGCATCGACGTGAGCCTCTCGGCGCTGCAGACCGTGCCGACAGGCGCGACGACAACTCTTCAAATTACGATTCCGTTGCAGACCATCCCGGCGACCAATACCACGCCGGAAGTGGATTCTACGGGCCTCATCTCCGTCTCCACCAATACCAACTGCCCGACAGGAGCGCCTGCAAATTCGAATTGCGCGCAGTACACACTGGTGGTTCCGGCGAGCAATCCAAGTGTGGGTCTATTCTCGTCGTCGGGATTCACTTACTCGACTCCGCCCGCTGGAGATGTGCTCTTCACGGTTGATGCCAAGGCCGCAGTTCCTTTGAGCGGCGGCACTCCGGACTGCACGCCGTCCGAGATGATGGTCGCCAAGGATTCGACTGCTGCTCCCCTGAAAGCGGTTGCGGCCACAACAACAACCGTGGCAGAGATCGATTTCAGCAGCTGCATGTAACGCCGCGGGCCGGCACCCAACCGCCGGCTCCTTTCTTCACGAATGGGTGTTGTTTTCCCGGGGCAACCTGTACTTTCGGGCCAGTCAATCTTGCGACACGCACGGGGGCGCGAATCTTTGCGAAGCGAGTCGTGACGAAGTAGTGTGAATCGGAGAGCCTCAATTCCCAAGGAGAGAAGAATGAAGCTTGCAAAATGGATGGTTGGCGGAGCGCTGGCGTTGAGCCTCGTTTTCGGCCAGAACGCGCTGGCACAGGGCAACAGCGAGGAGCACGGCCACGGTAAGGGTCACGACAAACACGACGATGACCGTGGGGACGACCGCGATTATTATCACGGGCACGAAAAGGAAGTTCACGACTGGTATTCCTCCCATGGCGATCATCTTCCACCGGGCCTTGCGAAGAAAGACCGCCTGCCGCCGGGACTCGAAAAGCAACTGGTGGTTCGCGGGACGCTACCTCCCGGATTGCAGAAGCGGATTCAGCCCTGCCCGCCCGAACTGGTTCGCTACTTTCCACCGCCGCCGCCGGATTGCGCGCACGTCCTGATCGGCGGCCACATCGTGCTGCTGAATCGCAGGACGAATTTGGTGGTGGACGTCATGCACGTCGAGCTGTACTAGCCGGCCAGACGCGCGGATCAGCATGCAAATTCCGCATGCACGCCATTAGGTTTTTAACACCGCAAGCTAACGGGAATCTTATGTCCCGGTCAGTACGCTCCATGGGTCGTTTACAGCGACCCATGGAGAAACACTTCCTTGCGTGCCACTCATAGTCGTTCCCGCTACCTGCGTTTCATCCTGCCCGCGATTCTCTTCTTTGCGGCCGGAGAGACTCACGCTCAGACCGATTCCGCAGACACCGCTTCAAATTCCGTGACGGGCAAAGATTCGAAGGTTCAGGCAGGGGCGCCCGATGATTCCGGCGGATTTTTCCGCCGCTTCGGAAAAGCCTATTGGAGCGACTGGACCGACCAAGAGGACGAGAGCGCTAGTCCGACGAGACGCGGATTCCCTGCTCCTGTAGATTCTCCTCCCTTCCCTTTTTCGGATTGGCCCTATGGCGGCTCGCCGGTGATCGGCGCTCCGGACACCAGCGGTGGTCCGCTGATGACCGCGATCTATGGCGGCAGGCATGGAAAGAGCTGGGAGAACAGCCAAATAAAAATGTATGGCTGGGTGAATGCCGGGTTCAACCTGAGCACATCGGACAAACACTACGGCAATGCGCCGGCGGCCTATTATATCCAGCCGAATTCCATTCAACTCGACCAGGCTGCGTTTTATATCGAGCGCGTTCCCGACACGGTGCAGAAGGATCATTTCGACTGGGGATTCCGCCTCACTCAGCTTTATGGAATGGATTATCGGTTCACGACAGCCAAGGGCTACCTAAGCCAGCAACTCCTTTCGAAAAACAATGGGTACGGCTATGACCCGGTGATGGCGTACGTGGACTTGTATTGGGGACAGATCGCCGACGGCATGAACATCCGCATCGGTCGCTATATTTCCCTGCCGGATATTGAAGCGCAACTTGCTCCGGACAATTACACCTATAGCCACTCGATTCTCTACACGTTTGACGCGTACACGCAGACGGGCATCAACATCACCACGAAGCTGAACGATCACTGGATGGTGCAAGTGGGGATCTCGGCTGGAAACGACGTGGCGCCCTGGGTGGGCGAGCCCAATGCCAAGCCCACGTTCAACGCCTGCGTGGGCTACACGTGGCATGAAGGCGGGGACAACGTCTACGTTTGCGACAACTCCACGAACTCAGGCAAGTACGCCTACAACAACGTTCAGGCGTATTACGCGACGTGGTATCACAAGATGAGCCACGGCTGGCACACGGACACGGAAACCTGGTACATGTGGGAACAGGGCGTGCCGAATGTGAACAATCCCGCGGCGGCACCGCTGCTGATCACCGGCACGAACGGAGCGATCTGCGATTCACCGACACAGCTGAATTGCTTCGCACCGGAATGGGCAGTGCTGAACTATGCGGAGAAAGAGTTCAATACCAAGAACTACCTGAGCATCCGCAACGAATACTTCGATGACATCAAGGGGCAGCGCACGGGATTTCGTACGCGCTACTCGGAGCACCTGATCGGATGGGGCCACTGGATTGGAACCACGCTGCTTTTCCGGCCGGAAATTCGCTACGAGCACGCCTACGACGCGCCTGCGTACGACGCGGGGACAAAGCACAGCCAACTGGTGTTCGCAAGCGACCTGATTTTGCATTTCTAAAATTTGTAGCTCACCCCTTCAGGGGTGAGCGTTTCCATAGCGCAGGCGAGATTTCCTTGTCGCCGCGGAAATCCTCAGGCCTGAAGGCCTGAGCTACAGCCGCAGGGGATTAATCGTCGGAGTGGGCGGGAACGGGCGACGGTGCGGGGCGCCGGAAGAGCGTGCGCAGCAAGGCCTGCAGGCGATCCATGTAAATGTAGACGACCGGCGTAGTAAACAGCGTAAGCATCTGGCTGAGGATCAACCCGCCTACGATGGTGATGCCGAGGGGTTTGCGAATTTCCGATCCCGCGCCGGTGCCGAGCGCCAGCGGCAAGGCGCCGAACATCGCCGCCATCGTGGTCATCATGATCGGCCGGAAGCGCATCAGCGCGGCGCGGTAAATCGCCTGGTCCGGCGGAGTGTTCTCTTCCCTTTCCACCTGCACCGCGAAATCGATCATCAGAATCGCGTTTTTCTTCACGATGCCGATCAACAGGATGATGCCGATCATCGCGATGATGCTCAAATCCATTTTCATGAGTTGCAGCGCCAGCAGCGCGCCGATGCCCGCCGAGGGAATCGTGGACACAATGGTGACCGGGTGTATGAAACTCTCGTAGAGGATTCCGAGAACAATGTACACCGCGGCAAGCGCGGCCAGCAGCCAGATCCACTGGTCCTTCAACGAGTCCTGAAAGGCCTGTGCGGTTCCCTGAAAGCTGGCGTGCACGGTATTCGGCACGCCAAGTTGCAGCATCGCCTGCTGAATGTGCTCCACCGCGGGCCCAAGCGAGGCGCCCTGGGCGAGATTGAAGGAAAGTGTGATCGCCGGAAAAATTCCCTGATGGTTCACGGAAAGCGCGGTGTTGGAATGCTCGTAGTGCGAGAAGGAACTGAGCGGCACAAGCTTTCCGGTGTTCGACGGCACGTAAATGAATTTCAGGCCGTCGGGATTTTCCTGAAAGTCCGGCGCGACTTCCAGTACCACGTGATATTGATTCAGGCCCTTGTAGATAGTGGAGACTTGCCGCTGGCCGAATGCATCGCCCAGAGTGTTGTCGATATCCTGCATCGAAACGCCGAGGCGCCCGGCCGTATCGCGGTCGATGGCCAGGAATGACTGCAAGCCCCTGTCCTGCTGATCGGAGTTGATGTCGCGTAATTCGGGAACCTGGCGCATGCGCGCCATAATGATCGGCGCCCAGTGGTACAGGTCGTCGAGGTTATCCGCCTGGAGCGTGTATTGATATTGCGCGCCGCCAAAGCGCCCGCCGACGGAGACGTCCTGAACCGACTGGAAGAAAAGAGATGCGCCGGGAATTCCCGCGGTCTTTTGCCGCAGGCGGGCGATCACCTGGTCCGCATTCGCCTTGCGCTGATCGATGGGCTTCAACTGGGCGAACATGCGGGCGGTGCTGGTGCCGTTGCCGCCGCCGGTGAAGGAAGTGACGGTATCAACCCCGGGATCCTGCGCGACGATATCGGAAAAAGCGCGCATTTTCTTGGACATTTCGGCGAAAGAGGTGTCCTGATCCGCCTGGATGAAGCCGGCGATGCGGCCAGTGTCCTGCTGCGGGAAAAATCCCTTGTTGACGTGGCCGAACATGTAAACGCTGAGTCCGGCGGTGAGGATTGTGACGCAAAGGATCAGGGGCTGCTGGCTTAAAACCCATTGCAGGGCGTGGTCGTAGCCCTTCAGCATTCCATTGAACGCGCCTTCGGAAATCCGGTAAGCCAGGCCGTGCTTCTTGTTGACGTCGTGGCGCAAGAAACGCGCGCAGAGCATCGGCGTGGTGGTAAGCGACACGAACATCGAAACGGCGATGGCAATGCTCAGCGTGACGGCAAACTCGCGGAAGAGCCGCCCGACGATGCCGCCCAGCATCAGAATGGGGATAAATACGGCCACCAGCGAGGCGCTCATGGAGAGCACGGTGAAACCGATTTCGCTGGCGCCCTTCATTGTGGCCGCAAACGCGGGCATTCCCGACTCCATGTGCCGCGCAATGTTTTCAATGACGACGATAGCGTCGTCCACCACGAAACCGGTGGAGATGGTCAGGGCCATCAGCGATAAATTGTCCAGGCTGTAGCCCAGGAGATACATCACGCCGAAGGTGCCAACGAGCGACAGCGGAACAGCGACGCTCGGGATCACGGTCGCCCAGTAATTCCGCAGAAACGCAAACACAACCAGGATTACCAGGACGATGGAAATGAGCATGGTGCGTTCAACTTCATGCACAGAGGCGCGAATCACGAGCGTGCGGTCGATCACCACGTCCAGCTTCAGCGACGGCGAAATCGAAGCGCGCAACCACGGCAGGTCCGCTTTCACTTTGTCGGCCGTCTCGATCATGTTCGCGCCGGGCTGGCGGAAAATCGCGATGATTACGCCGGGCTTGCCGCCCGGGAGCCCCAGGTTGCGAATGTCTTCGACGGAGTCCACGACTGTGGCGATGTCCACCAGGCGGACGGAGGCGCCGGCGTGCCCGCCAATGATCATGGGCTCGTACTCATAGGCTTTGAACAGTTGATCGGTATCGGAGACGGCGAAGCTGCGATCTTTATCGGAAAGCGCGCCCTTGGCGAGATTCGAGTTGGAGGATTGCAGGGCTTTGCGAATTTGTTCCAGGCTGATGCCATAGCTGTTGAGCTGCTGGGGATTCACCTGGACCCGGACCGCGGGACTCGAGGAGCCCCACACGAAAACCTGTCCGACACCGTCCACTTGCGATAATTTTTGCGCGACCACGGAGTCTGCAGCGTCGTAAATCTGGGCGATCGGAATCGTGTCGGAGACGAGCGAGAGCAGCAAAACGGGCGAGTCGGCGGAGTTCACCTTGCGGTAGGTGGGTTGGCTAGGCAAGTCCGCAGGGAGTTGACTGCGGGCTGCGTTGATGGCGGCCTCAACGTCGCGGGCGGCGGCGTTGATGTCTCGACTCAAATCGAATTGCAGCGCGATGCCGGTGTTGCCGAGGGTTGAGGAGGACGTCATCTGCGTGACGCCGGCGATGCGGCCGAACTGCCGCTCCAGCGGGGTGGCCACAGCCGACGCCATCGTTTCGGGGCTGGCACCGGGGAGGCTTGCGCCGACGCCGATGGTTGGCAAGTCCACCTGCGGCAGCGGGGCTACGGGAAGAAATCGGAATGCAATCGCGCCGGAAAGAAAAATGGCGATGGTGACCAGCGAAGTCGCCACCGGCCTGCGGACGAAGGGAGCGGAGAAGTTGGACTGGAAATTCACGGCGTCCTAGTCTCCTGTGGCCGGCTCGTCGATCGGATTCGTAATTCCAAGATGCAGGCGATTCGCGAGCCAGTCGAAAGCCAGGTAAACAACAGGCGTGGTGTAGAGCGTCAAAAGTTGGCTGAGGATCAGGCCGCCTACAATCGTGAGGCCGAGGGGTCGGCGCAATTCTGAGCCCACGCCTTGGCCAAGCGCCAGCGGCAAGCCGCCGAGAAGCGCGGCCATGGTGGTCATCATGATAGGACGGAAACGCAGCAGGCAGGCTTCGTAGATGGCGTCGAGCGGGGCCTTGCCGTGTTCGCGCTCCGCTTCGAGTGCGAAGTCGATCATCATGATGGCGTTCTTCTTCACGATGCCGATTAGCAGGATGATGCCGATGAGCGCAATGATGCTGAATTCCGTGTGGCACAGCATCAGGGCAAGAATGGCGCCGACACCGGCGGATGGCAGCGTGGAGAGAATCGTGATCGGGTGAATGTAGCTCTCGTACAAAATACCGAGGACGATGTAGACGGTGACCAGCGCGGCGAGAATCAGCAGCGGTTCGTTGGATACGGAGCGCAGAAAAGCCGCCGCGGTGCCTTGGAACGTGGCTTGAATGCTCGGCGGCATGCCAAGTTCTTGGCGCGCTTTGTCGATCGCCGCGGTCGCGCCACCGAGGGATGCGCCCGGGGCGAGGTTGAAGGAAATAGTCACCACGGGAAATTGTCCCTGGTGGTTGATAGCCAGCGTGGATGAGCCGGCTTCAAATCGCGTGAAGGCGCTCAGCGGTACCTGCTGCCCGGTCGAGGAGCGCACATAAATATCCTTCAAGGCGGCGGGCGTCTGGCGAAAACTTTTGTCGACTTCCATCACCACGTGGTACTGATTCAGTTGGGTGAAAATGGTGGAGACTTGTCGTTGGCCGAAAGCGTCGTAGAGCGTGTTGTCGATGTCGGCGGGCAAAATGCCAAGGCGTGAAGCGGTGTCGCGGTCGATCGTCAATGTGGCCAGCAGGCCATCGTCCAGTTGGTCGGTGGCGACGTCGCGCAGATCCGGCAGCGTCTTCAATTTCTCCACAAATTTCGGCGTCCAGTAGGCGAGTTCCTTGGGGTCGACGTCTTCGAGCGAATATTGAAATTGCGTGCGCGAGACGCGATCTTCCACCGTCAAATCCTGCACGGGTTGCAGGAAGAGCGTGATTCCGTCCACTTTGGCAATCGCCGGTTGCAGCCGCCGGATTACCTCGGACGCGCTGAGCTTGCGCTGTTCGAGGGGTTTCAGATTGATCTGGATGCGGCCGCTATTGAGCGTGGTGTTCGTGCCGTCAATGCCGATGAACGATGAAAGGCTCTCAACCGCCGGATCCTGCAGGATCACGTCGGCCAGCGCGCGTTGCCGCGTGGTCATGGCCGCGAACGAAATATTTTGCGGCGCTTCGGAGACGCCGAGGAGCACCCCGGTATCCTGCACCGGGAAAAAGCCTTTGGGAACGTAGATGTAAAGCAGAATCGTGCCGACGAGGGTGCCGATGGTCACGAGCAGTGTGATGGTGCGGAAGCGCAGGACGACTTGCAACGTCCGGCCGTAAAACGCGATGACGTCGTTGAATACCTTTTCCGATTTGCGATAGAACCAGGTCTGCTCGTTCTCCGGCTCGTGGCGCAGAAGTTTCGCGCACATCATCGGCGTCAGGGTCAGCGAGACCACTGCCGAAACAAGAATCGTCACGGCGAGCGTTACAGCGAATTCGCGGAACAATCGCCCGACGATGTCGCCCATGAAGAGCAGCGGAATCAGCACGGCGATCAACGATACGGTCAACGATACGATGGTGAACCCGATCTGCTCCGAACCTTTCAGCGCCGCCTGCAACGGAGACTCTCCGTTCTCCAGGTAGCGGCTGATGTTTTCAATCATCACGATCGCGTCGTCCACCACAAAGCCGGTGGAGATAGTCAGCGCCATCAGCGAAAGGTTGTTCAGCGAGTAGCCCAGCAGGTACATCACGCCAAAGGTGCCGACGATTGAGAGCGGCACCGCGATGCTGGGGATAACCGTGGCCCGCACGCTGCGCAGAAAGAGAAAAATCACCATCACCACGAGGGCGATGGTAAGCAGCAGAGTGTATTGCACATCGGCGACCGAGGCGCGAATGGTGGAAGTGCGGTCGGTGAGAATTTCGACGTGCACGGAGGCCGGCAGCGCCGCCTGCAATTGCGGCAGGATTTTCTTGATGCGATCGACGACGCTGATGATGTTTGCGCCGGGCTGCCGTTGAATATTCAGGATCACCGCAGGCTGCTTATTGGCCCACGCGGCCTGCTTTTCGTTTTCGGCGCTGTCGATGGCGGTGGCTACGTCGGTCAGGCGAACCGGCGCGCCATTGCGAAACGCCACGATGATCGACTTATAACCCTCGCTTGAAAGCAACTGATCGTTAGCGCCGATGGTGAACGCCTGACGCTGCCCGTCAAATGTGCCCTTGGCCTGATCAATGTTGGCGTTGGCCAGCGCCGTCCGCAAATCTTCCAGGCTTAAACCGTACGACGCCAGCGCGGTAGGATTCGCCTGCACGCGCACAGCCGGGCGTTGTCCGCCGCTGATGCTCACCAGGCCGACGCCGGAAAGCTGCGAAATTTTCTGCGCCAGCGTGGTGTCAGCCAGGTCTTCCACTTTCACCAGCGGCAGCGTGGGGGAACTGATCGCCAGGGTGAGGATCGGTGCGTCGGCGGGATTCACCTTGCTGTAAATTGGGGGATTCGGCAGCCCCGTGGGCAAAAGATTGGAGGCGCCGTTAATTTCCGCCTGCACTTCCTGCTCGGCAACGTCAATGTTCAAATCGAGATTGAACTGCAGAGTGATGACGGAACTTCCAAACGAACTGGTCGAGGTCATCTGCAGCAGGCCGGGGATCTGCCCGAAGTTGCGCTCAAGGGGCGCGGTGACCGAAGACGACATCACATCCGGGCTGGCGCCGGGATAAAACGTCTGCACTTGAATGGTGGGGTAATCGACCTGGGGCAGCGCGGAGACGGGCAACTGGCGATAGGCCACCAGTCCCACCAGAATCACGCCCACCATCAGCAGCGTGGTTGCAACGGGCCGCAGAATAAACGGCCGCGACGGATTCATCGCGCGGGTCCCCCGGCGGGCGACGCAAACGGAGAGTTGGCGCTCGTTGTGGAGCTCTTGCCATCGGCCGCGGCGGGAACGCTGGATTGCCGGGGTTCCACCTTGCTTCCGTCCTGCAATTTGTCCTGCCCATCGGTGACGACCACGTCGCCGGCGGCGAGTCCCGATGAGACGCCGGTGATGTTCCCGTTCGTCTCCACCAGCGAGACGATGTGGATTTTCACGGTGCTATCCGAGCCAACCGCGAATACATAGGTGCCCTGCGGGCCGCGCAAAATCGCGGTCGTCGGCACCAACACCACGCTCTTCCGGGTGTCCACCAGCAGGTGTACGTTCACAAATTGATTGGGAAACAGCTCGTTCTTCGCGTTGTCAAAAACCGCCTTCAGCTTGTAGGTTCCGGTGGTGGTATCAATCTGGTTGTCGATGGTCAGCAATTTCCCGGTAGCCAGCTTGGTGGTGTTGTCGCGGTCGTAGGCTTCCACGGAAATGGGCGCGCCTTTTTTCATGCGTGCCATCACCTGCGGCAACTGGTCTTGCGGCAAGCTGAAAAGAGTGGCGATCGGTTGCAACTGAGTGATCACCAGCAAACCGTTTGTGTCGGTGGCGTGCACCATGTTCCCGATGTCCACGAGCCGCAGCCCAACTCGCCCGCTGATCGGCGCGGTGATGTGCGAATACATGATCTGGAGTTTGGCGTTGTCAATCGTGGCGTTGTCCGCCTTGATCGCGCCCTCGAAGGTCCCCACCTGGGCTTGCTGCGTATCCAGTTGCTGCTTGGGAATCACGCCTTCCTTAAACAGTAGGGTGAAGCGTTCATAGTCCACCTGAACGTCTTTTAACTGTGCCTGATCCTTCGCCAACTGCCCTTCTGCCTGTTCCAGCTGCACCTGATAGGGCCGCGGATCGATCTCGACCAGGGAATCGCCTTCCTTCACATACTGCCCTTCTGTGAAATTGATTTTGACGATCTGCCCGTCCACGCGGGAGCGAACCGTGACGGTATTGAATGCCGTGACGTTCCCCAAACCGTTGAGGAATACCGGAAGGTCGCCTTTGGTCGCCGTCGTCACTACTACTGGCACCACAAAACTTCCGGGAGCACCCGTTGCTGCTCCACCAGGTCCTTTCCCACCTGCACCCGCGGCATCCGCCTGGGAGTTCCGGCCACGGAAGTACCAGAACCCGCCGGCCACAATCACCAGCAAAACCAGCCAAGGCCACCAGCGGTTCTTCGAGTCGCCGTGGGAAAAAGATGTGGTTGTGGAAGGTGTGCGAGGATCACGCACATCGACCGAGTCAGTAGAAGCCATTCCGGGATACCCCTGTTCGCAATCTCAGATTGAGCGATAAGTAGAAGTCTTTCCGTGGGCTCGCGAGGAACCTCAAAAGACAATTTCCTTCCGCTAATAGCCTATAGGAAACCTGAGTTCTCTGCTACATAGGACGCACGAGCCCCAGGATTCGTTACCCAAATGGCCTCCGCGATCAGAAATTTCCCGCAGGGCTTTTGCGCAAGAACATGTGGGAAAGATAAGTGCACAAAATGGGAGGTCGTCGTACACTAAGCACACATTTTTGACGGGGTCGAGCCAGGCAATTTGTCTATTAGAGGAGCAAAACCTACTTTATGTTTAAGGGAATCCTGCTGGGAATTGTCCTGGGGTTCGTGTTGGTCGGTATGGGCGCATACTTTTATTTCGCAAGCGGGCAGGCGCCGGTGACCACCAACTCCCCCGAAATGCCGTTCGAGCGCAAGATGGCAAAGCTCGCGTTGCACGCCTATCTCGGCAAAGTACCCCACCCGAACCCGCCGGTGCCTGGTGACGAGCCGAATCTTCTTGCCGGAGCGAAGGTTTATAAAGAAAACTGCGCCGTGTGTCACGGACTTCCGGGCGAACCCCATAACGCCATCGGCAACGGCATGTTCCCCAAGCCTCCGCTGCTGTTCCGTGGCGTGGGCGTGACGGACGACGAGACCTGGGAGTCGTACACCAAGGTTTCCGGGGGTATCCGCATGACCGGAATGCCCGGCTTCAAGGACCGCCTGAGCGAGACGCAGTTGTGGCAGGTGAGCGTGCTGGTGAAAAATGCGGATAAGCTTCCCGCCTCTGTGAAGGCGGAACTGGCTCCGCCCCCGGGTACGGTGCCTCCCGCGGCCGCCGCAGCTCCCGGGAAGGCGGATTCCGACCATGATCACGTCCACTAACTTTTCGACGAATCTGAAGCGGAAGATCTGATTCGATAACTCCGCAACATACGCGAAGACTAGGCCGGCTTTGGCACATCCGCACTGCCGGCCCGGTTCAGCGAATCCGCTCGCCGCAATTCCGGGAAAATCCACGCCCAAAGAACTGTCACTACGATGGCCCCAATGCCGCCGAGGACAACCGCTGGCACGGCGCCGAACCACTGCGCGGCGAATCCTGACTCAAATTCACCGAGTTCGTTGGACGCGCCGATGAAAATCATGTCCACGGCATTCACGCGGCCACGCATCTCGTCGGGCGTCTCGATCTGGATGAGCACGCCGCGAACCACCACGCTGACCATGTCCGCCGCGCCGACGAAGAAAAGTGAAATCATCGAGAGCACGATGTTTCGCGACAGCCCGAACACCACCGTGAACACGCCGAATCCCGCAACGCACCACAACATGGTTGCGCCGGCTCTTCGCCGGATGGGCTTGTACGCGATCAGCAACGCCATCACCGCCGCGCCGATCCCTGGCGCGCTTCGCAACAATCCCAACCCCCACGGCCCGGTGACCAGAATTTCTTTTGCGTAGACCGGCAAAAGCGCTACGGCGCCGCCCAGCAGCACCGCGAAAAGATCCAGCGAAATCGAGCCGAACACCAGTTTGTGATTCCAGATGTAGCGGAATCCTGCGAAAACGGTCTTGAGCGAAAACGGCTCGCGTGCGCGGGGCGGCGATTGCACTTTTATCCGAAGCGTCGTAAGCACCGCGATGGTGCCCGCGGAAAGCGCCGTGGCATATACGGCGGCTGGGCCGCGGAAAAAGGCGTAGAGAACTCCGCCCATTGCCGGCCCTAGGATGGTTGCGAACTGAAAAATGCTGGAGTTCCAGGCCACCGCGCTCTGGAACTGTTCTTCTGGCACCAACTGGGGCAGAAGCGCGCGGCTGGCCGGCATGCTGAAGCTCCGCACCGCCCCGACTAGGCACAAAATCGCGAAGATGGGCGCCACTGAACCAGCGCGGTGCAAAACCTCCACCTTCAGCGCCACGACCAGCAATAACGCCGACGAAAGTGCAAATCCGACGTAGCACATCGTCAGCAGATTTCTCCGGTCGAAGCGGTCCGCCACGTGGCCCGCCACTAGAAAGAGCACCACTCCGGGCAGGAATTGCGCAAGGCCGGTGAGGCCGAGGTCCAGCGGACGGTGGGTGATTTCGTAAACTTGCCAGCCAACGGCCACCGACTGCATCTCCGTGCAAAACACAATGCAAAAGCGCGCAATCTGATAGAGGCGGAATCCCGAGAATTGAAAGGCCGCAGTGCCTGCGGTCAAGCGATGGTCGCCGGTGGCCATGCGGTAGTAGTCTGCCACAACCTCCGCCCGCTTCCGGGGTACAATCCCAGATAACTTCACAAATTCGGGTCGCCGATGTAGAAGTAGAATGTCCTCATTGTTGCTGGTTCGTTCGGGAGCCATCGCTTTTGTACTTTCGGCCCAATTCGCTTCAGGATGCCCTCAGCGTTCTTGCAGACACCCGCGCGACGATTCTGGCCGGGGGCACCGACGTCTTCCCTTCGCTTGGCGAGCGGCCGCTTTCCGGCCCGGTGCTGGATATTTCGGGGCTGGCCGAAATCCGGGGCGTGCAATTCACCGCGGAGCACATTGTTTTCGGTGCTCGGACCACGTGGAGCGAACTGCTCGCGGCTCCGTTACCCCGCGGATTTGATGGCTTGAAGGCCGCCGCGCGCGAAGTGGGCTCCGTGCAAATTCAGAACGCGGCCACGATCGCGGGCAATCTTTGCAACGCTTCGCCGGCCGCTGATGGCATCGCCGCGCTTCTCGCTCTGGATGCGGAACTTGTTCTCGCCTCGAGCAACGGCTCCCGCACGCTTCCACTTTCCGAATTCATTCTGGGCAACAGGAAGACGGCGCGGCGGCCGGACGAACTGCTTACTTCCATTCGCGTTCCGAGGCGCGTTGAAGATTCGGTCTCGACGTTTCTCAAGCTGGGGGCACGGCGGTATCTGGTGATTTCCATCGTCATGGTCGCCGCGAATCTCATCGTCGATGCCGGCGGCAGCATTCGCGAGGCGCTGATTTGCGTCGGCTCCTGCTCTGCTGCGGCGTTGCGGCTCGCAGAACTTGAGCGCGACCTCGTCGGACGGCCTGTGCAGGCGGGGCTTGGGAAGTTTGTGAACGCCGGGCATTTGGCGCAGCTTTCTCCGATTGATGATATTCGAGCAGCCGCCGAGTATCGCCGCGATGCGGCTCGCACGCTTGTCGAGCGCGCACTGGAAGCCTGCGCGCAAAAGGTTGCGGCGGCATGAAGAGCGAAACGAAGAGCGATGCGATCGCGCAAATTTCTTTGAGCTTGAATGGAGAAATTCGGACGGTGCGTTCCGATCCGCGCTCGCGACTTTCGCAAGTGCTGCGCGAAGAGTTTCATCTTGTCGGCACAAAAGTAGGCTGCGACGCAGGCGATTGCGGGGCCTGCACCGTGCTCGTCAACGGTCAGCCAGTGTGTTCTTGCTTGACCGCCGTTGGGCAACTCGATGGCGCCAGGATTGAAACGATTGAAGGTCTGCGCACGAGTTCGCCAATATTCGATCGTCTGCAAGAATCTTTTTTGCGGAGCGGCGCGGCGCAATGCGGCATCTGCACCCCCGGCATGTTGGTTTCTTCCGTCGCGCTGCTTGTGGACAATTCTCACCCCGATGAAGCCCAGGTGATGGACGCGCTTGGCGGTGTTCTCTGTCGTTGCACCGGCTACCGAAAAATTGTCCGTGCGGTTTTGGAGGCGAATCAACCGACGCCGGCGGCAGCGCCACATTCAGGGAATGGGCCCGTCGGCCAGCGCGTTGCGCGGCTCGACGGCCGGAAAAAAGTTCTGGGCCAGGATGTTTTCGGCGCGGATGAATGGCCGCTGGATTCCCTGGTGCTTCGCGTCGTGCGTTCGCCTCATCACCGCGCGGAATTTGCGTTCGGCGATCTGGAAGCCTACCGGCGGGCGCATGCCTGCGTTCACGGAATTTTTACCGCGCGCGACGTGCCCGGGAAGAATTGTTTTGGCGTGATTCCCCAATTTTCCGATCAGCCCGTGTTTGCGGAGCGCGAGGCGCGATTCCTCGGAGAAGCTGTCGCCGCTGTCGTCGGCGATTCCGCAGCCATCGCGGCGCTCGACCTCAGCCAATTCCCTGTCGCATGGAAACCACTGCCGGCAATCACGCAGCCTGAAGAGGCGCTGAAGCCGGGGGCTTCGGCCGTCCACGCTTCCCGGCCGGACAACATTCTTGTCAGCGGGCGCGTGGTGAGCGGCGATGTGGATGCTGCCTTGCGCGCGGCCGACGTTTGCGTGGAGGCCGAATACGAAACTGGATTTATCGAGCACGCTTACATCGAACCGGAAGCCGGGTTCGCGCGACGCGTCGGCGATCGCATCGAAATCCAGGCTTGCACGCAGGCGCCATACAACGATCTAAAAGATATCGCGGCCATTCTCGGCATTCCCGAATCGAGCGTGCGCATCATTCCCACGGCTGTTGGCGGCGGCTTCGGCTCCAAACTCGATCTGTCGCTGCAACCGTTTCTCGCCGTCGCCGCCTGGCATTTGCGCAAACCCGTGCGGATGGTTTACTCGCGGCCGGAGTCGATTCGTTCGACCACCAAACGCCATCCTTCAAGAATCTTCTGCCGCGCGGGCGCAACTTCCGACGGCAAACTTGTAGCCATGGATTTCGTGGCTGACTTCAACACAGGGGCGTACGCTTCCTGGGGACCGACCGTCGCCGCGCGCGTTCCGATTCACGCTTCGGGCCCATACAAGGTGCCGCATTTCCGCGCGGTCACTCGCGCGATTCATACGCATCTTCTGCCCGCCGGCGCATTCCGCGGCTTTGGCGTTCCGCAGGGCACCATCGCGCAGGAGCAGCTTTACGACGTGCTCGCCGAAAAAATTGGAATGGACAAGCTCGAATTCCGTTGGCTGAACGCTCTCGACGACGAAAGTCCCACTGTCACCGGACAAGTAATCGGCGGAGGCGTTGGCATTCGCGGGTGCTTCGAAGCCCTGCGCCCGCGCTGGCAGGAGGCGCGCAAAGAGGCCGCCGGGTACAATGCTGCCTCGAATAATTCTCTTCGACGCGGAGTCGGCGTCGCCGGCATGTGGTACGGCTGCGGAAATACTTCGCTGCCCAATCCCTCCACGATGCGCGTGGGCCTGAAGCGCGACGGCCGCATCGCGCTGCATCAGGGCGCGGTGGACATCGGCCAAGGCTCCGCCACCGTCGTTACACAGATTTGCGCGGAAGCCCTCGGCGCACCTCTCGACAAGTTTGATCTTCTCTCCGGGGACACGGACATTACCCCCGATTGCGGGAAAACTTCCGCGTCGCGGCAAACGTTCGTGAGCGGCAAAGCTGCATATCTCGCCGGCGAACAATTGAAGAAGAAGATTCTCAAACTGGCGAGCGCCTGCGACTGTGCGAAGATTCATTTGCTTGATGGCGCGCTCGTTGTCGAAGAGGCTGGCAAGAAAAATTCAATCGACCTTCGTAACCTACCTCTCGACGAACGGGGTTACGTGATCAGCGCCGAGGCCACCTTTGACCCGGCAACCTCGCCTCTGAACGAAGCCGGTCAAGGAATCCCTTACGCCGTCTACGGTTTCGGCGCACACCTTGCCGAACTGGAAGTGGACACGGAACTCGGCACCATCAAAGTCCTGAAAATCACCGCCGCGCACGATGTGGGCCGCGCCATCAATCCAACTCTAGTCGAAGGGCAGATCGAAGGCGGCGCCGCACAGGGCCTTGGCATGGCGCTGATGGAAGAATTCTTCCCCGGCAAAGGCGAAAATCTTCACGATTATCTGATCCCCACGATTGGCGACATGCCGCCGGTGGAATCGATATTGATTGAAGATCCTTCGCCCGCGGGCCCGTTCGGCGCAAAAGGCATTGGCGAGCAGGCGCTGATTCCCACCGCGCCGGCGATTCTCAACGCGCTTTACGACGCCGCCGGCATTCGCATCCGCAAACTGCCCGCCACGCCGGACAAAGTTCGCGCCGCAATCCTTGCAAAAGCTGCCGCCGCGTCCGGAAATTCCCATGGCTGACGTATTTCCTCCAGACACGGTTCGTTGCGACGCCTGCCCGGTGCTTTGCTACATCAAGCGCGGCCACGCGGGCGCGTGCGATCGCTACGCAAATATCGAGGGGCAACTGGTGCGCGTCGATCCGCACGTCCTGCTCGATCGCGCGAAATCGCAGGGCACGCCGCTGGTGCCGTTCCTCGAACGCGAAGGCGATTGGGACGGAAAAATCATGAAGGGCCAGGAAACATTCGTCACCGCCATCGGCGCGGGCACAACGTATCCCGACTACAAGCCCGCGCCATTCATAGTTTCGAGCGAAGTGGAAGGCGTGGACATGGTCACCGTGGTGACCGAGGGAATTTTCAGCTATTGCGGCGTGAAGCTGAAAATTGACACCGACCGCCACCTCGGCCCGGAACGCAATTTAGTGCGCGCGCAGGGAGAACCCGTCGGCCACGTCACCACCGCCGAGTACGGCTCTCAGATGCTTTCGCTCGGCGGCGTGCATCACCTGACGGGCGGGAGCAAGAGCGAGGGCCGCGTGACCTGCGAAACGCTGCTCGATCTTTGCAACGGGAAGGAAGTCGAACTCACGATTGATGAGGGCGCCTCCGTTCGCGTCGCCGCGGGCAAGCCGCCGGTCGTCAACGGCCAGCGCGAAGAGCGGATGCGCGTCGGCTGCGGCTCCGCCACCATAGGGATGTTCGCCAAGCAGTGGTACGGGAAAGTGGACGACGTGGTGGTGGTGGACGATCACATCACCGGCGTGCTTTCCGAACATCAGGCCGGAAAACTTTTGGGTGTGCGGGAAACCGGCATCGCCATTCAGGGTCGACGCTCCACGCCGGGGAGATATTTTCAGGTTGCCGAGCCGGGCACCGGCTGGGGCGGCACGAATATTTCCGACCCGCTCACGATTCTGAAGCCGTTCAAGGCGAAATTTGCGTGGCCGCATCTTCGACTGCTGATGGTGAGCACTACCGGCGAACAGTTTGCTTATTACGAACTCGACGAAGAATTGCGGCCGGTGGAGAAGGAACTTCCCGACGCGCTAAAAGAATCGGTGGGGCGCATTCGGGAAAACTGCGAGCCCGCTTTGACCACCGTGTTGTTTATGGGCGGGGCGGGAGGATCGCTGCGCGCGGGCGTTACGGAAAATCCGGTGAAACTCACGGATTCTGTGAAGCGCAAACTTACCCGCGTCACTTGCGGCGGCGCGCCCGCTTACATCTGGCCCGGTGGCGGCATCACCTTTATGGTGGACGTGACGCGCATGCCGGAAAATGCGTTCGGCTATGTGCCGACACCCGCGCTCGTCGCGCCCATCGAATTCACGCTGAAAAAAGACGACTATAAGGTGCTTGGCGGCCACGTGGATTACGTGCGGCCGCTTGGCGATGTTTTGAAAGAGAAAGAACGCCAGCGGCAAATACTTTCGCACGCGCAAAATCCGTGGCCGTTGAAACCTTTTGTGGAGAGCAGCGAGTCATGAGGGAACCCGCCTTAATTCGTATGCTGCCGGATGGGCGGCGACTTCATCTTCACGATGGCCCGATCGATTTGATTATCGAGGCTGACGGAGATTCTCGCGATGTCTCGGCAGCCTATGAAGCCGCTGCGCGCCGCTTCGTCTCGATTCTCGACGAACTCTGCGCAGAATTGCCGTTGCTCCGCAGCCGCGCTGGTGAAAATTTCAGGCGGCCTCAGGGTGCAGTCGCGCAGCTCATGTTTGGCGCCGTTGAACCGTACTGCGAGGATTGTTTCATCACGCCCATGGCCGCGGTCGCAGGCGCTGTTGCGGAAACGATTCTCGAATCCATGCTTGGCGCTGCATCGCTCGAGCGCGCCTATGTGAATAATGGCGGCGACATTGCCATTCACCTGGCCGATTCCTGCCGCTACAAGATTGGAATGGTCGAGCGGCCCGATCGCCCTTCCCTTTTTGGCGCTCTCGAAATTACAGCGAAAGATCCCGTGCGCGGGATTGCCACCAGCGGGTGGCGCGGCCGCAGTTTTTCTCTCGGCATCGCGGACGCCGTGACTGTTCTTGCTGGCTCTGCCTCCGCCGCCGACGCTGCCGCAACGGTCATCGCCAACGCGGTGGATCTTTCGGATCATCCCGGGATTACGCGCATCCCCGCGCGCGTAATTTCACCGGACTCCGATCTTGGCAATTTGCGCGTCACTCGCGGGGTCGGGCCGCTTTCGGATTCCGACGTTGCCGCGGCGCTCGACTCCGGACGGCGCGTGGCCGAGTCGCTTCGCGCACGCGGACTCATTCATTCTTCGGCGCTCCGCCTTCAGAGCCGAACTCGCGTCGTTTCGCATTCGCTCGTGCATGCGTCCATCGAATTTTCTCAAAGGAGCCTTTTGCATGCCTGAAGTGCAAGTCCGCAAACGCGTCATCCTAGTCGAAGAAGTTTTCCACGAAGGCGGCCCCGTTGCTGCTGTTCCGTTGCGCCGCGCCGCCGCGCTAGCCGTCATCCACAATCCCTTTGCTGGGAAATATGTCCCCGAAATTGCGGGGTTCATGGAAGACCTGAACCCGCTGGGCCTCGAAATGGCGAAAGCGCTCGTCGCCGCGCTCGGTGGCGATCCAAAAATCGTAGAGGGATACGGCAAGGGCGCGATCGTCGGACAGGCCGGAGAACTCGAGCATGGTGCACTGTGGCACGTCCCCGGCGGCTATGCGATGCGCGAAATTCTTGGCGACGCCAAAGCTATCGTGGCCTCCACCAAAAAAGTTGGCGGACCCGGCACGCGCCTGGATGTGCCGATCACGCACATCAACGCGTCCTACGTCCGAAGCCATTTCGACTCGATGGAAGTGGGCATTGCCGACGCTCCAAAAGCTAACGAAATCCTGCTGGCGCTGGTAATGACCACGGGCCCGCGCATTCACGCGCGCGTCGGCGGCCTGAAAGCTTCCGAGATCAAAGGACAAGACGGCCTGCGATGAGTTTGCAGTTGTAGCGGCCGCCTTCTGAGGCGGGCGCTTTTGGCCGAGTATCAGTCAAGAAAGAATGTCTCAGTGCCAGACAAAGGTCCCATGAAAAGCAAAATCCGAAAAATCATCACCTTCGTCGAAGAAACTCGCAGCGAAATGGGCAAGCAAGTGAATCCGCCGGCGCGACGCGCCGCCGCTGCGGCGGTAATCGAAAACCCGTTCGCGGGGAGCTACGTTGAGGACTTAACGGAACTCATGGAAATCGGCGAAGAACTTGGCGCGCTGCTGACGGAGCGCGCCGTCGCAGCACTCGGCATTCCCGGTGCCGCCGCAGAGAGCTACGGCAAGGCCGCGGCCGTCGGCGAAAACGGCGAACTGGAACACGCGGCCGCCATTCTTCATCCAAAACTCGGCACGCCCGTGCGAAAAGCGCTCGGCAAAGGCGCCGCGCTGATTCCCTCATCCAAAAAACGCGGCGGCCCCGGCGTCGCTCTGGACATCCCCCTGGGACACAAAGACGCAGCCTTCGTTCGGAGCCACTTCGATGGAATGGAAATTCGCGTGAACGATGCGCCCCGCGCCAACGAAATCCTTGTGGCCATCGCGGTAACCGACAGCGGCCGCCCGCTCCCCCGCGTAGGCGGCCTGACTAAAGATCAAATCAAAGG
>DATHMM010000080.1:0-20274 GCA_035487095.1 Candidatus Sulfotelmatobacter sp.
CACCAGCAGTTCCCTGAGAAACTCCTTGTCGCCGTCAAGGCGTTCCATCAATTCCTTCAGGTCCCAATCGGGTGGCCGCAGTTGCTCAAGGGCCGTTTCTGCAGGTTGCTTTCTCATTTTCCCCTCTATTACGCGTTCAATTTCTTTCCGCAGGAGTTCGTACCGGGTTGGCTGCCGAGATAACCATCCGGAGCAGCTGGAAGTCGATCCTTTTGCCGTTCAGACTGTTTCGCTCTTAGCTTCACTGGAGGACCATCTCCTTCTACGAAACGGCTCTGGCGGCGTGCTTCTGCACGGACAGACAAAGGTCCGGAAAGAATGTGTGCAAGACCCGCGCCATCTTCTTTGTAGGGTGAGTGGATTATTGGCTCAGATTGAACGACTTGTGAGATTAGAATTTTCTAGGTTTGAAAATCAGTTTCAATGCGGAACAGTTCTTCGCAACAGGATTCACTTCCGCGCATTTCCTCTGCGATGTCTTTTCGGAGGCCTTCTCCCCATTTGTCGAACCTTTCGCAGGTCCGCCGGCCATCCGAATCGTTCTAACGGCCGATCGACTTCGCTATGGGCGGCCATGCGAGGGTGACGGTGGCGCTTCCGAGGCAACTCTTCCCTGGCCTTCTTTTATTTTGTAGAAGCGGTTGGCGGCCAAATCCAGGAACGTTTCCTTTTTGCCCGATGGCCAGGCAATTTCGACGCGGTCAACTTTATCGTGATTGCCGAGGCCGAAATGAATGCGGAGGTCGGGCTGGGAAAGATAACTGCCGCCGCTGACCACTTCGCCGGTTTGAACGAGATCGCCTGCAATCGCTTTTACGCGTGCGTTCAGGGCCAGGCGGTTGCTCTGCGAACCCTCCAACTCGAAGCTGATCCAGTGATTCGGCGGGCCGCCTTGCGGTTGCAGGATCACCGGCTGGCCTTTTAGATTTTCCACCACAATTTCGACGCGCCCGTCGTTGAAGAGATCGCCGTAAGCGACGCCGCGGCCGACACGCGGGACTTCGATGTCCGGCCCGACGAGATGGCTGATGTTCTTGAACGTGCCGTTGCGCTGATTTTCGAAGAGCAGCATCGGCTCGCGGTATTTGGTGCCGACATCCGCGGTATCGACTTGCGGATAGACGTGGCCGTTCACCATGAAAAAATCCGGCCAACCATTATTTTGCCAATCGATGAAGGCATCGCCCCACCCGACGTAGGAGGTCGTAGCCGGCGCGATTCCCGAGTGATAGGAATCGTCGTTGAAGTTCATGTCGCCGTCGTTACGATAGAGCACGGCGTATTCGTTGCTGAAATGAGTAATGGCGATGCTGAAGCGGCCGGTGTGCAGGTAGTCGCCCAGGGCGACGCCCATGTTGGCTTGTTCCGCGCCATCCTGGCTGACGGCCACACCCGCGGTGTAGGCGATGTCTTTAAAATGGCCGCTGCCTTCGTTGCGGTAGAGATAGTTGGGCTGGCCGTCGTTGGTGACAAAAAGATCCAGGCGCCCGTCGCCGTCGAAATCCATCCAGACGGCGGTGAGGCCGAAGCGGTTCTGGGGGTCGGAGACACCGGCGGCTTTGGAAACATCGGTGAAGGTGCCATCGCCGTTGTTGTGGTAGAGATTATCGGGCGATCCCTTCAGGCCGCGCGGGCCGCACTGCACGTCAATGCCCTGGTATTTGCAGGTCTTGCTGGAACCGAATGTCGGAAGGTCTTCCAGGCTGAGCGCAACGTAGTGGGAGACGAAAAGATCGGCCCAGCCGTCGCCGTCGTAGTCGCCAAAGGCCGCGCCCGTGGCCCATCCGGAGTCGCTTGCCAAACCGGCTTCCTTGGTGACATCGGTGAACGTGCCGTCGCCGTTGTTGCGGTAGAGCACCACGCCCCCGAAGCAGGTGACCAGTAAATCCGGCCAGCCGTCATTGTTATAGTCGCCGACGACCGCGCCCATCGCCCAGCAGGGAAATCCAACGCCGGTCCTTTCGGTCACGTCCGTGAAAGTTCCATCGTGATTGTTGTGAAAGAGCGCGCTCCGGGCTTTCTGGCCGGCGCGCGCCATCTCCACACTTTGCGCATTCGTGAAGTAGATGTCGGGCCAGCCGTCTCGGTCGTAGTCAATCAGGGCGACGCCGCCGCTCATGGATTCGACGATATATTTTTGCTCGGGGCTGGAGAGATGCTCGAAACGGATGCCCGTGGAACTTGTGATGTCCACAAGCCGAGGCCGCGGAGAGGATGCGCCCGTATCGGGCTTCTGCTCGGCTATACGATTCTCGGCAGGAGGCGATGAGGATGGCTTAAGCGATTCCGCGGAAGACTGCGAAAACGTTGAGATCGTACCAATCGCAAGGTAGAGGGCTCCAACAATGCCAATCGCTCTGCTCAGGCGCATGAGCAAACCCGGGAGTTGGTTTTTATAGTCCAACGAAGCGGCAAGAACTTTTCCTTAATGGCCGGCATTGCGCAATTGTACAGCGTAGAGCGAGCTGCGCGCCGCGATGAAGAGCGTTTTGCGGTCTGCCCCGCCGAATAAAATCTGCGAAGGACGCTCCGGCACTTCGATGGTACCAATCCGCTCGCCGGACGGGTTGTAAACGTAGATCTGGCCGGCGGCGATGTAGACATTGCCCTCGGAATCTTCGGCGACACTTTCGCCGCCCACTCCGGCGAAAAGCTTGAAATCGCTCAAACTTCCGTCGTCACTGACGGCAGCGCTGTACGTATTTTCCTGGTTTTCATCGGTGATGAAGAACCTGCGGCCGGGCGGCGCGGGCGCAAGTCCGAAAGCGAGTAGCACATCGTGAATCTTGGAGCCGTAATAAAGCTGTCCGCTGACAAAATCCTCTCCCGCGGGAATGAAAACGCTGCGATCCAGAGAGACGTATTGATAGGGCTTCTTTTTCAGTCCGGTTTGAGGAAAATCGTTCTCATTGCGCCAGTAATCGACGGGGAGAATGGGCGTCATGCCGGGCCGCGGGATGCTTGGCTCGGGCTTCAGAAGAGTGACCTCATCAAATTCGGTGCCCGGCTTGAACGTATAGATAGTTCCCTGCCCCGCGTAGGAAACCACAATCAAGTTGCCGGATTTGTCGAACGCAAGCTGCACCGGGTCGAGCGGATTTTCGCGGACGACGGAGAGTTGCCGCTCCGACGCCGACCAGCGATAAATATTTTGCCGCCTTGCGTCCACAAAATAAATGTTGCCGGATGCGTCGACCGCGCCTCCCGAAATGTTGAAGAAGCCACCCGCGACTTTTTCCAGCTTGGCGCCCGGGGCGAGAACGGGGGCTGGTTCTCGGGGGTGAAGCGACGGACTTGCGCCCGAGAGCGTGAGCCAGGAGAACTCGCGCTGGCGGATTTCAACGTTGTGCGTCTGGTCGAAAACCGCGTTATCGAACGAAGCCTTGCTGTCGCTGTAACAATGCACGTTGCGAAACCGGATGTTCTTTGAATTCGAAATTTTGATGGCATAGGGAAACGGCTGGTAGCTGCTGACCACGCGATAGATGTGGAAATTGGCGATGGTGATGTCGCTGGAGTCGCGGATGTCCAGCGGCAGGGCAAACCCGCCCTCGCCGCGCTCCTCTTCGGTTTGCAGGGCGTAAATTTGCCAGTTGGAAACGTTGCGCAGAATCACTTCGTTGCGCACGTGGTGCTCGCTGGAAAGTTCGTAGATGCGCCCGCTGGTGGAAGTATTTGAAATGTACAGGCCGGCCTGGGCGAAAGTGCTGGGCGTCCAGAGATCGACGAAGGTGCCACCACCACTATTGGTGATCCAGAGGCTCGGATACTGGGCGTCCCAGCGGCGGTTGATGTTGGAATCGGCGGTGTGCGTGTTGTTGTAGATCTGTTCCCAAACTTTGCGGCGTTCCTCGGGAGTCGCATCCGGATCGACGGTTCCGTGGCCGCCGAGAAAACGCACGTCGTCCACCATCGAGTCCTTGCCGGCCATCCACTTCAGAGCAACGGCGCGCGGGTTGATACCGTTCGTGTAGAGGCCAATGCCGGTGACGATGGTCGTGCCTCCTTGAGGAGCTTCGAGAAGCGGCTTGGGACTTCCAACGCCCTGGAACGCGGGCGTTCCGTCCTGCAGAAAAATGCGCGTCACGCTGGGATGGAGGCCGATCAGAACCGTGTCGGGCCGGAGGACAATGGTGTCCGTGACGCGATACTGGCCGGAGGGAAAATAGAGGGTTTTGTGTGCGGCGATGGCTTTTCGAATGGCATCCGTGTCGTCCGTGGCGCCGTCGCCGTGCGCGCCGAGCGTGCGGATGTTGGCCCAAGTATCTATGGGAGGCAAAGCGCGGATGTCGGACTCTACGGGCGGAGGCGCCTCGGCCAGTGGCTGAGCCTCAAAGACATCCTGGATTGCCGGCGTCGCGCCGATATCTTCGAAATGCAGGCCGTGGGAAAACGCCTTGACCACATACATCGCCTGCGGGCCGGTCACCTTCCTGCCGCTCTCGCGATAAGACGCAAAGACGGGCACGCCGCTGCAGACAACGTTTTCCATATTGATTTCGGTGCGGGCGCTCTTTTCATTGCTGATGATCACGGCGGGGCCGGAGATATTTTCCATCCGGCCGTCTTTCACCCACAGTTCCTCGGAATAGTTCGGATCGATGGAAATGGCGGTGGGAACATTTTTGAAATGCGGGCGGATCAACGTCAGGCCCGCTTCGTGCTCGCGGATTGCCGCTTCGCTTTGGCTTTCGAAAGTTGAATCGATCACCGTGAGTTGCCATCCGGGGGAAGGCTTGCGCGTCCAGATGCCGTATTTGCCGCCGAAGAAATGCAAATCGAGGGCCACGTTGCCGCCATCGTGGATCCCAGCTAGGCCGGAGCCGATGCGGAAGTCCATGTGAGCGAGATAGCAATGCTGCGCGTAGTGTGCGCGCACGCCGACAGCGCCTGGATTTCCATCTCCAATCTCGATGTCGATATTGCTCAGCGCGGAGTAGAAAGTGCCGGGGCTCGCATCGGGGGTAGTCGCTTGGCCATCGTTCCGAGTGTCGCCGGAGGCACGAGTTGCTCCCGGGCGGCCGCCGGCGAAGAAAACCATGTAGGAAGGTCCCTGTTGAAAGCCCGGTGTATTGGCGCCGAGCAACAGCACGGGCCGCGTTTTGCCATAACCGATAACACGAATCGAAGGCCAGATGTAGATGGTGCGGGTAATGCGGTAGCGGCCGGAGGGCAGGAAGAGGATCCCCTGCACGGTGGTTTCCTGAACCTTGTTGATGGCTTGCTGCAGGGCGTCGGAATCGTCGGCCACCCCGTCGGCGTGGACGGGAAAATGATCGGGCGTGAGATAGACAGCCCTGGCATCGTCGGGCCTCGCCGAATATTGTGAGTCGGCGCGCAGCGGGACACAAGAAACCGCAAGAACCGCCAGCACGTAGAACATTTTCTTCATGCGAGAACCTCGTTGGTGATTTGTGCTTTCCTATTGTTGGCGCGCGTCTTCGTCCTCGTGGACTTTCTTGTCCGGCTCCAGGCGCATCTGCCGGTAAACGTCCCGAAGCTTTTCTTTCATGGCTTTGTATTTTTGATATTCGGCGAGTTCGCGTTTTGCGTCCTCGGCGCGACCCATCTGGCGGTAAATCGTGCTCAGGCGAAAGTGGGCGACAGCGCTGGTGGGATCCAGCTTTACCGCGTTTTCGAGAAGTGGGAGAGCCTTTTCGGGCTGGTTCATGGCCATCAGAGCTTTGGCGAGGCCGATATTGGCTTCCGGATCGTTGGGCTGCAGTTTCAGGGCGCGCTGGTAATGTTCGTAAGCGCCAGCGGTATCTCCCTTTGCCGCCGCCAGATCGCCGATCCGGCATTCGGCTTTCTCGTCGAAGGGGTTTACCGCGAGGGCCGCTTTGTACTCGAGTTCGGCCTGCTGGGGAGCGTCGGGGGTGGATGAACTGTTGAGCATCTCCGCGAGTTCGAAGTGCAGGCCGGGCAGGTTCGGCTCGAGCTTGAGAGCTTCGCGGTAGTTGGCGATTGCTTCGGCGGTGTTTCCCTGGCGGGCAAGTTCGTGGGCCATCATCTGGTGGGTGCGGGCCGAGTTCGGCCCTACGACGATCAAGCTGAGGCGGGCTTCGTCGGCCAGATCGGAGTAGAGGCGATAGGCGGAGTAGAGGATTTCCACGTTGGTCGGGTCCAGTTCGCGCAAGACACTGACGGTGGCGGCGGCCTTATCCATTTCGCCTGTTTTGGAATAGATGTCGACCAATTCCATGCCGGTATCGATGCGAATTTTTTGTTCCTTCACTTTGGGAAAGGAATTTTCCAGGTCGGCTGTTGCGGCGTGGATATCGCCGGTGCGTTTTTCGGCCATGCCGAGCAGAGCCTGAATTTTCCAAAGCGAGGGCTGCATCTTCAAAGCCGCCCGCAATTGCGGGATGGCGTCGGCGTAGGCACCCTGGAAAAAGAGGAGGACGCCGAGATTGCCGCGGGCGTCGGCGTTGTTGGGTTCAAGAGCGACGATAGCTTTGAACTCGGGCACGGCGAGATCGGGCCTGTTTTGGCGGAGATATTCCTGTGCCTTGCGAGTGTGTTCCTGGATTTGCTGCTGGGGGCTGGGAGCGGTTTGCGAAAAGCAGGCTGTGGCGGCCGTAACGAGCAGAGCGAAAAGAGAAAGGGTCCTTTTTATTTTCCGCATGTCGCTAGTATACGGCGTGTGAATGCTCATCCGCGTTCAGGTCCCAGAGAAAAAAAGGAGGACGGCGAAGTTCCGCCGTCCTCCCCTCGACGTGGGGTAAAAGTTAGAACGAGAAGCGCGCCGACAGCTGACCGCTGCGGGGAGCAACCGTGGTCCCATTCTGCGTCAACGAGCCGTCAATGATCCCAAAGTTGCCCTTTGAAATGTCGTTCTGAGGGGGCTCGAAACTTGGATGGTTTAGCGCATTGACAAAGTCGGCCCGGAGCTGCAGTCCGTACCGTTCTTTGAAATGAAACTCCTTGGCCAACGATAGGTTGATGACCTTTAGGTCAGGCCCGCGCAAAGTATTTCTTCCAACGGTCCCGAAGGCGAAGTTGGCCTGCGTCGGATGTGTGAAGGCGGCGGGATTGAAGTAGCTGATGCCAGGAGTCGTTAGGACAGGAATGCTCGCGAAGGGGTTACTAACCTCATTGAGAAAGAGAGTGCAGTTGTTGCCGCACTGCGAGTTGTTATCCTTGCTGTTGCTGTCAATGACAGTGAACGGATTTCCGCTCTGGGCGATGAATGTTCCGGAGATCCGCCATCCGCCGACTGCGGCGTTCATCAGCGTGTTGTGGTTGAGATACTGTTTGCCTTGCCCGAAAGGAAGTTCGTACGAGACGATACCTTTGAAGGCATTGGGGATGTCAAAGTTGGAATTGCCGTAGTTCAAAGAGGGATTGTTTCCGACCTGCCAGTTCTGGGTTCCGCCTCTGCTGCCCCATCCAGAGGAATCCTGCTCGTCCAGGAAGTGCGACCAAACGTAGTTGGCCTGGAAGGTCAGGCCATAGGAATAGCGCTTGGTGACACCGAACTGCAGCGAATTGTATCTCGAGATCGCGTTGTAATTATTTCCGCCGATGCTCCCGAAATCCGGGAATGGGCGCTGCGCTTGGGTTGTGGGGCCGGCCGCCAATACCGTGGGGTCAGTGATTTGGTTGAGATCTGTCGGGAACTGCAGGTGGCTGCCGGCGCTGCCCACGTAGGCGATGGACGCCGCATAATCATGAGCGAACTGATGCTCGACGCTTATTGTCCACTCGTTGATCCTGGCTACGGGAACATTGTAGGGAGTGAAGGTCACCCCTTGCGGGTTATTCGGGGTGATGTACGTCAGAGGCTGCCGAGCGGCCGGCGAACCTACCACGTACTGGAGGATGGGGCCGGCGGTTGCAGCAGAAGCTGACAAAGAAATTAGGGGGAGGGGGCCTGTTCCGTGGAGCGGGTCCGTGACGTCGCCCTTGCTAGTGCCGATTGAGCCGGCGCCGAGTCCCTGGCCATAGGTATCTTCACTGAAGTTGTAGGAGTACATGCCAAAACCGGCGCGAATCGTTGTGTTCCTGAACATGGTTGGGCTCCACGCGAAACCCACGCGTGGGAGGAAAATGTTGTAGACGGGCTTTTGCAGGGTGGTCCTGTCGATCTGGCCTCCAAACCACATTGAGCCAAGCGTACCGTTAAGCGGATTGACGAGATTCGGATCGAAGCCGCCGATGGCATTGTGCAACTCGCTCATACCTGTGGTTGCTTCATAGCGCAAGCCGAGGTTGACCGTGAGGTTCGGAAGAACCTTGTAGTCATCTTGAACAAAGAGCTGTGGGTCCTTGATCCGCATATAGGTCACGGCCTGGTTTGTCGCCGTCCAGTGATTCACGTCACCCAAGAGGAAGTCGGCGAAGCCGGTGCCACCCGCAACGCAATTGGTAGGTGCAGGCGGACAGTTTTGCTGCGTATACGAACCGTTAAAGGTGAACTGCCCCGCATCCACGTTACCCCATGGGGTGGTGTTACCTTGGCCCATCAACACTTCGACACCAAAATGGAGGATGTGCCTGCCCTTGATCAGGGTCACCACGTCCGACGGATCGTAGAGGTTTTCGATGTAAATGGCGTTCGTACCAGGGCTCAACTGCGTGCAGCAAACGCCGTTGATGTTAAATGTCGGGAAAATATCCGCTTTCGCATACTGAAGCCCTAAGGTGGTGGCAGAATCGAATCCTAGGGATTGCGGCACGAACCAGTTTCCTTGTTTGGTGTAACCCATGCGGAACTCGTTCACGAATGTGGAACTGAACGTCCAGGTGTCGGAAAGTTGCACGTTATAACCGTCGATATCGCCTGAGAAGCAGTTAATCGGGCAGGGCCACTGGTTGAAATTCTCGCCCGGGTTGTTCTTTGCAGTTATCGAAAAGGTGAGGCGATTGTTCTTCATCAAGTCGTAGTCGATGCGCCCGAAGTAACGAAGATTGGGGTTGGAGGACGGAGACAGAAAGAAAAAATTGTTGGTTTGTGCACCGGCGGCGCCGGCATTTGGCATCGGATAGGAAGACAAAACTTTCAAAGCGACGGGGTCAATTCTGTTTGCCGGAATTATGTTGCCTGCGAACGCGGTTCGCGTGCAGCCGGGCGTGTTGCAGCTTGTCGGATCGTAAATAGTTATCGGGTTGCCATTGGAGTCTGTCGCGCCGCTGAAATCAAATTGGCCCGGATTGGCAGTTCCCAAGCCTCGTTCTGCCAGAGTGGGAACGTTGCTGAAATGTGGATTCCCGCTGCCATTGTTGGAAATTTTATCGCGGACAAAGAAGAAGAAAAGCTTGTTTTTTATAATGGGGCCGCCCACGGAACCACCCCACTCGTTATACCGCAGGCTAGGTTTCGCTTCGCCAGGCACACTGAAGTAGGGCCGAGCGTTGAGCACGTCATTCTGCCAATACTCGTACGCGGAACCGTGAAACGTGTTGCTGCCGCTTTTGCTGATCTGGTTGAACACCGCGCCGCCGATGCCATATTGCGCGGAGAACGAAGAGGTCGTGATCTGTACCTCGGAAATGCTTTCGAAAATGGAGTTATCCACGTTGCCGCTGACGGGCAATACCACAGTCGCGCCATCGGCGAGGAAGTTGGCGTAGTTCGGAAGATTACCGTTGATGGAAATGGCGTCGCCCGCATTGAAGGCACCACTGCCCTCCGAGGAAGGTTGCGAAGGCGCGCTGGATGCCCCGGGAAGAAAAATATTGAAGTTAGCCCAATCGTTGCCGGTGATGCCCGCGCCGATCTGCGGCAATTCGTTGAGCGTCTTTGCCTCCATAATGGTGCCCTGCTGGCCGGACTCGGTCTGCAGCAGCGGAGCGCCGGCGTCTTCCACCGTGATCGTTTCCGTAACCTTGCCGACCTCGAGGGTAGCATCCACGGTGATAATGGAAACCTGAAGGACGATGGGACCGTGGGTAGTCTTTTTGAAACCTTCCTTTGAAAAGGTGAGCGTGTAGTTTCCCGGCCGCGTGGAAACCGTATCGTAGATGCCGTTACCGTTGGTGATAAACTCCTTGACCTCGCCGGTATCAATGTTGCTCAACGTTACCGTTGCCCCGACGACCGCCGCACCGGACGAATCCATGACCGTGCCGCGGATATCTCCGGAGTTCGTGCTCTGAGCTGAACCAACGCTCGCCGCGCAAAACAGGCACAGCAGCGCCAAAATAGAGCGAAATGCGAATTTCATATGAGTGAATCCTCCCCACCGGCTTGAAATCAACACCCCAACCTGCAACACGACCAGGACCATCGCCTGATGAACCGTGATATCCCGCCCTGCCAGGGAATTCACTGTTCCTGGCGGGATAGACAAACGGTTGTCTTAAGACAATCAGGAGATGCTTGAACCGACTATGGGCGCATTACAATCTGTTTACTTATGGTTGTCAAGAAGAAAATGTGATAAAAGGCATCTAGGTAATCGATTGTCTGCAATTTTTGCCGTAGACGGCACTAGACTGCCCCGGGAAGCGAAAACTTCCTTGTCTTTGGGACGCAAGTCGGGTAGTTTTCGGACAATCGTTTGTTTAAAGGGTGCTTTCCAATAAAGAGCCGTATACGTTATTCCGTATCCTGTCGAGGGGAACCCATGTCACCGAGCAATCGAAGAACGTTTCTGAAACTTGCCGCCGCAACGGCAGTAACTGCGAACACTCCACTTACCTGGGCCAGTACTCCCGGTAAGGCCCGCGCCTGGGTAACTTCCCAGGATCGCCGACTGCAGGAAGTCAAATTGTCACCCTGGAGGAAGGCCGCCCAGGGGGGGACGTCCGGTATCCAAATCGATGAAAGCACGCGATTTCAGGAAATCTTGGGGTTCGGAGCGGCGTTTACCGACGCTTCCTGCTTCCTTTTGTCCGGTCTTTCGCCGGAAAAGCGCCACGCACTGCTGGCCGACTTGCTCGGGCCGGACGGATTGCGGCTCTCCATCGGGCGCACCTGCATTGGAGCGAGTGATTACTCCCGGTATCCCTACAGCTTTGACGACAGCACAGACCCGGATCCCGAGCTGCAGAAATTCACCATCGAGCACGATCGCGAATACATTTTGCCAATGCTGCGGGAAGCGAAAAACTTCAATCCCGATTTATATCTTTTTGCATCTCCGTGGAGCCCGCCGGGTTGGATGAAGGCGAGCGGCTCGATGCTGGGCGGATCGATGCGCAAGAAATATCTTCCCGCGTACTCGCAGTATTTCGTGAAGTTCCTGCAAAGTTATTCGGAAGAGGGAATAAAAATCCGCGCGGTCACCACGCAGAACGAAATCGACACCGACCAGGATGGACGCATGCCCGCGGCGCTGTGGGGGCAGGAGTACGAAATCGATTTCATCAAAAATCATCTCGGCCCCGCGCTGGAGCGGGCTTCACTGGACACGAAGATCTGGATCCTCGACCACAACTACAACCTGTGGGGCCGGGTAATGGATGAACTGAGCGATCCAGCGCTGTGCAAATACGTCGACGGAGTCGCGTGGCACGGCTACGTGGGCAAACCGGAAGACATGGCGCGCGTACACGAAGCCTTCCCCTCGATGAACAATTACTGGACCGAGGGAGGCCCGGACTATAAGAACCCGGACTACGCAACGGATTGGGTGAAGTGGTCGCGCTCGTTCACCAGCATCCTGCGAAACTGGGCGCGCTGCATTGTGGGATGGAATCTGGTTCTGGATGAAAAGGGGCGCCCGAACATCGGGCCGTTCTCATGCGGCGGGCTGGTGACGCTGGATTCGCAGACGCACGAAGTGAAGCCCAGCGGCCAGTACTGGGCGTTCGCGCACTATTCCAAGCTGGTGGAAAGGGGCGCGCACGTGATCGGCTCGCAAGGGACGCTGGCGGACATCGATCACGTGGCATTCGTAAACCCCGATGGGAGTCACGTGCTGGTGCTGACCAACCAGGGCACTGATCAGAAAATTGCGGTACAGGCCGGGGGCCAGGCGCTGGAATTGGCGCTGGAGCCGGCATCCGTCACTACGCTACATTGGTAGCGCAAACTCCGAGCGAACGGGAGCGGGAATGCAACGCATGGATTTTGCGTTCTCGCGAGCGTATGTGGAGTATTCTGTCATCCAAGCAAACTCCCGGCGATCGGCACACATCTGGAGTGCAAGAGCGCTTCGCTGTGAGAGCACATTCGTTCCACAATCAGACCGGAAGGATTCACGCGCGGGTGATGTGCTGATTCCAGTGGCGAATCCGGGCTAACTGGATTGCGCCCTTGCCGGAGAACTTTTCCCCCGACGGTTTAGGCCGGCCGGGCAACTCGACAGGATTGATACTGCATTGGGAAAGAAATCACCAACCAAGTCCGAGCCGATCAGCCTGAGAAAACTGGCGGAGCACCTCGGCCTGAATCCCGCGACCGTCTCCGTGGTGCTGAACGATGTGCCGGGGCGCTCCATTCCGCAAGCAACGCGCGATCGCATCAAAGCCGCCGCGGAAAAATTGAACTACCAACCGAGCCATCTCGCCCGCTCCCTGCGCAACCGCAGAACGCTTACGATCGGCGTGCTGGTCCCCGAACTCGGTGACGGATACCACACGCAAGTGATGGGGGGAATCGGCGATCATCTGATGGAGGCCGGCTATTTCTATTTCACCGCGCACCATCGCCATCGGAAAAACCTGGTGGAAGAGTACAGCGGAATGCTCCTCAGCCGGGGAGCCGAAGCCCTGATCACAATCGACACCAGGCTTGAACACGGGTTTCCCGTGCCCACGGTTGCCGTCGCAGGTCACAAGCCCATTCCGGGGGTTACCAATATCGTTCTGGATCACCGTTTCGCCGCGGAACTTACGCTGACCCATCTCCATTCGCTTGGGCATCGGCAAATTGCGTTTATGCGCGGGCAATCGTTCAGTTCAGACTCGGCGGAGCGGTGGGAAAGCATCGTGGGCGTTGCCGGCGAGATCGGCATCGAGATTCGCCCCGAACTCACGGTTCAACTCGACCGCGATCTTACTTCGCCCGAATTGGGCTACCCCGTAATGCAGCAACTGCTCTCTGGAGGCAAGAAGTTCACCGCGTTGGTGGCCTTCAATGACCCGTCGGCGATCGGAGCCATCCGTGCATTGCAGGATATCGGCCTGAAGGTTCCGGGCGACGTATCGGTGATCGGTTTCGACGATATCAAAGTGGCGGCATTCAATAACCCCAGGCTGACGACCATCCGGCAACCCCTGTCCAACATGGGGCGAATTGCGGCCCAGTGTGTGTTGAACCGGCTGAATGGATCTGAGTCATTTCGAAAACAAATTATGGTCGAGCCCGAACTGGTGGTCCGGGAATCAACATGCGCCATCAGCTAGGGTGTCCGAGGCCGGCGAGGACCCCACGCATATAGGCAAAACTGCTGATCACGCCTGGCATGGGATCGTCGGCATGAACCTCATACTCCAAATCGACGAAGCCGCCATATTTCACGGCCCTCAGGGCTTCAAATATGCGGCGCACAGGCATGTGCCCATCTCCGACTGCGACCTGGCTCTCTTTGTCCTGGAAGTTCGTTAGATCCTTCATATGTACGTTAAACAGGCGCGGGCCGGCTTCCTGGATGGCCTGAACGACGTCCGTGCCGGCGCGAACCGTGTGGCCGACATCGATGCAGCAGCCGATGCGTGAATCCAAATCCTTCACGGCTTTTAAAACATTGACGGGGGAAGGCCACAGCTTGTCTTCCGGACCGTGGTTGTGTATCGCGACGCAGATGTCGTATTCCTTCACAAATTTCTCGACGCGCGGAAGCGTTTGCGGGGTGGGATCGCCACCGACGATAACGGGAATCCCCGCGCGCTTGGCGTATTCGAACTTTGCGTGCATGTCCGCATCATCGTCCTTTGCAAAACTGATGACTCCGGCGGCGTGAAGTTTGATGCCCGCGGCAGCGTAGTCGGCGAGAGCAACGGCCTCTCCTGCAGGATCTGCGGGGAGATGATCCTTAACGTCCTTGGCGTTCAGCGCAAGCACATTAAGCTGCTTCATGAAACCGATTAGTTGTGCGCGACTGAAGTTGCGGAAGGTGTAGCTGGCCAGGCCAAGACGAACCGGGAATGATACCTCGGCGGCCGGCGCTTGCAACCCCAGCGCGAAGGCATCCTTCGTAGCAACTAACGTAGCCGCAACGCCTGTAGCAGAAGTAATGAAATCGCGGCGGGAGTAAATGTTTTTCATAGGGCCCCAGCCAACCGGAGTTTAGCGGGTAGATTGTAGCGGAGTTGGTTAGACATGTGGGGCCCAACCCTTCTCGTATTCGCGCGCCCACATCTTCATGGCTTCCGGATCGTTCTGAATCCTCCCGTCCTTTGTGTCGAGATGCAACTCCCGGTTGACTTCCCAAGCGATATTGGAGAGTTGCAGCATCGTAACGGCGATGTTCCCGGCGGAGACAGGAGCGTTCAGCTTCTCCCCATTGCGGATTCCCGCGATGAAGTTCGCAAAGTGAGCATTAGTCATGGAATCGCGGCCCACGAGGTCGGAAGATGATGTCGCATCGCCGACTTTGAATTCTCCCGTCTTTTTCCCTGTGAGGTCATATATCTCATAACCACTGCGATCCACAACCACCGTACCATTCGTTCCCATAATGGCCGAACCACGATCGCGTCCATAATATTTCATTCCCTGACAGCTCTTGCCTTCCCAAGTCAGCATTTTGTCTTCGTACTCAAAGCTCGTCACCAGGGTGTCATAAAACTGCCAGTCATCCTTGAACTGATACCTGCCGCCAGCCGAAGTGACCCGTTTCGGATAGTCCACTCCCAGCGCCCAGCGGCATACATCCACCTCGTGCGTGCCATTATTCAGGGTTTCGCCGGTGCCATAGATCCTGAACCAGTGCCAGTTATACGGATGCACATTGTCGGTGTAAGGGCGGCGCGGCGCCGGTCCTTGCCATAGCTCCCAGTCAAGCTGCGATGGCACGGGAACTTCCTTGCCCGTGCCAATCGACTTCCTCACATTGCTGTACCAGGCTTTCGCAAAGTAAGCCCTGCCAATCATGCCGTCATGAATCTTTTCGACGATCTCTTTGGTATATGGCGATGACCGCTGCTGATTGCCCATCTGCGCCAGCTTTCCATACTTCGTTTGTGCCTGAACCAGCATTTCCCCTTCAGCGGGATTGTGGCTGCACGGCTTTTCCACATAGACGTGCTTACCCGCTTGGAGCCCGGCAACGGCCATCGGTGTATGCCAGTGGTCCGGCGTAGCGATGGTGATTGCGTCCACGTCTTTCTGCTCGAGGATCCTGCGAAAGTCTTTCTCCGAGGCCGCGGCCTCGCCCATCTCCTTTTGCACGCTGTCGGCGAACTTCCGCAGAATATTTTCGTCCACATCGCATACATGCGTAATTCGCGCCGCGGTCCTGTTGGCCTTGAGCGAGGACAGATGCGCATACGCGCGCCCATTCAGGCCGATGACTGCAAAATTGAGCCGATCATTGGCGCCGGCGATCCGGCTATAACTCCTGGCACTAGGTGCCACCGTCAGTCCCGCCGCGCCCGCTGCCAACGTCTCGAGAAACTTACGCCGTGTGACCATGTTTTTCCCCATTTCGGAAACCTATTACGGTTCTGTTGCCGGCAGACAGGATAGCTCGTGACAAGCAGAAAATTCCAGCCCACGTTCGCAATAAGATTGCGGACGACCTCATTCCGTTCATCGGCATGATGCTGGTATCGTTGCTGGTGCACCAGACACGCGCCTTTGAACGTGGACGGGACATCGCAGGTGGGTAATCGCAAATGATAAATGGAGTCACAAGCAACAGTGCTCTGCCGGAAGATTGCAAATGTCACCCAGTAAGCAGCGCATCTTCTGAGGCGGTTTTGTGACGATCCTCGACGAGAACAGGCTCTTCCCTTCCGAACCCCACGCGCGCGCCATCGCCAGGCGGCTCTACGCCAATATCCGGGATTTGCCGATCATCAGCCCGCACGGCCACGCTGACCCTCGCTGGTTCGCCGAGGACGAGCCCTTTCCGAATCCAGCGCAATTGTTCGTGGTTCCCGACCACTACATCTTTCGCATGCTTTACAGCCAGGGTATTCCTCTTGAGCAACTCGGGGTCGGATCAACTTCAATCGAGGATCCCAGACGCATATGGCGCACCTTTGCGCAGAATTATTATCTTTTCCGCGGGACGCCGACGAGACTCTGGCTGGATTTCGCGTTTCAGGAACTCTTCGGCCTGGAGGCACGGCTTAAACCTGAAAACGCCGACGCATATTACGACGCCATCATGGAAAAACTAAAGACGCCGGGATTCCGCCCCCGGGCGTTGTTCGAAAGATTTCGGATTGAGGTGCTGGCCACCACGGATTCGCCGCTCGATTCGCTTTCGTACCATAAAACCATCCGTGCATCAGCGTTCAAGGGACGGATCATTCCGACGTTTCGCCCAGATTCTGTGGTCGATCCCGATTTTCCAAATTTTGTCGAAAATCTAACAAGCTTGGGAAAGATGACGCATGGAGATACGGGCAGTTGGCAAGGTTATCTTTCCGCGCTGCGGCAGAGGCGGCAGGAGTTCAAGGCCATTGGTTGCACGGCGACGGACCACGGCCACCCCACCGCGGCGACCGCCGAACTGGGACCTGATTCCGCGGCCCTGCTTTATCAGAAAATAGCTTCGGGAGGCGGCGACATGGCCCAGCGCGAATTGTTTCGCGCACAAATGCTTACGGAAATGGCTGCCATGAGCCTCGATGACGGACTGGTCATGCAAATTCACCCGGGCAGTTTCCGCAACCACAACGCGCGACTTTTCCGGCGTTTCGGACGTGACGTGGGTGCGGACATTCCGATGCCTACCAACTACGTGCAAGCGCTCCGCCCTCTGCTAAACCGCTTTGGCAACGAGGCTGGCCTGACCATCATTGTTTTCACTCTTGACGAATCGACGTACAGCCGCGAGCTCGCGCCACTTGCCGGCCACTATCCTTGCCTGTGGTTAGGCCCGGCATGGTGGTTCCACGACAGCCCTGAAGGAATGATGCGCTTTCGCGAATACACCACAGAAACCGCAGGCTTTTACAATACCGTCGGCTTCAATGACGATACCCGCGGATTTCTTTCGATTCCCGCGAGACATGATGTCGCGCGTCGGGTGGATTGTTCCTTTCTTGCCCGCCTGGTGGCGGAACATCGCCTCGACGAGGACGAAGCAGCTGAGATCTCTTCTGAGCTCGCCTACGGGCTGGCGCGGAAGGCTTACAGGCTTTAGCAGCGGTACGAGCTTTATCAGAAGAAATATTTGTACTATATAAATGCTCGCCAGTAATTCACATGGGGTGACAGGCTTCTCTCGATGAAAAGCTTCGGCAGTTTATCCTCCGCGCACTCGATACGACTGAACCAGCCTCCTGACACTTCAGGAAGTTCCGCTTTTTCTCCAAAAGATGCGGGTCCGCCCCTGACCAGGGTGCGCTGGACCATTTGTGCCATGCTCTTCTTCGCAACCTCGATCAACTATGTGGATCGCCAGGTACTCGGTCTTCTGGCACCCACTCTTCAGCACTCCATCGGTTGGACGGAAGCGCAATACGGATACATCGTCGGCGCGTTTCAACTTGCTTACGCGATTGGGCTGGTGGCGGCTGGTCGCATGGTCGATCGAATAGGTTGTCGGATCGGCTTTGCCCTCATCATGGGTTTCTGGAGTCTGGCCTCGATGGGACATGCCTTGGCGGCCTCAGCATTTGGTTTTGGTATCACACGGTTTTTTCTTGGCCTTGGCGAGGCCGGCAGCTTCCCTGCGGCCATCAAGACGACGGCGGAGTGGTTTCCGCAACGAGAGCGCTCCCTGGCCACAGGAATTTTCAATTCGGGAGCGAACATCGGTGCGATTTTGGCTCCGGCTCTGATTCCCTGGATTACCCTGCGATTCGGCTGGCGTGCAGCTTTTCTGGCAACCGGCATCCTTGGCGCAATCTGGATCGTTTGGTGGCTCGCCAAATATCACGATCCCAGGGACCACCCTCGCGTAAGTCCGGCGGAGCTTCTGCACATTCAGGAAAATTCCGCGGAACCGGTAACGCAAATTCCCTGGCAGAGGCTCCTGGCTTACAAGCAGACATGGGCGTATTCCATCGCAAAATTTCTTACCGATCCCATCTGGTATTTTTATCTCTACTGGCTGCCCAAGTTTTTCGACGAGCGCTATCACCTGGGACTCGGCCATATCGGTCTGCCGCTCATCATCATTTACAACTTCTCGGCGGTAGGAAGCATCGGCGGCGGTTGGCTGTCCACGGCTTTCAACAAAGCGGGAATGCCGATGGCCAAGGCCCGCTTCTCCACGATGCTCGCCTGCGCGTGCTTGATCCTGCCGATTCTGCTCTCCAGCAGGGTCACTTCGATTTGGTCTGCGGTGGCAATTCTGAGCCTCGCCACGGCGGCCCATCAAGGATGGTCGGCGAATCTTTTCACGACGGCCTCCGATATGTTTCCGCGCACTTCCGTCGGCGCTGTGGTCGGAATTGGTGGCATGGCCGGTTCGGCGGGAGCTGTCTTGTTCTCACTGATTACAGGGTGGGTGCTGCAGTCCTATCACAGTTACACTCCGTTGTTCTCGATTGCGGCGGCTTCTTACCTTCTTGGCCTCCTTTTTCTCCGCATCATCGCACCGGGTTTGCAACGAGTGGACATCGCAGGGAGCACGGGCGTTAATTGACGAGTGCGACTACCCCGGCTATTGTTTTTGAGGCGGCTAAATTCGACGACCTGGATGTCGAGAGCAGGAGTTGGGTCTAGGATGCGTCGTTCTACAATCTCACTTGGATCGATTCGTTTTCCGAGCTTGGAGAACAAAGAAAAGATTCTTTCATGAGCCTGTATTTCGAACTTGGCAGCGAGCAGTCTGACCTCTCCGCCGTTGAATTGAAGAACGGCCTGTTTCAAGCCTTGCGTGCGCTCGGTCCGCGCAATCGCGTCCTCGCGATTCCTCCCGACATGACTCGATTCCACTCCGGGGCCGGCAACCTGACCAGCAACGCCTATGAATTTTACGGAAAGAGCCTTAGCGCTGTGTTACCGGCAGTCGGAACGCATGCTGCCATGACGCCCGGCCAGATCGCGAAGATGTTCGGCGGCGTTCCATTCGAACTGTTTCACGCCCACAACTGGCGAAAGGACGTTGTTACATTGGGAGAAGTGCCCGCCGAGTTTGTCCACGAGCAATCCGAAGGCAAGCTGAACTATGCCTGGCCGGTTCAAATCAACCGCATGCTGGTCGAAGGCGGTTTCGATCTGATCCTTTCCATCGGGCAGGTTGTTCCCCATGAAGTGATTGGAATGGCCAACTACAACAAGAACATTCTTGTCGGCACCGGCGGGCCGGACAGCATCAACCGCAGCCATTTCCTCGGCGCTGTCTACGGCATGGAACGCATCATGGGGCGGGCGAACACGCCGGTGCGCCGAGTCCTCAACTATGCCGCAAGCCATTTCCTCCAACATTTGCCTGTTGTATATGTCCTTACTGTCGTCGGAAGAAATGAAAATGGCCAGTTGGCAGTCCGGGGACTGTTCATCGGTGATGACGCCGAGTGTTTTCAAAAAGCCTCGCAGCTCAGCCTTAAAACCAACTTCTTCATGCTTGACGCGCCTATTCGAAAGGCTGTGGTTTACCTGAATCCGGAAGAATTCAAGAGTACCTGGCTGGGCAATAAAGCAATCTATCGGACTCGCATGGCGCTTGCCGACGGCGCCGAACTCATTGTTCTCGCTCCAGGAGTAGAAACTTTCGGCGAGGATGCAACGATCGACCGGCTGATCCGCAAGTACGGATATATTGGCACGCCTGCCACTCTCTCAGCCGTCGAGAAAGACCCCGAGCTCGCCGCTAATCTCGGTGCAGCCGCCCACCTCATTCACGGATCTTCCGAAGGACGCTTTGCCATTACGTATTGCCCGGGGGGCCTGAACCAAATGGAAATCTGTGGGGCGGGTTTCAGCTACGGAGATCTGAAGAGCGTGGCCAGAAAATACGATCCACAAAAATTGCATAATGGCTACAACCAGGTGAATGGTGAAGAGATTTTCTTTGTGCCAAACCCCGGCTTGGGGCTCTGGGCTTACCGCGGACGCTTCGAAACTTAGTTCGCCGTAGTGGTACAGCTTTTCCTTTGAATATTCTTTTCGAACACCGCATCCGTCGCCAGCCGATGAAAAGGTGAATCTCCGCAGCTGAAAACAGTGCGAAAGGGGCAAGAAATGAACACTTCCGTTGCAAGCCTCTCCGGCAGGACCGCCGTTGTGGTTGGCGGAACATCCGGCATCGGGCGCGTGCT
>DATHMM010000081.1:0-36058 GCA_035487095.1 Candidatus Sulfotelmatobacter sp.
ACGCCATGTCTCCCTTGATGCATGCACTGATTACGCTCACTCGCTGCAGTTCCTTCTGACTCAACGTGAATGTCTCCTGTCTCATGGGGTGACATTTTCACGTTGCCGTTAAGGGGTGACAGAATTATGGAGCTAAGACAGCGATGGGTGGGTGGGGAGGAAGTTATCAGTAATCGGTAATCAGTGAGAGATAAGAGGATAGCGGCGAGCAGATAACAGATAGCAGGAAATCGGGACCAAGTAACTCAACCCGGAGAACTCGCTTGGACTTAGGTTGAGATCGCTTCGCCCATCCTTGTCGGACGGGCTCAGAATGACAAACTTTTTTTGCTTGCATGACCAAGCAGCAGGGGGTGAACTCGGCGTTGCGTTAGAAAGTGTCGGCGGTGATTTCGGGGTCGTGGGGGGTCCAGTCGTCGGGGGGAAAGGAGATGCGCCAGAATTTGGGGGCGGGTTTCAGGAATTCGACGCCAACTTCGGATTTGGCTTCGGCGGCGGGAGTGATGTGGACTACCTTGACGAACTGTTCTTCGAGAGTTTCGGGGTGGCGGCAAAGAATTTTCTGGCCGAGTTCGACACGCATGGACAACAAGAGCAGTGCTCCGTGGGCGTTGACGTTGATGGTGAAGGCGTTTTCGGAGACGTGCTGTTTATCGGGACCGCGGGCAATGACGAGGACGGGAAGGCGGAGAAGGACGCGTTGGGTGCGGCGGCGATTGGGGGCGGGAACGTTGTTGGAAGATTGAGTGGTCACGGAGAAGATGGCCCGGGAATAGTGTTGGCGACGAAGAGGAAGAGGTCAAGAGGGGAAAAGTACAGCTGTACGCAGGGGCGAAGGGCTGGTCCCGGAGGAGGGAGTCGAACCCACACGGGGCAAAGTTCCGGCAGATTTTGAGTTCTCTTCCCCGCACTGAGGGTACACTGCCCTGCACTCTTATGCACTCTAAGTCGTTTCTTTTGCGCCGTCGCTCGTTCGTTCGAGCGCTTGGCAGCGCATACGATGACTCGAGATGCGAGCGCGGATGGCCCACTTCAAGAGTCTCTGGACGTTGACGACGCGCGTCGTCGGCTCCTGATGGATCTCGACCTCTACCTGCTTGACCGTCTCGCCCGTTTCGGACTCCCATCCTGAGTCCGCCAACCGATTCAGTCCCCGCAGGACGGCTTCGTACAGGGACTCCGCGTAGCCCACCTAGAAAGCGCCAAATTGAGATTGTCGCGTGAAGCGGCAGGAGCGGATTGATGAGATGAAGGAAATAATGCATCAAGGAGCGAGCTGTTGCTCAAAGATATGTTCTTTAAACAGTAGACGGCAGCAACCCGCAACAAACCTCAGCAACTGGTAGTTAGCAAGTGTACGCGACAGTACAACAATAGTATCGTCGCGAAGCCAAGAGCAAGGTAGGTGAGCGACCCCTCTTCCGGAACGGCTACTGACTTAACTGCAATGGCTACGGGGTTGTTGTCCTTGGCAAACGACCCGAAAAGAAGTTGATACGTGCCGGCTGTGGGTGTGTAAGTGCTTGTGAACTCGTTTTGACAAGGACCGGCCAAGTTGCCAGAGCAGCCAAACTGGGTGCTGCCTAGTTGGAAAGGTGCAGGATAGGCACCAAACATGTAATCGACGGTCATCTGAGCGCCGGATGTCAACGGCTCAAAAACTGTTCCGGGAGCATAACCGTCCTCCTCAGTTTGAGTAATGCTCATCCCATCTGCCAAACCAAGAACAGCTACTACCTGGGAGTTCTGGACCAAAGTGGCAAATTCGACATTGCCCCAAGGGAAGCTATGAGTCCCTAAGGTGCCGAATGTAACGGTCAGTCCTTGATTGCCGTTGACTGTAAAGGGCGTCGACAGCAGGAGAGATCCGGTGTAGTCGTTGTTACTCACATAGGGAGCCGGTGCGGTTCCATTTCGCCCCACCCCCGACATGGGGTCGAAGCCGTAGTTAGTAAGTACCGACCCTGACACGGTGGCCCCAGGCATACTTGATCCCGCCCACCAAAAAGAATTCCCACTAACACCCGCGACTGCTGGAGACAGACCACCGATACCCGTCACTGCATAGTTTAATCCGTCGGCTGAAGCAACGTCCGCGGATGCGAGTACAAAGATCATCCAGAGAAAAGAGAAGGTCTTACGCATAAATTTTAGAGCATTGCCTCGTAGGGCGCGTACCGCTGCCTGGTTTCTAAGTACACATCGGCACTGTGCGAGATGAAGATATGCACCCCCCGAGTCATCCTGTGCACGATCGGTACCAATCCGGAACACTGAAACGAAACTGTTTGTCCAGGCCAGGCACTGCACAAGCTGCATCTGGTTGCCATAGTTGTCCAAATTTTTTCTCTTACTATTTATAGCAAGTTACTACTGATGATGATAATTCACTTCGATTTTCCACTCAGTGGCCCCGGACGGCTAAGCAATACCAAGTGTGTCTACTATATTGTTGCCGGATCATCAGCACCTCCGACGGAACGGTCGGGGCAAGCGGAAAACCGCACCCAAAAAGCTGTTCCACAACGCGGTCCTTCACTTTGCTCGATGGAGTCACGCGAAAGCAGCTACCGCCACGACCGCCACCTCCCCGCTCCCGATCGCAAACACGACGAGGAAAAGCATCTTCGAGAGCTCGCAGTCGGTGAGCAAGCGTGCCTTAGTCCACGCTTCTCTGTGACGCTGCGCTACGCACACTTCGTGCCGTCGCATCCGCACGAAGCAGTCGAAAAACTCGGTGTCGCAGCGAGCGTAGTAGCGCTTGCTCAGGCGGCCCAGAATGCGGCTCGCACGATCAACTAAACCACGCGCTATGTGGCTGAAATCAGAACAGAAGAATTGGTCCCGGAGGAGGGAGTCGAACCCACACGGGGAGTGATCCCCGGCAGATTTTGAGTCTGCTGCGTCTGCCAGTTCCGCCACTCCGGGAGAACCTATAGGAAAGTAACATGAGGGGGGAGGGAGGGTAAAGCGGAGGTGCAAAGCTAGCGAGTGGAGCATCTCCAGAGATAGAGACACTTCAAAGAGCGAAGCTTCCTGACATCAGGTGCTGGGTGGGAGATGCACACAACCAGGGCAGTCACAGTCACTCGATTTGTGGCGTTCGTGACTCGAGGGTAGGTCATGTCTGGTCCGCTAGTTTTGGGTATGCTCGCCACGGGCTCGCACTCGCGTACAGCCTCCACTTGGAATGTATAGACCAACCGGTAGTCGGTTGTCGGCTCGCTACATTTCCGGCACTCAAACTGGGTATGCTGTGCGCTGTCTAGCGCAGCGGCTGTAAGCAAAGGATGTCCGCTTACCGCAGTCGCGGACTCAAGACTTCCATCCTGTCGAATCGAGAGCTTTAAATCCACATCGCCCTCGATGTGCGCTGCTCGCGCAAGCGGAGGATAGATTGGTTGAACGAGCTTGGCCAACACAACGCCGGTTTCAGGGGTATTCATGACACTGGGGTTCTGGGACCCAGCAGCGAGAGGCAACAGGTTGGATAGGGCGAGAGAGAAAACTAGCGGGATGAAAATACGGCCCATGGTGAACAGTTTAGTCGAGAGGCAGTAAAGTGTCGAGAAACTAAAATCGTGCTCGACTCCAGGCCGGGTTCACACGCTAATCGAAAGTGGCTCGGTGGCCGGCAGGATGCCGGCGCTACCCGTGTGTGAACGGGCACGCGCTTATGCGGGAGTGGTGGCGGTGGCGGAGTTGATGGTGGCGGGGATGTTTACGGAGTGGCCGTCGAAGAAGCTGCGGAAGTTTTCGATGGCTTCGTGGATGGCTAGTTCCCTTTTGTCGGGAGGGGCGGCGTTGATGATGCGCTTGAAGGGGGCGGCGAGTTCGCTGGCGCCTTGCCAGGCTTCTTCGGGAGTGCCGGGCCAGGGCCAATTGATTTTGTGCTTGGTGACCTGGACTTCGTGGAAGCCAGCGAGGCAGAGGAGATGGTCCAGCTTATTTGGGTCGGAGAAGCGGAAGACGTGAGGGGAGTCGGGAGGAGGCGGGGGGACATCGACATATTTCAGGAAGGGTTTGATCATGGAGCTGAAAAGAGGATTTTCTTCCATGGGACCCCAGGTGACGAAGGAGACGCGGCCGCCGGGTTTGAGGACGCGGCGCATTTCGGAGAGGGCTTTCTGAATGTTGGGAATGAACATAATGCCGAAGCGGCAGGTGACGCGATCGAACATGTGGCCGGGGAACGGAAGTTGCTCGGCGTCGGCGGCGCGGAAGTCGATATTTTTGATGTTGCGGGCGGAGGCGTTTTCTTCGGCGATCTGGAGCATTTCGCGGAGGAGATCGGTGGCGGTGACGCGGCCCTGCGGGCCTACTGCGGCAGCGACACTGAGGACGGGTTCGCCGGAGCCGCTGGCGAGATCGAGGACGTGCATGCCGGGGGAGATGGCGGCGCCGTTGACGACGAGTTCGGTGGCCTGGCGGGATTGGAAGGCGAGTTGGGAATACCATTTTTTCCAGGCGGGGGCGGCGGAGAGCCAGTCCTGGCGAACGAGTTCTTTGGGGTCGGGAATGGGAGAGGGAGAGGTGGACATAGGAGCCTCCTGATGGGGGGACGATTGAGGGGTTTAGTTTGAGCGGAGGGGGAGGGTTTGTAAAGAGGCGGGAGCGGAAGAAAGAATTAACGCCCCGACCGGGTCGGGGTAAACGCCGTTCGCGGAGACGCAGAGGGCGCTGAGAAGAGAGAGAAAGGAAAAACCCGCACCCTGAAAAGCTCAGGGTGCGGCACCAGGCAGCGTAAATGATAAGAGGAGGATAAACCCCAAGAAGGCGGCGTAAAGCCGCCCCTACACGGATTGCTGGGGGACGGGGAAACGAGCTGGACTGGACGCGTGTGCGGCAAAGGGCTAGTGTATAGGACCCAGGCTGGACTTTTATTGTATCAGGGGGCCGCGTAGCAGCGTGGCTACAGCCTAAGAGTGAAAACATGGCGAGTGGAAGCATAGTTCCCGGCTCGAAAGCTGAGCAGCGGGGACTGACGTATTGGATGGAGCGCGTCCTGAAGGAGTTGGAAGAGGTGCGTTCGGCGCCGGAAGCGGACGCGGTGCATGATTTGCGCGTGGCGCTGCGGAGGTGCAGGTCTTTGGCGGCGGTGATGGAAGAGGTGGATCCCGATCCGGCGTGGCCGGAGATGCGCAGGGTCGGGAGAAAACTTTTCCGGCAGTTGGGAGAGCTTCGGGATACGCAAGTGCTGGAAGAGTGGGCCGGCAAACTGGGAAGCGAGAACGATGCGGTGCGGGAGCGGCTGCTGGCGCAGTTGAGAAAAAACGAGACAGAAGAAAAAGAAGCGGCGCTGCGGGCTGCGGGAAAATTTGATGCGAAGGGCTGGAAGAGCCTTGAACGCGTGCTGGGACACAGGGCGCGAGTGGTTGCGCCGAACGGACCGGCAGCGAAGAGCCTGGCGCTGGAACGATTTCTTGCGGCGAAAGAGTTGCACCTGCGTGCGCTGCGAACGGAGAAGCCGGAGCCGTGGCACGAACTGCGCATCGGCGTGAAGAGATTTCGATACACGGTGGAGAGCTTGCTGCCGGAGTTGTATGAAAGTTGGGGCGAGAATCTGAAGCGGGTGCAGGATTTGCTGGGGGAAGTGCATGACCTGGATGTGCTGGCAGAAACGATCGCGCAGGTGGCGGGAGACGCGCCGGAAGAAGCGCGCGCCCGTTGGAGAGAGAGGATCGCCGCGGAACGCCAATTGAGACTGGATGAATACCGTCAATTGAGCATGGGAGAAACGCGGCTGTGGCAAGAGTGGAAAGAAGGGTTACCGCAAACGAAGCAGGTTGAGTCCGCCGCGATGGCGAGACTGCGGGCCACGGCAAGGGCGCTGGACGCGAGCCACGGAAAAGCGGCACAAGTGACGCGGCTGGCGTTGCGAATCTACGGAGAGCTTCGGCGGGTAAAGGCCGGCAGGCCGTTTTCGGACAGGCACCAGCAAAAAGTGATGCGAGCCGCGGCTGGTTTGCACGGAATTGGAACGGGGTTCAGTACAAAATCGCCTGAAAGAGCGGCGCGGAAATTTCTGCGGAAGTTGCCGCTGCCGGTGGGATGGACCGAGGCGGAGTGGGAATTGCTGGGGATGGTGGTGCGCTATCACCGCGGAAAAGAGCCGCAGGCAAAAGCCAAAGGGTTCGCGCGGCTGACAAAGGAAGAGCAGCAAGCGGTGTGCGGGATGGCGGGAGTCTTGCGATTGGCGCGCGTGCTGCGGAAATGCGGCGTGGAATCGAGCAAGAGTTTGCGGGTGGAGCAGTCCGTGGATGCGCTGATCGTGCGTGCGCCGGGGCTGGAAGATTCGGAGGCTTCGGCGGCGTGCGTGGCCGCGGGGAAGCACTTGCTGGAGACGGTGTTGGAGCGGCCGCTGATTGTGCAGACGGTGCCGGGCGCGCCGAAGATTGTGGAATTGCCGAAGCCGGAAGAGAAAGTTTCGTTTGCAGCGGCGGCTTCGGATTAGGCGGGGAGATTTGAGGACCAGCGTCCTGTTGGTTCGGAGATTCATTTACATTTTTGGAGTAGCCCAAGAGCACAGCCAGGAATGGCTGTGCCACATGGGCCGGGCCACCTGAAGGTGGCCGCTACTTTGCGGCTTTGCGGAGGAGTTTGGGGGTGGCTAGCCAGATGAGTTCGGCGCTGGGAGGGACGAGGCGTTTTAGTTCGATGAGGGCTACGCCGGATTTCTTCAGGGAAGTGATGTGGTGATTGGAGCCCAGGGAGGTGGCGATTAGATCGTCGAGATGCGGGGCGTGGCCGAAGAGGAAGACGACGCAGAGGTCTTTGTCTTTGGAGAGTTCGCGGAAAAGTTGGAGAGGTTCGGCGCCGGGGAGAAGTTGATCGGTTTTGCGGATTTTGTTTTTGGAGTAGCCGAGTTCGTTGGCGAAGATTTCGGCGGTTTGATGGGCGCGGAGATACGGGCTGGAGAAGAAGAGATCGGGAGCGGCCCCGAGTTCAGCAACGCCTTTGGCGACCTGGCGGGCTTTTTCGACGCCCTCTTGGGTGAGGAAGCGATCGGGGTCGGGGGGACATTTGGGATCTTCGCGATCGACGGCGATGCCGTGGCGGACGATGTAGAGCTGCATGCGGGTGGCTCCTGGGAAGAGTTTACTAGAGGAATGTTTTTTGTGGATGAATGGGAGGCGGTGTTGTCTTCGGAGTTAGGAGGAAGAGGGGATTTAACACAGAGGACACAGAGGAAGAGCACAGAGTTCACTGAGGTAGGAGGAAGAGAAGAGCTGGCTCAAAGACCAGCGCTACATTGAGGAATTAAGAGAGGGTGGGCGGCGATCAGGTGTGGCGGGAGAAGTTGGAGGGGCGGAGGTAGAGGTGAGTGTGGAATTCGCGTTCGAAGAGGGCGGCATTGCGTTCGGCGTCGCGGATGTCTTCGGCGGCGTCGCCGCGGGCGCGTAGCTGGATGGTGACGGCGCCACGCTGGAAAGTGGCGCGCATGTCCTGGACGCGCTGGCGATGGGAGTGATCGAGGCCTTCGGCGATGCGGAGAATGGCGGCGAGGCGGCGGGCGATGCGCTTGTCGCTATTGTTGAGGGCGGAATAGGCGGGGTGATCGTTGTTTGGCGTGGATTTGCGATTGTGATAGCGGACGACGGCGGCAACGATGTTGCGGTCGCGGCCTTCGAGGCCGGGGATGTCGCCATTGAGAGCGAGATATTCGGCGTGCTTGTGGTGGCCGCGATGGGTGATGCGATGGCCGATGTCGTGAAGCAAAGCGCCTGCTTCGAGCTGTACGCGGGCTTGCGGCGGGAGGTGATGAAGAGGCTGAAGGTGATCGAAGAGGAGGACGCAGAGTTCGCGAACGTGCTCGGCGTGGCGCTGATCGTAGTCGAAGCGGCGGGCGAAACTGCGGGTGCCGATGAGCATCTGGCGGGATTCGGCGGTGTAGCGGTGAGGTTCCTTGCGGGAGAAGGCATCGCGGGCGATTTCCTGGAGGATGCCTTCGCGGATGCCGACTGTGGGGATGAGAAAGTGGCGGATGTTGAGATAGCGGCCGAGGACGACGAAGATGATGGCGGCAACGCCCATGACGTCGGCGCGATCGCGACGGACACCGTAGGATTTCATGCGCTCGCGGAGATCGCGTTCGAGGATGTCGGGGAGGCGCTCGCGCAATAAGGAGACATCGAGAGTGGGCAGGCCTTCGCGGCGGGGGCCGGGGGCTACGTTGGAGAGAGTTTCGGCATTACCGCCGAGGGCGACGGCAAGCTGGTCGGCGAGATTCGGGCGATTCGGGAGGCGCGATTCGAGGAGTGCGCGAACGTAGCGGCGAACCTGTTCGCCCTCAGCGGGACGAATCACGCCGGGAATTCCGAGAGTGGTGATCAAGCGAACAGTGCCGATGGGAAGCTGGGCGCTTTGCAGAATGGCGTGGTCGCGGAGGATGTTGATTTCGAGGCTGCCACCGCCGAGGTCGACGACGCAGTTGGGCGGCGATTCGGGGCCGAGAGCGGCAATGGCGGCTTCCCTGCCGAGGCGCGATTCTTCTTTGGCAGTGATGACTTCGAGGCGCAGGCCGGTGGCCTGCTTGACGCGGCGGACGAGTGTCCCGCTGTTGCGCGCTTCGCGGGAGGCGCTGGTGGCGACAGCGCGATATTTGGTGACGCCGTATTCTTCCATGAGTTCGTGGAGATGGCGAAAGGCCTTGACACCCTTTTTGAGGATTTCTTCGCTGAAGCGGTGGCGGACGAAAACTCCTTCGCCGAGCCGGAGGGGAAAGCGTTCGTTGACGAGGGGTTCGATGTCGAGAGCGGAGAAGGCGCGGACGATGGACAGGCGGACGGCGTTGGAGCCGGCGTCGATGGCGGCAATGTGAACGGGATCGGACATGGGTAAGGTTACCGCCAGAGATGCGCGAGGGCGGAGGATGGCGTGTATTTGGAAGCGCGAATGCCGAGTTGCTCGCCGATGCGCTGGCGCAGTTGTTTGTTGACGGCAGAGACGCTGGCTTCGCCGTCGAGCTCGATGAAGGCGTTGCGCTTGGCCATGTTTTCGAGTTCGCGCTTGATCATGGTTTGATAACGGACGAAGGACCAGTAGAGGTCGTGAGAGAGAGACATGTCGCGGCCGGCTTCCCAGTAGCTGATGGCCTGGGCTTTCTTGAATTCGCGGGCGAAGGCGGTTTCGGGGCGGACGTTAAGCCAGAAAGTGAGATGCGGGCGGAGAGCCATTGCGTAAAGACCGGTGAGGTAATCGCGATTGATGCCACGAACAACACCGCGGGCTATGAGCGTGAAGATGAAGCGATCGGCAAGGACGACGGCGCCGGAGCGGAGAGCGGGAACGATGCGGTGCTCGAGCTGGTCGAAGAAGTCGGTGGCGTACATGAGGGCGAGAGTGAGGCGAGTGACGGCGTTTTTGGCGAGGAGTTCGTCAATGTCGCGGCCGACGAGATTGGAGCGGCGGAGGCCGCTAGTCTGAACGGAGAAGCCTTCGGACTCCAGCCATTCTTGTAACAAGGCGATTTGGGTGGAGCGGCCGGACCCGTCCATTCCTTCGATGACGATGAGCGAGCCGTTGAGTTCGGTGGGGTCGAGACCGACGAGTGATTCGCCGAAAAAGCATTGGGCGGATTCGGGCTCAGCGACGGCGGTGTGCTTCGCTGGAGTCTCGGGCGTGGAGACGGGCGGGGCAGCGGCGATTTTTTCTTTCTCTTTTTCCTGGTCGGGCATGTCTACTCGACTTCCGGAGCGTGCGGTGCGAAACGCTTGAGATCGATTTTGGAAGCGACAATGTCGCGCATCTGTTTTTGGAGTTTGTTGACGGGGAGCGTGCCGTCGAGGACGACGAAATTATCGGTGTCCACCATCTTGTCGTACTCCTCGAGGATGCGCGCCTGGAAGAGTTTGAAACTTTCGGGGCGCTCGTAGGAGAGGCCGAGGTCCATGCCAGCTTCGTAGTATTTAAGCTTGGGGCGGCCGCTGAGGATGCGGTCGACGGCGACTTCGAGCGGGGCGCGGAAATAGAACGTGATATCGGGGACGGGCGCGAAACGGTAGAGATTGCGGAGCCAGCGATGGGAGCAGCCGCGGGCGGCGTCGCGAGCGAAAGCGGTGTAAACGTAGCGATCGGCGAGGACGAGATAGTCTCCCTGGAGGAGGGGCATGATCTGGCGCTCGCAGCGGTCGGCAAAGTCTGCGGCGTGGAGGAGAGAAAACGTGGTCGGAGTGAGAAGGCGTTTTTGTTTGCCGCGGCGGGTGGCGGATTTTACGAGGGGAGAAGAGTTCCATTCGGTGAAGTGGAGGCGGTAGCCGCCGATTTCTAGCCAGCGCTTGAGGAGATAGAGCTGAGTGCTTTTGCCGGAGCCGTCGGTGCCTTCAACGACGATAAGCGCGCCGGGGTAGGCTCGGCTGGGGATGGGGCGGCCGGGCTGGGGAAGCGTGGTCTTGGAGGCCTCGGGACGAGGAGGTGCTTTGACGACGGTGTCTGGGCTGTCCATTCGGTCGGTCGAAGAGATTAGTGCTTGGGATTCAGCGTAGTCTGTCATTGTTACAGGACTATTACAACATAGCGGAAGGAGGGGTAGTGTCCTAATTTGGATTTTGCTCTTAATATGCGTCGTTTCTGGCAAAGAGTTCCTGTATGAGGCCAAGTTGTTCTTTCTTCAGGGCTACACCAACCTCGAAATCCACCATAGCGAACATTCCGTTGGAAAGTGCCAAGGACTTGCCGTCACCAGCCTTAACCGCTGGTCCGATGAGGTGGTATGCAAAAAAGGTCTGACGCATCTCATTCCCGAAGCTAGAGTGATAAGTAATGCACCCAACGAAATAGAATCCGACAAATATACGAGATTTATTATCTATAGCGGATACGGCCTGTCCTTGAATCGCGGGAGGGAGGGTGGAAATATCCATTTCTCGCTCGGCAGGCTCAGCCATGGGAAACAAGTCGAATCTACCGATTTGAGCAGGGACGGGACGGTTGCACAGTTGCTGCTGATTCTTCATAGCATCGAGAGCTACTGGCATTCCAGCCTTTGTGGGAAACATCTTGGCATCGATTTGGATGTCTTTCGCAATAGACTTTCCTACATTTTTCACGGAGAGCCTAAGCACCAAGACTGGCTGCTTTCCCGTGGGGTTATCCACCCAGTTCAACCAAATTGGTTTCGGTTCGATCGAAAGCCAAGGACGCTCCGAAATTTCGGTTTGCCGCTTCATTTCTTTCAATTGTCCATCGAAAATAAAGAGGCTACCAAGAGTGAATGCCGCGATTGCCAAACCAACGATTACTCCAATTATTTCCAGCCAAAGTCGAATTCCGTCGCGCCTATTCTGTATGGGACGGTCGCTCTGTTCGGAGCGGTAGTATTCAGTTACTTCTACTGGCAAGCGCACTACTGTCTTCGCTTCGGATTGGGCTTGCTGCTGTCTCTCGCGGGCATTGGCTTGCTGATTTTTCTTTGCGGCCTCTGTATGCTCCTTTATTGCCTTTTGGATTTCGCTGAGCCATCTACTAATGGAGTCTTTGATGCGCGGCATGGCAATACTGTAACACAAAAACTCTTGACAACGCCATATTATTGTAATACACTTATTGCCATTGGGAGACAGTACATGGCAAACGTCCTCAGCACCGAAAAGCAAAGCACGATAATCGGCCTACTCGCGGAAGGTTCTAGCATCCGCTCCATTGAGCGCGTAACGGGCGTTCACCGCGATACCATCATGCGGCTGGGTGTTCGCGTCGGGAAGGGCTGTAAGACGCTCTTAGAGAGCAAGATGCGCGATTTGCCATGCAAACAGTTACAGTTCGACGAGATTTGGGGATTCATCGGCAAAAAAGAGCGGCACGTTCGCAAGGATGATAGCCCGGAGATGGGCGACGTTTGGACGTTTTGCGCGATTGATTCCGACACGAAACTGGTGCCTTCATTCAAGTGCGGGAAGCGCGATTTAATCACGGCCAATGCCTTCGTTTCGGACGTTGCCGGACGCCTTCGTAACCGCGTGCAAATCTCTAGCGATGCTCTCCGCGCCTATGTGGATGCCATCGAAATGAATTTCGGAGCGGACGTAGATTTCGCTCAAATCATCAAGACCTATGTAACCGATGACTCTCACATTCCCGAACGACGATTCAGCGCTCCGGAAATCGTCATCACCGAGAAAAAGGCCGTCACTGGATTCCCTGATTTGCGGTTGGCGTCTACTAGTCACATTGAACGTCTAAACGGTACGACACGGCTGCACATGCGCCGTCTGACTCGCTTGACCTACGCTTTCAGCAAAAAACTGGAAAACTTTGAGGCAGCTGTTGCCCTGCATTTCGCTTACTACAATTTCGTGAAGCGACACATTACCCTTCGCGCTACTCCTGCGATGGCAGCGGGAATTGAGCGGGATTTCTGGACAGTTGGCAATCTTGTTGAGGCTACCGTGTGACATACATCCAAGAATTACGGGAGACAATACGACGCTTGCACGGGGCAGAGGCCACTCACGTTGAGAGTGTGGCTGTGAAAGAGACGTTTCATGGCAAGACGGTTTGGGAGGGCATTGTGGAAGTATTTGACCTCCGCGGCCATCCGAAAGCGTCGAGAGTTTACGCATGGACACACGATGTGGATGGCGCTAAAAAGCGGCATGTGACCGTCTTGCATATCGCGCCTATTACGTCAGCGGTCGAAGCAGTTAGGGTGGCAATAGTTCAGGAGTTAAGGGGCCGTGATACAGAAGCAGAAGAAAGCTAAACCGGGACGGCCACGATTGCCAAAGGGTGAGGCTATGGGCCGGATCGTGCCCGTTCGCTTTGCACCTGATGCATTGAAGGCAATGGAAGCGGCTGCAAAGAGCGGGAATCAAAGTCTATCGGAGTGGATTCGTAGCACGTTAAATGCCGCACTGAACGAGAAAAGACAATGAAGAAAATCGAATTAGGACACTACCGAAGGAGGGGAAGCAAAAGAGGGGAAAGTTCAAGAGTTGAAGAGTTCAAGGGTCGAAAGGCGGGAGAGAGGTGGAGAGGAGAAGAAAAGACTTAACACAGAGATCGCAGAGGTCGGAACGTCGAGGACGAGAGCGGCCCGCCTCGGAAGGCAGGCCCTACGCGAACGAGAAAGCGGGTCCACCTGAAGGTGGACGCTACGTTAGAAGAAGGAGAGTTTTACGGTTAGGTATTTTTTGGGGTTTTTGCGGAATTCGGTCAGGAAGGTGCGGAGTTCGGCGGAGGCGGCGGCCATGTTGTCGTAGAGTTGCGGGTCGTTGAAGATTTTGCCGACGGAGTTGTCGGTCTTGTTTAGTTTGGAGGTGGCATCGGAGAGGTTGGTGCTGGTGTCGCGGAGTTTGTTGTAGAGGACTTCGTCGGTGGCGAGTTTGCCGAGAGTGCCCTTGCCGGCGCGGATGTCGCCCATGATGTTGTTGCCGTTTTCGAGAGCGGTTTTAGCCTGATCGTAGAGAGTGGGGTCGTAAAGGAGTTTGCCGATCGTGCCCTTTTGCGCACGGACGTCGTCGAGGATGGTGTTGACGCTGTCCACGCCCTTGTTGACCTTGGTGTAAAGCTCGTCGTTCATCAGGATTTTGCCAAGAGTTCCCTGCCCAGATTGAACGCCGCCGACAATCTGATCGCCTTTGGCGAGAATGCTGTTGAGGTGATTGTAGGCTTGTTCGTCAGTGAGGAGCTTGCCGATGGTGCCTTTGCCGGACTGGACGTCGCCGATGATGTCCTGAATTTCTTCGCTGAGGGCTTTGAGGTTGGAGAGAACGTCGGCGCTGCGCTCGACAACTTCCTTGATGGCTTTTTCCTCGGTGCCTGGAATGGACTGGCCTTCCTTAAGGGGAATGCCGGTGTAGCCGCGCTGAACGTTGACGTAGCGGTTGCCGAGGAGTCCTTCGGTGACTAGAGAGGCGGTGGAATCGGTGAGAACGTCGCCCTGATACTTGCTGTCGATGCGGATGTCGACCTCGATATTGTGCATGCGGTCGGGCGTCTTGCCGGCCTGGCGAGGGACGAGGCGAATCTGTTCGACGTTGCCGATCTCGACACCGTCGAGGCGCACGGGCGCGCCGACGGCGAGGCCGGCAACTTCCGGCAAAAAGGTTTTAAGGCGATATTTGGGGCCGAGGAAGCCGGCGCCGGTGACATAAAAGATGGCAACGGCGAGGATGAGAAGGCCGACGAGAACGAACAGGCCAACGCGCAACTCCGACCAGGTGATCTGCTTGCGTTGCGCCATCCGAACAGCCCTCCGTAGACTGCCTAGATTCGTGCACGACAACTATACAGGAATTAAATCAAAAATCTCTGAAGATACGGATCCTGCGATTTCATAAGGTCATCAGGAGATCCTTCGAAATAAATTTTGCCCGCGCGAAGAACGAGAAAGCGCGTGGGGGCGACGCTGGCCGATTCGGGCGAGGAATCGCGACGGACTTTCCTGGTTTGCGGGTCGAAATGAAAATTGGCCAGGCCGAAGCCGTCCTGAAGGCGATGGGTGGCGAGCAAAGCGGTGACGCCATAGACGTCGCGCAAGCGGAGGATGAGACTGATGATGGTTTGCGAGGTGATGGGGTCGAGCCCGGCGGTCGGGGAGTCGTAAAGAACGATGGGAGGACGAGTGATGAGAGCGCGGGCGATGGAGACGCGTCGGCGCATACCGCCCGAGAGCGAGGAGGGAAGCGAATCGATGGTGTGAGCGAGTTCGACGAAGCGCAGGACTTCCTCAACCCGCGAATCGATTTCGTCCTGGTCGACGCCATCTTCATAGAGACGGTAGGCGACATTTTCGCCGACGGTGAGGGAGTCGAAGAGGGCGCCTTCCTGAAAGACGAAACCGATCTGGCGGCGGGCGGCGAGGAGTTCGGCTTCGCCGAGGCTGGAGATGTCTTTGTCGAGAACGCGAACGGAGCCGGAATCGGGGCGAAGGAGACCGGCGGCGAGTTTGAGCAAAAGAGTTTTGCCGGTGCCGGTTTCACCGAGGAGAACAACGGTTTCGCGTTCCTGGGCGGAGAAGGTGACGCCGCTGAGAATTTCGCCTTCTGCAAAGCCGAGGCGGACGCTGTTGAATTCGATGGCGGCGTGGCCGACTGCGGTAGGAGTTGCTGCGAAGCTGGTGGTGGAGAGGTCCATGAATGGTCAGAAGAGCTTATCGGCAAGATAGAGAGCGACTTTGGTGAGAAATGTGTCCGAAACGATGATGAGGACGGAAGAGACGACAACGGCCTGGGTGGTGGCGCGGCCGACGCCCTGCGTGCCCCCGCGGACGTTGAGTCCCTGGTAGCAACCGACGGTGGCGAGGATGAAACCGAAAACGACGGTCTTGGAAAAGCCCTGCATGATGTCGGAGAACTCGAGGATTTTGATGGCGCGTTCCCAGAAGGTGGTGGCGTTGATGCGCAGGGAGAGAACGCTGGCGACCATGCCGCCGAGGAGGCCGACGAAGACAGAGATGGTGGTGAGGAGCGGAACGGTGATGAGCGCGGCGAGGACGCGGGGAGTGACGAGCTTGCGGCTGGGGTCGGTGCCCATGGCGCGCATGGCGTCGACTTGTTCGGTGACGAGCATGGAGCCGAGTTCGGAAGCGATGCCGGAGGAGCAGCGGCCGGCGACGAGAAGGCCGGTGATGGAGGGGCCGAGTTCGCGGACGAGGGCGAGGGAGACGATGTCTCCGGTGAGGGATGCCTGGCCGAAGCGAATGAACTGTGCGCCAGTCTGGAGCACCATGACGGCGCCGATAAAGAAGCCGGAGAGAAGGACGATGGGAAGCGAGCCGACGCCGATATCGTCCATCTGATCGAGAGTGTCCTGGATGTAGCGGGGGCTGGAGGCGAGATTGGTGATGGACTGGAGGCAGAGTTTGGAATAGTTCTGGATCTTGAGGACGCTAGTTTTGGCGAGATCCTGAAGAACCTCCGAGACGGAGAGGACTTCGGGAGCGCGCACGTCATGCGGTGCAACGTGAGAAGTGTCGGCCACGTAATTCTCTGGGAAGCTTCGAAGAAAGCGTAACCGGGGAGTGGGCGAGCGTCAAGGCAAAGAGTGGAGAGAGCGGTGATGAGGTTTACGAAAGTCCAGCCATTAGTTCGAGTCCTTTGGCGTGGAGACGGCGATGGACTTCAACATTCTGACCCAGCGGGCGGGGCGTTTGTCATGGGGGGCGACGAGGCGGAAGGGGCCGAGCTTGGCGTCGAGCGGAGCGCCATCGAGGGTGTCCGCGACGAGAACTTCGGAGTTGGCGATGCCGGAATCCAATTCGGCGAGAGCGAAGACCACTTTATAGCCGTCCTCGGCTTCCGCGATAACGAAGGAGGTCATGAGCTTTCCGCGAAGCTGATCGCCGTGAGGGGCGCCGGCTTTTTGCAGAAGTTGTTCCAGCAAAACGCCCTCGTAGGTCTCGGATTTGTTCTCGCGGGGATTTGTGACGTGAAGAGTGGTTCGGGGCAGGCTTTTCAGGTCGGCGACAGTCAGTGAGAGAGGCGTGGAAACGGCGCCGGTGATTTTGAGCTGCGGAACGGGAGCCGGTGCTTGCGCGTTCGCCCGTTGGAAGAAGAGGAAAGCAGCAAGACAGGCAGGCACCGAGAGTGCGAGGAAGACAGTTCGCCAGCGTCGATCCACGATGGTGCTCCCAATTGGCGGCGATATGAGTTCGCTGCTACTGCTTTTCGAGCATAATTTCCGTGGACTTGATTACGGCGGAAACGGTGTCGCCTACTTTGAGGCCCATTTCAACCGCGCTGCGCCGGGTGATCACGCTCTCGATTACGTTGTTACCAACCTGGAGGACGACATGAGCCATGACGCCGCCAAGCTGGAGTTCGGTGATTTTGCCTTCAAGTCGGTTTCGTGCCGAGAGGGTCATAAGGAGTAGATGGTAGCTTTTTAGCGCGGGCCTCGTCCACAGAAGAGATGCCGTGAAGAGGTTGCAGGCTCTGTCCGGTGGATGACGAGGGGGCAGTTTTCAAGCAGCACGAGGGTCAGTGTCCATAACGGAACAGACGTAGAGGTTTGATGAGTTTAGCCTCGTGTTGAGGCGTCGACGTGCAAGCTCAACGGCAGAAAAAAGTGGCTCGGGCTTACAGGGTCGAGGGATCGATTGTTCTGTACCGGCCGACAGCGAGAAGACAGTTTAAAGTGGGAAGAACACCGGTGCGCGCGGAACCGTGGTGGGGCGTCGTCATCGCGCTTCCACTCTTTTTGCGTACACTGGTGCGTCTTGCGATTGCGTGCCCGCACTGGCACAAAGGCCCTCCGATAACCGTGCGCGAGCTCATCCCCTCTCATTTGCCGTGGCGCTCCGACTATGGGCCGGGAACGTATATTACTTGCCTGGATTGCGGGCAAAAATTCGAATACGACCACAAGGCCAGACGAATGGTTGATTACTGGGGCATACGTGACGTTGAGGCGCGGGCGGGAGTGCGACGGAAAATCTCAGAATTCTTTTCGCCAGTTCGAGGATTCGCGGCGAGGTTGGGCTGGATCCATACCCGGATTCCGATGAGTGGGATTGCGGGGTCAATGAACCGCCCCGGAATTTTGATGAAGGGCCACTAAAAAAAGTGCGAACGCTGGATTGCGAGCGAGCGGGCGACTCGTTCCGAGTTGAGAAAAACGAAAACATCCTAGCTGCGGGTGAGCGACATGGCGATTCCGGCTTCGCCTTTCTCGCCGTCCCCGATCGGTAATTGGTTGGGGCATCCGTCGGACGCTAATTTCTTTCAAGAGGAACAACGGGACGGATCGCTGCGGCGACAAGAACGTCAGGGTTCGGGGACGTTGGCGGAGAATTGGGACTGGTCTTCGGTTTGGGCGAGCTGGCCGCGGAGAGTTGCGGATTCGGCGCGATCCTTTTGGGCTCGCTGGCGGTATTGAACGGCACCGACGGTGCCGATGGCGTTGAAGATTTTGCCCATGGCGTCGTTTTTCTTGCCGGTGTGTTCGAGTTGATCGGCAAAATTGTCTTGTTCGTAGGCGTCGGCATCGAGTTCGTTGATGCGGCTGACGAGATCCTTGATGCGTTCCTGGCGCTGGGCCTGGAGGATGGCGGGATCGGTGGCGGATTGGTTGGCGGCATCCCAGACGGAGTCGTCGTACTGCTTTAGAATCGCGGTGAACGCACGGAGATTGTTGATGCCGTTCTGGTTGCCTTGATGGGCGGCGAGGCGATACCAGGCGAGTGCTTTGCCGTTATCGGGCTGGACGCCCTGGCCGAACTGAAACATCCAGCCGAGTTGATTTTCGGCGTTGCTGTTTCCCTGCCCCGCAGCTTTGTAAAACCAAGACATGGCCTGGCGGTAATCCTTTTGGACGCCGGTGCCGTTCTGGAAGATGTAGCCGATGTTTTCCTGGGCGTCGGCGTTGCCGTGTTCGGCGGCTTTGTAGTACCAGGCGAGGGCTACGGAATAGTCCTGGGGCTGGCCCCAGCCTTCTCCAGCCATATAGCCGAGTTGGTTTTCGGCGTTGGAGTTTCCGTGGTCGGCCGCGCGGCGATACCACGAGATGGCCTTGGCGTAGTCTGGTTTGCCAACGAAGCCGCATTGGTAGAAGTAGCCGATCACCTGTTCGGCGTCGGGGAGATTCTGATCGGCGGCCTTGCGATAGAGAGCGAGAGCCTGGCGGTAGTCGCGGCGGACACCGCGAGCGTTTTCGAGCATCTTGGCTAGATTGAATTGGGCGAGGGCGTAGCCTTGATCGGAGGCGGAATGGTAGAAGGCTACGGCGCGGGCGTAGTCCATTTTTACGCCGAAATTGTGTTCGTACATGACTCCGAGCTGGTTTTGAGCAGGAGCGAAAGCCTGGTCGGCGGAGCGGCGGTACCAGGGGAGGGCTTGGGTGTAGTCTTGCGCGACACCGCGGCCTTGGAAATAGAGATTGCCGAGGGCGAACTGGGCCTGGGCGTCGCCGGCTTCGGCTTGTGCGCGAAGCGAATAGAGATCGTTATCGGAGGCGGAGGGCGCGGGTGGCTGCGCTTGGGCGCGCATGGCGGAGTATGGCGCCAAGAGAAAGAGTGATGCGAGAGTGGTCCGAGCGAGAAAGCTCATGAGAGTGCCTCCGTCCCAGCGATTAGCAGACGATATTTAGAAGGCTGGCAGGCGGAGGCGCGGGGAACGATAGACCGCCAGTACCAAAAGTGGGGAATGTGCTTAGTTTTCCACTTCCCGGAAGGCGAATAGCCAGTGAGCCGGTCGACCGGAGGTTTGGCCCGTGGTGGATTTTAACGACCAAACGGGTATGCAGAATGGTTTCAAGTTCCGACAGAGGTTGTTTGCGCGGAAACCGGTTCGGAGTCCAGGGCGGCTCGGACCTTTCGGCCGAGGGTGTTTAGGGAAAAAGGCTTGGAGAGGAAGGCAAAGTCGGCGCGGCGAACTCCATGGTGGGTGATGGCATCCGCGGTGTAACCCGAGACGTATAAGACTTTCATTTTGGGGTGGAGCGCAATCAAGCGCTCGGCGAGCTTGACGCCGTTGCCCTGGGGAAGCACGACGTCCGTGATGATGAGGTCGATCGTTTGGGCGTCTTTCTCCGCGATGGCAACCGCTTCTTCGGGATCCGCGGAATCCACCACGGTATAGCCTTTGCTTTGGAGGTAACTTTTCATCACCGCGCGCAAAGGCTCCTCGTCTTCCACGAGGAGAATCGACTCCGTGCCGCATTGAGGAGCAGTCTCGTCAAGAGCGGCTTCCAACTGCGAGGCCGCCTCCCTCGACCGGGGGATGAGAATCTTGAAGGTGGTGCCATGGCCGACTTCGCTATAGACAGTGACGTGGCCGCCGCTTTGCTGGACAATGCCGTAAACCGTGGCGAGTCCCAGGCCTGTGCCTTTTCCCTGCTCTTTCGTAGTGAAGAAGGGCTCGAACACTCTGGCGAGAGTCTCGCGATCCATGCCGCAGCCGGTGTCGCTGATGGCAATCATGACGTAATCGCCGGGCTTGGCTTCGAGGTTGCGGGAACAATATTCCGCGTCGAGGGATACACCGGCCGTTTCGATGGTCAATTTGCCGCCATCGGGCATGGCGTCGCGGGCGTTCACGACGAGGTTCATGATGACCTGTTCGAGTTGATCCGGGTCCGCACTTAAATGAAGCAGATTGTCGTGGGGGATGAAGGCAAGCTGGATATCCTCTCCGATCACGCGGCGCAGGAGCCCCTCGAAACCCTTGAAGTGGGCGTTGATATCCATGACGCGAGGTTGCAGGACCTGCTGGCGACTGAAGGCCAGGAGTTGACGGGTGAGAGTGGCGCCGCGTTGGACCGACTTTTCGATTTGCGCCGCGAGAGGATAGAGCTCGCTGCCGGATTCAATTTTTTCCATCATCATGCCGCAATAGCCGACGATGACGCCGAGCACATTGTTGAAGTCGTGCGCGATGCCGCCAGCCAGGCGCCCGATGGCTTCCATCTTTTGAACGTGGCGCAACCGCTGTTCCAGACCGCGCTGGCGCGAAACATCTTCGACGAGGATTTCCAAGCAGATCGGTTTTCCGTCGTCGTCGGAAATCACGCGCCCGCTAAGCTCGACGTTAATAACCTTGCCATCTTTGCGTTTCCAACGGGATTCGATCCTGGTGAACTGCTTGTTACGTCCCGGGGGATTGAAAAGAGAGGAGGAGAATTCCTCCGGGGCAAAATCCTGTGCGGCGACGTTGAAGGACAGGACGTCTTCCTGCGAATCGTAACCGAGGAGTTCGATAAAGGGCTGGTTGGCCAGGAGCAACGTGCCGTCCAGAGAGACACGACAGACACCGTAAGTTCCCTCGACAAGAGTGCGAAAGGTGGCCTCCGACCGGCGCAGGGCATCTTCCGTTTTTTTGCGCTCGGTGACGTCGCGGATGGTGCTGGAAATGAGGAGACCGTCTTTTGTCTGTTGAGGGCTAAGACTGATTTCCAGGGGGAATTCGGTGCCGTCTTTGCGGATTCCAAAGAGTTCCAGGCCGACGCCCATGGGACGAAATTGAGAGTGGGCGCTGTAGGCGGAGCGATGATGCCGATGCTGGTTCCAAAAGCGTTCGGGGACCAGGACTTCTACGGGTTGGCCGAGGAGTTCTTCGCGGTGGTAGCCGAAGAGCTTTTCGGTTTGCGAATTGACGAGAACGATCTTGCCATCGGCGCTGACGACGACCATGGCGTCGGGGGCGGAATCCAGCAGACCTCGGAAGAGATCTTCGGCGCGCTTGCGGTCAGTGATGTCGCGAACCACGGCGCTGACCAGCAATCCGTTGGGGGTCTGGACCGAACTTAGGCTGATTTCGAGCGGGAATTCACTGCCATCCTTGCGGAGGCCGTGAAGCTCAAGACCAGCGCCCATCGGGCGCAGCTGTGGCTTGCTCATGAAACCGGCGCGGTGGCCGCGGTGTTTCCCGCGGAAGCGCTCGGGCACGAGCATCTCAATGGGCCTATCAAGCAGTTCGGAGCGATCGTAACCGAATAGTTTTTCGGTTTGCGAGTTCACGACGACGATGCGGCCTTCCTGGCCGACAATCACGATGCCGTCTGGCGCGGACTCGACGAGAGTCCGGTAAACGGCATCACTCACTGCGGTTGAGGCTGTAGGCATGGTTCCCTCAGAGAGGAGAGCAAATTCACAGGCAGACACAGCTTTGGGTGGATGATTCGAAGGGGGGAGATGTTTCTGCTGCAACGACCATAGGACGGGGGGAAAGGGGTGTCAAGGCAGGGTTTCCACAGTGGCAACCGGAAAGCTTTGTTGGGTCGAGGAAGTAGCACACTGCCTTCAAAAGGTGAACGGGGTCGGGGCCACCCTTCCTTTGTCAGGGCAAGCTCTAAAGGTGGCCGCTACGTAGGAGGGGAGAAAACCAAGGGTACGGCCTCGCTGGACGGAAATGCGGGTGGCCGATAGACTGGTTGTTTATGCTTCGATTCTTTACGGCGGGTGAATCACATGGGCAGGGGCTCCTGACGTTTTTGTCGGGGCTGCCGGCGGGATTGACCGTGGATACGGGATTTATCAATCACGAGTTGCACCGGCGGCAGTTGGGTTATGGACGCGGCGGGCGGCAGAAGATTGAGAAGGATGCGGCGGACATTTTCGCGGGCGTGCGGCACGGGCAGACGATCGGGGCGCCGATTGCACTGAGGATCGAGAACCGCGACTGGAAGAATTGGGAGAAGATTCTGCCCGTGGAGGCTTCGGACGCGGCGGAAACGCAATCGCGGAAGCTGACGGCGCCGAGGCCGGGGCATGCGGACCTGGCGGGTTCGCAGAAATTTAATTTTCATGATGCACGGTACGTGCTGGAGCGGGCTTCGGCGCGGGAAACGGCAGCGCGGGTGGCGGCGGGCGCGTTTGCGAAGCTGCTGCTGAAGGAGTTTGGGACGGAGATTGCGAGCCACGTGATTCAGGTGGGGCATGTGCGGCTGGAGCGCGCGGCGAAATGGGAAGAGATACGCGCGGTGTGCGGGGACATGGAATCGCCGCTGCGGTGCGTGGACGCGGCGGTGCAGGAAAAGATGAAGGCGGAAGTGGACGCAGCGCTGAAGGCGGGCGATACGGTGGGCGGCGTGTTTGAGATTGTGGCGCACAATGTGCCGGTGGGACTGGGGTCGCACGGACAGTGGGATGAAAAATTGGATGGGCGGCTGGCGCAGGCTTTGATGAGCGTGCAGGCGGTGAAGGGCGTGGAGATTGGCGCGGGGATACTGGCGGCGGGGTCGTACGGCAGCGAAGTGATGGACGAGATTTCGTATGAGAAGGCGGAGCGGAGATTCCGGCGGTCGAGCAACCGGGCGGGGGGATTGGAAGGCGGGATCACGAACGGCGAGGACGTGGTGGTTCGCGGATATTTGAAGCCGATTTCGACGCTGCGGAAGGCGCTGGGGACGGCTGACATGGTGACGAAGGAGCCGGTGCAGGCGGCGTACGAGCGTTCGGACTGGTGCGTGGTGCCGGCGGGAGGAGTTGCAGGAGAAGCAATGGTGGCACTTGTGCTGGCGGATGCTTTTCTGCAAAAATTTGGAGGAGATTCGCTGGCGGAGATGCGGCGAAATTTCGAGAGCTATGGCCGACAAATCAACGAGTTCTAAAGGCGCGAGCGTGGCGGACGAGACCACAGTGGTGGCGGCGCCTAAGGGGAAAATTCATCCGATCGTGAAGTACGGCGATCCGGTGCTGGAGAGGCCCGCGGCGACGATTACGAAATTTGACGCGGAGCTGGAGCAACTGGTCGAGGACATGTTTGCGTCGATGTACGCGGCGAATGGCGTGGGACTGGCGGCGCCGCAGATCGGGAAGAGCATCCGGCTGGCGGTGGTGGACGTGACTGTGGGGAAAAATCCGGAAGCGAAGATTGTGCTGGTGAATCCGGAGATTATTCACGCGGAAGGCGAAGTGCGGGAAGAGGAAGGGTGCCTCTCGGTGCCGGGATTTCGCGGGTACGTGGTGCGGCCGCAGTTTGTGACGGTGCGGGCGCAGAATGCGAAGGGCGAAACGTTTGAGATTCGCGGGGAGAATCTGCTGGCGCGGGCGTTTTGCCACGAGATCGATCACCTGCACGGGATTTTGTTTTTGACGCACCTGAGTATGCTCAAGCGCGATTTGATCAAGCGAAAGATCAAGAAATTGAGGAAAGAGGGCGGGTGGTAAGGGCGCGGCGCCTACGGGTGAGCCGCCCGTGAACCGGATGCGCATCGTATTTTGTGGTACGCCGCAGTTTGCAGTTCCCTCCTTGAAGTTTCTTCTGACACAAACGGAGTTTGAGATTGCGAGCGTTTATACGCAGCCGGACCGTCCACGGGGGCGAGGGCAGGAGATTTCGTTTTCCGCGGTGAAGGAAGTGGCGATGGCGGCGGGGCTGGAGGTGCATCAGCCGGCGAAGGTGCGGGCGCCGGAGGTGGAAGAGCATCTGCGGAAGGTGGCGCCGGACGCGATTGTGATTATCGCGTACGGGCAAATCATTCCGGCGAGGTTGCTGCCGATTCCGCGATTGGGGTGGATTAATCTACACGCTTCGCTGCTGCCGAAATATCGGGGAGCGGCGCCGATTCAGTGGGCGATTGCGGGCGGCGAGACGGTGACGGGAAATACGACGATGCGGATTGATGCGGGGATGGATACGGGGGAGATGCTGCTGCAGGAGGAGTTGCGGATTGGGGCTGCAGAGACGGCGCCGGAGTTGTCGGGGCGGTTGGCGGAGGCAGGGGCGGCGTTGATGGCGAAGACGCTACGGGGATTGGCGAGTGGAGAGTTGGTTGGGCGGGCGCAGGAACATGCGCGGGCTACGATGGCGCCGATGTTGAAGCGGGAGGATGGACGGATTTTGTGGGAGCGGACGGCGAAGGAGATTTATGACCGGATGCGGGGATTTGCGCCGTGGCCGGGGGCGTATACGGAATTTCGGGGGCAGATGTGCCATTTGCGGGGACGGCCGATGGCGGAAGAGCTGGCTGGAGCGCCGGGAACGATTTTGGTGGAGAAGGATAGGGTGAGAGTGGTTTGCGGCGGAGGGAGTGGGCTGGAGATTACGCGCGTTAAGCAGGAGGGGAGGAAGGAGATTTCGGCGGGGGAGTTTGTGCGGGGGGCGAGAGTGGAGAGTGGGGAGAGATTTGGGGAGTAATGTGATTGGGGAGGATTTGTAGTTGGCGGAGAGGCGGGAGTGAAGTAGCAGAAAAGCGCACAGCCAGGAATGGCTGTGCCACAGGGCGGGGCCACCCTTCCTTCGTCGGGGCGAGCTCTGAAGGTGGCCGCTACGCGGGTTATTTTAGGAATTTGTCGAGGCGGAGGAACTTGCGGCCTAGGGCGCCGCTGTAGGCGGACCATTCGGGTTCGCCGGAATCGATGGCGAGGGCGGCGCGGACGGCTCCCATTTTTGAGTCGAGGTCATCCATGTAATGGAAGGCGAGGGCTTCGCGAATCATCGGGAGCTTGGGCGAGCCGAATTCGTATTCGCCATGGTGGCTGATCAGGATGTGCTGGACCACGGTTTTTAGTTTTTCGGGAAAACCTTCAATTGCGTCCATTTCCTTCGAGACGCTTTCGAGTTCCATCGTGATGTGCCCGAGCAACTGGCCCTCGGCGGTGTAGCTGACCGCGCGCTCGTAGCACAATTCATCGAGCTTGCCGACGTCGTGGAGCAGGGCCGCGGTGAGGAGCAAATCCACATCGAGTTCGGAATAGTGCGCGGCAATCTGCTGCGCCAGTCCGCACAAACCAACCACGTGTTCGATCAGGCCGCCGATGTAGGCGTGGTGCATCACCTTTGCGGCGGGGGCGCGCTTGAAGCGGGCGACGTTTTTCGGGTCGGTGAGAATTTTCGTGGTCAACTTCTTGAGCCAGGGGTTTTTTATTGCCTCGATGAATCCCAGGACCTGCTGGTAAAGCTTTTCGACGTCGAATGGTGTGTGCGGCAGAAAGTCGCCCAGATCGATCTCCTCGGGTGTGGCCACGCGGAACTGAGAAAGGGTAAGCTGCGGCTTGTTGCGATAAAGCTCGACGCGGCCCTGAACCTTGATGAAATCGTCGCGGTTCACTTGCCTGGCCAGAACGTCAAACTGATCCCACATCCGAGCTTCGACGGTGCCGGTGCGGTCGCCGAGCTCCATGCGCAAGTAGGGCTTGCCGTTGGCGGTGTTGCGGACTTCTTTTTCGTGGACGAGGAAAAACCCGGTGATGGATGGATCGGGTTCGAGATCTTTAACGAAGAGTTTTTTCACCCGGGTTACCCGTTGGTCTTCTTTCCGAAGAGAAGATACTTCTTGTGCGCCTTCTTCACTTTGGTGGCTTCGGGCGTTGCGCTGACTTCCTCGATCTCGGAGTTGCCGCCGCCGGCCATGTCCTGGTAACCGGGTTTCACGACCACGTAGCTCTGCTCGCGAAGAGTCTTTAGGTATTCGCGAAGGGCGGGCTCCATGCGCTCGCTGTAAAGATGGTCCATGATTTCGTTTTCGACCTTGTCGAAGGGCTGCTCGCCTTCCTCGTAGCGTTCGAGCACCTGAAGGATCAGGAAGCCCTGCTTGGTTTCGATGACGTCGGTGAGCTGGTTTTTCTTCATGGCGAATACCTGGTCTTCCAGCTGTTTCGAGAGCTCGCCGCGCTTGTAGACTCCGAGGAAGCCGCCCTGTTGCGCGGTGCTGCCGTCGGAGAAGCGTTTCGCCAGGACCGCGAAATCCTCGCCGTCCTTGATGCGCTTGAGCAGGTCGTCGGCCCTTTTCTTCAGATCGGGGAGTTCGGTGTCCTTTTTTCCCTCAGTGGTGATCTCGATCGCGCGCAGCGCCACCTGTTCGGGCTTCACGAAGTCTTTCTTGTGCTCCTCGTAATACTTCATCGCTTCATCGTGACCGATGGTGATGTGCGAACCGACTTCGCGGCGGATGACTTCCTGGGTGAGAAGTTTGTTGCGGATGTTGTTCTTGAAATCGTCGAAGTTGAGGCCTTCCTTGGTGACGGCGCTTTCGAGTTTTTCCATGCTGTCGAGTTTGTTCTGGATGCGGATCTGGTCGAGCTGCTTGATTACGTCGCCCTCGACGTTGACGCCCATATCCTTGCCGCGCTGAGCGAGCAGCGACTGGTCAATCAAGTCGCGCAAGGCGAATTTTTGCCGGTCTTCCACGGCAACTTGCAGTTGTTCGGGGGTGCAGCGCCCGCTGCATTCCTGCTGCGCGTCTTCCGTGGCGGCGGTGCGCGCCTTTTCGAGTTCGGAGCTGGTGATGATTTCGTTGTTCACGCGGGCGATGATCTCTTCGACGACTTTGCCTTCGCCGGTCAGGGCGGGCTTCGCAGCAGGCTTTCCGGCATTGGCGGGAGGCGTGGCCGGCTTCTTCGGCTGCTCCGGTTCCGGGGCAGCCATCTGAGGCGCCTCGAGCGACGGCTGCTTTTGGGGCGACGGGTTATCCGGCTGGGCCGGAGGATTCGCCGGAGGGTTTGCCGGCGGGTTCTGCGCCAAGAGCGGCAGAGCAAAGAGCAACCCGGCGACCAATAGGGTCTTTTGCATAATTTTCACCATCCAGTGAGTTTAGCCTTCTCCTCGCAACCCGAGCAATACGTTTCTGAGCGCCCCGGGGACCGACTCCCCGCGTTGGAGCTCCATCCAGAGGACGCCGCTGGGGTCGAGCTTGATGCCCTTTCTTGAGCGAACTACCTTGACGACTGCCGCGGGATCCAACTGCGTTTCAGGGTGGAACCTCAGTGCGACACGCGTTCCCTGGCGTTCCACGGACGCGATGCGCAGCTTTTCACTGATGGATTTGAGCATGGCGTACTCCAAAAGGTTTTCTACCGATTTGGGCATGGCGCCGAAGCGGTCTTCGAGCTCCTTGTGGACGTCCTGCTTTTCGGCTTCGGTGGCGATGGTGGAGATGCGCTTGTAGGTGCGCAGGCGAAGGTTCTCGCTCGGGATGTACTCCTGGGGGATGCGGACGTCCATGCCAAGGCTGAGGGTGGTGCGGAGTTCCGGCATGGACTCTTCGCCCTTGAGCTTGGCGACGGCGCCTTCGAGCATCTGGACGTAGAGATCGAAGCCGATGGATTCGATGTGGCCGTGCTGCTGGCGGCCGAGGAGGTTGCCGGCGCCGCGGAGTTCCAGATCGAGAGCGGCGATGCGGAAGCCGGCGCCGAGTTCGCTGAACTCTTTCATTGCGGCGAGGCGTTTGCGGGCAATGTCGGAAAGGATTTTTTCGGTGGGGACAAGAAGGTAGGCGTAGGCGCGGTGGTGCGAGCGGCCGACGCGGCCGCGGAGTTGGTACAGTTCGGCGAGGCCGAGGCGGTCGGCACGATTGATGAGAATGGTGTTGGCGCGGGGAATGTCGAGGCCGTTTTCGACGATGGTGGTGGCGACGAGGACGTCGGCTTCGTCGCGGATGAATTTCAGCATGACCGCTTCGAGATCTTTTTCGCCCATCTGGCCGTGGCCAACGACCACGCGCGCCTTGGGCACGAGCTTGCCGACCAGCGAGGCGAGCGAATAGATGGACTCGACGCGATTGTGAATGAAATAGACCTGGCCGTCGCGGGCCATTTCGTTTTCGATGGCGCGCTTGACAAGCTCTTCGCTGAAGGGAGCGACCGAAGTTTGAATTGCCAGGCGGTCGCGCGGCGGGGTTTCGATCAACGACATATCGCGCAAACCAACGAGCGACATGTGAAGAGTGCGCGGGATGGGAGTGGCGGAAAGGGCGAGCGCGTGGACATTTTTGCGCATCTCTTTCAGGCGTTCCTTGTGGGCGACGCCGAAGCGCTGCTCTTCGTCCACAACCAGCAGGCCGAGATCTTGAAATTTGATGTCCTTCGAGAGGAGGCGATGGGTGCCGATGACGATATCCACTTTTCCGGCTTCGAGGTCGGCGAGGATGATTTTTTGTTCGGCGGCGGTGCGGAAGCGGCTGAGCATTTCGATGCGCGTTGGGAAGGCGGCAAAGCGTTTTTTGAAGGTTTCAAAGTGCTGGAAGGCCAGGACGGTTGTGGGAGTGAGGACGGCAATTTGCTTGCCGTCAGCGACTGCCTTGAATGCAGCGCGCATGGCGACTTCGGTTTTGCCGTAGCCGACGTCGCCGCAGAGCAAGCGGTCCATCGGGGTGGGCTTTTCCAAGTCTTTTTTGATGTCGGCGATGGCGGTGCGCTGGTCGGCGGTTTCTTCAAACTCGAAGGCGTCTTCGAATTCGCGCTGCCAGGCGCCATCGGGAGAGAAAGCGAAACCTGTGGCGGTCTTGCGCTCGGCATAGAGCGCGAGCAACTGGTCGGCCATGTCTTCGAGGGATTTGCGGACTCGGGTTTTGCGAGTGGCCCAGGCGGTGCCGCCGAGCTTGTCGAGAGCGGGCTCGGTGCCTTCGACGACGCGATAACTCTGGACGAGGTCCATGCGTTCGAGGGGAACGTAGAGTCGCGCGTCATCCGCGTAGCGCAGCAGCATGAATTCGCCGCGGCGGCCTTCGGATTCAATCAGGCGCAGGCCTTCGAACTGGCCGATGCCGTGATCCACGTGGACAACATAGTCGCCGGGCTTCAACTCCGCAAAATCGGCGAAGAAGCCGCTGGTGCGGATTTTGCGGCTGGGCCGTTCGACGGAGGGCGTTACGTCGAAGAGATCGGCGTTGCCGTAAATGGTGACTTTCGCTTCGGGAAAGGAAACGCCTTGCGCAAACGGCGCGCGCACCAAAACGAGGGCCGCGCTTTCGGTGGCACTTTCGGCGGTGTAGCCCGCGGCGGCTTCTTCGGTTTCGCCGAGGACATAGGGAACTTCGTATTCGCGGCAGATATCGGCGTAGCGCTCGAGTTCGCCGAGACTGGCGGCCGTGAGATAGACCGTGCCGCCGGAAGCGAGTTGGGATTTCACGTCGCCGACGCAGGCGACCACATCGCCGTGAAAGCGCGTGCTGGGGCGGGAGCTTAGTTCGAAGCGCTGGCCACCGTTCTGGGCGAGATTCAACTGTTCGAGTTCAGTGCGGGAGGTTTTTACCAGGGCGCGCTCCCAATCCTGCTCGTTCCAGAAGTAGTGCGACACTTCCGGCGAATTGGCGTGGCCGTGGCGCTCGTAATTTTCCGTGGCGGCTTCTCGCAATGTTTTGGCGGCTTCGCGGAGCGCCAGCGGCTCGTCGAGAAACACAATCGGCTTCAGGGAGCTTTCGGCAAGTTCTAAGAGCGCGCTGCCGCCGGCTTCGGAGGTTTCGCCGAGCCAGCGGCCCGGTTCCCAGTCCTCCGCTTCGCGGCTGCCGGGAGCGGGGACGCTCCATTCGGCAAGCGGCAGGATTGTGGTTTTGTTTACGGGGGCAATCGAGCGCTGGGTGCGGGGATCGAATTCGCGAACCGATTCGACCGTGTCGCCGAGAAGCTCGATGCGAACCGGTCGCAGCGCTTCGGGAGAAAAAACGTCGACGATGCCGCCGCGAACGGCAAACTGGCCGGGGAGGTCCACCATTTCCGTGCGCGCGTAGCCGATGCTACCGAGGTGCTTGATGAGAGCTTCGTGGGAAACTTCGGAGTCTTTCGCGAGGATTTGCGCGAGCGTCAGATAAACATAGGGATCCTGATAGCGCCAGAGAGCGGCGGCCATCGGAGCGATGACCAAGGAGACTTCACCGTTTGCCAGGCGATAAAGAGTTGCGGCGCGGCGTTCCAGAATATCGGCGTGGGGGGCTTGGGAATCCCAAGGCAGGTTGTCGAACGCGGGCAGGACGGCTACGCCGCCTGTGGCGCCGGGAAAAATCTGACTGAAGAAGCGGACGCTTTCGGCGAGGTCCTCGGCGCGGCGATTGCTTTCGGTGAGGAAGAATGCGGGGCGGCGAAGTTCGTGGGTGAAGTAGGCGGCGCAGAGGGCCTTGGCGACGTCCTGCAGGCCGGAGAGGCCGACGAGGCCCGCGCCCGAGCGTAGTTCTCCCAGCGCGCCATCCAAGGAGGGGTGGCGCAGCAGACGATCCAAACGTTCTCTAACCGCGGGCAGTATCATGCTGCTTGCAAAACTTTTTTGGCCCCGTGCCAAGGTCCGCCGGTGACGGCGGAGGCTTGGATTGGCCGGGTTATCCGGCTTGGCTTACCGACCTAAAGGTCGGCCACTACATCCGGCCTGGCGACCTGTTCCTTCGTCAGGGCAAGTCTGAAGGTCGCCGCTACGCGCTTTTTATCTTTCGCAAGATTTCGGTGGTTGAATGGCCCTCGACTACGTCGATTAGGACTACCTTTCCGCCGGCGGCTTCTACCTCTTCGCGGCCTACTATCTGGTTGCCAGGCCAGTCTCCGCCCTTTACTAGAACATCGGGCAGCAGGGTCATCACCGTTTTTTGCGGCGTGAGTTCATCGAAGATTACGACGCCATCCACACAATCGAAGTTCGCCAGGATTTCCGCGCGCTCCTGCTGGGGAATCACGGGGCGGCCGGCGCCCTTCAGCGTGCGGACGCTGTCGTCGCTATTCAGGCCGACGATAAGTGCGTCGCCATGAGCGCGGGCGGCTTCCAGGAGTTTGATGTGCCCGGGGTGCAAAAGGTCGAAGCATCCGTTTGTGAAAACCACGCGGCGCCCGTTGCGTTTACCGGGGCCAAACTGCAAAATGAGTTCTTCAAGCGTTAAAACCGCTGGGTGCAAAGGGTCTCCATGCTCGCTGCCGACGACGCAAACGCCAATTCGTGTGAAATTCAATTCTATCATGCAGGTCGCGAATCCCGCTGGCCCGGCGAGTTGTGCCAATGAAGGACAAATCGATCTGGCAAGCGCTGGCGGGTATTGCCCTTCTGGTGGTGGGAGGGTTGTGGACCTTCATGGGAGCGCGCGATTACCCGGAAAAGCGCGTGAACGCGGTTGCCGGCGCATGCCGGGTGGACATGACCATCGTTCAGAAGCGCGAAGCGCCTGTGCAGGCGAGTGCGGGAGCCGTGGTGCTGTTTCATGGACTGGCGGCGAACAAATACATCATGAGGTATCTGGCGCGGAGCTTTGCGGAGCTGGGGCTAACGGTGTACGTGCCGGATTTGCCCGGGCACGGGCGAACCCCCGGCCCGTTTGCGCCAGCGAGCGCGGAGGACTGCGCGCGATCCTTGCTGCGGGGATTGTCGGCGAGGGGATTGATCGTGCCGGATCGGACGATTTTGGCGGGGCATTCAATGGGGGGAGCGATCGCGCTGCGACTGGCCCCGGAATTCCGACCGGCGGGAGTGATCGCGCTTTCGCCCGCGCCGATGCAGCCGACACACGGCGTGACGCCGGAGAAGCTGCTGTTTCAGACTACGCCGCACCTGCTGCCGAACACGCTGATTACAGCCGGGCAATTTGAACCGGAAGGATTGGCGGCGAATGCGGAAGACCTGGTGATGGGCAACACCGACCCGACGATTCAATTTCATTCGCTGCCGGGGCAGTCTCACGTGAGCGTTTTGTTCTCGCCGGGGGCGGCGCGAATGGCGCAGGCGTGGGCAGCGCGGGCGCTGAATATACCGAATCCGGCGCGGGTGCCGAGCTTGCTTTACCTGGGCGGATGGTTGTTGGGCTTTGTGGGGATTCTGATTCTGGCGGGGCCATTTTTGCGGGAGCTGACGCCGCCCGCGCCGGAAGAGACTGCAGCGGGGGCCGAAGTTCCGAAGACGCTGCAAGTTCTGACGGAAGTGCTGCTCGCCTCGCTTGTCGCGGTGTTTCTGCTCCGCTACTTTATCCCGTTGCGGGTGCTGCGGTTGTTCGAGGGCGACTATCTGGCGAGTTTTTTCCTTTTGGCTGGAACCATCGTGGTGCTGCTGCACGCCCGGCTGGCGCACAAAAAGTTTGCTGTAAAGACTGGCGTGGTGTTGGGCGCGGCGACGGGGGCGCTGATTCTGCACCTGCTGATTACTGGATGGTTTGAGCTTACCGTGACGAGCGCGTGGCTCACCCTGCAGAGGTGGGCGCGATTACCGCTCTTTTTCGTTGCAGCTTTTGTGTTCCTTTACGCGCTGGAGATTCTGCTGGGGCCGGTGAGCGATCCGCGCAGACGGATGGGGATTGACTACCTGGCCCTGATTCTGGCGTGGCTGGCGCTGGGGTTCGGGACGCTTGTTCTGCACAGCGGGCAGATCCTGGTGGTGCTGCTGATGCCCTATTTCGCACTGTTTTTTCTGTTCATGCGCCTGGGTGCACGATTGGTACGCGCGCGCACGGCTTCCCCCACGGCGGCCGCGGTCTTCGGTGCTATACTTTTAGCGGGATTCTGCCTGGTGCTCTTTCCCGTGTCCTAAGAGCGTCCGGCCGCCCGAGTGGTTGGCTCTGTCCCGCCTGCGCCGGAGAGGCGAACATAGTTCAGTTAAAACGCACAAATGGCTGAGATTGTGATCATCGGTGGCGGACCATCTGGCGCCATGTGCGGGGAACAACTCGCGCGTGCCGGGCACAGGATAAATATTTTTGACGAGCGGCTGGCGTGGGAGAAGCCTTGCGGCGGCGGGCTGACTTACAAAGCGACGGAACACTTCCCTTTTCTGCTGGACAATCCACATCCGAAAAAATTGATCCGCAACGTGGAAATCATCAGCGCGGAAAACCAACGCGCGAAGCTGGATCTGAAGCATCCCATCGTGATTTATTCGCGCCGGGTGCTGAACGGATTCCTGCTGGACCGCGCGCGCGAGACGGGTTGCGAAGTGCATCAACGCCGGGTGCAGCAGATCGACACTTCCACGGACAGGCCGAGGTATTGCGTGGAAGGCGAATGGCGCAATGCGGATTTCGTGGTGCTGGCTTCCGGCGCGCGCAACCAGATGTTGCCGGGGACGCGGGCGCTTTCCGCCGATGAACTGGAAATGACCCAGGGTTATTTCGTGCCGGAAACCGCCGAAGAGATCCTCATCAAGTTTCTGCCGGAGTTCGAGGGATACATCTGGTCGTTTCCGCGGGCGGACCACATTTCGCTGGGGATTTGCGGAAGCATGGCGGCGCACACCAGCAACGAACTGCGGTCTCACCTGCACGCGTTTGCGGCGGCAGAGAAATTCGCAACAGAGAACGCCAAATTTTACAGCCACGTTTTGCCTTCCCCGCAGGTGGGTACGCTTTCGGACCGCGCGGTGATCGGAAAGAATTGGGCGATGTGCGGGGACGCGGCAGCGTGGGTGGATCCGCTTACGGGCGAAGGGCTTTTTTATGCGATGCGCTCGGGCGAGTTGCTGGGGCGGTCGATCGCGGAGGGATGCCCCGAGCTGTATCCTTCGCGGGTGCGGGCTTCGTTTTCGCTGGAGCTGGAATTTGCGGCACGCATCGTGCGGCGATTTTATCGCGGGTCGTTCCTGGGGTGCGCGGTGACGACACGCATGGTGCAGTTTCTGCAACGCAACGCGGTGTTCCGGCAACTGCTGAGCGATCTTTTTTGCGGGACGCAGGATTACACCTCGCTGAAGCAGCGCGTGCTGGGGCATCTGGGCGGCACGCTGAGCCAGTTCGTGAGCAGCGTGCTGAATTTCGAAAAACCTGCGGCCAAGCTGCGGGGAACGGTTCCGGCCGCGGACTGAAGAGTTCGTTCCTACCTGACTTCTTGTTCCGAATAAATTCGATCGAAGAATTGTGACTGGGACTTTCCCAGGCGGCGTGTTTCTGCGTTCGCTGGAAGGCTCGCATGGGCTGTGGCAGCATGGAGGCACTAGAAACTTACTCATACTTGGGTTTCGGATGATCGAAGAGTGTCCTCAGGGGCTAAAGCCCAATTTTTTCGGAATCTGATGTCGGAGCTAAAGCTCCGACCCCCTGGAAACCCTCTGCAAGATGAACGAATGGCGTTTGCCAGGGAGGATTCCTTGCTTAAGCGACTATTCAGGCGAAATAAGAAACTGTTGTTCAACCTGTGGCCGCCGCTTCTGGGAGCGGGGATACGGATCAAGCGAATTCAGGCGGACTGGAAAGAAGTGGACGTGGAGATGAAGTTGCGGCGGTGGAACGCGAATTACGTTGGGACGCATTATGGCGGGTCGCTGTATTCGATGACGGACCCGTTTTACATGGTGATGTTCATCGAGATTCTGGGGCGGGATTACATTGTGTGGGACAAGTCGGCGTCGATTCGGTTTCGGAGGCCGGGGCGGGGGACGGTTTATGCGGAGTTTCGGATTACGGATGAGCAGATTGCGGAGATTCGGGAGGCGTTGCGGACCGAAGAGAAGATCGATCGCGAGTTTGGCGTGGAGGTGAAGAGTGCAGAGGGGGAGATCATTGCGGAGGTGAGGAAGTTGTTGCAGTTTCGGAACAAGAAGGAAGCTGCGAAATAGTAGCAGGAGGGGTTGGCGGTGGAGCAAAAAGCGCCCGCCTCGCAAAAGCATCTGGGGCGCAAACAACGTGCCTCGGTAGGCGGCCGGTACGAAGGCAAGCGGGTCCACCTGAAGGTGGACGCTACGAAGAATGCTACGGGAGGACTTTGGCGATGCGGGTGACGGCCCAGTCGATTTCGTCGCGCTGAATGACGAGGGGCGGGGCGATGCGGATGATGGTGTCGTGGGTTTCCTTGCAGAGGAGGCCTTCGTTTTTGAGGGCTTCGCAGTAGGGCCTGGCGTCGGTGCTTAGTTCGATGGCGAGCCAGAGGCCGCGGCCGCGCATTTCGCGGATTGCCGGGCTTTTCAGGGTGCGGAGTTTTTCGAGGAAATAGGCGCCGAGTTCCGCGGAACGATCGATCAGGTTTTCTTCGACGAGAATGCGGAGAGCTGTGCGCGCGAGGGCGCAGGCTAGTGGGTTGCCGCCGAAGGTGCTGCCGTGATCGCCGGGCTGGAAGACGCCGAGGATTTCCTTTGACGCCAGAACCGCGGAGACGGGATAAAAGCCGCCGGCGAGGGCTTTGCCGATGATGAGCACGTCGGGCTGAACGTCTTCGTGCATGCAGGCGAAGAGTTTGCCGGTGCGACCGAGGCCGGATTGGATTTCATCGGCCATGAAGAGGACGCGATGCTCGCGGCAGATTTCGGCGGCTTCGCGCAGGAATCCGTCGGGCGGAATGATGATTCCGGCTTCGCCCTGGATTGGTTCGAGCAGGAAGCCGCAAGTGTTTGGAGTGATCGCAGCGCGCAGGGCTTGAGCGTCGCCGAATGGAATGACGCGGAAGCCAGGCGTGAAGGGGCCGAAGCCGTCCTTGTACTGTTCATCGGTGGAGAAGCTGACGACGCTGATGGTGCGGCCGTGAAAATTGCCTTCGCAGACGATGATTTCGGCCTGGCCGGCGGGAATCCCTTTTTTCGTGTAACCCCACTTGCGGGCGGCTTTGATGGCGGTTTCGACGGCTTCGGCGCCGGAATTCATGGGCAGGGCCATGTCCATTCCGGTGAGCTCGTGCAGTTCCTTGTAGAGGAGCGGGAGTTGGGCGTTGCGAAACGCGCGCGAGGTTAGCGTGACCTTGCGGGCCTGCTCGATCAGGGTCTCGACGAGCTTGGGATGGCAGTGGCCCTGATTCACGGCGGAGTAGGCGGCGAGGCAATCGAGGTAGCGCTTCCCTTCCACGTCAAAGAGCCACGCGCCTTCGCCGCGCTCGATCACGACATCCAGAGGGCGGTAATTGTGCGCCCCGTAGGTTTCTTCGAGGGTGATGAACTCTTTGGTACCCGTCAGATTGAGATGCGCGGCCGGCATGCCGATACTCCTGTGGAATCGATTGCTCAGGTCTTCAACGCCGGCGGGGTGCGATTGGCGGCTGTTAACCCTGTGAAAAGCGTGGAAACATTATGGCATCGGGACGGGCATT
>DATHMM010000082.1:0-10463 GCA_035487095.1 Candidatus Sulfotelmatobacter sp.
CATCCGCAGCGTGTGCGCCACCTCTTCATCCCGCCACTGGTCGCCGCTCACGATCGTCAACCCCAGCACCTCCGCCTGCGGCGCCTGAATCAACGCCAGCATCGACTGCTGGTCAGTAGTCGCCGGCCCGCGCGCATCCTGGTCCACAATCACTTTTCTTTTCGTTTGTCCTTGAAGCGAACCCGCTCCTGCCAACACCAGCAAACAAAGAGCCACTGCCGCGCGCCGTATCATTTCGTATCCCCCAGTTGAAAGAAAAAGTGGTGCAACTGAATTACTTAAAGGTCGAAAGAACAATGAGGCAAAAAGAAGAACGGGAGGCTGCTGAATTCCGACCTGAACCTGACAACCGAACCCACGCAGCTTACTGTTTCTCTTCCCGCACTTACAAGCGGAATCGGGCATCTGCCCGGCGCCTTGCGATTCTCCACAGCCCGCACCAAGAATTCCTCTTGTATTCAATCGGTTTAATGTAAGCTAGGGACGGCTCGGGCCGCACTCTTCCCGGCCTAACCAAATTCCAATGAGGCCCTTCATGCCCCAGATTCGCTCCGCTATGATCGTTCTGGTCTGCCTGCTTTTCTGCACGACATTAGCTGTCCGTCTGTTTGCTGAAGATTATATGCCCCCAGTTCCAACTTTTCTCCACAGCAATTGGCGCCTAGAATCTTCGTGTAAGCTCTCAGCCAATGCGCAGGCAATCTCTACCCCAGGCTTCGACGATTCTAAGTGGCACCCTGCCATTGTCCCCGGCACGGTCGTCGGGGCTCTCGTCGCCGACAAAACTCTCCCCGATCCAAATTACGGCAAGAATCTCAATTCTTTCCCCGGAGCCTTCACCAACAACAAAATCCAAGCCGCCAATCTCGAAATGCCTGCCGGTAGTCCCTTCCGCTGCTCCTTCTGGTTCCGCACCGAATTCGCAACTCCCGCGGGGGATGATACGAACCACCCGGCTTGGCTGCATTTCCTCGGCATAAACTACCGCGCAAACATCTGGTTCAATGGAAAGCAACTCGCCGACCGCAACGAAGTCGCCGGCGCCTATCGTGCCTATGAGTATCGCGTTAACGATCTACTGAACACGAGAGGAAAGAACACACTTGCCGTGGAAATCTTTGCCCCCGAAAAAAATGACCTCGGCCTCACCTGGGTTGACTGGAATCCCACCCCTCCCGACAAAGACACCGGCATCTGGCGCGAAGTCTTCCTCACCTCCAGCGGCGACGTCACTCTGCGTCACCCGTTTGCCAAAGCGAAGCTCGATTCCACTTACCAAACCGCCGCCCTCACGCTCTCCGCGGAAATCCGTAACGCGACCGGTCACGCGCTTAAGGCCACGTTGCACGCCGATTTCCCCCAAATTCACCTCAGCCAGCCCGTTGAGCTCGCCGCTAATGAAACCAAGATTGTCCGCTTTTCCCCCGAACAATTTGCTCAACTCAAGCTCGCGAATCCGCATCTTTGGTGGCCTTATCAGATCGGTGATCCCTACCTTTACACTGCTAAGTTCCACGTGAATGTTGGCGACCAAATCTCCGATTCGACTTTCGTGCGTTTCGGCATCCGCGAAGTCACTTCCGAACTCACCGAAACCGGCGGCCGCCTCTTCAAAGTAAACGGCAAGCGCGTCCTCATCCGCGGCGCCGCCTGGACTTCCGACATGCTCCTGCGCTGGGACTCCGACAAACTCGACGCCGACCTCGCCTACGTCAAGGACATGGGTCTCAACACGATCCGCCTGGAAGGCAACAAGCCCGACCGCGACGAGTTCTTCGACAAAACCGACAAGCTCGGCATCCTGGTCATGACCGGCTGGATCTGCTGCGACGCCTGGGAACACTGGAACAAATGGACCCCCGAAACCAAGAAAATCGCAGCCGCCTCCATGGTCGACCAGGCCTCCCGGCTCCGCAATCATCCCAGCGTTTTCGTCTGGCTCTACGGCAGCGACGGTCCGCCTCCCGCCGAAATCGAAAACATGTATCTCGATATTCTTAAGAATCTCGAGTGGCCGAATCCTACAGTCTCTTCCGCCTCCGAAACTCCCACCAAAGTCACCGGCAAGTCCGGCGTCAAAATGACCGGCCCCTACGAATACGTTCCGCCTGTCTACTGGCTCGCGGATAAAAAAGCCGGCGGCGCATGGGCCTACAACACGGAAACCAGCCCCGGCCCCGCCATCCCCACCAAGGAAAGCCTCGCCAAGTTCATCCCCAAGGAACATCTCTGGCCCATCGACGATTACTGGAATTTCCATTCCGGCGGCGAACGCTTCACCACCATCGACGTCTTCCGCGACGCCCTCGCCCGCCGCTACGGCGCCCCAGACTCTCTCGACGATTTCGAGCGCAAATCCCAGGCCATGACTTACGACAACCAGCGCTCCATGTTCGAAGCCTACGCCCGCAACAAATACGTCTCCACCGGCGTCATCCAGTGGATGCTCAACAACGCCTGGCCCTCGCTCATCTGGCACCTCTACGACTACTATCTCGTCCCCGCCGGCGGCTATTTCGGCACCAAAAAAGCCCAGGAAATCGTCCACGTCCAATACGACTGGGACACCAATTCCGTCTCCGTCGTCAACGGTAAATACGAAGACCTGAAGGGCTACAAAGTCACCGCCAAGCTCTACAACATCGACGCCAAGGAAGCCGGTTCCCGCGACGCCACGATTGACCTACCAGCCGACGCCGCCACCAAAGCCTTCGATCTCTCAACGCCGGCAAATCTCTCCACCACCTATTTCCTGAAACTCCAGCTCCACGACACCTCCGGCAATCTCGTCAGCGACAACTTCTACTGGCTCTCCACCAAGCTCGACACCATGGACTGGAAGCACAAAAAAGACACCGTCTACACCCCCCAAAAAGACTTCGCCGACCTCACCGGCCTGAACTCTCTCCCGCAAGTGAAACTCGAAGTCCGTGCGACCTCAAACGGGACGGGCGAGAAGGGCACGATTGAACTGCATGTAAAAAACACCTCCAACTCCGTGGCCTTCATGATTCATCCGCGCCTAACCAAAGGCCCCAATGGCGACGACCTCGTCCCCATCTTCTGGGACGACAACTATTTCTCCCTTCTCCCCGGCGAAGAAAAAACCGTCTCCGCCCACCTCGCCATCTCTGACCTGGCCGCCACCGACCCCGCACTAACAATCGACGGCTACAACATCGCCCCAACCCCCGTCGCGATCTCGCACTAGGGGTAGCGCCGGCTTCCAGCCGGCAAGCATACTCCTGTAGGGCTAGCTCGCCGCCGCGAGAGCCGGCCGCTCTTCCCGTAGCGGCGACCTTCAGGTCGCCAAGCCCAACTTACGACTTTCAGCTTATGGCTTCCCCCTGACCTCTCCCTGCACCCTTCCCCCCGCCGTTACCCTTTGGCTACCAACCCCCACCGATTCCCCCTTGCCACTTCTACTGTTAGCGACTACGCTATCAGTTCGATTGGAGAAAACCGTGCCTAAAGAGAAACCACAAGTCAACATCGGCGAAGTCATCAAAACCTACCGCAGCCAGCGCGGCCTTTCCCAGGGCGACATCGAGCGCCGCACCGGCCTTCTCCGCTGCTACCTCTCGCGCGTCGAAAACGGCCACACCGTCCCTTCGCTCGAAACGCTCGCGAAAATTGCCGAAGCCATGGAAATCTCCCTGGCCGACTTTTTCCCCGGGACCGAAACTCCGCGCGACAAAGAGACCCAGAAAATGCTCGGCGAACTCAGCCAGGACGAAATCCGCTTCCTAGCCGAAATCAAAAAGTACAGCACCACCCTCTCCGAAGGCGACAAGCGCCTCGTCCTGGCCATGATCCGCAAAATGGCCACACTCCTCCCAACCCAAGCCGCCGCCCAAGGCAAAAAGCCCATGCTCCGCCGCCCCTCCCTCTAGCAATTTTCCATCTTCAAATTGAAAAGGCCCGCCTTCGCTGGCGGGCCTTCGTATTTCTGATTGTAGCGGCCGCCTTCTGAGGCGGGTGCCTTTAGCTTGTGGCACAGGCACTCCTGCCTGTGCACTCGCCATATCTTGGCAAGGCTTCTCCCGCCCCCACCACACACGATCTACTACACATTCCGATTCCTCATCGCCTGCAACGCCTCCGGCAAAGCCGCCCCGCCGCCACCAACTCCCCCCACCCCGTCCTTCCCGTCGTCCTCAACCTTATCCCCCTCGCCCGGCGCCAAAAACAAATTCGTCTCCACCGCATGCTGCTTCGTATAAAGCTCGTAATACCGCCCGTGCGCCGCATAGAGCGACTCATGCGTCCCGCGCTCCAAAATCTCACCCGCCTGCACCACCAGAATCTGCTCCGCCCTCCGGATCGTAGACAACCGGTGCGCAATCACAAACGTAGTCCGCCCCCGCATCAAATACCGCAGCCCTTCCTGAATCAGCGCCTCCGATTCCGAATCCAAACTCGACGTAGCCTCATCCAGTATCAAAATCCGCGGGTCCGCCAGAATCGCCCGCGCAATCGATACGCGCTGCTTCTGCCCGCCGGAAAGCTTCACCCCTCGCTCGCCCACCACGGTGTCGTACTTCTTCTCGTAATTCTCCGCAAACTCATCCACCCGCGCGATCCGGCATGCCTCCATAATTTCCGCTTCCGTCGCTCCCGGCCGCGCATACGCCACGTTCTCCCGTATCGACCCATCAAAAAGAAACGTCTCCTGCAGCACCACCCCCAACTGCGTCCGGTACGAACTCAGCTTCACCGTCGAGAGATCAAGGCCATCCACAAGAATCCGTCCCTGTGTAGGCGTATAAAACGCCGAAACCAGCCCGATTATCGTCGATTTTCCGGACCCCGAAGGTCCCACCAGCGCCGTCACCGTCCCCGGCTCCGACACAAAACTCACTCCATGCAAAACTTCCTTCGCCGCCTCGTAAGAAAAATGCACCTCCTCAAATTCCACCCGCCCGGTAATCCTCTCCAACGAAACCGTGCGCCGCGGATCCTGATCCTCTTTCGCCTCATTCAGAATCTCCCGCGTCCGCTCCAGCCCCGTGATCGCTTCCGTCAACTGCGTCCCAATCGCCACGATCTGAAACACCGGTGCAATCAGCATCGCCAGAAACATCGAATACGAAAAAAACATGCCGATGGTCATCTGCCCGCCAATGATTCTCCGCGCGCTCAAATACATCACCACCGCGCTAACCAGCCCCATCAGCATCGCGCCCGAAAGGCTCATGATCGATGTCGCCGTCAAGGTCTTCAGCACGTTGTCCAGCAGCCGCTGCGCCCCGCTGCCAAACACGCTCTCCTCATGCTCCTCCGCGTGATAGCCCTTCACCACTCGCACCCCGCCCAGCGATTCGGTCAATCTTCCAGTCACCTCAGCATTAATCTTCGGTCGCGCCCGAAAAATCGGCCGAATCGTCGAAAACGCCTTGTTGAGGAATAGTCCGAAAACAATCAACACGCCAAACGCCACCACCGTCATCACCGCATTGATATAAAGCAGCACGCCCAGCGCCAGCACCGCGGTCAGCAACCCGCCTACAAATTCCACCAATCCTGTGCCGATCAGATTCCGCACGCCTTCGACGTCGCTCATGATCCGCGAAACCAGCGCCCCGGTCTTGTTCGCGTCATAAAAACTCACCGAAAGCCGACCGATATGAGCCTGCACCTGCTTCCGCAAGTCGGTGATCATTCTCTGCGCCGATTTTGAAAGCAGTTGCGTCAACGCAAACGAAGTCAGTCCCTGAATCAGGGTTGCGGCAATCACGGTCAGCACCAGCGGCAGCAGCAGCTTCTGTTGCTTCTTCCCGATCACGTCGTCCACCAGATATTTCGTTGAACCCGGCAGCACTAGCCCCGCCACGCGATTGATTGCCATCAATCCGAACCCGAGGTACAAAATCCCCCGCCGCGGATGGATCAGCGCCCAAATCTCCGGCAGCGAACTCCAGTTCACTTTTTTCTTGGGTTTCTTCTCTGCTGCCTCGCTAGCGCTGGCGCGACTCGACGAGCGTTCTCCGGAATGCCCCTTCACCGACGTTGGTGTATACGTTGAGCGTAATGACATAGTCCCCGTTTCTGCTGTGCAGAATACCCGTTCGATGCGCCAACCGCCACCAAATGTACGCCGTAGCGTCCACCTTCAGGTGGACGCTACTACCGTCCAATGTGTAGGAATCTATTCAAGCTGGCAGGAATGTAGTGGCCGACCTTCAGGTCGGCCACTACAACAAACTAATCAGCTAAATGAGGAAAAACCGAAGTGGTCCCAAAATACCCGACCCCGCACCCTAACTCTTGGTATCCACAATCACGGGCTGCTCCAGCCGGAACTCCAACCGCGTCTCCGGCCTCAAGTGGATATCCTTCTTTCCAGTGAAGTAAGCAACTGCCGTTCCAGCCCCGGCCCCAATCGGCCCGCCAATCAGCGCGCCCTTTCCTCCAGCCGCCGCCGCACCAATCAACGCGCCTCCGCCGGCTCCGCCCCCAATCAGCGCCCAGTTGCGCTTCTTGTGGTCACCGCCCCTGCGGTATGCGCTCGACGTCCGCAAATCATACATCTTCCCGTCGAGCTGCATCGATTCCAGCGCCAGTTGCAAATGCGCCCGCCCCATCAAATGGCCTGACGGCCGCGCGTCCACAACCACGCCTTCCACCTGCGTTCCTTGCGGGATCACCGTCTTGTCGTTCAGTACCACCGGTTCCGAAATCGTAGCCTCAAAGTGGTCCCCCGGCCGGTTTTGGTTACTGGAGATTGCTTGATCCAGCGTCACATGGATCGCCGTCTCTTCCGGAACAGTCACCGGCACCGTTCTCGGGTGAACCGCCAGCGTCACTGCGGCTGTGATGATTCCCGCGGAGAGCAGCACAATCGCGCTCCCGAGCAACACATTTCGTTTGCTTCCAATCATGAATTCCTCCCTGCCATTTCAAGCCGCAGGGCCTTCGCCAAACCAGCATCTCTTAAGTTGTTGAATGCAAAGGTGTAGCGAAGAAAGTGCTCCCAAGGGCAGGGAAGTAAATGCAAGCCCAGAGAAATTTTGAAGTACCGGAACTACCTCACCCCGAACGCGGCTCTCAACTGGCTATATCGACGCGCCAAGTTCCCACCGCGCAGTCATCCCGAAGCGCAGCGCTTTTTGCGAGGAGAGGGATCCGCTTTTCGCTCGCGGGCAACATTCACGCGAAAACTTCAACCGAGCCCCCTCACTTCCAAATCTTTATTTATATCCGCGTTAAGCGTCTCACCCGGAATAATCGAACAGCGTCATGAACCCAAAGTCCATGTGCAATTGTTGGTGGCAGTGAAACAGCGTAAGCCCCGGATTGTCTGCCACGAAATCAATTTCCGCTTCCTGGTATCCGCCAAGCATCACAACATCCTTAAGAATCCCCGCGCTCGGTTTTCCTCCCACTCGCGTGAGCTCAAAACTGTGCCGGTGCAAATGAATCGGATGAATATCGTCGCTCGCGTTGCGCATCCGAATCCGGTAACGCTTGCCTTCGCGTAAATGAAGCGCGGCCGGCTGAACTCCACTGCTCATGGGAAAAGCAGTCCCATTGATCGTCCAGCGATTGAATCCTTCCTCCGCCGCATTGTCCTTCGCAAAAAGCATCTCAATCGTTTCATCGGGTGCAGGCGCACTCGCACCGGGTTTCCCGAAACGCGTGTAGTCCCAACGAAACGCCGGTGGCGCCAGCCACACCGGTTTCCCCGCGCCTCCCGCGTATTCCACAACGATCCCCATTCCGTGCCGCCGGTCGTCGTTATCCAAATCGCCCAGCACCCAAACTCCCGGATGATTCATCTCCACCACCGCCGAAATGCGTTCCGCAGTGCCCAGCCACAAGACCGGAACCTTCACCGGGTTTGGCACCGGATTCCCATCCAACGCCACAACTTCAAACGAATGCCCCGGCAGCGCCAAACTCCGAATCTCCGTAGCGCTCCCATTCAAAATATGAAACAACACGCGCTGTCCGCGCTTCACGCGAACCGGTTCGCCGTGGCCCAGCATCCTCCCGTTAATCGTGAACGCGTTGTATCCCACCTCATATCCGTGCGGCATTCCCTTGGCCAGCGAAGCGTTCATAGCAGACTCGCCGGCATCCTTCAGCGATTTCACGGTCGCCACCGGCGAAAGAAAATCCTGCGCCATGTCCCCGCCCTGGCTGAACGTCGGCTCAAACTCCTTCAACACCAGAAAAATTTCCTGGTCCTGCCGCCCCGGATTTTCCTTCGGCTCAATATAAACCGCCCCCACCTGCCCGCTGTACTGTCCGGCGGCAAGATTGGCCCCCGCGCGATTGTGCGTGTGATAAAAACGCAGTCCCGCCGGCCTCGGGGTAAAAGTAATTCGCCTCTGCCCTTGCGCCGGAGTAAACGGCGTCCCTTCCTCTGCAGCACCGTCCACCTCCACTGGCACCTGCTGCCCATGCCAGTGAAGCTGCTCCGGCGTATCCGTGTGATTGAACACGTCGACCGTCGCCAACTGCCCTTCCTTGAAGCGCAGCAGCGGCCCAGGAAACTGCCCGTTGTAGGTAACCGCCGAAACAATCCGTTTCGGCGCAATCTCAATCGGCGCCGCCTTGATATGGAGCGTGTAATCCGCGGGGCCTGCTTCTCTCTCCAGCGGTGAAATTCCGAATGATTCGGCGGCACTGTGGCGTGAAATAAGCAGCGCGCCTGCAGTTAGGCTAGTCGTGCGAAGAAACTGCCGGCGCGAATCCCGGAATTTCCTCATGCTCAGCCTCAATCCTTAGAGATGCTTTGCGCATCCATCGACCAGCTCCCGGAACCTTCCAGCAACAGGAAGAGCAACGCACACAGCATCGCGAAGTCGGTTCGCGCGTCGCTGATCATGTACCAGATTCCCTGGCCCGGGCGCGAAAGCTCCGGAAGTTTGGTTGTAACAATCGCCGTGGTAATCACGATCAACAGGGGCAGGGAAGCGAGGCGCGTCCACAGTCCCAGCAACACCAAACCTCCGCAAATAATTTCGAAACTTCCCACAAAATGGGCCGTGAAAGACGGATGCGAGAAGCCGATGCGCGTGAATCGCAACACGCCCATATTCGGCTCCAAGAATTTAAGAATTCCCTGCGTCAGAAAAATAAGCCCCACTGGCAGGCGAATCAGCAGCAAGCTGGCTCGCCCTTGCGGCGGCCGGAACAGGAATTCAAAAATTGGCCCCATGTCCTCAAACCCTAGTTTTCGATTTATCGTGCCGGTGAAACCACGCCAACCTTGTCCACTCCGCTGCACGCGATATACACGCGCCCATCGGAGGTAGCCGCCATGTTGCGCACCACTCCTCCGCCCGACGGAATCTTCGCGCTCGCAAACGTCTGCGCCTTCGGATCGAAGCGCACGATCGTATTCGGATGCACGCCAGACTCGCTGTACCACACCATGCCATCCGGCGTAATCGCAATCCCGTAAGGATTCGCCTCCGCCCCGCCCGGCGAATTGAACAACTTCACGCTCCCTGTCGCCGTGTTCAACGTCCCCAAATGCCCGCTCTTGAAATCTGTGAAATACACCGTGTCATCCGCCGCAATCGCCACGCGCCGCGGCCGCACTTCCGCCGGCAGCGCATACTCCTTGATCGCCATCGTCTGCGGATCGATCGACGCCATCTTGTTCGTCCCCAGTTCGCAGAAAATCGGCACGCCCTTGCTGTTAATCTGAATCCCATACGGCAGCGCGGACTCCGTCGGCACTTCCTTCAACTCAATCTTCCCGCTCTTCGGATCAAGCCGCCCCACCATGTTTCCGCCCTGCACGGTAAACCACAAAATCCCGCGCGCATCGAACACCGCCGTATGCGGATCATCCGCCTTCTCGTTCGGCATTTTGTATTCCGTCACCTTGCCCGTACGCGGATCGAGCTTCCCGATGTACCCGCCAAAATTTGCCGTGAACCAGATGTTGCCCTCTTTGTCCGCCACCAATCCATGCGGCCCGGAATTCTTGTCCGTAGCCAGCGGATATTCCTTAAACTCGCCTGTCTTCGGATCCAGCCGCCCCAGCTTATTCACCATCTGCTCGGTGAACCACAGCGCCCCGTCCGCTCCCACCGCCGGATCGTGTGGATGCGCGCCCTTCGTAGGCACGGCCCACTCCTGAATTGTGACGTTGAGATTACCCACGTCCCCGGGCATACTCGCCGCGCGGTGTTTCGCCAGGGCAACCGCGGCGATCGTTCCAAAAAATACCAAGGCCAGCAGTGCGAAGGTTCGTTTGCTCATGACGTTCCTCCCTTGATCCCAATTGTGAATTTGGACGTTCTTTTCCGCCACCCGGGTACAAGCTTATGCCAACCCACCGCGCCTCCGCGAGCGCATAGCGGAATGCCCGTCCCGATGCCATAATGTTTCCACGCTTTTCACAGGGTTAACAGCCGCCAATCGCACCCCGCCGGCGTTGAAGACCTGAGCAATCGATTCCACAGGAGTATCGGCATGCCGGCCGCGCATCTCAATCTGACGGG
>DATHMM010000083.1:0-76936 GCA_035487095.1 Candidatus Sulfotelmatobacter sp.
GTCAGACTCCATTGCAAAAAGTTTGCCGGAGTTCACAACATAAAAGACGAAGTTGAGGTTTTGCGGAATTCCACCGGCGATTGGCGGCAGATTCAGCATGCCGCGCCCGTTCGAAGTGTCCGTCACGATGTAATTGGAGGCGAAGATGTTCATCGTGGTGAACGTACCGGCCTGGTTGGCGTCCGCCGCGCCGCTGGTGAATGTGCCTGCGCCGTTGGCCGTCATGCGGCCAGCGATGGCGGTGCGATTGTTCGAAAGGTCGAAGCCAGCGGCGCCAAAGGCATAGTCACCGACAATCTTGGAAGTGCTGTACGCAGTCGTATCAGCCTTTTCCATGGATCCAGAGCCGACTGTCCCGTTGCCGCCCGAGGCGTCAATTTCGACGAACTTGGCAGTCCCATTGGACATCATGGCAAACGCCAACTTGCCGCCGCCGGGGATATTCAGGTTCATCACACCCCGGTTGTCGGACCCGATCGAATAGGTTCCAGTGAACGCCTGGTTTATTAGCTTTTCGGGGATACCCACGCCATTGGTGTCCAGCAGGCCGTTCGTCAAATTTCCGGCGCCGTCCGAAGTGAATCTTCCCACCGCGGCAAACGGAGTGGAACCTCCGCTCCCGCCCGTGGTCATTCCGTTGAATGTAAATGCGTAATCGCCCTTCAATTCGGCATTGTTCACCCCGGATGTGCCTTGCCCCCGGACCGTGGCGGCGGAAACCAATGCCAGGCACGCGATCCCTAATATCAGCAACCTTCTCATCTATCTTCTCCTGGTAAGTTAAAATGCCGCGCGAAGCGTGTTCAAAAGCGACCGGCGATCATAAGTGTTCCGTCAAAAGGGCATTTATGACCCCAACGAGGCGCGCGGATTAATCGAGCAGCGCAGGAATGGGCAACCGCTTCCCTGCTATGCCCCAATGGGCAAACTGATCGACGCTGAGGTATTTATGCCTTCGCAGGGGACAAGAGGAAATCGGGTGAACACACGAAAAACATGTCAGGAATCGCCCTAAGGAAATCGTGCGAGAGAAGGGTGAAGCAAAAATGGGCTTGCCGCGGGAAGCAGTGTCTGGCGCTTTTCTTAGCGAGCGCTTGGAGAAACCTTTGCTTCTTTCTGGATCAAGTCGCGAAGGATGGAGGGAATCTTTTCAAATTCGGCGGACTTGTCGAGGAATAAATTCGCCCCGGCAGTTAAGCATTGCTCGCGATATTCCGGATAGGGATAGTTGGTGCAGATGAGGACAAAAAGATTCGGATATCCCGCCCGGATGGCGCGGAGAACGTCAAGGCCGCTGCCGCCGGGCATATGCAGATCGAGAATCACGGCGTCCGGGTTCGATTTCAGGATCCCGTTTACGGCGCTAGGCACATCACCCGCTTGTCCCACCAGCCGTGCGCCGGGGACCTCTTCGAGAATGCCCGCCAGGCGTTCCACGACAACTCTGGAGTCGTCAGCGATAAAGACTTTCATAGTAATTCCTTCACAAGAAGCGTTCGGCCGATTACAAAGCCCATTGATAGAGAATGACAAAAGCGCGCGAAAAAACATCCGGTGGAAACACGAATCTTGCGTAGGACAATGGGAAGTTGTGTTGACCGCGATTGTCCTACGAAGTATGCCCCGCGATCCAAAGAGGCAAGATTTCCGGGCCGCCGCCGATGGCGACCCGGAAATTGCGAGCGATTAATCCACCAGTTGCGCCTCGAGCGCGTAACGGATCAGTTCCGCGTTCGTCTTCATGCCGGTTTTCTCCAGAATCCGGCTGCGATAGGTACTGACGGTCTTGACGCTAAGAGAAAGATCCTCGGCCATCTCCCTCACGGTCTTACCGGAAGCAAGCATACGGAGAACCTGAAATTCGCGGTCCGAAAGAAGCTCATGGAGCGGGACATCGGCGCCATGGCGGAGATCAACGGCCAGTTTTTCCGCCAGGGTCGCGCTCACGTAGCGCCCACCCGAGGCGATTCGCTTGATCGCGCTTTTCAATTCATCAGGCACGCTATCTTTGGTCAGATAGCCCGCGGCGCCGGCTTTGAGGGCCCGCCTGGCGTATTGCTGCTCGGGATGCATGGTCAGAAGCAGCACCGGGGTTCCGGGACGCAAACGCTTCACGTCGTCGAGGATGTCGAGGCCGCTTTTTCCGGGCATGCTGATATCCAGAATGACGATGTCCCAGGGGTGACGCCGGACAAGCTCCACCGTTTCCGCAGCCGTTTTCGCTTCCCCAAAATTGATTCGAGGAAATGCTTCCACCAGAGTTTCTCTCAGCCCGCGCCGAAACACGGCATGGTCATCCGCGATCAGAATCCTCATGGCGCTCGCTTTCTGAGGCGATCGATGGGGCAAGGGGGACCGTGAGCCTGATGGTTGTTCCCTTTCCGGGGACACCTTCCGCTTTAAACTCGCCGTTGAGCAAATGGGCGCGTTCCTGCATTCCAATCAGGCCGAGGGATTTGCGCTCTTTCGCCAATTCGGGATCGAAGCCGGTGCCATTGTCGAAGACCTCGAAAACGATATGATCCCCTTCGTGATGGAGGCGCGCTTCCACGCGGGTGGCGTGAGCGTGGCGCGCCACGTTGGTCAGCGACTCTTGAAAAATTCGAAAGATGGCGGTGGAGCGTTCGGCATCGAGCGTCAGGGGCTCCGGCGGCAAAATCACGCTGCAATGAATTCCAGTGCGGCCCTCGAACTCCTGCGCCTGCGCCTCGAGCGCGGCGGGGAGACCGAGATCATCGAGTGTCCTTGGGCGCAGCTCCGATGCAATTTTCCGCAAAGTAACAATCGTGCTGTCCACCAGATGAATGGAAGATTCGACCTTGGCCTGAAGCTTGGTCTGCCGCTTCGTCAGTTTGCGGCTGATCAGCGCCAGATCCATTTTAATCGCCGTGCAGGCCTGGCCGAGTTCATCGTGAATTTCGCGGGCAATGTAGGTGCGCTCCTCTTCGCGCACGCTTTGCAGCCTGGCCGCGAGCGCACGAAGCTGATCGCGCGATTTCCGGAGCTCTTCTTCCGCGTGTTGGCGGTCTGCGATCTCGGTGCGCATCTCGTTGTTCAAGCGGGTAAGAACGGCCGTGCGTTGCTCGACGCGAAGCTCCAATAATTCCTTGGCTTTGGTCAGCGCTTCCGCCCTTTCGCGGCTCTCGGTCGAATCGCGGGTCAGTTTGGCAAAACCCAGCAGATTCCCGTGCGAATCCCGGAGGGCGGTGACCACCACGTTGGCCCAAAACCGCGAGCCATCCTTGCGGACGCGCCAGCCTTCGTCCTCAACTTGTCCGTGACTCGTGGCCCGGGCCAGGATATCGCCCGGTTTATTCCTCAACTGTTCTTCGTGCGGATAAAAGATGGAAAAGTGATGGCCGATGATTTCGGCAGAATCGTATCCTTTCAAGCGCTGCGCCCCGGCGTTCCAGGTGGCCACATTGCCCTCGGCATCCAGCTGGAATATGGCGTACTCCTGAACGCCTTCGACGAGCAACCGGAAGCGTTCTTCGCTTTCGCGAAGAGTACGCTCGGCCTGAATGCGATCGGTGACATCCTCGAAAGCCACGCCCAGGAAATTGTTGGACAGGGGGAAGGCTCGCACGGAGTAAACGCCTTGCCGGATGATGCCGTCTCCATAAGAAATCTCTCCGAGATCCCGAGCCTCTCCGCTGCGCAGCGTGGCCAGCAACTGTCCGGGAAGTGGCGTTTCCAGGAGATTCGGAAACTCAGCCAGGCTTCTGCCGAGCAACCTGGGCGAATTTGAGCGGGTAATTTTCGCGGCTGCCCGATTGGCGTCCACAATTCGGAAAGATTCGGGGTCCGAAGGATCTTCCAGCATTAAGAGGACGACTCCGACGGGCAACTCCCTCAGAAGTTCCGGATATAAACCAAGTACCGTCTGGCTGGGCAGATGGAAACCGGAAGGGTCCTCCTGAATATCAAAACCGGCAAACCTGCGGGTTTTCATAGAAACTCTCTTAAATGAAGTCAGGTGGCCGGGTATTCGGGCGGAAACTGGCCCGAGGTGAGCTGGGGTACTCACATCAACTATAAAGCAGTTCTCTCGAAGAAGCCCGCGAAGGCTCCCAATCCGCACAGGTACAGCTGTCCTCATGTAAGACTCCGTGAGACACCCCCGAAACAATCTTCTGACACGAAAATCATTTCCCTGCCGACAGACTGAAAACTTCAGCCGAACTAACCTTCGACCATGGGAGCGACGATTGGAGAGCAATTACCTCTCGGCGCGGGCGTGAGTGACTGAGAAATCCAGGTCGGCTGCATATCTCACCTGCCCGTCCCTCCAAATCGCGATAGCTTGCCCAGCCCCCCAGCCCAATCGAGGCACCGGCCTCGAAGTGCCCAAGAACTATATTTAGGGGAAATTCGCTTGAAAAACAGAATACAAAGTTGTTCGAATCACCATTCTTTCCGGTTGCCAAAACACGGCGGAGCCTTGCTCGTGGGCCTGTTGTTTGCCCTGGCCTGCTGCGCCAATACGGCAGCGCAGCAAACCCTCTGGCCTGGCACTACCGTGCCGTCTTCGCTCGATAACGGCGCCAGCGGGCCGCTGGAGCTGGGCGTTACTTTCAAGTCAGACGTCAGCGGCACCATCACCGGCATTCGCTTTTACAAGAGTGCGGCCAATACCGGAACGCACGTGGGTCACCTTTGGGGCCCAAACGGGGCTCTCCTGGCCTCCATTACTTTTACTGGCGAAACCGCTTCGGGCTGGCAGCAGGCCAATTTTTCCGCACCGGTGGCCATCACGGCGAACAGCGTTTATACCGCTTCGTATGGGCTGACGATCGGACACTTCAGCGCCAACTGGAGCTATTTTGCATCGGCGGGCTATAACAATGCACCCTTGCATGCGCCGCAAACTCCGAATGGGGTCTATGGAACTTACGGCACCCGTCCCGTGTCCACCCACCAGTCATCGAACTACTGGGTGGACGTGGTGTTTAGGGCTAAGTCCTCCACGGCGCCGTCGATTACTTCACAGCCAACAAGCCGAACAGTTATAGCTGGTCAATCGGCATCGTTCTCCGTAACGGCGTCTGGCACCACACCGCTCAGCTATCAATGGTCGAAAAATGGCGCGGCCATCAGCGGCGCTACTTCGTCTAGTTACACAACACCCGCGACGACAAGCGCGGACAGTGGCGCACAATTTACAGTTAGCGTCAGCAACAGCCTGGGCAAAGTGACCAGCAGTTCCGCGACTCTCACGGTTAGCGTTACCACGCTGTCCCTCAGCGTGAGCCCGGCCAGCTTGAGCTTTGGGAGCATCGACACAGGCGCCACCAGCACCCTGGGCGTCACCCTCAAGAACTCCGGCAATTCCAATGTCACGATTTCAAGCGTGGGAGTTACGGGCGCGGGTTTCAGCGCAAGCAACTGGTCTTCCGGCACGGTTCTGACTCCCGGACAATCCGCGGCTTTGAACGTGACCTTTGCTCCCATTTCTACGGGCAGCGTAACAGGGGGCGTCACAGTCGCGAGCAACGCCACTAATTCCCCTTCAACGATTTCCATGAGCGGCACCGGCGTGCAATCGAACTTCAGCACGTGGGTTGCGCCAAGCTTGAACCGAGTTGGCCAGACCGATGCGCCAGGAACTCTCTCTTCCATCGCGCTCTCCGGAGCGCGGGGCGAAACCGTGGACACGCAGGTGGTTGTGCAAGGACCCGCAGGTGGATTGTCCAACGTCAATGTGAGCGCAACGGCTCTCGCCGGACCCAATGGAGTTACCATCGCGGCGTCGAACGTGACGCTCTATCGCGAGTACTATCTCGCTGTTACCGGCACCGCGAGCTATGGCGGCGGCAGCAATCCGCCGCTTGGCTCGGGAACTTACGCCGAGCCGCTGATTCCTTTCAATGATCCGGAGACAGGAGCGGCGCTCTGCGGCAGCTCGGCGACTCTGAAAGCCTGCAACGCCAGCGTCAGCGCGGGGCAGAATCAGCCATACTGGATCGACATCTCCATTCCGCACGGCGCCACGACGAGCCCGGCGGGAACTTACACTGGGAGCGTTACGATCTCTTCCTCACAAGGAACGGCGACCATTCCGGTTTCGCTGACCGTATGGAACTTCGAATTGCCCATGCAACCTTCCGAGCTTACTTTGTGGACGCTCTGGCCGGCGGCATCCGGAAATACCTCCACCACTTTGGCGCGCGCGCTGATGCGCAACAAAGTGATGAGCTGGTACGACGTGGCCGGCAATGCCTCTTCGGACATGTCCAACATGGGGCTGAACCGCTCCGGCCTGGACAACTACTACTACATCGGCATCCAATGTAACGGCGGCTACAGCAGCCTTCCCACGACCAGCCAGATCAATACCGCGGCCGCGAATTTTCCCGCCGGACTTGGCCTGGACTTCTACATGGCGGACGAGTTGAATGGCTGCACCGGCGATTACGGCCCCATCCAGACGCTAGCCGCCAACGCGCACGCAGCGAATCGCAGCGTCAAGACCATGATGACTCTCAACGCTACGGACCCGAATCTTTACGGTTCGGTCGATCACTGGGTGCTGCTCGATTCGATCCAACAGTGGCCCGCGCTGCCATTCACCTCCGGCGGCGACCTGTGGAGCTACACAAGCTGCAACGCCGGCTACGGAAACACTCCGGAGTGGATGGTGGACTACCCGCCAATCAACGAACGCATCCAGGCGGGATTCCTCAACTTCTCGCAAGGCGCGACGGGCTTGCTCTACTATCGCGCTGACGGCTGGACTGCCGGCAACGCCATCGGCAGCTGGAACAACGTGGATACGACAGCTTGCGGCGGGGGCTTGGGACGGCCAGGCGACGGAATCTTTCTCTATCCGCCGGCGCCGATCGCTTCGACCGAATCCGCACCGGGAATTCGGCTGAAGGCCATCCGCGATGGTATTCAGGATTACGAATACGCGCAGATGCTCAAAAACCTGGGACAGCTCAGCGTGGTTGACTCCACTCTTCTTCCGATTGCGACGAGCTGGAGCAACTGGAGCAAGGACCCGAACGCGCTTTTGAACGCGCGCACACAACTGGGGCAACTGCTTCATCAGCTCGCCCCTTGAGCATCGCAGGAAGATTCGGCTTCTCTCAGACTCAGACTGATTGAAGTTGAGTACGGATCGGGCTGCGGCGTCTCTGTTGCGCACTGGTAAAGGAGTGCCACGGAGATTCCGAAGCCCGATTCTTTTTTCTGGACCGTTGGCGGAATTCTTCGTGTCTCACCCGGATTCGCTTATGCAGAAACTGCCGAACGGGTGCGTTGGCGATCCTCGGCAGGAGGGAAATTCGTTTTTTCCTGCATCGCGGAAGCACCAAGCTGGTGACGGTTTTGTTTCGCGGCTGAATTGGAACGAAACTCCGCAGCGAGCTGGCCCATCGTCAGACACCGCACGTCTCCATTTCGTACCAGTGCGCCAAGCTCTTCCAGAAAGCGGGCAACGACGTTTTCGACTCGCGGCCATTCCGCATAGAGATTCTCCGGGTGGAACCATACATGGAAAACCCCGCGCCTTTGCCGCACGCGTTCCAATCCCTTTCGCAATCGCCGCAGCCGGCTTGAGTCCGGAATAAACTTGCGCCACCCGGCTGCGTAGCGGATCAGGAGCGAACCCGGGATGGAGACAATTCCCTCCTTCAGCGAAGGTTCCACCATGCAGGGAGAGGTTCCTGCAAAATCGGACCAGATCATCGCGAGAGAGTTGAGCATGCGGTTCGAAAACCGTACCGGAAGCCGGTCCACATCTCGAAAGCAATTAAACCCTGCTTCGCGAAGCTCCGGCACATATGCCACCGAATTGCGCGGAAAAACAAACGAAGATTTCGGGATGCCAAGTTCCCGCGCGAGCTCGGCGCAGCAGCGGTACTCGGCAATTGCGCGCTCGCGCGTCATGCCGCGCTCGCCGAAGGGCACGTGCGAAAAGGAATGAAAACCGATTTCCTGCCCCGGCGTGGCGTTCCGAATCCTTTCCACCAGGCTTGCGCCGAACCACTCCGGGTGAGTCTGTTCATTGCCATCCTTGGGAATGTAACTGAACCAGGGCTTCCGAAAATGAGGGTAGCGAACTTCCGGCAAGGCGGAGATATCCGGCAGGGAGCGCCGCATCATCGCACCGACGATCGCCCAGGTCGCGGAAAGGCCGTTGCGCGTCAGGTGATTCAGTAGATTGGGCGCGCCGACGTCATGGGTCCAACGGCCCATCTTGAGTAGTTCGTCGTTATAGGAAAGATCGAAGCTCCCCCAGCTGAGTTCCAGATCCAGGCTGATGACGACGGTCGGTCTGATCATTTTTTCCTATCCAATTTTGATCGCCGGAACCAGGCGCGCGATCCGCCAGTTGTGTTTCCGGAACGAGCGCTGCGCCTGGCAGAATGCTTGATTCGACGAACGTTCCTTTCCCCACGGTTCGCGGCGCGGGATTTTATGGTGCTGCGCTTGAGAGAGTTTTGCATTAGAGAACGGCTGGCGGCACATAACAGTTTCCTTTCAGCATGGTATCGGGCCGGGACTTCGCTCTGCTGTTCAACTCTTGACCGGGTATCTCCGCGCGGCTGCGGCGTTTTTTCGCAGGCTCAGGTACGTGTTGTAAATATGCTTGAACGCGAAAATCGGCAGATCCATCAGTCCCGGCAACGGATCGTCCCCTGCCATCAGCGCAAACTGCAGCGGGCTCCTCAACGAACGGAGGTACGAGCGCAGATTCAGGCGGCCGCGCAGAATTTCCTGAAACGCCGCCGGCACATCCGTGCTCATGCGCACCCAGCGCACGCCTGCCGGCGCCGTCTTCCGCGCCACGGGCTTGTCCTGCAACATTTGCCAGAGCAGGTGCGGGAAATCGATCCCGGCCCGCCCGCCGAGCGCCGACCAGGTCCAGAGCCGGGGATTGATGTCCAGTAGCTTGTAGCGTCCAGTGCAGGCGTCGAATTTGTACTCGACTTCGACAATCCCTGTGTAGCGGATGGCGTTGAGAAGACGCTCGGATGGAGCGACAATCTCCGGAATATCGAGCGTCTCCACGAACGAACTGGAATAGCCGAAGTCGATCGGGAACTGCCGCGTGCGGCGAGCGGTGAGGGAAGCAATCGGCTTACCATCACAACAGAGCGCCGCGTAAGAAAATTGCGCTTCGCCGCCTCCAGGAATCATTTCCTGGACGAGTATCAAATCCGCGGGCATTAGCTCCCGGGCTTCACGAAACTTCGCGACCAGTTCTTCGTAATTCGCCACCCGCCACGCCTTATCTTCGGTCAGCCGATTGATGGACGCATGGATCGCCGGTTTCAGAATCACCGGGAAGTCGCAGTTGACATTCTTAAGATCGGCCTCAGTGAGGGGATAGAAAGTTTGCGGATGATCGACGTGCTGGTCGGCCGCCAAACGGTACGTCAATCGCTTGTCGTACGCCCAGCGCAAAACATTCCAGGTAGGCGCGGCCACGCGATACCGGCGCGACAGCCTCGAGTGGAAGCAGGAGAGAAATGCCGCCGATTCGTCGCTGGTTGGAAACAGCACCCACTGCTCGAGATTGTTGCGGGCGGCAATTTCCAATAGATAATCGACGCGCGCTTCGTCGTCGCTTGCAGGCCAAGGCAAAGTTTTCCGAGTGTAGCGGGAAAAGCTGGCCAGGCGAATGTTGGGCGGAGACACCACCCAAACCGGCACGCCGTTGCGGCCCAGGCTCCGCGCGATCGTAAGCCCGTTGAGGTTTCCGCCGATAATCAACGCACCTGGAATTGTATTCACGATTGGCCTTTTCCCTGTGGCGCAAAGCGCCGGACGATTCGGCTCTGGCGTGTTTTAATCATGCGGGTGCGATAGTTCCAATCCAGCCGCAAGCGGTTGGCCAACGCGCACTTTACTGCCAGCCGCTTTGCGCGCGACGAATTGCATCAGTGCGCGGCCGGAATAGTGCGTGCCAACCACAAATTGCATCAACGGGCCGAAACTCCAGACCGCCGGGGCGCCCAAAATGTGCAATCCCGGGACAGAAGTCTCGAAACCGTCGGTGAGCCGAGGATAACCCTGATGCCGGGCGATGGAGCCGGCCAGTTTGGGAGTAAGGAAATCGTATTTGGAAACGTCGACTCGATATCCGGTTCCAAGGAAAACGTGGTCAAAATCCCTTTCGCTTCCGTCGTCCAGCCGAATTTTGACGCGCTCGCCCTTGGAGGTGGCGGACACCACCGTCCGGCCGAGATGCATCGGTACGTCTTTCAGGCGCTCCACCAGCCATCGCGCGCCTGCCGGGCGGATGGATCTTTTCCGCAGCCAGTCCTGAATCGGCCGCGAGAATCGCCGCACCAGGTCGGGGCGCGCGACGATCTGGCTGATGCCCGCGGGCCCCACGTCCGTCGGCGCGTAGAGGAGTTTCGAAATCTTCGGACCGAAGCCTCGGTGAATCGTCCTCGACACGATCCCACCCAGCCAGCGTATCTCACTTGCGCGGGCAACGATTTCAACGTTGACGCCGGTTTCGTGCAGAAGCGCGGCAGACTCAAGAGCGCTCTGGCCGCCGCCAATTACCAGCACTTCTCTTCCCCGGAACCTTTCAAAATCAATGTGCTCCGAGGTATGCGTCGCCAGCGCCGACGGCAGATTGTCGAATTCGGCCGGACGCCAGGTGAAGGAAGAAATGCCCGCGGCGATCACGAGGCGATTGGCCAACATCGATTCGCCGTCCTCCAGAACCAGGCGGAATCCGCGCGCGGCAGGCTCGACTGCGACAATCCTTCTCCGGTCGAGATCCGGAACGGAGCGCTGCTGGTGCCACAGGCCGTAGTTCACGAACCGTTCGAGCGGCACGGGCGTCGTAAAGTGCTTGCCGGTTTCCTTGCGGAAGATGTCCAGCGTCAGGGACTGATTCGGGTCGGCGATGTGGCTCGCCTCCCATCCGGAGCGCAGTAGCATGCCTTTCGGCATATTGCGTTGCCAGAAAACCATCGGTTCGCCGAACGTATGCACGTCCAGACCCTTGATTGTGCGCAAGTGAGCCGAGGCCGCAATTCCGTACGGCCCTGCACCGATAATCGCGATATCACACGCTGTCATTGTCCGCTCCTGTTTGAGATGAAGTTTTGTGATTCCTGCAATGGTTTTTACTGTCGTGGAGATTTTTCTCGAAATCCTTAGGGCTTTGCGCAACAGGAAACAATCGCTAGGGATGCGAGAGCTGATGCAGCTGCTGCCCGAATTTCTGCCGTACGTTTTCCAGCTCGTCGGGATCGTGGGTCCACTTGGTCCAGCTTGATACGATCGGTTTCAGGACGAAGTCCACGTAAGAGGCCTGCCCCTGATTTTTAAGCAACTGGGCATATTCGAAGTCCTGAATGCCGTCGCGGATGGCTTTCAAGCGGATGCCAGGAGCCGGTTCGCTGGACGCAATCGGACCGGGCGGATAAAGAAAGATTCCATCGCCCGGTCTGCCGAGACCGGGGCCACAAGCGTTGGTATCCAGATGGCCCCAACTCTCGATGGTGTTTCCGGCAGTCCACCCATCGGAGCGGTAGTATAAAATTCCCGTGGCTCCCTGCGTCCAGTTAAGGAACCCCGCCTGGATGCGCTCGTTGATCGGTGGATAGTCCACCAGCCACTCCGGCGTATTGCCGTAACCCGTGTTGCAGCTCGTATAACTCCAGAGGTCTCCGCCGCCGGTGTAGGGCAATTGGGGCCACTTTTCCGCCGAAGTGAGAAGCGCCCAATGATCGATGACGCTTCGGCCGTGCCCATCGTCAAGAAGTTTCGCGTCGGGCGTGTTTGCCGTCAGAATGGTTTTCACCGTGCGTTTCGCCGCATGCACTTGATCACCGATCGTTTTCAGCACCGGATAGCCGTCGGGACAGTTGTTGAGTTCGTCTCCGACGTAGAGATCAAGCGGCAGGGTTTCCGGAAACTTGGCCGCCGCGGAATCGACCTCACCGGCGGACGGGAATCTGGTGTGAGTGCCGTCGCACTTCACCTGAAAATGCAAATAATAGTCGAGGCCGGAGCGATTCAGCCCGGAATTAGTTTTGTCGGCGGAAGCGTTTGCGGCTTCATCGAACCAGCTCATCACCTTGTTGCGCATTAGCGCCCGGGCAACGCTGGCCATCGTATTTCCCGCCGCGGGCGGCCAAAGCGTCCATAAGGAGAGCTCAGAAGGTTGCGCCGGCAGTTCGAAGTTCCATACTGTCAGTGAAACTGGGATCGTCACCGTGCCCTGGTCCGATCTAACCGAAATATTGCCCGTATACGTTCCCGACGGGCTGGTTGTGGCGCCGTGCGGAACGGAAATGTCAATCCAGTAAGGCTGATTCTCTCCCTGTCGAATGGTTGCGTTACAAGCCTTAAGCACCGCGGAAGTTTTGCACAAGTCCGCGCCGGTTTCCGGATCGTTCAACGGTATCAACGGCTCCGGATACGTTCCCGAACCCAGCGGCGGATTGCTGCCGCCGCCGTAGTTCGCGGTGCCGGTGACCGTCACATAATATTCGCGGTACAACGTTATGCTTGAAGCTGGAATCGTCCCCCCACCCGGAGCCAAAAGATCTGAAACGCTGACGTTCACGTTGGTCAGGCCGCCGTGCGGCGCATGCACGATGATCTGGGCGTCCACGATCTCTCCTCGCGCGCCCGAAACGTCGAGGGATGAAACCATCCCCGGGGCCTCTGTCTTTCCTGCCCGGATCAGACCCGAAGCCACCCAAACGGGAAACGCAGGCCCGGACGATTTGTTTGCTTTAATGACGAATACCACGGCGACTAATACTGTTCCGAGTAATAAAGGCACTTTCCCGGTTTCAACAATCCACCGCCAGAGCCCGATTCTTCGCGGGAGAAACTTAAGGTTGGCTTTCATGAATTCCATTTGTTGAAGGCTAATTTTCGTGCTGTGGAAGCACTGACGAACGCGGCGCCTGTCCCCCTTGCAGCACTTTCAGGTATTCGCGCAGCAGCGCGGACCAGATCGACTCTTGACGGAACTTGCGTTTCGCCTGCTCCTCCCCGGCAGATGCGATTTTTTCGGCCAGCGCTTTATCTTCAATGATTTGGCTCATCGCCTCGGCAAGAGCGGGCGCGTCGCCCACTGGAAAAAGCAGGCCCGTCTCGCCGTCCACGAGCAGGTCCACGATTCCCGTCGCTGCCGCGCCGATCACCGGTTTCCCCGCCGCGTGGCCCTCCAGAATCACCGTTGGCAGACCTTCGCGGTGGCTCGGGAGGATCAGAACGTCAGCGAGAGCGTAGTACGGCGCCGGGTCGTTCACAGGCCCCGCGAGGATCACGCGGTGATGCGTTTCGAGCCGCTCTCGAACGTCGCTAGGTAGCGGGTCGCCGTCTTCAAAGCTTCCAACGAGAAGAAGACGTAGCTCGGGAATCCGATTCTCGATTTGCAGAAACGCTTCCAGAAGTTCGCAAATGCCTTTGTCGCGGGTCAATCGTCCCACGAACAGCGCCACCGGTGCATTGGAGGGAATTCCGAATTCACTGCGCAACTCGATCGCCTTCCGTATCCTTTCCGGCGTGGGGGCAAAACGCGAAACGTCCACGCCATTGCAGCTTCCAGCTCCGAACACGACGGCTTTCTCTCGCTCCATCAGCCCGTGGGCAAGCGCCTTGCGCCGAACACTGTGACTGACACACACAACGCGATGGGCAAAACGGCAGGCGAGGCGTTCTGTAAACATCAACAATTCGCGCCGCCACCCCGTGGCGGTTTCGAAACGCAAGCCGTGAAGAGTGTAGAAGCGGCAAGGAACGCCAGTCAGCCATGCAGCCAATCCGCCAAGCAGCCCCGCTTTGGGCGTGCCCACATTCGTGATCGCAGGGCGCAAGGCTCGCAGGATTCCGAGCAAACGCCATAACGAGCGAATGTCGCGGACGGGAGAAATCTCCCGCTCTATGGGAACTTCCATGACACGGATATCTTTCGGCCGCTCCACCTCCCATTCCCCGGATCGTTTCTCCGGGCAAAGCAGCGTTACGTCAAACCCCGAATTCTGGAAATATTCCGGCTGGCCTTGCAGGAATCCGAGCGCGAGGGAAGAATTCACGGCAATCACCAGGTGCGGCCGATTTGAATTGGTTTTCATTTGCTTGATGCCGCAGGTGGATCTAGTGGGCCAACTCCGAAAGCTCTGTGGAGGGCGCTTCCCGGCGCGGACGTGCTGCCGCCTGCGCGTAAATCTTCTGATAGCGCTCCACGATCACGGGCAAAGAGAAATTGCATTGCACGCGTTCCCTCGCCGCAATTCCAAGCCGCCGGCGTACGGCGGGTCCCGCGTGAATCAATGCTCGCCAGGCTTCCGCCAGCGCATGCGGATCCTCGGGCGGAACGACGCTGCCCGTGTTTCCGACAATCAACGCCGAATCTCCCACATCGGTGACGACGCAAGGCGTTCCGCAGGCCATCGCTTCGCCGACGACGATCGGAAACGCTTCGCTGCGGGAAGCTGTGGTCGCGATATCCATCCCGGAGAAAAGGCGGGAAATGTCGTCGCGCAATCCCAACAGGTGGCAGCGTCCCCGAAGTCCAACTGCGTTGATCCATTCCTTTAACTGCGTGTTTTCCCAGGTGATCCCCATCCCGAAGAGAAGGAAATGGACATCGGGTATCAGCTTGTGCAAACGCTCCGCGGCAAGTATGAAATTGCGATGATCCTTGTGCGGATGAAATCGCGCCGCGAGGCCGATCACGACGGCATCCCCGGGAATCCCCAGTTCCTGGCGGAGCGACGCAGGAGCCGCGGGATCGGGTTTCACTTGTTCGAGGTCGAATCCATTGGGAATTACCTGGAGTTTGTCCGGTGCGTAACCGAGCAGCTTGTGCGTTCTTAGCGAGGCCTCTGAACAAAATACAACCCGGTCGGCGAATTTTCGTGAGAGTACCGCGCACGCGCGATTGACCAGCATCGTGCGGCGCTTGTCCACCCGCGGGTCAAACGCATTGTGATGAATCGCCCAAATCACTGGAACGTTCCCCGCAAGCCGAGCGGCAAGCGTCCCAATCAGGTTCGCGTGATACATCCAGGTGTGAATCACGTCGGGTTTCGATTCCCGGATCCAGTTGGCCAGCCGCATGACGAGCAATGGATTCGGAACGCTTTTTTTCATCGCCAGCGTCCGCACGCGAACGCCCAGGGAATTCATTTTCTCCGCCAGGTCCAAAATCCCGGTCAGCGACACGACTTCATTCTCAAAGCGTGTCGCGTCCATCCCCGCCGCAATCCGGCACAGCATGTTTTCCGCGCCCGCCGGCCCCAGTGTCGTGATGATGTGCATCACTTTGATCATGTTCGTTTTCATTCTTCTTTCAGAACTGCCATCTTTGCCGGCTTCCGGCACATTCTTCGGCCGACATCGCCGGCGCGCGAAACAGGCTTTTCACGTTCCGCAACTGCGAAAGCGCGATCTGATCCTCATACACATCCTCGTAAGCCCGGACCATGTTCGATACGTCATAATTTTTCTTCGCACGGCTTGCCGCGGCCGCTCCCATGCTCACCCGCACCGCTTCATATTTGAGAAGCGTGCTCATCGACTTGCTGAGCGCTTCGGAATCACTTCGAGGCGCCAGGAGACCTTCTTTGCCCGACTCGAAAAGGTTCGGCACGCCGCCGACCGCGGTGCTTACGATCGGCAATCCGGACGCCATTGCTTCCAACACAGAAAGCGGATTTCCTTCATAGTCCGAGGTGAGCACAAAAACGTCCATCGCCCCGAGAACGTCTGGAATATCATTCCGCAGCCCGAGAAAATGAATTTTGTCCTGGAGGTTAAGCTTCCTCGCTTGTTCTTCGAGTTGCGGCCGCAACTCTCCCTCGCCTACCAGGACCAGGTGCGCGCGCGAGTCGCGTGCCGGCCCCTCAGCAAAGGATTTCAGCAGCAGAGCGTGATTTTTCTGTGGAGCGAATCGCGCGACGCAGACAAATAGAACATCCGTGTCCCCGAACCCGTGTGTTGCGCGCCAATCTTTCCGGGAAGTCCGGGGATTCGCATAAAGATCCGTCGGAATGCAGTTCGGGATTACGCGGCAGCGATGAATTCCGTAAACGGCGCCAAGGCTGTGCGCCACTTCCTCCGCCACGGCTACCGGTTTCACGCCGTGCGTAAGCGCGTAGCGCTGAATCAAGCGCCCACGCGGTTCGATCTCGCGCTCGGCAAGGTTGTGAACGGTGTGCACCATGGCGACGCGCTTCATCAAAAACATGGAAGGCAACGCGTAGCGAAGGACGTGCAAGTGCGTGTGAATCACATCCGGCTCCCACTCCTTCAGAACACTGTGCAGCCGGCCGTACACGCGATAATCGAATCCCGGATACTTGCCCAGATAACGAACCTCGATGCCCGCGCCTTCCAAAATGTGATCAAGGTCGCACCCGACTCGCCCTGTGAGCGAGATCACCAGCGGTTCAAACCGCTGGCGGTTCAATCCCGTTGCAATGTGAACGGCAACGCGCTCGGCCCCACCCGGGCTCAGCATCGGAACGATTTGCACGGCTTTCACTCTGTTCATGATTTCAATTCGCCAGTCTGGACCGGGAACCTGTTCAAGAGAAAAGCGGCCATCCGGATTATTGGCCGGCAATGCCAAGCCCCATGATGCGGGCGGAAGCAGGAGCCGCTCTAAAGCTCTGGCGAGCAAATGCCGTCGCATCGCGACGCATCTGAGGAATGCTTCCGCATTGCGCCATCAGCAGGCCGAAGAAAAACCACGTCGGCTTCCGCATTTCCCAGGTCAAGCTGGAGACGCCTACAACCCACACAGCGAGGGACACAATCCAGAGACGCTGAGGGAATGGCGGCATGCCCTTGAGAGAAAGGGCCATAGCGCCCAACATGCCGCAGAACACGGCAAAGCCCAGCACGCCCTGCTCAACAAGCACTGACAAAAATGTGTTGTGCGCGGGCGGCGCGGGATCTGCTTCACCCATGCGAATGGGCTCACCCAATTCGCGGCTAACCAGCACGCGAAACGCATTTGCCCCGATGCCGACGAAAGGATGCGCCCGAAAAATCTCCCACCCCGCTTTCCAGATGATGGTGCGCCCAGTGAAAGTCCCTTGCTCGAATTCCGTGGGCACCGTTGCCAGGCGCTCCCACGAAGTTTCGGGAACAAAGAACAAAACTCCGCCGAGGAGGAGAATCACTGTCACCAGGAGCGCAACTCTTTGCCGACCGCCGAGGCGCGCTTGCGTCAGGGGAACGATGGTGAGCGCGACGATGGTGGCCAGCGTGGCTCCTCTTGACGCCGTAAGCAGAATGGTTGTGCCCGCCAGGATCAGCTGCAGCCTGTAGACCCACACCATCCGTCCGCGATTCTGAATCAAAAGGTAGTACGACATGGGAATGCTCAGCGCCATGATCAGGCCAAGGTCGTTGGCGTCCAGATTCGCGCCGGCGTAACGCTGATAGACCGACTCCTGGTGAGAAAGGAAAAGGTAGATGGTGTCAATTCCAGAGACGAATGTTCCAAATACGTAAGCGCGCATCAAGTGCATCTGCTCCAGCATGCCCGGAGCCAACTCCCAGATCAGCCAAACCATCGTGAGCAATTGGACGTAGGAGAATGCCTCGATCACGGTTCCTTCGGGATAAAGACTCCAAAGGAAACTCAGCACCGCCGAGACAACGAACAGCGCCATGGCGACGTGCCCGAGCGCGGGCTTCCGGATCCGGCCTCGTTCGAGGACCGCTAGCGCTCCCAGCCCCAGGGTGACCATGCCGATGAGGCGCACACTGGTGCCAAATCCGGGAATTGTGATGGCGTCTTCCCAGGGCATCGCGAACACCAGCAACCACAGCGACGCAAACGCGATTTTGCCGAGTGTGGAGAGCTGTTCCGTTCCGGCAAACAGGCGAGCAAATCTGCCGCTTACTGTACGCCGCAGCACGGAGGACGCTCGCATGCTTCGCCCTGCAGGTTGCGTTCTTCCATCGGCATAGCCCCGGGGCATTCCTGGAACGATTGCACCCGAATATCCCGGGAATGAGCCGAATTGTTGGTTCTCTCTCACGAATCACTCTCTTCGAATTTCAAACGTGATTGCACCGCCGGCCTCACGCTGTTTCAAATGTTTCGGTTTGCACGCTAAATTTCGTACGCATTGCGACCGCAAGGACCACGGCGCTCGCAACAAGCTGCACGGTGGCCGCAATCAGCATCGCAAGAATCGCTCCAAGCAATCCTTTTCCCGCGACCAGCCAATAGCACGCGAGCACCAGGCTTACGTCAGCGAGGATGTTCAGATAAACCTGCGAGTGATAAAAACCTGCAGCCGTCAGGCCGAATCCCAGGAATTGCGCCATGAAAAGAACCGCGCCTGCCGCCATGATCCAGGGAAGCAGGTCAGCTCGCTCCGCATATTCAGGCCGGAAAAGTAGGGAAAGTATTTCGCGTCCGGCAAATTTTGAAATCAGCATGCCGCACACTCCGAGCCCCGCACCGCAAGCGAGCAGACCGACGAGTAGAGAGCCGAATACCCTTATATTTCCACTTGTATATGCTCTCGACAGGCGGGTGAAAGCGGACTGCCCGAGCGAAACAACGGCCATGTTCCCCACCGAGATCGTCAACCCCAACGCGGAAAAGATACCCAGTTCGCGCTCACCAATCCCATGCTTGATGAAGAAACTCGGGATGCTGGAATTCAGCGTGGTCAAGAGCACGACAATTCCCAGCGGCAAACTGCGCCACAACAGGTCGCGTTGCTCGGCACCATCAAATCGCGGCGCCAGCTCCCCGTTCAGCAAAAACCACTTGGTCTGCTTGCGAAGTTTGTGGGTCCGTTCCTGGGTGTCGTAACCAAAAAGGATGATGGCCCGCGCTACCGCGACGCCGGCGATGCCCCAGATCACGCTTCGCGTCGCATACGTTGCCACGGCGAGCGCGAACACGGACAGTACGGCCCGGGCCATAAGCGATTTGGAAATTTCGGCCATTCTGTCATGCAGTTGCAGCCGGGCATAATACACATCGCTAATCGTCTCGATTCCATAGGCGATACCCACCAGCAAAACGACCGCCGTCAGTTCTGTGTCATATCGGAGAATCCGTGTGATGCCGAAAATCACGGCGAATGCAGCGAAGGTCGCCATCAGCCGCAAGCTCAAGTAGTGTCCAAATTGCGCCCGGTCACTGGCACTTGAATTCATTACTGACCGCAGCTGCATGTTCGAAAGCATCATCACGGGATAGACCAGCGCGAGGCCCAGCGCGTACTCTCCGACCTGCTCCGGCCGCACCAGTTTCGTGAGCAGCATCAGAAGGGCGAACTGGCCAGCCGCGTAAATCGCGTTACCCGCGAATGTCCAGCTGAAATCCGAGGTCAGCGAGGAACGCTCGCTTTGTTCCAGCGCAAACACGTTGGGGGCTTCAGTGCTCACAGATCGGGCTCGCTTTTCTGTTTGTGATTGCCAAGTACTTGTTTCCATTCCTGGCGTGCATTCACCTGGGCGGGAAACTTTTACTTTTGTGCCGCAAGCGTTTCATGCCCTGCCACTTTTTCTGGCAGTTCCTTCGCCAGCGCCGATGTAAACAGCACCGCCCCATCCCGGTTGAGGTGCATTCCGTCCGGTTGGTAAAACTTCGCCGAGAGCGTGGCCGGATCTATTGGAACAGACACCTCGACGCCCGCCGCCTGCGCCGCGGCAGTCATCTCGTTCACGGCGTTCTCCGAATCCAATGTTGGCGGCACAAGCAAAACCAGTCTGGCTCCATTCGCATCGCACAATTCCCGCAGTCTTTGCAGGCGGGGAATCGTGATTTCGGCGAATTCCCTGCCATCTGGAACAGCAGGCTTCTGATTCACCAGTGAAAAAAGAGCCTCGAGATGCGGAACGATGTGGTTAAGGACCTGCATCCGAACTGCACTGCGGGTATCCCAAAATGTGCTCGAATGCGCGAGCAAAAGATTGCTCGTCGCGGTACGGTCGAGCTTTAAATCGGACGCAACCGCAAGCGTGTCCCGCGCACTAAAAAACATCATCGGCGCATAGTCTTGCCGCACGCCATTCTCCAGAAAGTAGTTCACCCCGACGCCGAGGACCACCACTTGCGGCCTTGCGCCGCGCAGAAACAGTCCGTGAATCGCGTACAGCCAGTCGTAATATCCTGTTGCTTCCAGAAAAATTGGATAGAGGCGCATTCGAGTGGAAGTCAACTCCTGCAAGCGACTCAACTGCACCCCGTGAAGCAGAAGCGAATTGCCGACCATCAGCACGCTTGGCGGCTCGCCAGCGCCGGCTGGCCGCATTTTCAGGGCTTCGTCGTACTGCCTGGAAATCCGCGTGTATGTTGCCGACTGGTGTTTCAGCAAGTAAATCGCCGCAATCTCAAACACGAGAATCAGCAGCGCGCAAATGGCCGCAAGGCCCTTCGCGTACGCAATGGGTTTGGATTCAGAACCGGAAATAGACGAAGGCATTCAGATTGCTCCCCGAAAAAAGCGCCAGCACCACAAATGAGGCGGTAGCCAGCGCCGTGCGAAACGCGTACGAACTATTTGCAAACGGATATTCTTGATTGTTGGCTTCCATGATCAGGTCCACGATAAACAGCGGTACGGCGAACAAGCTCAGCATCAGGAAGCCGGTTCCGTATTCGCTTCGCCAGGCCAAATTCGAGAGTCCCCCGAGATATTCCGTCGCCGCCGTTAACGATGTCGCGCGGAAGTAAGCCAGACTCAGGCAGAAGACGTTAAAAGTGAGAATCCGTTGCCCCCAGATCGAAAGCCAATTGCTGATCCCTCGCGTCTCGGCAGCACCGGCCGCAGCCTTGGCCGCCGGAAATATCAACCGTTCGAGGGAAAGGACCACGCCATGAATCGCGCCGAAAATGACGAAAGTCCAGTTCGCCCCGTGCCAGAGCCCCGCCAGGATCATCGTCGTGATCAGGTTCAAGGAAGTTTTCACTTTCCCGCCGGCGCTGCCTCCCAACGGAATGTAGAGATAATCGCGCAGCCACGTACTCAGGCTGATGTGCCAGCGCCGCCAAAACTCCTGCAGGCGCTGCGAAAGGTACGGCTGCCGGAAATTCACCATAAAATGGAAGCCCATCAATTGGGCACTGCCCCGCGCAATGTCGCTGTAGCCGCTGAAATCTCCATACACCTGCCACGCAAACGCGTAAGTTCCCAACAAGACAACCCACAACGACGGTTTTCCGAACTGTCCCCCGAACGCCGCATTCGCCAGCACCGCGCAATTGTCCGCAACCACGCATTTTCGGATGAGCCCGGAAAAGATCAACATAATGCCGTCGAAGATCCGGTCCGCGTCGAACGTGCGTTCCTTCTGCACTTGCGGCAACAGGTGCCCGGGCCGTTGAATCGGCCCCGCTATCAAGTGGGGAAACAAGCTTACGAAAAGGCCGTACTCCACGAATGATTTCGCCGGCTGGAGACGTCCCTTGTAAACGTCCACGATGTACGCCACTTCCTGGAACGTGTAGAACGAAATTCCCGGTGGAAGCAGAATGCGGATCAGCGGCATCGGGATATTGTGGACACCGAGGGTGCCGAGCATCGTCGAGAAGGAGTCCACAAAGAAATTGAAATATTTGAAGGTGCCAAGAATCGAAAAATTCAAAACAAGCGAAAAGATGAACCATTTTCCGCGGTTCGCGTCCGCGCGCACTGGATCGATCTTCTGCGCGACCAGGTAATCCACCGTCGTGCTGCAGATCATCAGCGCCAGGAATCGCCAATCCCACCAGCCGTAAAAGAAATAGCTCGCAACTAGCAGGAAAATGTTCTGCTCGCGGCGATTCAGCCGCCAATAAATCAGCACAACGGGGATTAAGAAAACGAAATATGCCGGTGAATCAAAGAGCATGGCGTGGCGTGGGATTTCCTATTTGCAGGATTTAATGCCGGACAACTACGACGCGGAACTACCCTTTCGCAGCCGCATGATAATCGGCATAGCTTCCATAGCCGTATCCGCCCGCTGTTTTCGGATCCCAACTGTTCAGAATCGTGCCCAGCACGCGCGTGCCGTCCTCCGCGAATCGCTGTGAGGCGGAAAGCGCGCTGTCCATCGTGGTTTGGCCCGCGCGAATCACCAGCACTACGCCGTCCGAAAGATGGCCGAGCACACGCGCGTCCGCAAGATGGATCATCGGCGGCGCGTCAATCAGGATCATGTCGAACTCCGTTCTCAACTTTTTCAAGAGCGTGACCATCCGCGGAGAGTAGAAAAGATTCGCCGGTGTGACGCCGCAGCTACCGCCGGGCAGCAGATACAGTCCGGCCACTTCGGTTTCCCGGACCAGGTGCGATACGGAAACATTCTCAAGGTCGCCATCGCCGCGCAGCACGTCGCTCAATCCCCAGTTGTTGCCAACCCCGAATACACTGTTGAGCCTGGGCCGCCGCAAGTCACCTTCGATCAGCACCACTTTGCGCCCGATTTCCGCAACCGCGATGGTCAGGTTGCAAGCCACGGTTGTCTTGCCATCTCCCGGGCACGGGCTGGTGACCACGATCACCTGCGGTCCCTCGCCATTTTCATTGGGCAACAGAATCGATGTCAGAGTGGTGCGCGCGCATTCCGCAACCATGGAAGGTTTGCGCTTCCAAGTGGCCAGCTCCGGGCCGTTGGATTTCCACGCAGAGAGAGCCGGGGAGGGGCGCCGCGGACGAAGACCGTTGGAAATCTGGCGTGGGATGGCGGAATCGTCCAGCGGAATAACACCCAACTCGGGCAAATCCAGATAGACCTGCGCGTCCCCCGGTGCGCTGATCCTGCGATTGACGCGCTCGCGCAATAGCACAAATCCAAAACCCAAAAGCGCACCGCTGCACAACCCGAGGGCGGAGTTCATCGGCAAACTTGGACGGTACGGGAGAAGCGGCGGGCGCGCCCGGTCGACAACCATCACGTTGCTGTCGCGCATGGCGGCGGCCAAACTGGCTTCTTTCACGCGCTGCAGCATCACTTCATACAGGTGCCGGTTCGAATCGACGTCGCGCTTCAAAGTGTCGTAGTGGATGGCCTTTTCGGATTGATCCGCCACAATCTTCGCCTGCGCCTCGCGCGCGTTGCTAAGCAGAGTCTCGCGGCGCATGGCAGCGGAATAATCGTTACCGATGCGGTGGAGCACGTTCGACCTTTCATGCTGCATCACGGATTTCAATTCATCAATTTGCGCTTGTACGCGTTGCACTTTGGGATGCGCTGGCGTCAGCGTCGCGCTGAGTTCGGCGTATTGCCGCTGCAGTTCCGCCAGCCGCTGGCGATACTCGCGCATCGTCGAGTCGTCCAGCACCTCAGGCAGAGTATCCGCCGGCTTGCTCTTCGCGCCTTCCAGTTTTGCCTGGCTGGCGATGCGGTCCGCCTGGGCCTTGTCGAGCGCATCCTGCAACTCTTTCAACCGGCTCTCCGCCAGGTTTTCTTTCTCCGACGTGAAAGACAAGCCTGAAGTTCGCGCGTACTCCTGCATGGCCGTCTCGGATTGCTCCAGCTGTGCTTTCATTTTGTCGAGGTGGCTTGTCAACCATTCCGCGGTTCCCTGCGCGGATTTCCATCGCTCTTCCTGCGTGAGCTCGATGAACTGGCTGACCAGCGTGTTTGCGAAGTCCGCCGCCCCTTTCGGATCCGGGGATTCATACGTCACTTCCAGCAAGCGCGAGTTGCCGGATGTCCGCACTGTGAGATTGCGCTCGATTTCGCGGATCAATTTCTCGCGCTCTGGCAGACCTGAGGGGTCGGACAATTGAATCATCCGGTGGATCCGCCAGGTAAACGCGCGCCATCCGGATTTAGGCTGCTCGTCCTGCAGTTTCAGTTTGTCTATCACATGCTCCAGCAAGGACTCGCTCTGCAGCAATTTAACCTGGGTCTCAACGTACGATTCCGGGGACGCGTTGCTGCCTGCGGTGTCGTTTGGACCCTTCGATTCCAAAAAACTGGTGCCCTGAATTTCCAGGGAAGTGCGTACGCGATAGATCGGCGTTTGAATCAGGCTGATCAGAATGGCTGCGACCAAACCCGCAACGATAAAACTGAGCAGGGTCTTCCGGTGACGGAACACTGTTTGCCAATGCTCCCGCAGACTGTCGTAGCCTCCCGGCCCGCCAATATCCTGCACGGGCGAATCCGCGTGCTTGTAGACCTGCGGACGCTGCTCGTTCCACAGATCAACCTCCGTTAAACGGCCGTTCTTTCTCTGAATCGGAAATTCCGAAGATCTCATTTCAACCCCTTAAACCAGATATCAAGGCATACGCCAGATGGCCAGGCCGGTTCCGGTCTGGATTGCCGCTTCCAGCCCGCGCAGCGCCGCCTTCTTGCCGGTGCTGCCCGGTATGAATAAAATGTCCTCGCCCTGCAGCGGAAAATCAGGTTTCTTTCCGCTGAGCGCGTCCTTCACGTCCACCGGTAATTCTTCGCGCTGGTCCGCCTCGGGTTTCAGCCGCAAAATCTTTGCGTGCCGCGGGTCGGCGCCAGGGTTCAGGCCTTCCGCAAGGGAAAGCGCCTGCAGCGCGGAAATGGTCTGGTGCTCGCCAAGAACAAACCCGCCGGAACGATGCACTTCGCCGATCACGTACACCATTTCCGCCTTCGGAACGGAGATGACGTCGTGCGGAAAAATCTGGATGTTGTCTTCCGGGGTTTTGGCGTCCATGATCTTTCGCAAATTCACTTCCGCCACGCTGTATTTGCCTGATGCATCGAGATGCGCCCCGGGCAATGGAATGCAGCCCCATTCCAGCTCACGCGTGATTCGGATGCTGTAACCCGCGTCCTGGCGAACCCCGCCGGCGGACGCAAGCATCTCCAGCACCGTCTTATGGCCTTGCACCTGGTGAACTCCCGGAGAATTCACCGCCCCCAGCACCGAAACCGGCTGGCTGCGGACCTCCACGACGTTCACCACAACCTGCGGCTGGCGGATGTACTTGCTGAAATCTCCGTCAAGCTTCTGTTCGGTCTGTTGGACGGTCAAACCGGCCACATGCACCGAGCCTGCAAGCGGCAACTGAATGTCTCCCTCGCCATCGATCCGGACCGGTTTCGTGGGCAAATCCGTCAATTCCGGCCCGGAGATTTCCAGTTGATCGTCGGGGCCGAGCAAATACGTGGAGCGAATCTGGCTATCGCAATTGGGTTTCTGCTCGCTTGTGGCGCTTGCAGCCGGATTTTGCGCCGCGGCTCCTATAACAAGGACGGCGCCCGCCAGTCCGAGCGCCAGCAATCTGGCGAGGAATAAAACTGCGGCTGCCAATCGGGTGAGACCCAAAATGGCCAGACCGCGCAATCCCTCTCCTTCCGCTCTGCACTGCTCGTTTTTCATTTCCCGCGTTTTCTTATCCATCTTCATTTGGACGGCCCTGTTCTCGCCGCAATCCGGATCAACGCCGATTTTCAACTGGAGCTTCGAGCCGGAATAGCATGGCGAAACCCGGGACGAATCGCTCCGCTGGCCGGTTCGTAAGCTGGCTTCTTGTTCTGTTCCTCTTCGGCGCGGCCCGGCCAGGCGCTTTGCATATTTTCAACGCAAGCCTCGACCGCGTTGGAGAATCCAGTCGTCGTGAACGCATCCAGGTCCATCCAGAGTGGGGACGCGAAATTCTTCCGGTACAATGTGAACCCGCCCAGCGATTTTCCATTACGTTTCGTCAGGCTGAACGTCAAACTCCAGTTGGCATCGCAAGGTTCCGGCGGTTGATCCCAAAAATATTGCAGTTTGGAACGGCTGACCATCTTGAACGGACCAAGCAACGTATCCGCCGGCATTCCAGTCGAAAGGTAAAGTCCGAAACCGTCGAATCCGATCGGCTCCAGGCACTCCCGCAAGATCTGGCAAAACTCCGGAAATGTGGTGCATGTCTCCAAGCGGTCCGCCGTCCGCCGCATGCTGATGCCATTGGCAATGGCGTGGCGCTGGTTCAGAGTGCGGCTGGCCACGCGGCCCAACTCAAGAAACTCGTGATACTTCAATTGCTGCACGCCAATCAGCACACCGATCCCGACCACCAGCAGGACCGCCGCGAGCGCGGCGCCTCCAGGATTCAGCAGCAAAAGGCTGAACAGGCAGAAGCAGGCGCTCACGCCGTACAGCAACAGCACCGTCTGCCGGTGCGAAATTCCCCGGCCCAGCAATTTGTGGTGAATGTGCTCGCGGTCTGGCGCAAAGAGGCGCTTGTAGCTCAGGAATCGCCGCAGCACCGCAAACGTTACGTCCAGGATCGGAAGCCCCAGCGAAACGATGGGGATCGCCACCGCCACCATCGTCGGAGCTTTGTGCGAACCTGCAATGGCAATCGCGCTGATCAGGAATCCGATCAGCAGGCTCCCGCAATCGCCCAGGAAGATTGAAGCCGGATTGAAGTTGTAGCGCAGAAACCCGCCGATCGCACCGGCCAGTGCGAGCGTCATGACCAAGACCACTTCGTTATGACCGACCATCGCCACAACGCAGCTCACCAATGTGGAAAGCAGCGCCGAACCGGCAGCCAGCCCGTCAAGCCCGTCGATCAGATTGAACGCGTTCGTAATCCAGAGCACCCAGAGGATTGTCAGCGGAAGACCCACGAGCCATCCGAGGTGCGGGTGGCCGGCGAGAATCGTCAACTGAGAAATTCCTATCCCGTTGCAATACAACAAAACCGCCGCCAGTGCCTGCACGGAAAACTTGGTGTAGGCGCTGATGTCACAGAAATCGTCAATCAACCCGAGCAGAAAAATGATCGTTGCGGGCCCGAGGATCTTCACCGTCAGCTGCGACAACGGAAATTCATTCATCCCGAAATGCTCCGGCACCCAGTGCGCCAGCAGCGCGATGCACCAGAGCGTCAGGAAAATCGCGACTCCACCCAGCCGCGGGACCGGCCGCGTATGAATGTGACGATCCGAAGCGGGCGGCATGGCCCAGCCATGCCGGTTGGCGTAATCGCGAACCAGGCGCGTGAACAACGCGGAAAGCAACAGCGCGGCGATGAATACAAGAAATTGCATGGTCTTCTCGGAATCCGCTGGGAGGGAGGATTTTTACCGGCCGGAGTTGGTGGGCGTAGTTCCGGCCTGTTATTGCCGTGCACAGCAATTCGCTACACGGTTGTCCGGGGTTCTGGGCGAACTCCGGTTGAATTCTTTAAACGGCAGCCAGGTTCAGCACTTGTGCGGCATTCTGATGTTCCGCGGTTCCGGCGGCGTGCGTCGCGCGAATCCAGTCGCGATCGATTTCCACGGCGATCGAGCGCTGCAGCAACTGAACGGAGAGTACGAGTTTTAATCCGGACTTGATTTTCACCACGATTCCGCTCAATCCCTGCAATGGCCCTTCCTCAATCCGGGCCGTCTGGCCTACCTGCAAGTACGGCCACGGCATCGCCGGGAGTCCGCTGCTGGCCACCCGTTTGATGGCCCCAATCTCGTGCTCTTCGATCGGAATCGGCGTCTTCCCTCTGCCGACAATTTGCACCACGCCCGGCGTAATCAGAACCGGCAACCGGTCATTCGGATTCATCCGGCAAAACAGGTATCCCGGGAACAGCGGTACGTCAATTTCTTTCACGCGATCGGACCACCTGCGGCGGGATTTGCTGACTGGGAGGTAACATTCAAAACCAGAGTTTTCCAGCAACAGTGTCGCATTCTTTTCCCGGCCGGTTTTGGTCAGAATCGCGTACCACGGCCAAGGATGATTCCGCGCGCTCATTCCATCCCCCAGAAAAGCTACCGCCATTGGAGTCCCATTTCCATGTGGCTCCTGATATTTACAAGTCCTCGTTCCCGTGATGCTCGTCGCGCCGTTCAAACTGCTCGACTGACGATCGGAAATTCGAACATGGTCGGACGATAGCGGAGGCACATCCCCGCAACAATCCGGTCTTTACCCTAAAGATTGCACAGGACATTTCCCGACAGCGCGGGTAACCGCAATTTGAAAACTTTCGATTGAAAAGCCTTGTGCGGATCCGGCAAACACGCCTGCGGAGGATCTGCAAGCTAGCAAACATTATCTCTTTCTGATTGTTGATATCCGACCACTGATTGCGCATGCTGTGGCGCTGGCGGAGGGCTTCGAAGAGGGCGACACCAGTGACTATGCCTGCATGAAATCCTTTTGTTGACAGTAACAAAATAATGATATAAACACTCACAATTCCGTCCCTGCCGCGCCTGAACGTGGGTAATTGGGGGAACTCGCCGCATGCTCCCGACGCAGTGATTCCCCGGTAAGAGAGGAAACCATGAAGCCTCGTCATTCGCAGCAACTCGCCTTGCTTCCAGTCGTTCTCTTTGCCGCCGCCGCTTTTTCCTCGGTGCCTCCAGTCGTTCATGCGCAGGAACAGACACCGTTGGTCCTCACCTTCAGTGGCCCCGTCCGCGGCTCGGTCACCTCCGCCGGCGTCCGTGAATTCCTGGGCATTCCTTACGCCGCGCCTCCGGTGGGCAATTTGCGCTGGCGTCCGCCGGTTCCTCACGCTCCGTGGTTCGCACCGCTGGAGGCTACGCAGTTTGCCAATCACTGTCCACAGCCGCCCTCGCCGTTCGGCATCGCGTCCGTCACCGAGGATTGTCTCTTTCTCAATGTTTTCACACCCGACTCCAATGCTTTCTTTCACCCGCGCGCCGTGATGGTTTGGATCCACGGCGGCGCCCTCGTCACTGGTGAAAGTAACGACTACGATCCCACAGCGCTGGTACAAGACGGGGTCATCGTCGTGACCATCAATTACCGTTTGGGGGCTCTCGGTTTTCTCGCTCATTCCGCTTTTGCCGGGGAAAAGACCGATCCGGATCGGGACCGCGACAGCGATCCCAATTCCGCTGGTGATTATGGCCTCATGGATCAGCAACTCGCTCTCCGCTGGGTTCGCGACAACATCCGCTTCTTCGGCGGCGATCCCCTGAACGTGACCATCTTCGGCGAATCCGCGGGGGGCCTCAGCGTCTTCTCGCAGCTCGCCTCACCTTCCTCGGAGGGCTTATTTCACAAAGCCATCATCGAGAGCGGGGCCTATGCACTGAACACTCAGACTCTTGCCGCCGCCGAAGCTGTTGGTACGGCATTCGCCGCCGCGGCTGGCTGCAGCGCTCAGACCGCAGCCTGCCTCCGTGCGCTTCCGGTCACCACCATCCTGGCCAACGAAAATTTTGCCGGATACACGCCTAATATCGACGGGGAGTTTTTCCCACTTTCGCTGAACACCGCGCTCGCCACCGGACAGTTCCACCATGTTCCGGTGATCCAGGGCACCAATCACGATGAATGGCGGCTCTTCACGGCGCTCGATTTCGACCTCACCGCCGCCGGCCCCATCGCCAACAACGAGACGGCGTACGAGGGAGCTCTCGCCACCCTGGTCGGACCCGCAGCTCCACTCGTCGCCGCGCAGTATCCCCTCGCCAGTTATCCTTCCGCGGATATTGCCTTCGCAACGGCGGGCACGGATGCCGTTTTTGCCTGCCCGGCTTTGGGCGCCGACCTCTCGATGTCTCAGCACATCGCGCTCTCCACGTATGAGTTCAACGACGAGAACGCGCCGCAGGATTTCCTGCCCCCGGTTTCGTTCCCATACGCCGCGGCCCACGCTTCCGAGCTTCAATATCTTTTCGCTCTGCCCGTCAGTGTCCCGCGGCCGCCGCTCAACGCTCAACAACTGCTGCTCGCCAGCGCCATGCAACACTATTGGACCAACTTCGCCAAATCTGGAAACCCCAATGGTCCCGGCGTGCCCGTCTGGCAGGAATTCAACCCGATCGTCGGCAATTTCCAATCGCTGATTCCGCCATCGCCGGTGCAGGAAACCGATTTCGCCGCGTCACATCACTGCGCATTCTGGGCCGCCTTGCTTTCTGCCCAGTAGGAACGACCTCATCGCAAAGACCCAACAGCAGAATCTGTGGCTCTCCGTGGTGGTGCTCTTCGCCATCAATATCCTCAATTTCTACGACCGCCACGTCCCCGGTGCGCTCGTCGAGCCCATGCGCAAGGAGTTTCATCTCAACGACAGCCAGATCGGCCTTCTCGGCAGCGCCTTCATTTGGATCTATGCCATTTTCGGCGTGCCACTTGGGCGCATCGCGGATTCGGCAAGCCGCAAAAAGCTCCTGGCTTGGGGAGTGGTCATATGGACCGTGATGACGGCTTCGGCAGGCCTGGCCACCACCTACGCAACACTGTTCGTTTCCCGTGTAGGCGTTGGGGTAGGGGAAGCCGCCTGCGCGCCGACCGCGACGAGCTGGCTCGGCGATCTGTTTCCACCGACCAAACGCTCTCGAGTACTCGCGCTTTTCATGCTCGGGGTGCCAGTCGGCGGCGCGCTGGGTTTTTTCTTCAGCGGCCCGATAGCACAGGCGTATGGCTGGCGAGCGGCGATGGTATTTGCGTCGGTCCCGGCGTTGCTGCTGGTCCCCGCTTTACTGATGCTCCAGGAACCGGAGCGCGGCGCCAGTGAGAGCCATCGCACGCCACTGGCACCTGGCTCGATGTGGAGTGTGCTGCGCATCCCCACGCTGTGGTGGATCATCGCCTCCGGTGCGCTGCTGAATTTCAGCATGTATGCTATCGGAACTTTCTTGCCGGCGTTTCTGAGTCGCGTCCACGGCCTGTCGCTGGCGAAATCCGGCATCGCCACGGGCGTCATCTATCTAGCCGGAGGCTTGAGCGGAGGAACTGTTGCGGGCTTTCTAGGCGATTTCATCGTCCAGCGCCGCAAAGACGGCCGCCTGCTCTGCGCCGCCATCATGGCTTTAGTGGCCATTCCGTTTGCATGCGTGGGAATTCTTCAGTCCGCGGGCTCTTTGTTCGTGGCCATGGCGTTCCTGGCGCTGACATACGCCGCTCTCACGACGTACTACGGGCTGGTGTACTCGGCGATACAGGACATTGTGTCCCCGAACCAGCGCGGCGCAGCGATGGCGATTTATTTTATGGCAATGTACATGTGCGGCGCGTCTTTCGGACCGCTGCTCACCGGAAAGTTGAGCGATATGTTGGCGCATCGCGCAGCGGCGTTGGCGGGTTCAGCCACGGTCACGGAAAGTTTCCGCGCCACTGGCCTTCAGCAAGCCATGCTGATTATTCCTGTACTCTGTACAGCGCTCGCGTTTGTGCTGTACATGGGCTCGCGCACGATCATCGCGGACATGGCCCGGCGGGAAGCTATCACTGGCGGCGCGTCGTAACTCCTGAGATGTCGGGCATTGCTCAGAGTCACGCCTCTCTTTCCATTCTGAAGATCAGTCGTTGGCGCCAGGCAGGATCAAGGTACTACTGGCGGCAGTTCGACAACTTGCCTGCCAAAAACCCCCACTTTTGGGCTGGCAAGGTACGCGCGGAGTACATTGGGAACGACGATTCAGGAACTCATCCAGTTTCAACAGAAAAGATTGGTGACCGGTGGGAGTCGAACTTGAGGCGCTTTGCTGGCGTCTGAGCCAGTAGCCGAAATCCCGGTACAACCGGGACGGCATGTCTTGAAAATGGTGCCCGGGGTGGGAGTCGAACCCACATGAGGAAAAATCCCCGGAGGATTTTAAGTCCTAAAAACCGTCATGCGGTTCAATCTCATGCAATCCGATGCAACCTAACCCATTGATCTGAAACAGATTCCTTTGCACCCCTTGGCATGCGATTGCACTGGATGCGCGATGGAAGTGTAACAGCAAGTGATACAGGCCCGAGGCTCGCCCAATGAGATTATTCGACACACGCTCTTGGCGAAGCGCGCTCTCCATCATCCTTGAGGTCGTACACAAACATATCGGGATGCCGCGAGCAAAATTGACCTCGCATTCGGCGAAAATTTGCCACGCCCTGCGCGATCATGGGTGCCCACGTTCTCTCCTCATTTGAAGCCACCCTGATTTCGTCCGCTTCATAAAGAGCCTCCACGTTAGAGGCGTCGGCCCGCATCGCATAGAGCAGATCTCGGTCAGCTTGGAACAGCGGCGAGGGCATGACCACACTCTCGCATTCGCCGGGCCTCATCTGCGATAGCGCAAAGATTGTGCCTCGCCCATTCGCGGACTCCCCCTTTACGGCAGTGTCTAGACACACGTACTCAGTTAGAGCTGGTGGGTTCGAGGTGTGCGTGCGATCCTCTGGCGCGATAGCCGCTATGAGAACAAAAGCGAGGGTGGGAAGTAGCTTTCTCGTGTCCATGGCATGATTCCTCCCGGACCCAGAGTGTTGATGAGGAGAAAATTCTACTTTACGCTTTACCCGATGCAAGTTGTTATTGGGACGGGTGAGTCGGTGTCTAGTTAAGATGGCTTGAAATGAAATCAGCAAACTGCGACAGGCGCTCAACGTCCTCGGACGTCAGGTCCCGCTCACTGTAGAAACCTGTGGGTGATGCCTTCACAGGAGACCCTTAGTCCCCGCGGTATTGGCAGTTGCGGCATTGACAACGTTCCTGGCCGGTTCTCTTTTTGTGAAAATGGCAACGAGGCAACCTAAAGGTCCGAGGCGCGGGCCGCACGGTCAGGGAAACCACGGGGCAGCAGGGCTCGTCGTTTCTTCCGACTGCCAGAGCGTTTCTGCAGCGGGTAGGACCAGGGAAAACGTCAGGCGGCGGCAAGCCTGGTTCGAGGCGGGTAGAAGCGCATCGGAAAACCGAGCAAGTTCGTTCCAGTACACACTACTCCGATTAGCGCGTTAATTGCTCTGCTGGCTCGCCAGATACCTTTGAAAGCCGGTCGAGCTGTTTGCTGAAGTGCTGGGGGACGAGTGGGAGATACCGCTCCGTTATCGTGCATGTGAAAAGCCCCATGTAGTGGGCAAGACGAGGGAGCATTAGCTCGATATCGATCCCTTTCCGATACCACTCCACGATCCGTTCTACGGCGAATGTATGACGCAAGTCGCGAAAGCTCGGTTCGTACCGGAAGTTGTCCGTTCGCCGTATCCCAACAAGTTTGCGCACACGTCGAAAGTGAATTTTGGCTCGCTGGTAACTGACTTGACGCCCACTTTTGGTGGCGAAGACGAACTCAGTACTTGATAGCTTTCGATGACGGACCAGTAGCCGTTTCAGGTCGGTTCCAATGGTGATTTCTCTACTAGCGCCGGCACGAGAATTTATGGCGATTTTGTCATCCTTAAAGTCAAGATCAGACCATTTCAAGACAAGGGCCTCGCCTATCCAGCAGCCCGTGGCGTAAATAAAAACGACCAAAGTCCGAAACATCTCTGGCGTCACCTCGGAAAGTTTGCGTGACTGGATTTGCGGTGCTTTCGCCAACAGGTTTCGCATCTGAAGAGGCGTAAAGATATACGGAGCGAAGCTTCGGTGTCCGGGTCTACGAGGAGCAGGCAGTGGAAGCGCAATCATCTGCCCTCTCGAAATCCAGTAGGAAAAGAATGCGCGCAATCTCATATATCTACCTATCCAAGTCCCCCGGCAAAGCGGCCGGTGGTTCAAAAAGTGTTGTACGTGCCGAGTGCGCAAATCGGAAAGATGTAGCGTTGGATACAGTCGCACAAAAGCTCGCAACTCTTTTCCGCAGTGGTCGTACTTCCGTCCCATTAACTGTTTTCTGCGAATGTATGCCTCAGCCCCCTCAGATAGCAGCATACAAGCCCTTCAAACTAAAATCGGACACTACCCTTAATTGGTCGATAGAATGTTTGACATACTGTCCAATATATCTGGTCGTGTTGTGTCCCAATAAACTCGCAACCTTTCCAACCGGAGTTCCCGAAACCAATAAATGAGTCGCGCACGCATGGCGAAGGCTGTGTGGTCCGTAAGTTACGGAAACGATGCCAAGTTTCAGCATCCGGTTCTTTGTAATGTTGTAGAGAGACGCCTGCTGTATTGGCCCGTAGGGACGCTTCAAGGTTAGGAAGAGTCGAGGACACCGGCTGTTCGGGCGACCTTTCCGAATGTATGCCTGCAGTGCGACATATACTTCGGGCAATATGTTAAAGCGCTGAACCAATCTATTCTTGCTACGCCGAATGGTCAGTAGGTTTTCGTCTAGGTTCACATCTGCCAGATTCAGTTTGTAGACCTCGCTTGCTCGAAGGGCGTACATGGAAAGTAAGAGCAGCACCGCACGAGCCCTGAGATCGTTCGGATTGTCTGTACCGACGCTATCTATGAGTCGCCGAACATCGACCCACGACGGGCCTTTTCTCACGTTGTTCCGGCGATCCAGAATAGGCCCGAATATTCCCGGGCTCAGTCTCTTTCGGCACCATCTTCGTCGCTCAGCGAAGCGAAAGAACACTTTCAGGTTCTGAGTATGTGCGGCAATTGTGCTCCCGCACCATCCGATGGCTGCTTTCGAGTCAATATATCTCTCAACGTCGGCTGTCGTGATTTGAGTAAGAAGCAGCTGTCTCTCTTCCAACCATTTTAGAAAGCAGTTCAACTCCCAGATTCTGCTCTGAATCGTCCGGCTGGCGAATCCCAATTCAACACGCAGATGCTTTGCGAAGGCAGCCACTCTACGATCCTTAGGATCGTTCCATTTGAGAGGCTCGATCAATTTGTTGTGGTACTTCAGCCACGCTTTTGCGTATCGCAAGTAATGCTTTCTTGCTTGAGCACCAGCAGGATACGTGGGATTTCTCCTGCGCCAGTTCTCGGCAGAGCGCCGAATTTCGGATAGATCAACGCGACGCATTCTTCGGAAATTGGCCCGCTCGACAAATTGAACTATGTACATTGAGGCGTCCCGGAGTTTTCCACGGCTCCGTCCACCACGAGCAAGGTGTGTGAGAAATTCTTCTCGCTCCCTCCGTAGAGGGGCAGCCTGATGTCGCCTCAACGCCTCGGGGCGTCGGATGATTTTCTCCAACATGATGAAGGGCTGGAAACATACGCTAGAAGCAGGAAGGATAGCAAGGGGAAATCCGTTGGAGCGAATGAAATGTACCTCGGGTTGATTCCACACTGGGCCTGATATCATTAGATTTAGGTGATAACGCGCAATCGGAAATGATTAGTGCTGGACACTTACCGGAATCGAGAACGTGAAACCGCTCCGAGTTCGGATCACAAAAATAACTGCGCGGATCATAACCGAGCATGAGGAGTGGGTGAAAGACGTATCCATAAACCAAGTTCACCGGCCCATTTGGAAAATTTGCGCCGAGACTGTAAAGCAACTCCAGAGCAAACAATGGCTTATGGAGCACGGATATGTGCTCCAACGTCGACACTCGTCCAACTGACAGGCTACGGCCATGCAAACACTTCGAGGGGCAGTCAGTTCTCGCTTCCACGCCGCCACGCCGAACCTGAAAACGGTCGAGACGCTGCTACTTTCTCGCACCGGCCTGCCGAGCATGGCTCCGGGCACTCTTAACGTTACGCTTCCATCCGATTACATCGTGCGCGCCGACTCAACTATCGAACCTCATGAATATTTCACTGGAGAACGGCTCAAGCTGCAACGCTGCCGGGTTCGAGGGTACAAGATGATTATCATGCGACCGGACTCCCACGAGCAGCCGGGAGGAATTGGAGCGAATGTCATTGAGCTAGTCAGCCCACTTCACCTACGGCAGACCTGGGGCCTCGTGGACGGGGATCAGCTTGAAATTGAAGTCGAGGGTGATGATGCGTGGTGGGTTCGGCCCGAACCTAACTTCGGAAGTAATTGCGAACGCGGGTGAACAGGCCCGGGCGGGTAGGAGTGACAGCCTCGTAAGGATTTGCGAGTCCTGCCAACCTGTCTTCATCTGTGGGCCTTCCGAGGAATGCTCCCGCCTTTACCCGAAACTTGTTGCGGTTTAAGGCGTCGAGCTGATGAACCTTCTTGCGAAGAATTAGGTCGTAGTCGGTCCAACCGAAGCTCGTCAGTAACCCAAAGTCAGCCAGATGCTCTCCGTCTAAGCCGTCGATTGCCCCGAAATAGAAAAACTGGAAATGCGGGTTTTCTGGCCCCCATGGGTCGATGTTATTCTTTAGCGCTTCGACGTTCTTAAATCGGGCCTGCTCAAACGGGATCAACCTACAGAGAGAAAAACTCGACCTTGGATGCTTCCTATCGAGATCGCAACACTGGCTGATCACCGCCCCGTGGGCTATTACGCCGTGGGAAATTGACTGAGCGTAGCTCTTCCTTGACCCTGGTGGCACTTCAATGAATGGCTCCAGACGGATGTTTGTGTCAGTGCCGGAAGCGTAAGTGGCGAGGAATTTGAGATGGCCCGGCCGTGTCAGCGGAAAGAACACACTTGCAATGATGTCGCCTTGACGCAGACTCGGTGGATTGTCGTGTTGAGCCGCAAACACACTTAGAGACGCTCCGGAACCGTGTTGATTCCGGGCATGGCGCGGTTCATCCTCGCTCGTTCCATGGGTGACATGTTTATCGCCTCACCTGGTTCGACCAATTGCAGGTTAGCCAAAACCGAGGGGTCAAACGCACTCAGCTTCATTTCCTTGGTAGTATTGAGCCAATCCAGCGTCGTGGCAGAATTGGTGCCTTGATTGATCGGATTCTTAATCATACTGTTCGACTCCTTCCAGTTGGATGCTCTCTTTCGCCAGAAATTTGTTTGGTTTGGACATCATTGACCCCATCCCTTGTAATAGTCGCGACGTCTGTCGCACCCCCAACGCCCCGGATACCTACAGTGAATCGCTGATACGCGATGGTGGTCCTCACCAGAAACATGGCAAGGTCTACGCAATCTTGGAGCGGCAGAAACTGCCAAGGTATCGGCGCGCCGACCCTAGTTCGGAGCTGCTCGTAAAGGACTCCCGGGTTCCTTTGCGCCGGTGGAATAGCGAGTATGTCTTCCGCCAACGCGGGGACCTGTGGATCAAATCCTTGTATCAGTCGGTCAGTTATTTCTCTCTGACCGCCCCACGCTGCTCCAAATTGTCCGTCCGGGATTGCAAGCGTAGGACTAGGAGCTGTCGGGATCGAGAAAGTAAAAACCTTGCCGTACGGGTCGCCCTCGTCATATCCGGCAACGTAGAAGAACATATCGTTTTGTTGTCCGAGGTTAAAGGGCATGCCGCTCTCTGCCCAGCGCTTGCCGAAAAAGTCACTCAAAACCAATGCGAACGCGGCAACAGTCATTCTTTCCGCGTCACCCAGTTCTCCTTCAAGTTCCGGCATGTAACTGCGTGCAGTTCTGGGTGCCTGCATACCTATCGCCCCCGCCCCGAACGTAATCGCAGCGACATGGTTCTGCTTTTTATTCCTCATCCTCAGCAGTTTTGTTGCGTGGTCGAAGGTTGAGGGAATTAGCATGGGTGGCTGATTAGGTATCGGCTGGAACTGAGTGAACATGGTGACCCTGCTGTCAGCAGCAAGTACCACGCCCTCAGGCCCTTTGATGGCAATTCCAAGCGACATGTCACAGTTTCCTTTGGCCTACGGTACCAACGCGACTCACACAAGGGGTCGGGACAAACTTACCCGTAGCCTTAACCGCACGTTCTGGGCCAATCGGCGCGCCCGTTTGGAGCAATGTTTTGAGTCACCTAGGCGCTATCCACTCGTCGAGTCATGTTTCAACCGAGCACTTTTGGATAAGCGTATTCCGTCCGAGAGCCGAGAGTTGCACACCCACCATTCACCCAAATGAACGGAAGGTTGATGGTATAACAAGCTTGAATAATTGCAAGGATTTGCCGAGAGCGGTAGTCCCGTAACCCACACCTACCTAGTAAATAATATACAACACAGGTGTTCCAAGGGCATGGACGACTGAGAACCGCCCCCGCCACTCCGGCGCACGCGAGGTCCTCTGGTGAGCAGGGGGAAGACAGCATCGCTACTGTCCCGACAGGTTGAGGTGTTTCCGCAGCTTCACGACCGCGTGCTTCAGGGTCTGGGACACGGATTGCGGCGTCCGGTAGAGGGCTAGCGCGGCGCGCTCGACGCTCCCAACCTCTAGGAACTTTTTCACGACGTTGCGCTCGGTGCGGGTGAGGCCCCGACAGTGCGTGACGGCGAAACGGAGATCGTGGATTCGCTTGAGCAGGTTCTCGTCAGCGACGCCCTCGGACGTTTGGCGCGCCGCCGCCTGCGCGTCGAACTGGTCGGCGCGAGTCGCGTCGTCGCCCTCGCCCGTTGGCTCGTCCAGCCCGACCGTATGAGCGTCCTTGCTGACCTTGAGACGGTTTAGGAAGTTCAGCACGCGCCACCGCATCTGCCGGGTCGCGTACGTCCCAAACGTGATGCGCAGGGTCGCGAGGCTCGAATCGCGGTACGTCGGTGCCGTCGCGGGATCGTAAGTGTTGATGGCGTGGGCCAGCGCGATGCGGGCCTCCTGAAGTATGTCGTCGGCCAAGTGCGGAAAGATGCGGACGTAGCGCTTGACGGCGAAGTGGACGAGGCGCTCGTGCCTCGCCAGCTCATCTTCGGATGAGGGAGCGTATGAAGTCGGCGTTTGATCGGCCATGTTCCTCGATTCGCTGTTGTGTGCTCGCGTCGCCGTAAACGTACGCGCGGATAACGTCGAAGTTGGAGATGCTCGTCTTGACGCGCGCGGAGAGCAGCGCCTTGGGTCGCGGCGCTTTCTCGCACACGGGTCGAGCCTCATCGGACCACACGGACTCGATATTATTCACGCGTCACCGGTGGCCCAGCCTACGCCAAGGTGTTGAGGTAAACCGTCGCGTCGGCAAACCCGATGATCCCGTTCGGGTCAATGATGATCACGCGATCACCCGTCGGGTTGGCGTCGGTGAGCGCGCCGCCGGTTCCGGCGTAGAAAACTCGCGGGTGAAGCGTCACGCCGTTCTTCGTGACCTTCACCGTGCCGTCCGAATTAGGAGCGGCCACGTAATAGTTCTTGCTCGTCGAGCGGGCAGCGACGTCCCGCTGAAAATCTGCCCCGTTGTTTCGTGCCGACATTGCTTCCTCCTCACACCTTTCGGTTGGCCCAGTAATCGCAAACGGCGCGTGCCAGCGCCTCGTCCCCCAGGACCCCGACGGCCCTGTCGAGCGTGATCGTCATGCCCATCGGAAACTTCTTGCTCGCCGCGAGCAACTCCGCCTCTGTGTAGCGGCGCGGCGCGGCCAACGAGGGGTCTCGCGCATGGTCGTATGTCTTGGCGTGCCCCCCGATGTTGGGTCCCGCTGCCCGGTGGATGACGCCCTCGCGCTGGATGCACTGCATGGCGTCCAGCGCCGCGAAGGCACGGTCAAGCTTGGGCAGGGTAAGCGGCGCGTCGCGGTGGGTTGCCACGTAGCGGACCACCTGCTCCATGTTGTGCTGCTTGCGCCGTGGGTGGGAGCCGGAGAAAAACTCGCGCTGCGGCTCACGGTTCATCCACGCGAGGAACACGGCGTCGTCCGTCGGCGTGAAGGTTGGTCCCGCGGTTTCCAGCTCGGTCCCGTTGGGCGCGGCCTTTAGGCCGAGCGTCGCGGCCCGCCCGCGCAGGCCAACCGGCAGTTCGTCCGCGTCGAGCATGGCTTGCAGCTGCTCCCGCTCGGCGGCGTCTGCCTCGTGCTCACCGGCGGGAACCTCGCGGTAGTCCTGCGGGAACGCGCCCGCCAACTTCGTACGCAGTTCGGCCAGGGTCGGGGCCTTGAGCAGCTTCGTTTTTTTACCGTCCTTTTTATTGGTGCCGACCGTCACGAAGCCAAATAGGCCCAGCCCGCCGAGTGTTATTTGACGAATCGTCCCCCGGTGCGTCGATGACTCCCAGTTGATGTCGCTAATCCAGTGCTGACTATTCATGCTTCCTCCAGTTCCCGGCGGTCGTTTAGGTCGTGAAATGCTGCCAGCAGGTTTTGACAGGTGAGAGTGAGGCCTCGCTTGCGCAGCCACGCCGTCAGCCTGCGGTAGTTTTCCGGCGTCGCGTGGTACTGCTCGCCCACCGCGTCCTTGAAGAACCACGCGTGTCGCGTTTCGTCGTCCCAAATCTCCAGAGGCGGGGGTGGCGCGGCCAGCTCGTGCTCGGTCGCCGTGGTGCGGGCCTTCCACGAGAGCAACGTCAGTAGCAGGTCGTCGTGCGTCGCGGCCTCGGCGCGCTCGGACGCGCCGTCAAAATAAACGATCTCAGCGACCCACACCGCTCGCGCCGGGTCCAGCGTGACCTCCGCTTGGTGGCGCGCGGCCAGCAACCCCTGCTGCTCCCACGCGATCTGGTCGCCTAGCGCCGCTGCGGACGGGGCCGTTAGGACCTTGCGCTCCTCCGTGTCCCGGTTCGTAACGGTCGCCTGATGCCTCTCCTCCCGCCAGATGGTTCCCGTAAAGTTCTCGTTTCGGAAGTGCTCGAAGCGCGAGTGGTACGGCGTGCGCGGGTCGTCAACGGCGCGTGCTCGCGCCTCCTCAACGGTTGGCAATTTCCTCGTGCTGGGGGAAGCCCCCCAAGGCGTAGACTCCATGCTTGTATCCTCCTAACTCCTGCCGATCATCTGGGCCTGCAAAAAGCTGATATCCGCTGCGGGGTTGCGCCGCCCGCTGTGATGACACCGCCCGCGCGGAATCAAGCACAGCGGACACGGCGTGAGGTCGTCGCATGACTCGGCGTTCTCGGCTGCATCCTTTGCGGACACGGCGGCTAGCTCGTCGCGCGTCGGTTTGGGTTTGTCGCAGTGGCACACGTCGAACGGGACCCGGCAGCGCTCGCAGAATTTTTCCGGTTGTGGAGTCTCGGCCCGAGGCGCGACGCTCGCGGCTGGCGCGTCGGTTTGTGCCGGGGCTTCGGACTTGGTGGCGGGTGTGCCACCGATGGCGGCCAGAAATTCTTCGGCGCGCTGCCGCTCCGTAAAGTCGCGGTCACTTTCCCAGGTGGACTTGATGCGGGGCGGAGCGGTTGCGGGCTTGGCCTCCTGCGCCTCGCGCTGCGCGGCTCGCGCACGCGCCGCTTTTTCGGTCCGCTTCAGGTCGCCCATTGCGCGCTTGCAATGCCAGTCGCCAGCCGTCGCGTCGTCGAGGACGGCTTGCGCACGACGTCTCATCTCGAGCTCTTCATTGGTGTAGCGCACGACACTCAAAGCCGCTCCACGCTCGTGACCACGGCGAAGCCGGGGTCGGTGAGCTTTCCCGTGACGAGAACCGTTTCGCCCTCCGTCAGGCCGCCTAATTTTTCGCTCTGCTTGCCGTAAGCCACGCAGGAAAGTTCCATGGTTCCGCGCGGGACGTTCGTGCTAATCGCGAACTCGCACTTTTCGACGCCGTTGGGTAGGCGTACGAAGCTCGGTGCGGCGATGAGCTTGCCGGAGATGATTATTGCGTTCATGTCCTAGCTAGCACCTTGAATAGCGTTTCCTTGACGCGCATGTCGGCAACGATGCTCAGCCCGTAGCACAGCTTGGTCGCGAAGTCGTAGCGCGTGGCGCGGTCGGGGATAAAACGAGTGAGGGCATCGAGGAGGAGTCGCGCGGCTCGCTCCTCGGATGATGCAGCCTCATGATGGGTAACATGCGGGAGCGAATCGCTATGCGCTCGCTCCTGTGCTGGTGTGTTCATGCGGAGTAGGGGACAGGCGCGCGACGTGGCTGGATATAGCTACCTCGATCTCACGCACACGGCTGCGTCGGTTTTCTCGTGCCACGCGCGTAATGTCACGCTTGAGCTGGTGCGGAAGATGAATGAGGACCGCCTCGCGGCGATCCCGGCGTTCGGCCATTTCTAGCTTGCCTGTCGAGTGGGGTTGGACTGCAATCCGCAGGTACGGCCCGCCGTTACCGTCAGCGGCACCGTATATTGAAAATGTATACCAAGGCGGGAAGGTCGCAAATAATTTTCTTTGATTAATTACTAGTACCCACTTGTCCGGTAACCGCGTTAATCAGGACCTATGCTTCCTTTTGACGCAACCGCGTCTAGTAAGTCACCTACTCTATCTGGTCACCTGAGACCGGACCGTTGCCAGCGATTGTCGTGATGATTCCTGTTTTCAAATTGACCCGGCGGACACGATTGTTCTCGGTATCCGAAATGTAGAGATTTCCACTCTGGTCAAGGGCAATGCCCTTAGGAAAATGGAGTCTGGCTCCCGTTGCTGGTCCTCCGTCACCGCTCAATCCCGACTCCCCGTTTCCAGCGACAGTAGTAATGCCGCCCGTCATCGAGTCAAATTGTTGGACCCGTCCGCGCCAAGGTAGGACAAAAAAAATATTTCCATTTTGGTCCACGGCCACATCAGTCGGCGTATCCAGGCCTTCCCAGCCGTCCTCTCGACCTTCGCAGGTGGAGCCGCCCTTTTCCGTTCCCGTCAGTGTCGTAGCAATTCCAGTGCTTGCGTCGATGCGCTGGATGCGGCAGTTTGCGTAGTCAGCAATGAACAGATTTCCATTTCTGTCTCTGGCAAGACCCTCCGGGAAACGGAACTCCGCTCTACTGCCTGGTTCCCCGTCTCCCTTGAAACCTTTGTTTCCGGTGCCCGCGATGGTTTTTAGCGAGCCATCCATGAGCCCAAAACGAAAGACCCTTTGCGCCGTATGGTCGACAAAAAACAGGCCGCCAGTTGGGTCAACTGCAATCCCTGCGGGCCAACTTAGTTGTGCTCTCTGAGTTTGCACAGAATCAGAAATGGGAATTGGATTTTCGCCCACAACCGTTCTGAAGGTATCTGATTTCGCTCCCAGTTTAATGACTCGCGGGGCCCATTGGTCAGTCACAAAGACGCGCCCGTCAGAGTCTACGGCGACTCTTTGTGGCCAACCTAAACACCCGGGCGGTGGTGGAGTCTCAGTCTTCCATTCGAGGCATTGTGTGCCGCCGCCTGCGACCGTAGTGATAATTCCAGTTTTCAAATTGACGCGTCGCACGCGCTTACCACTTGATTCCACAATGTACAGATTATTTTTGTCGACTGTTAAACCAGTGGGGCCAAATAACGTCGCATTGCTGGCGGGTCCGCCATCACCGATGCCTTGGTACTCTTTGGAGTGACCCTGTGCGAAGAAAACTCCGAAGGAGATAACACTAGCGATACCTAAAATCAGCCAGGGCCGCATTTGCGGGCACTCCTTTCTACTCCGCCGCATGTTACTCCACGATTGATGGTAGTCGCTATGCTCAATGGTTAGGGCAGATCGCTATTGCCAAGTCCTGGTTAGTCGGCTAACCGGACATGTGGCTCATAGTACTCGCAAAGGGGCACCCCTCGCCTGGTCCATTAAAATTTTTGTCTACCCCCCTGGCGGATTTTTCGGACAGTAGGTTTCGGGCGGGGGCTTCACCGGCTAGAAGTTGGCCCCCCATTCGGAAATGAACTGACCCGAGGTATATCCGACACGAGGATTTGGAGCCTACCAGGGGGTAGAAATCCCCCGGGCCGGTCGGTTCGGGGTCCCCAACTCGGAAAAGATAGGCCCTTTGCCCGACACGTGAGGCCATCACGGGGATGAAGCGCAGAGGACTTTCGAATCACGGGCGGTGTTCAACACGGGGTGATGGAGGAGCCGTGGTGGAAAAATGGCTTATAGGCTCATTATGAAACGGGACGGGAAGTTATTCACGCGCTAGGCGGCGTGGATTTTTCGTAGTTGCTCCAATCCGTTCGGCGTAAGAGGCGAGCGACGTTGCTGGCGTGCCACTTCCCATTCGGCTTGTGCGTTCGCACCCCCTCGGCGTTGAGCGTCGTGGCGATGGCGCAGCAACTCCGGCCCTGGGCTTGAAGCTCGCGCATCCGGTTCAACGCGATTTGCTCCTCGAGGTGCTGGCCCAGTTTCTTGCGCCCCTCAACGCGGCGACCCGCCTTTTTGCTGTTGCGGTCGCGGGCGGCCTTTAGGCGTCGCACGAGGTTCTTCCGGTCATACTGCGCGAATAGCCCCTGCATGATGCGAAACGCTTCGCGCTCCGGGTCCTTGCTGCACAGATCGGGCTCGCGCGTGGAGATGATGTCCCAGCCAGCCTTTTGGAAATTAAAAATGATGTTTTCCTGAACGCGAACGTCGCGTGCCAGGCGGTCCAGCTTCTCGATCACGACGTGTTTCACGCCGTTATTCTCCAGCGCTCCGACCATGGCAGAGAAAACTGGGCGGTCCAGAGCATCATCGGCACCGGACACGTCCTCCTCAAAGAACAGGACAATCTCGATCTCGTTCTGTGCCGCGAAGTCGAGGATGGCTTGCCGCTGGCGGGGGAACCCATCGCGAACCGTTTGCCCCTCCGTCGAAACCCGCAGGTATCCGAAAGCCGGCTTCATGATTCGCTCCTCTTTTCCCACTATGTCACTCTTAACTCTACGGTAATCATGGCAGGAGCGGCCACCGGTGTAAATCTTTTTTTGTGATTTAAGGTAGGAATCCCGTAATCCGTTGGTTCTAAACGGGTGTCATTTTCTGACTACGGAAACTGGGAATAATCTACCCAGTCAGTGATTTTGGGCCAGATCGGCGCGTTGGGGGATTCGCCGGTTGGTTCCGGCGCGCCCTCTGGCGTGGCATCGAGCACCGGAAAACCGCGTCGAAACACGCCACAAATAAGGACCGCGACGGCGGAACGGGTAACCAGGTACGCCAGGACGAGAACCGGCCTTTAGGCCACGGTTAGCGGGGACGCAACTCTATGAGGTTCGTCGGCGTTGCGCAGATTGGTGTCTCGGTGAGGCTCGCAAAGACACAAGAGGCTCTTCATTGTGCCGCCGAGACCTAGCCGGATTTCGGAATCGTAGCCAGACTAGCCAGACCTTCCAGACTTGCGGGAGGATCTGACCGGAAGCCCTCCTTTTGTTTTCAATCACAAATCCAGGGTTCCAGACCAAACCATAGTTTTGGGCCTTCAACCCTTTATACAGACGGGGCGTCTATATAGCCCTTACTGCTTCTATCTCCAATACTTTTTCAAAAACTATGGATAGTATGGAACTATGGATTTATCGCTGAAAATAAATCAACTTAATCGTAGCCATAGTCGTAGACAGAGTTCGCCGGGTCTGGAAGCCCGAGGCTCGCGGCCCTAAAATGCCTCCTCGTACTCCACCGACCGGCCCTCCCAGCTTTCCTCCTCTGGCTTCTGCCCTTCCGGGGCTGGTGGCCAGTTGACGGGAAAGCGAAATGTGTCCCACCGCCGACGAGCCTCAGGCAACGACGCGATCAGTTTGAAGCGCGGCTTGCTTTTCTCCCTTTTCGTGGAAAAACCCATCGTTCGCTTGCGCGCCTTAGGGTTCGTCCCGAGCAAGTCACCTACGCCCTGCTCGCTCAGCTCCCAGCGGCGATTGTGCTTCTGCGCCCACCTGATGAAGTTTTCGATCACGAGTTCGACGGTTCCGTCATCGCGAATGCGTCCGGGCAACCTGCCAGAGTAGAGGCATTCGTACCACGCCTGCTCGGTAGCACTCATGGAGCGGGACACGTTATCGTACAGCGCCTCGGTGTGAGGCGCGACGCGCGGGTTGAAGTGCGCGATGTCGCGGTTACGCAAGCAATGAAGCAGCGCCTCGTAACCTCCGCCCTTCAATTGTCGCTCAATTGCGTCGAAGTAAGGGTTGTCGTTGGCGTGTGCGTCCGAAACGTCTAACACCACGAAGCGCCGCTCGTCCTCCGATGCGCGCACAACCCAATCGGCATTCGAAGCGATGATGAGGTGCAGGTAGTTTCGGGCCTGCGTCACGTCAACGTACTTTTTCTCGATGGGTAGTATTTCCTCGGTGATGAGCGTCTTGAGCATGTTTTCGTGTTCGTGCGAACCGGCGAAGAATGCCTCGTTCGCGAACAAAACGCACTTATCGCGTAGATGATAGTTGAAACGACCGACGACGTGTTGGGAGTGGACCAGGGAGATGTAGTGTGTTCCCCACAGCGCGCCGAACGTGTCGCCAAAGAAATTCTTGCCGATTCCCTTTTGGCCCCGGAGCACGAGGGCCGTGTGGCCTCGCTCCCAGGGGCGTTGCACGGCGTGAGCGAGCCAAGATAGCACCCAGCCGTAGACTAGAGGATTGCCGCTGCAAATCACGTCACGGATGAAGTTGAGGTAGAGCGAGCAGTCGCCAGGCTTAGGCTCGTAGGCGAAACCCTTCCAAAGGTTGAACACGTCGGGTCCAATGTCCCTGCCCGGCGAAAAGTTGAGCGTTCGGTACTGCCGCCGTTTAGGATGGTCGAGCCACGCACGTCCCTTTCCCGCGTAGATCGGTTCGCCGTTTTGGCGAAAGCTCACCACGACGGGCACGTTGTTATAGCGGTTGGCGAAGTCGTCGTAGGCCTGGGCTCCTAATCGCTGATACTTTTCGCCCAGGTCGGGGTCGGCTTCGAGCCAGCAGACACGGCACTTGTTTCCCAAGTCCTCGACGACAAAGAAGGTTTTGTTTAACTCGGCCACGGCATTCTCCAGCTCGGCATTGGCCATGAGCCGCCGGATTAGCGGGTCGGCATTGCTTTGCTTCTCCTGGCCCTTGCCGCTCGCCTTCTTGCTCTTGGGTGGGAGGGTCTCCTTCTTCGCGTCACGAGGCTCGCCGCCCGCAGTTGGTTGCTCGCCGCCAGCGCCGTTGGACTCCGGCTCGCCGCTCGATGCTTGTTCGGGTTCGCATTCACTGAGGTGTTCCGCTTCCGACAGTGATTGAATTTCGTGATGTGGGTTCTTCTCGCACGTCTCTTCGCGGTGGTCGCTGAAAGCGGGATTCGTGTTAGTCCCGCAGTAAGGGCAGAACGTGTCGGCGCTCACGAGGCACCTCCCAGCACTTCCCGCGCCGAGAGCGGGCGCAGCCGAACCGCTTTCATTTCATTCGGGCCGCGTCGCCGGTTTGGCACCACGTCGAATTCAACGGGTTGGTTCTTTTGTGGGGGTGGAACGTCAGGGAGCAGATCGCTCCGATGGAAGAAAAAACTCTCACCGGTGTCGTCGTTTTCGACGAAGCCGTAGCCCTTGTCGGGCCAGTAGCGCGTTACGTGACCTTGCATTTTCTGATTCTCCTTTTGCGGTTTCTTCTACTTCTTACTTCTACGGCTCAAATCTCGATGCAAATCTCGATGCCCAACCGGCCTAGCTCCAGGAACTCAAAGCCGTTCATCTTTCTGCTGCTGCACTACCTACTGGGTCTCGTGATCGCGCAGCGCGAACTTTTCCAGTTCACGGCGGTGGACCAACACGCGCGCCCCGATTCGCCGTGTTCGCACCTGGCCGCGCTGGACGAACGCCCAGAGCAGCCGTGTGCTAATACCCAAGACGCGAGCGGCCTGCTCGATGCTGTAGAGCAACTGGCCGATCACCGGCTCTTTTGGGACGGGCATCCCCTCTCGGTCTTGTTCACCGCCAGCCACGTTAGCTGTCCTTGCTAGTCCGCGTCTTGGGGCCGCGACTGTGCTTGAGGTACTCAAGCAAGGACCTGCGGTTAATGAGGTATTGATGGCCGAGCTTGCGCGCCTCAACTCGCCTCGCCACGAGGATGTTGTAGACCTGCTGGCGAGTGTAGCCCGTCAGACGCAGCGCGTCGTTGACGGTAATCTCTTGGTCCGTATTCATGTGCTGTACTTTGCCTCCCCGATTATTATTTTTTACAAGGAGGTCGAGTGCCAGCGGTTTGTTGCGATGTGAACGATTTTGTAAAGAAACGTATTACAGCATGCACGAAATGGTGATTTGCGTATTGCGTGATGAGGAGTCTATTTACAGCGTTTCCTCGATTTATTATAATATGTTCTATGAAGAAATCGTATTACACACTAACAACCAACATTTTGCCCGGCTGGCCTCTCCCGCGAGGCGGCCACCGGATTGAGCAGGGAGAGATAGCGTCCACGCTTGGTTCGCGTCTCGCGGACGCCGGGGCGTGGAAGGACCCGCCTCACGTAGCGCTGGCAAACCTCGGTTACGACCCCGCTAAACGTGGTGGCTTCGCAAGCGAGAAAGCGATTGTGTCCTTTCTCAAGCAGTACGGGCCCCTAGGCGCGAGACCCGAAGAAGTAGGCGAGCCGGGCGAGCCCTTCTGGCTACGTCTCGCGTCCTTTCACGAGATGCAGGAGCGACTGCGTGAGGCTTGGAAGAAGCGCGACCACCGCTTTTTTGTGGACCCCAGCAGACTCAAGGGAGGAACAGGCTACGAGCATCTGCTGCGCGTGAACTGGGAGATGAAGGGAGGAATGCTGGTGATGCGGCTGGCTACTTGGTACGACTACGTGGCCATCCTGCTCACGAGGGACATTGTCGAGAGGCGGGCGCGGATTTGTGGGAACCCGAACTGCGTGACGCCTTACTTCGTGGCAGAGCGGCGCGACGCGAAGTACTGCTCGCACCCTTGCGCCGTGGCGGTAAGCGTCAGAAGGTTTCGAGAGCGGAAAAGGAGAAAGAAGAAATGAGTGAATCGGGCAGAAAGCGCGGACAGTGGAAGAAGGACAAGGGTGAGCGCGGCGTGTACCGGAGGGGCAAGATTTGGTACATCCGCTACAACGACCAAAACAAGAAGATTCGCGCCGAGCGGGTCGGACCTTCTAAGGCCCTGGCGCTCAAGGCGTACGCGAAGCGTAAAACCGAGGTTGCCGAACGGCGATTCTTCCCGGGGTCCAACATTCTCTTCGACGACCTTATAAAGGACGTCACCGCCGAGGCCCGTTTGAGCCAAGCTGTGAACAAAACTGGCAAGAAAGTGCGCACTTATCGCTATCGTATCGTGGGCGAGTGGTTCAAAGGCCGAAAGGCAGCTTCAATCACGCGGGATGAGATCAACAAAAAGCTCTCTGAACACTGCAAGACCGCCGCGAACTTCAATCGCTATCGAGTGGCTCTAAGCCACACCTTCAAGATTGGCATCCAAAACGGAAAGGCGACCGACAATCCCGCTCTGCTCGTCAAGCTGAAGAAGGAAAACAACGTTCGAGTACGGTTTCTCGAGGACGAAGAGGAAAAGGCGTTGCGTGATGCGCTCCGGGAATCGTTTCCCGAGCGCGAGCCGGAATTCGACTTGGCGCTGTACACGGGAATGCGTTGGAGCGAGCAGTACGAGCTTCAATGGCCGCAGGTAGATCTAAAACGGAATAGGATTACGCTTCTGGAAACCAAGAGCGGTGAGAAGCAATACGTGCTGCTCAATGAGGCTGCACGCAAAGCGCTAGTGCGACTGCGGGCCATAGGCCCCACGTCCGCGTCCGTTTGCTCCAACTCGGATGCGTGGGCACATCGCCAGTGGTGGGATGCCGTTCGCACGAAATCCAAGGTCAGCAATTTTCATTGGCACGATCTGCGCCACACGTTCGCATCTCGTCTTGTCATGAACGGCGTGGACATTCTCACGGTGAACAAGTTGATGCGCCACGGCACGCTGCAGGTCACGATGCGCTACGCCCACCTCTCCAACGCCCATTTGCAGCGGGCAGTAGAGCGTTTGGCAGGTGTATCAAAAAGTGCTACAGCTCCCAAACAAAACTCTGAGACCGTTCCCACAGCTATTCAGTAAAGTATTGAAAATAGTGGTGCCCGGGGTGGGAGTCGAACCCACATGAGGAAAAATCCCCGGAGGATTTTAAGTCCTCAGCGTCTGCCATTCCGCCACCCGGGCGCTGGCTTTACAAATTTAACGAACGCGCCCGATTCGTGCAATACCGCGGTACGTGTGGCGGCTCAAACGGCCGCTCAATTTCAGGGAAGGATACTTCCGTTTCCCCAACGCCTTCCGGGCCGACCGGGAAGAAAACTTTCTTCAAGAGGCAGGGGCCGGTGCCGGAAGAAAGTGGGACGCGCCGAAAAGTTCCGACAGCACGTTCAGAGAAAACTAGTATTCACGCGCCGGCCGAATCGTCCTTGCGAAAAACGATATACCAGGTGTCCGCCATGCCGCGCAAGAAACTCAACCGCTGTTCCGCGCGTTCGTATAACCGGTACATCCGGCGGTACATCGACGTCGGAGATTTTCCGCGATAGGCGGAGTTGTTCGATTCCATCGCCCACCGCTCCACGCGAAACCCTAGTTGCCCCATCAGGTGCTTCATTTCAGCGGTCGTGTACAAACGAATGTGCTTGAAGATTCCTTCGGCCACTTCCAGGTATTCCGGCAAATCGAGAATGCTTCCGCCCTTCAGGAGCCTCAGCCGGTTTTCGAGGCCCGACTGATTTGGAGATGATGCGATCAGCAGGCCGCCTGGCCGCAGCACCCGGCTGATTTCACCCAAGACGAAGAAGAGCCGTTCGATCGGCATGTGCTCCAGTGTCTCGGAAAAAGTGACCACGGAAAAATGCCCATCGGGGAACGGAAGCGGCTCGTGCACAAAATCCAGTCCGACCAGGCTGCAATTGTGATCGCTAAAGGTTTGCCGAAAGTCCGCGCGATTGAAATAGCGGCGGCCGGGGTGTTCGATGCCCGTCCAATGCACTTTGGGATTAAAAATCGCCATGGGAAACAGCAGAAACCCATAGCCGCAGCCAAGTTCCAACCCCTCTCCGGAAATCTCGCCGCCTGGAATGGATTTTGTGAGGGAGATCAGCAAGGAAACCCTGCGGACATCCGGCCGCAATCCATCGCCAATGTTGGCGCCAAATTCCTCCGCCGAAACGCCGGGGCGCGACAAATCCCCGAATCTTCGCAGGCAATCGCTAATAATCGGTTCGACGGTTTTTTCTATTTCCAGGCGGGTCATCCATTGTCCCAAGGAGCGCTGCGCCAGATCGCTTGAGAAGAAATGTTAACCTCAGGAGCCCGGATTTGCCAAAGGGTTAGTGGCGGCTTTTCAGGAAATGATCCGATACGACGCCGGGCGTTTCCACGAGGCGTTTTTCTTCGGCGCAAGCCACCAGCCGGAGGAATTGAGCCATGCTCCAGGCCAGAGGCGTTGCACTGCCTGTACCGCGGCCAAACACAAAGCCCGCGCGCGTCGGCTCGGCCTGTTCCCACACCTGCTCCGGGATCATTCCGCCCTGATTTGCGAAATGCAGCATGGCGTTCAAATACGGCGTCGCATCATGCCCCGCCGCAATTTCGTATTCGCCGCGCTCGCCCGTGAAAATCGGCCAGAGGCGGCCGATTCCCTCCCCTTGCCACGGCCCGCCAAAATAAGTTTCGCCGTAGCCGTCGTGGCTGTAGCGGTAAAACGAGGGGCCGCTCGGCGTTTCCACGCGAATCGCGCCGTCCACAATTTCCACCGAGTGCCGGATGATCGGATCATCCGCGGGGCGAATTCCGAGGCGCACAAATTCCAGGAAGCCGGCGTCCACAATATCGCGCTCGTCCCACACTCCGCCTCCGTTGCGCACATCCAGCTTGAATCCGTCGTTGGGGTCGGTGTTGTTGTCGATGCGGATATAGTAGCCCGGCTCTCCCGCACCTTTGCCCAGGTGGCCGGTCGTCGTCACCATCCAAGACTCGATGTGAGCCGCCCAGTCGTCCGCGGTCTTCAGGTAACGATCGGCATCCTGCGTAGCGCCGTTCTTTCGGGCAATATCGGAGGCGCACACCAGGCCGGCGATCTCCGCGGCGATCGTCGAAGGCGAATATCCGCCAATCTCTTCCCAACGCTCCTGCTGTGTGACGGGGCCGTGGGACATCACAAACTCTGCTTCCGGCCGCACGTGCTTCGTCCAGGTTTCCGCGTCGGTTCTTCCCAGTTGCCACGCCAGAATCATTGGGTAGGACTGTTCGTCCATCTGCAGCGCCGTCCAATAAGCGCGGCCGTCGAGCCAGCTGTTCTGCGGGAACTTGCCATCGGGCTGCTGCTGCACGGTAAATAAATAGGTAAGCGCGCGGTCCGCGGCTGCTCGGTCTCCTGCGGCCATCAGCCCGGTGGCTACCTCATAAAGGTCCCGCGCCCACACCAGGTGATAGCCGCCAACTCCTGCCGTATCCGCTTTCGCCGTGAAACCCCAGGGAATGCTCATCGAAGCGATCATCGCGCCTCGATACGTCTTGTCCTCGTGGGCTTTCAGCACCATGGCCGCAAGCTGAAATTCGTCTTCATAGCGCGTGTCGACTTTACGCAGGCCTTTCACGTAGTCCTTCCAGCCCGCGACATATTCGTCGCTTACATCCGCAAACTTGCGCGCCAGAGATTTCTTTGCCACATCGATCGCCGTCGCCGCATCCGCTCCAAACCCCAAGGCCAGCGTGTACCGGCCCGCGCCGCCCAGCTTTGCCGCCTGGAAGACGTTTCCCTTCTCCGCGCGATCGTACTTCCACGTCAATTTGTGATGCAGCAGCAGGTCCGTGTACCCGTCGCTCTTTCCGACGAACCCATTGCTCGCTTCGGAAAATCCCGGCGAACTCGCCAACGCGCAAGCCACATCCTCTTTCTGTGTGACGAGAGCCCCATCCTGCGTGAATCCCGTGTCGCCATACCCGCTGTTCTTTAGCGACGGGTCGGCCAGCACATACAATTCATAGCCCGCCGGCGCCGTGAACGCGACCTCAATCAACACCGCATCCCGCTGCGGGTCGGCCGCATACGTTTTCTCAATTTTAAATTTTCCGCCGGGGTCGCTGCTGGTTTGCCGAAAAAGCAGCGCATCGCCGCTCACCCGCTCAAGGGAGTGCAGCAAATCCTTGGACTCCGTCCAAGTGGCATTGCCGTCGCTCACGGCAAATTCGAGCGTGCGCAAATTTGCCGTGTCCAGGCGCGGGTAATACACCTCGGTCAGGATTCCTCGTTCCAGCGTGAACCATACATGGGATTGCGTGGAGGTCGCAGTGCCAACCGCCTCCTTACTTCCCGCCGTCCACGTCGGCACCGCGCCCGGCGCTCCCGGCGCGCTCTGCGCGGAGCTTCGAACCGCCACGAACGATACAAGCGCAACAACAGCAAGCAACCGTTTTCTGGGAAGCAAGGACGTGCCCTCTCTTGAAGCATTCATTTTGAGATAAGGTTAGGAGGCGGAGAATTTCTCCGCCTCCATCCCGGGGTGTTCGGGTTAGAACGTGAACCGCAACGCCAGTTCGACCTGACGCCAGCTGTTGGTTAGAACACTGTTGATCTTTCCTATTTGATTGTCGTTAAGGTTTGTGTCGAACGGATTAGAAAAGTGCGGAGTATTGGTCAGGTTATAGGCTTGCACGCGGAACTGGCCCTTTATGCGCTCCGTAACCGGGAAATTCTTGAACAGAGCAAAATCCATGTTCGAGAATCCGGGTCCGCGAACGATATCTCGGCCCGCAGTGCCAGGGGCAATGTAGATACCCGACGCATTCTTGGCCGGCGCAGTGAAGGCAGAAGCATCGACATAGTTCAGGAGATTGCCTGGATTTACATGCACCTTACCGACCAGGTCAGCGCGAGCTGTGTTGGGAGTGCCGCTGGCGGTAATGCTGAACGGTGTGCCGCCCTGCAACGTATAGATAGCGTTGATCTGCCAGCCCCCGATGACGTAGTCCATCCACTTGGATACGTCATTGCCCCACCGCTTGCCACGGCCAAAGGGGAGTTCGTACAACGCGCTGGAAGACAAGACGTAGTCCACGTCCTGGTTGGACAGGCCGCGCTCAATCCCGTAGTTCGTATACAACTGCGGAACATTGCCGTTACCCGCATCAAGGTTGCCAAAGCCATCGTCGAGGGTTTTCGACCACGTAAACGCACCCGTCACCGTGAGGCCATGCGACAGGCGATGTTCGTACTGCAGTTGCAAGGCGTCGTAGTCCGACTTGCCCCTCGTATCCTGGGTATTAATGCTACCCAATTGCGAATAGAGCTTCGCACCGGTATTGAACAAAACCTGGTTGGTATCGTAATTCCGCACCAGGTGCGCGCCGTGTGTGCCAACGTAGGCGATGCTTACGGATTGGTTGCTGGCGATTTGATGCTGTATTTGAAGGTTCCACTCGGAGACCATGGGCGTTATGTTGGAAGGAAGCACAGCAACCACGCTAACGCCAGTTGGCGCAGCTAGATTGAACTGTCCCGGCCCTGTCCCGAGGGTAAAGCTACCCGACGGCAATGGGCCGGTAGCATTGGTGGAAATGAGCTGCGCCGGCGTGCAAGGCGTCGTCGGCGCCGGTGGTATCGCCGACGGACCACAATCCAAAGAGCCCGAAAGCGTGATGCGGTAGCCTTGCGCGTACGTTACCGTCTGTACCCCGGCGAACGGAGGATTTTGTGCCAGCTGATTGTTAATGCCTCCCCGGTCGATGAAGTAAAACAGACCGTAGCCTCCACGCACCACGGTCTTCCCATCACCCAGCAGGTCATAGGCAAAGCCGAGCCGCGGACCAAAATTGTGATAGTCGTTAGGAATCAGCGTTCGGGGCGCCCCGTTGCTTCCTGCCACGACCAGCGCCCCCGTGGTAATGTCAAAATTGGCCTGGCGATTTTCGACCTCGGTCGGCCACGTCAGGATGTCATAACGGAGTCCCAGGTTCAGCGTCAGGCGGCGAGTGATTCGGAAGTCGTCCTGGGCAAAGAAACCGTTCTCCCAAGTCCGGGTTCCGACCATACCGAGGGGCGAACCGACCTCATAGTCGTCCACGAAACCAGCGAGTAAGTCAGAGACTTCGTACCCGGTATCCACATGCCCTGAGCCTCCATTGCAGCAGGGGCTACTTCCATTTCCGGCTGGCCGGAAACCGCCCTTGCCGTAATTCGGGCGAAACAGGTTCAGTTCGCGGCGAAGAATGGTGCCTCCAACTTTTATCGTGTGGCGGCCTTTTGTCCATGTAAGGGTGTCGTTGTAGTTGAAACCGGTCTGCGGCACCAAGTAGGGTCCGAAATCTCCGGTGTACTCGATTTGTTGCGCGAACGCGCCAATCAGTGCAATGCCGCCGGTCACAATATTGTAGCAATTCGCGATGCCGAACTGTGTGCACCACGCGGTACTGCTCAAGGGGGGTTCGTATCCATATTTGGTCCGAATATAACCGCTGCGAAATTCGTTGACCACCGTCGGGCTGATTACTGACGTTAGGCCGATTGAAGCTCCGGATGGGTAGTTGAAATTTGTTCCGGAACCGAAGCCCGAAGGAAGCACGCCCAAGGAAGTGGTGTTCGTCTGATTCGAATGGCCACTGCTGAATCGAACGAATAACGAGTTCGTTGAGTTAATAATGTAGTCACCCCGTATGTCCCAGTCGTCCCAATTCTCGATCACGGTTCGCTCGAGCTTGAAATTGTGCTGGATGGGGTTGCAATTGGGATCTTGGGCGTGCGTGCAATTCGGCTCCGGATAGGCATTGAGGTACGCCAGAGCCGCGGGGTTCAACCGGTTTGCGGGAATGACGTTGGGCTTCCCGCCGGTACCCATGAATTGCAACGCGCCATTGGGATTGGTGCTAGGGCAGGACCCGGGAAGCGGGGGCTTAATCGCAGGATTGCAGACGGAACCATCGGTCGTAGGATCGTAAATGACGCCATTTGTCGGCAGGGTAAGTCCGGCGGTCATTGTGGGATCAAGCAGTGCGGAAAAGTCTGCTTCTCCGGGTGCTGCTGTTCCTTTCCCCCTCATAGCGTCTGTCGGAACCGTGGCATACGATGGTCCACTCGGTACGTTTTGCCGCAATCCCTGGTAATCTCCAAACAGGAAGAGCTTGTTCTTAATCACGGGTCCGCCCGCCGTAAATCCAAACTGATTGCGCACGAAACTCGGGGTCGGCGTGTGCGGGCTGGTAAAGAAATCTTCAGCGTTCAAGGCTTTGTTGCGGTTGAACCAGAACACGTCGCCGTGGTAATCGTTCGAACCGGACTTTATGCTGGTGATTACCAGTGCTCCGCCCGCCCGGCCATATTGTGCAGGTGCGATGTTGGTCTGTACTTTGAATTCGTCTATGGCATCGGCAGGAGGGAACAGGACAATTGTATTCACAAGCGCTTCATTGTTATCAATCCCGTCGAGAATGAAGTTATTCGCTTGAGCGCGAATCCCATTCACGACCAGCGACGCGCCGCCTTCCTGGCCATACCGGTAGGTTTCCGCGTTGCCGCTATTCCCCGTGGCATTGCCGCTCCCCCTGATGACTCCGGGTACCAGCAAGGCCACCTGCGTGAAATCTCGGCCATTCAGGGGCAGTTCCGTGATCTGCTTGCTTTCCAGCACCATGCCCATCGCGGAGTCTTGCGCGTTGACCACCGGTGAGCCTGCCTCTACAGTCACTGTCTCCGTGACTTGGCCGACCTCCAGCTGAAAATCAGCGACGCCCAACTGGGCCACCTGCAGCTCCAGCGTGCGAGAGGTCTTCTTGAATCCTTTTTGCTCGATATCCACGCGGTAGTTGCCCGGCGGCAAAGCGGACACGGCGTAATACCCCAGATCACTCGTCGTCGTCGTGGATAGCCGCCCTGTCTGCACGCTCGTTACATTCACCGTTGCACCCGGTACCGCATTCCCCTGGGCGTCGGTCACCGTCCCCTGCAACCGTGCCGTATCACTCTGGGCCAAACATGTCGTCGCGGTCGCAAGCGCAATCAGGAGGACCAGAGCCCAACTCCGTACCTGTTTCATCTTCATGCCATGCCCCTTTTCATCGTTGAAGATAAATTTGTCCACACCCGAACCAAATCAAGCACCGCTCGGCGCTTCCCCTGACGCCTCTCGACTTGCGCTGGAGCAGGACTCCTGAACTTCGGCACCCGAAGCTGAGAACGTCCTCTTATAACTGTTATACCTGCTGAGATTGACCACCCGTACCGAGAAAAAGCACCCTCGTTGTGCATCAATTTTTCAAATGCTTGCCATGGAAAGAAGTCTCGCCACGTTTGATACTGTTACATGCACAAGCTGTGCCCTTGCAGTGAGTTCCATCGTTTGTTACGTTGTTACAAAAGATTATCTCTGGGGTTACAAAGGCCGAATGTCTGAAAAGGAGCAACACCTACGCCAGGTGGAGAAGGTTGCGGCCAGCTCCGTTCTCCACGGCTCAGAGGCTTTGTGTAAACTCCTGCGTTATCTCGCTCACCACGCTATCGAACACCCCGGAACTCCCGTAAAGGAATACCAGATTGCTACAGAAGAGTTCGGCCGTCCACCGGACTTCGATCCCGCCGTGGATTCGATGGTTCGTGTCCAGGCCGGTCGCCTGCGCACTAAGCTTTCCGAATATTACGCCGGCGAGGGCTCGGGCGACCCAGTCCGCATTGAGCTACCCAAGGGCACGTATACACTCGCCTTCCAAAAAAGGGATTCAGTCCCGAAATCCGATCGTGCTCCCCAAGCATCTGCCGAGCATTCTCATCTACCCGGCAGCGAACAAATTCCCCGCGCCTGGCTCCTCTCGGTCGTGGTTCTCTCCCTTCTACTGGTAGGCTCGCTTCTCGCCCTGTATCTCACTCGCAAGCCAACTCCTCCGACCTTTGCCGGTGAAGTCAAACCCGGTCCGGCGGCCTTCCAGACTTTCTGGAAGCCGTTTCTTACCGGCACCGAAGAGCCCTGGGTGGTTTTCAGCAATGCGGCTTTCGTTGGCCGGCCCGAAACCGGCATGCGTTATTACAATTCCGCCCGCGATCCGAAGAATGTGATTTGGGATCATTACACCGGGGTTGGCGAAGTGATTGCGGTTCACAATCTCGACCAGGTATTTAGCCAACTGCACCGCAATCTGCGCGTCAAGCGGGGCAGCCTATTCTCTCTCGACGACGCGCAGAACAACGACCTGATCTTTGTCGGCTCTCCCTCGGAAAATCTGAACCTGCTGGAAATTCCGGGAACGCGCGAGTTCGTCTTCCAGCGCGTGACAGAGGGCCCCCGAAAAGGAGACTTGGCCGTCTTTAATGTGCATCCGCAGCCCGGCGAACAGAAATTCTATCTGGCAAGCCCTTCCGATTCGCCATTGATTGAAGATTATGCGTTGCTGGCCTTCATACCAGGGCTAAACCCTTCGCGTTCGGTGATGATCGTCGCCGGCACCACCACTTTTGGCACCCAAGGCGCAGTCGAATATGCTTGCCGCGAGAAATCGGTCGAAGAACTGTTGCTGCGTCTCTCGGTTTCTGACAGCGGTGAACTTAAGCCATTTGAGGCCTTGCTTCACGTTAAAATCGCCAAGGGCGTGCCCGTTGAAACCAACCTGGTCTCTCTCCGCAAAGTCACCGCGCAATAAAATTCCCCCGGGAAAAGTAACTTTTCTCTCTGAGGTTCATCAGAGTTTTCGGGTTGTGATAAAGTTCCGGGACGGTGCGTCTCGCACGGGTACCCGATGGAAGAAACAAGCCGCTTCGCAGGTTTTTGAAGTACAATGCCCCCGCTTCCCGCCGAGCGGAGTTTCCGGCATGCGTCCCCGTTGCATGGGCATTCTTCACTTACCCCGCTAAGGAGTCTTTGTGAGCCAGCAAACCGCTGTACCTCAGCAAACATTGGACCAGCTTTGCATCAATACCATTCGCACGCTTTCGATTGACGCCGTGCAGCAGGCCAACTCCGGCCACCCCGGCGCCCCTATGGGTCTGGCTCCCGTGGTCTATTCCTTGTGGCAGAGCTTTCTTCGCTACGATCCTGCCGATCCGCTGTGGCCCAATCGTGATCGTTTCGTGCTCTCCGCCGGCCACGCTTCGATGCTTCTTTATTCCACGCTTCATCTTGCCGGAGTGCGCGCGGTAAACGCGAAAGGCGAAGTCCAAAAAGAGCTTTCCGTCCCGATGGAGGAAATCAAGCGTTTCCGGCAGCTCGGCAGCCGCACCCCCGGGCATCCCGAATCGCACCTGACCACCGGCGTCGAAACCACCACTGGGCCGCTCGGGCAAGGCGTAGCCAACAGCGTCGGCATGGCTATTGCCGAAAGATGGCTGGCCGCCAATTTCAATCAGCCGGGTTTCGAGCTTTTCAATTTCAAGGTTTACGCAATTTGTGGGGATGGCGACCTGATGGAAGGCGTGGCTGGTGAAGCCGCTTCCCTCGCCGGACACCTCGCTCTTTCGAATCTTTGCTGGATCTACGACAACAATCGCGTGACTCTGGATGGCCCCGCAAGCTGGTCCTTCAGCGAAGACATGATGACGCGCTTCGTCGGCTACGGGTGGAATGTCACCAGAGTCAGCGACGCCAATGACCTGCTGCAACTTTCCCGCGGATACAAGACGTTCCTCAACACCACCGACAAGCCGACGCTCATCGTGGTGGATAGCCACATCGGCTACGGCTCTCCGCACAAGCAGGATTCCTACGAAGCCCACGGCGAACCGCTGGGCGAAGCGGAAGTGAAGCTCGCGAAACAGAATTACGGCTGGCCCGAAGATGCCAAGTTTCTTGTGCCTGACGGTGTCTACCAGCACTTCCAGGACGGAGTCGGCGCCCACGGCAATAACGAGCGCACTAAATGGAACGCGCTGCATGCCGAATATTCGAAAAAATTCCCGGAAAAGGCCGCGCAGCTCGCGAAAATACAGCGCCGCGCCTTGCCCGACGGTTGGGACAAGAATCTCCCGAACTTCCCTGCCGACCCCAAGGGCATGGCCACCCGCGAAAGTTCCGGCAAGGTGCTGAACGCCCTCGCGCAGAACATTCCGTGGCTTGTTGGCGGCTCCGCCGACCTGGCAAAATCCAACAAGACGAATCTGCTCTTCGAAGGCGCCGGCGATTTCTTCACCAATGAATACAAGGGCCGCAACATCCACTTCGGCGTGCGCGAACACGGCATGGGCGCCGCCGTCAACGGCCTCACCCTCACCGGACTGCGCGGATTCTCCGCCACTTTCTTCAACTTCAGCGACTACATGCGCGCCAGCATGCGCCTGGCCGCACTCATGGAAATTCCCGTGCTCTTCATCTTCACGCACGATTCGATCGGCGTCGGCGAAGACGGCCCCACCCACCAGCCCGTCGAGCAGCTCGCCGGATTACGTGCCATGCCCAACATGCTGGTATTTCGCCCGGGCGACGCGAACGAAGTCACTGAATCCTACAAGGCCGCTGTTCAGCACTCACACGGCCCTTCCACCCTCGTCTTCAGCCGCCAGCCGATGCCCACGATCGACCGCACCAAATATGCCGCGGCTTCCGGCGTGGCTAAAGGCGCGTACGTCCTGGCGGACGCCGATGGCGGAAAGCCCGAGGTAATCCTCATAGGCACCGGCACGGAACTTCAGCATTGCGTGGCCGCCTACGAAAAGCTCAAAGCCGAAGGCATCAAGGCGCGCGTCGTCAGCATGCCCTGCTGGGCAATTTTCGATCAGCAGGATGCCGCCTACAAGGAAAGCGTTCTGCCCGCCGCCGTCACCGCGCGCGTCTCCATCGAAATGGCCGCCACACTGGGATGGGACCGCTACGTGGGCCCCAAGGGCAAGATGATCGGCATGCATTCGTTTGGGGCCTCCGCTCCTTTGAAGGATCTTTTGCCAAAGTTTGGATTTGGACCGGACTATGTTGTGAGTGCGGCGAAACAACTTCTCGGAAGGTAACTCGACTATGAAAGTTGTTATCGGTTCGGATCACGCGGGCTTTCAACTGAAAAACGCCATGGGCGTTTTGCTGACTTCGCTCGGCCACGATGTTCTCGACGTTGGCGCTTATAACGAAAATCCTTCGGACTACCCCGATTTCGCCGAAGCGGTCGGCAAAGCCGTCCTTGACGGACGCGCTGAACGCGGCGTGCTGATCTGCGGCAGCGGCGTCGGCGCCACCGTCGCGGCGAACAAACTCCGCGGCATCCGCGCCGGCATGTGCACGGACACATATTCCGCCCACCAGGGCGTCGAGCACGACAATATTAATGTCCTCGTGCTCGGCTCGCGCATCACAGGGGAGAAGGTTGCCGAAGAGCTGGTGCGCTCTTACATGGGCGCCAAATTCACCAACGAGGAACGCCACGTCCGCCGTCTCGCCAAGGTGAAGGCCCTCGAGGACAAGATGTGCCAGAGCTGAATTTCGGGCAGCCCGCCTCTCAGGGGCGTAGAATTGGCTGCAAGGCCCTTTTGAAAACATAAGGAGAAGTGTCATGACAACCTCAGCAACCATTCCGAATACTGGAACGCAATCCGCCGCCAATCCGCTGAAAGGCCTCCTCGCCTATGGCCAGTCTCCCTGGATGGACTACATCCGCCGCGACCTGCTCACCGGAGGCGGCCTGAAAAAATTCATCGCCGAAGATGGCTTGCGCGGACAGACGTCCAACCCCACCATCTTTGAAAAAGCCATCAACGGAAGCTCCCTTTACAACGACATTCTCAATTCTCCCGAAGCCAAATCCCTCAACGCCAAGCAACTCTATGAAAAGATCGCCATTCGCGACGTTCAGGACGCCTGCGACATCTTCCGGCCCGTCTACGACGAGAGCAAGCACCGCGACGGCTACGTCAGCCTCGAAGTTTCTCCCTATCTCGCCAACGACACCAACGGCACCATCGAAGAAGCTCGCCGCCTTTGGAAATCCGTGAATCGCCCGAACCTCATGGTCAAAGTTCCCGCGACTCCGGAAGGCGTGCCTGCGATCCGACAGCTTCTCGAAGAAGGCCTGAACATCAACATCACCCTGCTCTTCGCTCAGTCCGCCTACGAAAAAGTCGCCGAAGCCTTCATCGCCGCTCTCGAAGCGCGTGCCGCCAAGGGCCAGCCGGTCAACCATATCGCCAGCGTAGCCAGTTTCTTCGTCAGCCGCATTGACACGCTGATCGATTCCAAGATTGATGGTTTGCTGAAGACCGCCGCGGGCGACGCCAAGACTCTTCTCGAAAGCCTGCATGGCACAATCGCCATCGCCAACGCCAAGCTGACCTACAAGAAATACCAGGAACTCTTCGGCGGCCCGCGCTGGAAGGCCCTTGCGGCGAAGGGCGCGCAGACGCAGCGCTTGCTGTGGGCCAGCACCAGCACCAAGAATCCGAAATACCGCGACGTCCTCTACGTGGAAGAACTGATCGGCGCGGACACAGTCGACACCATTCCGCCCGCGACCTTCGACGCTTTCCGCGACCACGGCAAGCTCCGCCCCAGCCTCACCGAAGACGTTGCCGGTGCCGCCCGCCACATGGAAAATCTGGCCAAGGCCGGCATTTCCATGAAGGAAGTTACCGAACAACTGGTCGTTGACGGCGTAAGACTTTTCGCGGAAGCCTTCAAGACTCTTCTCGACGCTACGGGGAAGAGCGCCGGAGTGAAAGCGTGAGTCTAAACAAACTCTCCTACAAGCTGCCCCCAGCCCTGGCAGAAGGAGTGAAATCCTCGCTCGCCGACTGGAAAACCAATAATAAGGTGGCGCGCCTTTGGCAAAAGGACCCGTCCCTCTGGACCGGCACCGATGAAGGCAAGTGGCTTGGCTGGCTGACGGTCGTCGACGAGCAGCTCAAGGAAATCGCCAACCTCAAGAAGCTGGCGGCGGAAATCAAGAAGGCCAAATTCCGCCACGCCGTGCTTCTCGGCATGGGCGGCTCCAGCCTTTGCGTTGAGGTGCTGCGCCTCACGTTCGGGAAATTCGGCGGCTACCCGGAATTGCACGTCCTGGACTCGACAGATCCCGCCCAGGTCAAAGCGGTAGAGAAAAAGTTGGATCTGAAGAAGACCCTCTGCATCGTGTCTTCGAAATCGGGCAGCACACTGGAACCCAATATCTTCAAGCAGTATTTTTACGAGCGCATCCGCCAGAAGGTCGGCGACAAGGAAGTGGGCAGCCATTTCATCGCCGTGACCGATCCCGGCTCCAAGATGGAGCAGGTGGCGAAAGACGGCGGCTTCCGCCACATCTTTGCCGGCGTTCCCAGCATTGGCGGGCGCTATTCCGCGCTTTCGCACTTCGGCACCGTTCCCGGCGCCATCATGGGCCTGGACCTTTCGAAATTCCTGAAGATTACCCAGAAGATGGTCAAAGCCTGCGGCCCGGCTACCGCGCCCGAGAAAAATCCCGGAGTCATCCTCGGCACCATCCTCGGCGTCGCCGCCAATCATGGCCGCGACAAAATCACGATTTTCACCTCACCTGGCGTTTCCGACCTCGGCGCATGGCTCGAACAGCTGATCGCCGAATCCACCGGCAAGGTCGGCAAGGGCATCATCCCCGTCGATCGCGAAAAAATCGGCAAGCCCGCCGTCTACGGCAACGATCGCGTCTTCGCATACCTGCGCCTCGCCAAGGAAAACAACCGCGCGATGGACGCCGCCGTCACCGCGCTCGAAAAAGCCGGGCATCCCGTCGTTCGCATCGTGCTCGGCACCAAATTCGATCTCGGCCAGGAATTCTTCCGCTGGGAAATTGCTACGGCCACTGCCGGCTCCATCATCGGCATCAACACGTTCAACCAACCCGACGTGGAAGCCAGCAAGATCGAGACCCGCAAGCTTACCAGCGAATACGAGGCCACCGGCAAGCTGCCTTCCGAAGCGCCTTTCTTCGAGGACCAGGGACTGAAGCTCTTCGCCGACGAGAAAAACGCCGCCGCTCTAAAGAACAACGCGGATCTTGCTGGAGTTCTTCGCGCGCATCTTGGCCGCATCGGCGCGGGCGATTACTTCGCGTTACTCGGCTACATTCAGATGAACGACGCCCACGAAAAAGCCCTGCAGGCCATTCGCCACCAGGTTCGCGACGCCAAAAAATCCGCCACCTGCCTGGGTTTCGGCCCCCGCTTCCTTCATTCCACCGGCCAGGCTTACAAAGGCGGCCCGAACTCCGGCGTGTTTCTCCAACTCACCTGCGATGACGCCGCCGATATTCCAGTTCCAGGCCAGAAATTCACGTTCGGAATCGTGAAGGCTGCCCAGGCGCGCGGCGACTTCAGCGTGCTCTCCGATCGCGATCGGCGGGCGCTGCGCATTCACCTCGGTAAAAACGTGAAGGGCGATCTCGCAAAACTCGCGAAAGCGGTCAAGCAAGCCCTGGCTTAACTGAACCTTTTCAATTTCTATTTCTCGCGGAGGAATCTCAATGCAACTCGGCATGATCGGACTGGGCAGAATGGGCGCCAACATGGTGCGGCGCCTGCAGAAAAACGGCCATCAGTGCGTCGTCTACGATCGCAGCCAGGAATCGGTGAAGCAACTCACCGGCGAGGGCGCCACCGGTGCCACATCCATCGACGACTTTATCGGCAAGCTCCAGAAGCCGCGCGCCATCTGGCTGATGGTTCCTGCCGCCGTCGTCGACGCAACTATCGCCGAGTTGACGCCAAAACTCAGCAAGGACGACATCCTGATTGACGGCGGCAACTCCTACTATATTGACGATATCCGCCGCGCCAAGGAACTCGCCCCGAAGGGCATTCACTACGTTGACGTCGGCACCAGCGGCGGCGTTTGGGGCCTCGAACGCGGTTACTGCCAGATGATTGGTGGCGAAAACGGCATCGTCAAGCATCTCGATCCCATTTTCAAAACGCTCGCACCCGGCCGCGGCAATGTTGACCGCACTCCCGGGCGCGAAAGGGGCACCGGCACCTCGGAAGAGGGCTATCTCCACTGCGGCCCCTCTGGCGCGGGCCACTTCGTGAAGATGGTTCACAACGGTATCGAGTACGGCTTGATGGCCGCCTACGCCGAGGGCCTGAACATCCTCAAGCACGCCAATGCCGGCAAGTCTCATCGCGAAGTGGACGCGGAAACGACACCGCTGCGCAATCCGGAGCACTATCAGTACGATTTCAATCTTGCCGACGTCGCCGAAGTCTGGCGCCGCGGCAGCGTGGTCGCCTCCTGGCTGCTCGACCTCACCGCCATTTCCCTTTTCGATCAGCCGACTCTCGAGCGCTTTTCCGGCCGCGTCTCGGACTCCGGCGAAGGCCGCTGGACCATCCTCGCCGCGATCGAGTCCACCGCACCCGCGCCTGTTCTTACTGCTTCGCTCTACCAGCGCTTCACTTCGCGCGGCGAAGACGACTTCGCCGCAAAGCTTCTTTCCGCGATGCGTTTCCAGTTCGGCGGTCACCTCGAAAAGAAAGCCGGGCAATAAGCCGCGAAGCTGGAAATCGCGCGCCCCAATCCAAGATAGGAACGTGGTCCATGAACACCAATCATGCCGAAGCTCCAAGTTCCGCCGCCGCTTGTGCCATGGTCATTTTCGGGGCGACCGGCGACCTCACCAAGCGCAAGTTGCTCCCTGCCCTGCTGAATCTGGCGCAGGAAAATGTTTTGCCTCAGCACTTCGCGATCATCGGCGTTGCCGGCGGCGATGCCGACACGGAGTCCTTCCGCAAGTCGCTGAGCGCCGAGATCCCCCAATTCACGTCCGATCCCATCGACCTTAAAATGTGGGATTGGCTGGTGCAGCGCATCTATTTCGTTGCCGGCGATTTTGCCAATCCAGACACCTATAAGCGCCTGCAGGCCCAGATCGAATCTGTCAACAAAACCCACGACTGCAGCGGCAATAATTTTTATTACCTCGCCGTCGCCCCGCGTTTTTTCTCCACGATCGTCCAGCAGCTTGGCGCGGCGGGAATGACAAAGGAAGAGAACGGCAAGTGGGCGCGGGTCATCGTGGAAAAGCCCTTTGGCCACGATCTCCAATCCGCCGTCCAGCTCAACAGCGACCTCAAGAAAGTTCTCACCGAAAAGCAGATCTACCGCATCGACCACTACCTCGGGAAAGAAACCGTTCAGAACGTGATGGTCTTCCGCTTTTCGAACAACATTATCGAGCCGCTCTGGAACCGCCACTACATCGACCACGTCCAGATCACCGCCTCCGAGACTGTCGGCGTCGAGCACCGCGGCGGCTTCTATGAAACCGCGGGCGCCCTTCGCGACATGGTTCCCAATCATCTTTTCCAGCTCCTCACCATGACCGCCATGGAGCCGCCCATTTCCTTTGACGCTGATGAAGTCCGCAACAAGCAGGCCGAAATCCTCCACGCCATCCAGCCCCTCACACCCGAAGAAGTCCTCACCAACGCGGTACGCGGCCAATACGGCCCCGGCGAAGTGAACGGCAAGCAGCTCCATGGTTACCGGGACGAACCCGACGTCAATCCCGAATCCAACACCGAAACTTTCGTCGCCCTGAAGCTTTTGGTGGACAACTGGCGCTGGGCTGGCGTTCCCTTCTATCTCCGCACCGGCAAGAGCCTCGCCAAGCGCACCACCGAGATCGTCGTGCAGTTCCGCCGCACGCCCTTTGTGCTTTTCCGCAACACGACCGTGAAAAACATCGAAACCAACCGCATGGTCATCCACATTCAGCCCGAGGAAGGCATCTCGCTCAGCTTCGGTGCAAAAATTCCCGGCTCCGTAATGCGCCTCGGCCTGGTGAATATGGACTTCGACTACGACACCTATTTCGGCACCGAGCACAGCACCGGTTACGAGCGCCTCCTGCGCGATTGCATGGCCGGCGACGCCACGCTTTTTCAGCGCGCCGACATGGTCGAAGCCGGCTGGAACGTTATCCAGCCCATCCTCGACGTCTGGCACGCTCTCCCCGCCCGCAACTTCCCGAATTACGCTGCGGGTTCATGGGGCCCCGCGGAAGCCGATGAATTGCTTGCGCGGGATGGGCGCAACTGGCGCCGCATTGGCGAGGAAGACGTCGACATACGCGGTAAACATGTTCCGGAGAAGAAGGCTGCAACCACTTGATGCCTGCACCGGCCCAACGCGAAATCCGCATCCTCGCCGACGCCGCCGCGATCGCTCGCCGCGCCGCCGACGAATTCGTGAAGGCCGCGGCCGATGCGGTTGCGCAAAGAGGCGTGTTCAATGTGGCGTTCGCCGGGGGCTCTACTCCCAAGGCGCTGTACTCCCTGCTTGCGGACGATCCCGTTTATCGCGCGAAAATCGCATGGGACAAGATGCGCGTCTTCTTCGGCGACGAGCGTCACGTCCCTCCCGACAACTCGGAAAGCAATTTCCGCATGGCCAGCGAAGCGCTCTTCTCCAAAGGCCTGTTGAAGGCCGAGCAAATTGCCCGCATCAAGGGCGAGTATCCCGACACCGAAAAGGCCGCGCTCGAATACGAACAGGTTCTGCGCGCATACTTTCAGCTAAAGGACGGCGAGTATCCACGCTTTGACCTGGTGCTCCTCGGCATGGGCGATGAAGGCCACACCCTTTCGCTATTTCCCGGCACCACAGCGCTGCACCCCGGCGGCCGCATCGTTGTCCGGAACTGGGTGGGCAAGTTTTATACCGAGCGCATCACCATCACGGCCGAGACGGCGAATCACGCCAACCGCGTCATGTTTATGATCACCCGTGCGGACAAGGCCCCGGCGCTGAAAGCCGTTCTCGAAGGGCCCTATGAGCCCGAGCAGCTTCCCGCTCAGTTCATTCAGCCCGCCAGCGGAAACGCCCTCTGGCTCATCGACCGCGACGCCGCTAAAATGCTAACGGTAGGAATAAGAGAGTAGAATTTCGCTAGACCCCAAACGGTCGAGCAAGTGCCGGTTCCTGTTATCTGTTACCCGATCGCTGTTCGCCGTCTTGCACTTTCTTACCGATTACTGAAAACTGATTACTGATTACCGATTTTTCACAACTGATCACTTCCTCAGGAGAACCACATGGCCACCGCAACGCTCGGCAACATCGAACAACTTCTCGGCTCCAAAGCCGAATCGCTGCTCGGCTTCAAATCCCCTAAAATTTCCAGGGAACGCCTGCATCTGCCCGGCCCGGATTTCATCGATCGCATTTACGCCCTCACGGACCGCAACGTCCGCGTGCTCACGAATCTGCAACGTCTTTTCGGCACCGGGCGCCTCGGCAACACGGGCTATCTTTCGATTCTCCCCGTCGACCAGGGCATCGAGCACTCCGCCGGCGCTAGCTTCGCCAAGAATCCCGACTATTTCGATGGCGAAAATATCGTCAAGCTGGCGGTCGAAGGCGGCTGCAACGCCGTCGCCTCCACCTACGGCGTCCTCGGCTCCGTCGCCCGCAAGTACGCGCACAAGATTCCCTTCATCGTGAAAATCAATCACAACGAACTGCTCACCTTCCCCAACAAAGCCGACCAGATTCTTTTCGGCACTGTGGAAGAGGCATACAACATGGGCGCCGCCGCCGTGGGCGCCACCATCTATTTCGGCTCCGACCAGAGCGGCCGGCAGATCGTCGAAATCAGTCAGGCCTTTGCCAAAGCTCACGATCTCGGCATGGCTACGGTTCTGTGGTGCTATTTGCGCAACAACGCCTTCAAGAAAGACAAGGACTATCACGTCTCCGCCGACCTCACCGGGCAGGCCAATCATCTCGGCGTCACCATTCAGGCCGACATCATCAAGCAGAAGCTTCCAGAAAATAATGGCGGCTACGCGGCCTTGAACATGGGCGATTCCAGCTATGGCAAGTTCGACAAGCGCATCTACACCGACCTCGCCAGCGATCACCCCATCGACCTCACCCGATACCAGGTTGCCAACTGCTTCATGGGCCGCTCAGGGCTGATCAATTCCGGCGGCGCTTCCGGCGCCAACGATTTCGAGGACGCCGTCACTACCGCGGTCATCAACAAACGCGCCGGCGGCACGGGCCTCATCTCCGGCCGCAAAGCGTTCCAGCGTCCCATGGCCGACGGCGTAAAACTCCTGAACACGATCCAGGACGTGTACCTGAGTAAAGACGTCACCGTAGCCTGAAAAATTCTCCGCTACGCCTTTGTAGGGGCGGGGCTTGCCCTGCCCTCTTTCTTTTTCTTGTGGCACACCCATTCCTGGCTGTGCTCTTGGGTTGCTCTTCCTCTTCTCTGTGCACTCCGCTCCTCCCTCTCCGTGTCCTCTGTGTTAAATCTCTTTCCTCTCTCTCGTTCAATCCAAATCCTTTCTCCACTCCATCGAAATTTTCCGGCGTATCGCTAACAACAACCGCGCGATAATCAATCGGTGCCCTCCTGCTTTCGCGCGCGATAAAATTAGACTGTAGTTCGTGGAAGGAGAGAAGCATGACGAAGACGAAAGAAACTCCGGCGCCGAAGGCAAGGAAGGCCGCCGCAAAATCCAAACCGTCGCAAGATCAGATTGCCGCCCGCGCCTATGAAATCTATCTCGAACGCGGCTGCACGCCCGGCGACCCCATGCAAGACTGGCTGCGCGCCGAACGCGAACTGGCCGCCCCGCAAAAAAAATCACGCTCCAAATCCAAAGTAATCACCTTCGCCGCGTAAATCCGGCCAATCACTGGAACGGCCCTTCCCTGTGGCACAGCCATTCCTGGCTGTGCTCTTGGACTCGTCACTCGCTGCTACGCTCTCGTCAACACCGCCGCCCGCGCCGCCTCCAGCAATTTCCCCGCATTCGCCCGAATATCTCCGTGCCCAAACACGGCATTTCCCGCCACCAGCAATTCCGCTCCCGCTTTCACGACGTCGGCCACGGTCTCCAGGTCCACTCCGCCGTCCACCTCAATCCGGAAATCGAGCTTTCGTTCCGCGCGCAACCGGGCCAGCGCCGCAATCTTGTTCAACGCGTTCGGAATAAATTTCTGCCCGCCGAACCCGGGATTCACGCTCATCACAAGGACGTGATGCACCAGGTCCAGCACCTCCGTGAGCGTCTCCACCGGAGTCGCCGGATTGATCACCACTCCCGGCTTGCACCCATGCGAAGAAATCAGGTGCAGCGTCCGGTCCAGGTGGATGCAAGCCTCCTGATGCACCGAAATCCAGTCCGCGCCCGCATTCGCAAACTCTGGGATAAACAGGTCCGGATTCTCGATCATCAGGTGGCAATCCAGCGGCACTTTCACCGCTTTGCGCAGACTCTTCACCACCGGCGGCCCCAGCGTGATGTTCGGAACAAAATGCCCGTCCATCACGTCCACGTGCAGAAGCGTTCCGCCGCCTTCAATGGCCAGCAGCGCATCGCTGCCGAGTTGCGCGAAGTTCGAGGAAAGTATCGACGGCGCCAGTTCGATTTTCATAGCCACCCTTCCGCTCCTTCTTCCAAACCAAAATTATACGCCGCGCAACTCGCTTCTCCCACTCGCCACTCAATGCTAAACCGCCGCCTCCCGCCACGCCACGGAGCACCTCTTCGCGCTGCTCTCCCTGACCAACTCCAACCCCATCATCACGCGCAACGCCTGCTCCGGCGTCACCTGCAATTCCGCCTTGCCTAATATCGCGTCCCGCACATTCGCGTAAAAGTCCCGCCAATCGCCGAACGATTCCACTTTCCACTTCCGTACGTTCTCGCCATCCACCTGCGTCACTTCTCCGAAATTTTCCGGCTTCTCCAACATCCACGATTCCCCCGGCCCCGGCGTCCTCGTCCGCAGCACGCTCTCCAGCGGATCGAACTCCTTTTTCAAATACGTTCCGTTCGTCCCCATCGCCACAAATCGCGGCCGCAACACCGCGCTGAGCATGGACTCGCCCAGCACCGCCATCACATTCCCCGGATAGTGCAGCCAGATATCAAACGCATCATCCGTAACAAATCCTTCGCGTTCGATCCGCACATCCGCCGTCACCCGTTCCGGAGCTCCAAACAAAGTCAGCGCGTAATCCAGCAGGTGCGGCCCCAAATCCGCCAGCACGCCGCTTCCCGGCCCCGGCACTTCGCGCCAAGCGCCGGGTTTCAGCTTCGGCCGGAAGCGGTCGTAATGCGCCTCAAACCGCACAATCCTTCCCAGTTCCCCGCTCGCCACTAGTTTCCGCAGCCCTTGAAAATCCGCGTCAAACCGCCGGTCGTGATACACCGTCAAAATTCGCCCCAGCTTTTTCGCCGCCCTCACAAGATCCAGTGCTTCCTGCACGCTATTCGTGAACGGCTTGTCCACCACCACGTCGCGCCCCGCCTCCAGACACTGCACCGCAAATGGAAAATGCGTCTGATTCGGCGTGGCAATCACGATCAATCGAATCGTCTCGATCGCCAGCATCTCTTCCAGGCTGCGCACGATCCGCGCCTCCGGGCAAAACTTCTTCGCGTCGTCGCCAGTCCGCTGCACAACCGCCGCCAGCCGCAATCCCTCCACCGCCTGAATCACAGGCGCATGAAACCCGCGCCCCGCTAACCCGAATCCCACCAGCCCGACATCGATCACTTCCGACTCCCCTCTTCGAGCGCCTGAGGCGCGACATAAGTTAGCCCAGTGAGTCAGCACTGGGTCTACTCGAAAAAAATGTTCGAGCCCCGGAGGGGCGACAGACTCTTCCTAATCCCAATCGCGCGAAAAGTGTATCACTTCCCTATCCTGCCAACCGCCCTGCGATACCTGTAGGGCCCGCCTTCTTAGGCGAGCCGCTCTTCTCGCTTTCACCTGGCATCTCTTTCTCTCCCCCCGCGTTATACTCTTCCCCCGTGCCGACCTCTTCTTCCGCTCAACACGCCCCAACGCGTGGCCTCTACCTTGGCCTGGTCATCACCGTCCTCGCCGTCCTCGCATACGCCGCCTACATCGCCATCCAGTTCGCCGGCATGCGCAAACTCCAGAGCGAACTCGTCGACCGCAACCGCCGCGATTCGCTGCAACTCCTCCGTATCCAGAACGACCTCAACTCCCTGGGCCTCGCCATGCGCGACATGCAAGACCCTGCCGAACCTTATCCCATCCTCGCCTGGGTTCCGCAGTTCGAACGCATCCGTGTCGACCTCGAAGACGCCATCGAACACGAGTCCGCTCTCACGCAAGCCACTCCCACCAGCGACCAACTCCTCTTTCTCAATCAGTCCCTCGCGCAATTCTGGGATTCCGTGAATCGCATGTTCGCCCTGGCGCAAGCGGGTTTCGAATCCGCCGCCTCCCAGCAAATTCGCGACACCCTGCAGCCGCGCCAGGCCTCTCTCAGCTCCGCCGTCTCCCGCCTCCTCGTGCAAAACAACGAAGCCGAAGAACGCGCCACCGTGCGAATCGCCGCCGTCTACGACGGCGTCCAGCGCCAGCTTTACGCGTTCCTCGCTGCCATCCTCGTCGCCATCGTCCTCACCAGCCTGTATCTCATTCGCAACAATCGACGCCTCTTCGCCCAGGTCGCGGAGCTCTCTTCGCAACGCAGCGACCTCGCCCAAAAACTGATCGCCACGCAGGAATCCACCCTTCGCCACATTTCGCGCGAACTGCACGACGAATTCGGCCAGGTGCTCACCGCCATCGGCTCGCTGATCCGCCGCACCGGCAAAGATCTCCCCGCGGATTCCCCGGTCCACGCCGATCTTCAGGAAGTGCAGGGCATCGCCCAATCCACGCTCGACAATATCCGCAGCCTCTCCCAAGCGCTGCATCCGGTGCTGCTCGACGAAGCCGGCCTCGTCTCGACTCTAGATTGGTACATCCCGACAGTGGAAAGGCAGACGGGTCTTGTGCTTCACTACGAAAAGTCAGGAGACGACTATCCCGTGGGAACATCCGCCGGCGTCCAGATCTATCGCGTCCTTCAGGAAGCGCTGAATAATGTCGCGCGGCATTCCGGCGCAACAGAAGCTTGGATTCGCGTGCAATTCGAACCCGGCGCCCTGATTTTGGAAGTCGAGGATCACGGCAAAGGTTTTCGTATCGCCGAAGGGCAAACCGGCATCGGCCTCGTCGCCATGCGCGAGCGCGCCGAAATTTTGGGCGGCTCCGTTAGAGTTTCGCCGGTCCCCGCCGGCGGAACGCTCGTTCACCTCCAGGTCTCTCGCGAACAGGTGGAACACCATGCCGAATAAACTAACCGTCCTCCTCGTTGACGATCACGCCCTCGTTCGCCGCGGTTTTCGCCGCATCCTCGAAGACGAACCTTCGTTCGAGGTCGTGGGCGAAGCCAGCGACGGCCTCGAAGCCGTGCAACTTGCCGAGCAACTCCACCCCGCCGTGATCGTGATGGACTGCGCGCTACCGCAAATCAACGGCATCGAAGCCACTCGCCGCGTGCTGGCAAAATTTCCCGATATCGCGATTCTCATGCTCAGCATGCATTCCGAAGACACGCTCGTCCGCCAGTCTCTCGAAGCCGGCGCCCGCGGCTACATTCTGAAAAACGCGATGGATCTCGATCTGGTTGCCGCCATCCAAAAAATCGCCGAAGGCAAAACCGTCCTCGACCCCCAAATCACCCTCACCGGCAATCTCAAGGGCGAGCGCGACACCGGCCTCACGCCGCGCGAACTCGAAATCCTGCAGCACATTGTCGCCGGCAAATCCAACAAGGAAATCGCTGCCGAACTCAAGTTGAGTGTCAACACAGTTTCCGTTCACCGCGCCAACATCATGGACGCGCTCGGCCTCCACAAAACTGCGGAACTCGTCGTCTACGCCATCAAGAACGGCCTGGTGACTCTTCCGTGAAGCGCCGCGATTTCCTGCAGCAATCCCTGGGAGCCGGAATCCTCTCCGCCACATTCCCTTTTTCACTGCCCACGAGCGCGCCCGGATTTCAACTCGCTGACGTCACCGCGCAAGCCGGCATCCACTTCCAGCACAACAGCGGCGCATACGGCGGAAAGCTCCTACCCGAAACACTCGGCTCCGGCTGCGCTTTTCTTGACTATGACGCCGACGGCTGGCCCGACATTCTCCTGGTCAACTCCATGGACTGGCCGGGCCACAAGCGCCAGCGTTCCACCCTCAAGCTTTATCGCAACAATCGCAACGGCACGTTTACCGACGTGACCAAAGCCGCCGGCCTCGACATAGAAATGTACGGCATGGGCGTCGCTGTCGCCGATTACGACAACGACGGCTTCCCCGACATTTTCATCTCCTGCGTGGGCCAAAGCCGCCTCTTTCACAACACCGGCAAAGGCGCTTTCGTCGACGTCACCCAGAAAGCCGGCCTGCTCAGCAAGCAAGGCTTCAGCACTTCAGCCCTCTGGTTCGATTACGACCGCGACGGCCTGCTCGATCTCTTCGTCTGCAATTACGTCCGCTGGGCCGCTGGCCACGATGTCTTCTGCAGCCTCGACGGAAAAAACAAATCCTACTGCACGCCCGAAGCCTATCGCGGCGACACCTGCTGGCTCTTCCACAATCGCGGCGACGGGACTTTCGAAGACGTCACCTCCACCAGCGGCATCTTCGACACCAGCTCCAAATCCCTCGGCGTCGCCATGCTCGATTTCGATCAGGACGGCTGGCCCGATCTTCTCGTCGCCAACGACACGCAACCCAACAAGCTCTATCGCAATCTCCGCAATGGCAAGTTCAAGGATGTCGCCGTCGAAATGGGCCTGGCTTTCAGCGACGAGGGCAAAGCGCGCGCGGGCATGGGCGTGGACTGCGCCGATTTCGACAATTCTGGCCAGCCAGGCATCATCATTACCAATTTCGACAACGAAATGCTCGGCCTCTATCGCTCCAACGGAAAATCGTTCGACGATGTCGCCATGCAAGCCGGCCTTGGTTCGGCCTCTCGCAACACTCTCGGCTTCGGCTGCGTCTTCTTCGACGCCGACCTCGACGGCCGCCTCGATCTCGCCGTCGCCAACGGCCACATTGACGACACCGTCCGCAACATCCGAGGCAACGTGGGCTACGCGCAAGCTCCCCAACTCTTCCTCAACCAAAGCGATTCAAAATTTCTCGAAGTCGCCGCCCAGCTCGGCGGAGGCTTCGCTCAATCGAAGGTAGGCCGCGGCCTCGCTGTCGCCGATTTCGACCGCGATGGCGATCTCGATCTCCTCCTCACCACCAACAACGGCCCCGCGTACCTTTATCGCAACGACCAGCTCGCCGGAAATCGCAGCATTCGCCTGCACCTTGTGGGCACAAAATCCAATCGCGACGCCATCGGCGCAACGGTCCGCCTCCACTGCAATGGCCAGATCCAGTCGCGGCTCGTTCGCAGTGGCTCCAGCTACCTCTCGCAATCCGAACTGCCCGTAACGTTTGGCATAGGCAAACAAGACCAAATCGAAAAAATCACCATCGACTGGCCCAGCGGTAAAACCGAAGAGTACCCCAAACTCAAAGCAGGAAAAGCCTACCAACTAACTGAATCCAAAGGCATTACCGAAATGTAGGGGCGGCTTTACGCCGCCTTCTTGCTCTTCTCTTCTCTGCATCTCTGCGCCCTCTGCGTTAAATCTCTCCTCTTAGTCTGTCCCTAATGTTTTCCCACTATTGCGCCGCCTCCCCGCAAGAAATATAAATGTCCCAACAAGCAGTCGCTTCCCACCTGGCTTTCCCTAGCCAAGACTGGAAGCACCCCAACAAATATTGCGGCCGGGCCAACGACCCCCGGCCGCATTTTTTAATGGCAATGGCGCCTGATAAGATTTGACCACTCCCAGGGGGGAAGAAATGCAACGCTGGCGCTCCCTAAGCGTTCTTGTTCTTGCCGTCACGGCCGTTTATCTCTACGCATTCCCCGCCGCCAATATTCCCTACGCGCTCGCCGTCCTGCTCCACACCGGTATGGGCGTACTCGCCACACTCGGCATTCTCTTTTTTTTGTTTCGCGGCTTCGCCCAGGAATCCTCTCTCGCGCGGATCGGCTGGCTCTTCGTTTTAGCAGGCGGTGCGCTCGGCGTTGTACTGATCAAAATCGGTACGCCTCATCGCCTTAAATCTTGGCTCTACGCGCACATCGCTCTCTGCCTCATCGGCGTTGTCCTCCTCGCATCCTCCTGGTTCGCCTCCCGCGGCTGGCTCAACGCCGGAATTCTTCAGCAGTGCTTTCGCCTCGCCGTGATCGCCCTTCTGACCCTCGCCATTTCCGCCGGCGCCTGGTGGACCCGCACCATCGCCTGGAAAAATGCTTACCGTGTCAGCAATCCCGCCATTGCTCCTGCCACCATGGACCAGGAAGGCGACGGCCCCAACGGCAAATTTTTCCCCAGCTCTGTTCAAACTAAAGACGGCAACTACATCCCCTCCGACTATTTCCTGAAATCGCAAGCCTGCGAGCGCTGCCACTCCGACATCTACAAGCAATGGCAAAGCTCGATGCACCACTTCTCTTCCTTCAACAATCAGTGGTATCGCAAAAGCATCGAGTACATGCAGGAAGTCGACGGCGTGAAGCAAAGCAAATGGTGCGCCGGCTGCCACGACCCCGCCCTTCTCTTCAGCGGCATGATGGACACGCCCATCCAGCAAAACATCCACAAGCCCGAAGCCAACGCGGGCCTAAGCTGCATGATGTGCCACAGTATCGTGCAAGTGAAAAGCACCATGGGCCAGGGCGATTTCGTCCTCGAGTATCCGAAGCTCCACGAACTCGCCGCCAGCGAAAATCCCGTAATCCGCTCGCTCCACGATTTTATGGTCCGCCTGAATCCGGAGCCGCACCGCCGCGTCTTTCTAAAGCCGTTTATGCGCGAACAGGTTCCCGAATTCTGCTCCGGCTGCCACAAGGTCCACCTCGACCAACCGTTCAACAATTACCGGTGGCTGCGCGGATTCAACGAGTACGACAACTGGCAGGCCAGCGGCGTCTCCGGGCAGGGCGCGCGCGCTTTCTATTACCCGGCCACTTCGATGATGTGCGCCGACTGCCACATGCCCCTCGTCCCCTCGAAAGACGAAGGCAATCTCGACGGCTACGTCCACTCTCACCGTTTTCCCGGCGCCAACACCGCCGTGCCTATGGCCAACGAAGACTCCGCGCAGCTCGACGCCAGCCGCAAATTCTTGCAGGACAAGCAACTCACCCTCGACATCTTCGCGATCTCTCCCGTCTCCAAAACGGAATCTCTCAAAACTGATGTCGGCTATCCCAAACAGGAACTCTCCACCACCTTCGCCGTTGGCGAAGAATCCGACAGTTCCACTCCGCACGGCCCCGCTGGCGAAGCGCGCCCCATCACCGCGCCACTCGGCCGCGTGGATGCCGCCGTCCGCCGGGGTGACGATGTTTTGGTCGATGTCGTAGTCCGCACCCGCAAGGTCGGCCACTTCTTCCCCGGCGGCACCGTGGACGCGTTCGACGTCTGGCTCGAACTCCAGGCCATCGACGAGAAAGGCCAGACGATTTTCTGGAGCGGCAAGGTCGAAGACGACGGCAAAGGCCCCGTCGAACCCGGCGCGCATTTCTACAAATCTCTCCAGATCGACGCCCACGGCAATCCCATCAACAAGCGCAACGCCTGGGCTACTCGCGCCGTCGTCTACGTCCACCTAATCCCTCCTGGCGCCGCCGACACCGCCCACTTCCGCCTGCACATCACCGAAAGCGCCGGCGAGCACATCACGCTGCATTCGAAACTCAACTACCGCAAATTCCAATGGTGGAACACCCATTTCTCCTTCGGCGGCACTCCCGAGGCAAATCAATCCGGCGAGGTCGCCAAGGATCACGACGATCGCAAGTGGAACTTCAGCGGCGATCTCTCCGACATCTCCGCCAAATCCAAATCCTTTCCCGATCTCCCCATCATCACCGTCGCGGAAGACACCAAATCCATCCGCGTGCTTCCGCACTCTGCGCCCGCGCCAACTCCGCAAATTAGTCTCGCCAAAGACGACTGGACCCGCTGGAACGACTACGGCATCGGCCTCTTCCTCCAGGGCGATCTCAGCGGCGCCGAA
>DATHMM010000084.1:0-3624 GCA_035487095.1 Candidatus Sulfotelmatobacter sp.
CGCCAAAGTACAGATCTACCAGGCCCTCGATGGCCGCGTCGCTCTCTACTACGGCGATACGCGACTGCAACACTCCGCACTACCAGGGGGGTGACAGATTCATGTTGCCGTTAGGGTGACAAATTTATGTTGCTACAACAATGGACCGCTGCCCGTCCGCCGCTCCTTAGAAACGCGGGTGCGCCATCTCGCAAGAACTGCAACGGGTTGGGGCGAAAGGGAATAGGCTCGGAAAAGCGAATCATAGACTACCCTCTTGACAATAGTCGTGATAACGAGTAATATTATCCCGTAAGTCAAGGAGGCTGGCCATGATTCAGATTCGCAAAAGCGACACCCGCGGGCACGCCAACCACGGCTGGTTGGATTCCCGTTTCAGTTTTTCCTTCGCCGAATATTTCGATCCGGAGCGCGTCGAGTTCCGCACTCTGCGCGTGATGAACGACGACCGCATCGCCGGCGGTGGCGGTTTTCCCACTCATCCGCACCGCGACATGGAAATTGTCACCTACGTTCTCGATGGAGAACTGGCGCATAAGGACAGCATGGGCAACGGCTCCGTGATCAAGCCTGGCGACGTGCAGTATATGAGCGCGGGCACGGGCGTGGCGCACAGCGAGTTCAACGCGTCGGACAAAACCCCCGTGCACATGTACCAGATCTGGATGTTTCCCGATAAAACCGGCTATACGCCAGCGTACGACCAGAAGCACTTCAGCGCGGCGGAAAAGCGCGGCAAGTTGCGGCTTGTGGTTTCGCCGGACGGCCGTGACGGCTCGGTGAAGATTCGCCAGGGCAACGAACTCTACGCGACGGTGCTGGCGCCGGGTGAAACCGTGAAGCACGCATTGCAACCGGAGCGCCACGCGTACGTCCAGGTGGCGCGCGGCGGCGTGACGCTGAACGGCACGAAACTCGCCACGGGCGACGGCGCGGCTGTCTCGCAGGAGAAGGCCCTGGAATTGACCGGCGTCGAGGACGCGGAAGTGCTGCTGTTCGATCTGGCGTGAGTGGAGCGCCGAACCAGGTTGCAGGATTGCCTTGGGCGATCAGCGATCAGATAACAGCGATCAGGAAGCAAGAGAGGGCGGGAGAAATCCCGCCCTTTTTGTTTTTGCGACTATTTTCGTTTAGCATCTTCGCGCCGCTTGGCGCTCACCAATGGCCTTCGGCCAGAAACCAAAAAACCAAAGACTTAAAACTTACGACTTAAAACTAAAAACCGCCAACTTCCGGCTGTCAACGCTCAACTTCTCTCCTCACGCAGTCTTTGGCTTGGCGAAGGTGTGGGCGGAGGCGAGCAGGCCGAGGATGATGGCCACTCCGAGGGCCATCAGCGAAGACGCGAGGGTGTCCGGCTTCACGGTCATGAGATAGACGATGCCGAGCGCGAGCATCGCGCGGACGCGAATCAGCGTGGGCAATCCCGGAGCGCGCAAAAGAGCGGTGGCACTTGCCGGCAGGCCGGCGCTGCCCTCCGGCAACGCGCTGCGGATTGCCTTGACGCGCGGCAGGATGAACATGAAGCCGATGGCGAGCGCGACCACGATGGTGAGCAGCGAAGCGGACATCCACCCGTTTTTCATGGCGCCGGTAACCTGCGCCAGGTAGCCGCCGCTCAAAATCAGCACCAGCAGGCCGGGGCCGGAAACGGGAAGCGACGTTCGATAGACGCGTAGCCACGCGCGCACCTGGTCCGTAGTGGCGGCGCCGCGCAGAAACGCAGAGACGATCCACTCGATGCCGTAGCCGACGAAGAGCGCGACGAGGCCGACAAAGTGAAAGAAGAGCGCGAGCGAATAGTAGGTCATCCTTAGCCCCGGGCGCGGTGGAATTCGCGCATGAAATGGGTTAGCGCCTCGACGGCGTCCTGGCCGACCGCGTTGTAAAGCGAAATGCGCATCCCGCCGACGGAGCGGTGCCCGGGCGTGCCAACCAGGTTCGCGGCCGCGGCCTGCTTGGCGAATTCTTTTTCCAAATTTTCATCGCCCGGCTGGCCGGAGCTACCTCCTACGCGAAACACCACATTCATCAGCGAACGCGAAGACTTTTCCACGGGGCAGCTGTAAAAGCCGCCACTCGCTTCGATCGTGTCGTAGAGCAGCTTGGCCTTGGTTTCATTGCGCTTCTGGATCCCCGCCAGGCCGCCTTCGCCGGCGATCCATTCGGTGACCAAGCCCAAAATGTAAATCGCGAACGTCGGCGGCGTGTGGTACAGCGACTTTTCTTTGATGTGCGTGCGGTATTGCAGCGTGGTGGGCAGGTTCTTGTCCGCGCGTTCGGCCAGATCCTTGCGAACAATCACCAGCGTGACTCCGCTGGGCCCCAGATTTTTCTGCGCGCCGGCGAAAATCAGGCCGAATTTTCCTACGTCGATGGGCCGCGAAGCGATGTCCGACGACATGTCCGCCACCAGTGGCGCGGCGGAGGCGGGCAGCGCGTGATACTGCGTGCCTTCGATGGTGTTGTTGGTGCAGATGTGCGTGTAGGAAGCGTCGGCGGAAAGTTTGATCTCGTCGGCGCGAGGCACGCGGGTGAATTTCGCGGCTTCGGTGGACGCGGCAATGTTATGCCCCGTTAAATTAGCAAAAGGTCCTTTTTTCAGTTCGGAGATCGCCTTCGCGGTCCACGCGCCGGTGTGCAGCACGTCCACCGGCTTTCCGGCGAGCGCCAGGTTCATGGGCGCCATGGTGAACTGCATGCTGCCGCCGCCCTGCACGAAAATCACCGCGTAGTCGTCGGGGATCGCCAGCAGCCCGCGCAGGTTCTGCTCGGCGGCGTTGTTGATGGCTTCAAATTCCGGCGAGCGGTGGGACATCTCCATCACGGACATGCCGGTGCCGCGGTAATCCAGCAGCTCTTCGCGGATGCGCTCCAGCACGGGCAGCGGCAGGGCGGCGGGTCCGGCATTGAAGTTGAAAGCGCGCTTGGCGCCGCGGGTGGTCGAGGCAGGAGCAAAAGTGATGTTTCCGACGGGGGTGCTCACGGTAGTAGGAAAACCTTTCGAGTGAATTTGCGGCGCGTCCGAGGCGGGAAGGGCCGAGTTGCAGACCGCTCCATAGGATAGCAGAAGAGGGTGAATCGCAACTCTTGCGTCCCGCACATGGCAAGTACGCGACAGGTGACTGGTGGGAGACAGGAGCGAGGCGCCTGCTTCGTGATCCGCGTCCCGCTGTCTTTGTAGGGGCGGCTTTAGGCCGCCTTCTTCGGTTTTGTACGCGCCTGCATCATGATCCGCATTCCGCAGCCTTTGTAGGGGCGGCTTTAGGCCGCCTTCTTCGGTTTTGTACGCGCCTGCTTCGTGATCCGCGTTCCGCTGTCTTTGAAGGGGCGGCTTAGGCCGCCTTCTTCGGTTTTGTAGCGGCCGCCGTCTGCGGCGGGCAGGTGGGGGGAATTGGAAAATGTGCAAAAAATCAGGGGAAAAATCAAAAATGTCGGCGCGCCGACATTTTTGGGTGGGGTATACCCCCCCTGTTTTTCGGAATTATACCTTTCACAAACCCACCTGTAAGCGTATGATTGCATTGCCGTGACAGGACCGCATCAGTATATACGCAAGTATTTGAAGCGATGACCTTTATAGTTGGCAAAAAAGGGACTACAGTGAGGTATACGGTGCCCCGG
>DATHMM010000085.1:0-7264 GCA_035487095.1 Candidatus Sulfotelmatobacter sp.
CGCCAAAGTACAGATCTACCAGGCCCTCGATGGCCGCGTCGCTCTCTACTACGGCGATACGCGACTGCAACACTCCGCACTACCAGGGGGGTGACAGATTCATGTTGCCGTTAGGGTGACAAATTTATGTTGCTACAACAAACCTCTCCGCGGCCCCGCTACGAGTGCGCTTCTCGCTCCGCTCCCCGTTATCTCTTGGGACTGTTTTCACGCGCGGGAATTGACTTCAAATCCAACCACATCGTAAGCTGCCATGCGACGGGCTGCAGGCAAGTTTACGTTTGCTTGTAAGGCAGCTTACGATTCGCGGGGCGCTTCTCCCCATTTTTTGATCTTTTTTTGCAAGACCAGCCAGGCAAATTGACTGGAGGCCCCGTGCCCCGCATCCGCTCCCTGCACCTTTTTTTTATCGCCCTGTTTGCCGCAGCCTGCATTTGTGCCTGTGGAAGCTCCAGTAGGCCTCCGATTTCGGTGAGCCTGCCCGCTGCTTCCGTCCAAACGGATCAGGGCCAAACGGTCTCCATCACCGCTACGCTCACAAATGATTCGACGTTCAAAGGTGTGACCTGGAGCCTTTCCGGCGCGGGTTCGCTCTCCGGCCAAAGTACGGCTTCTGTCACCTACGTTGCACCTACGCCCATTACGGCCGTACAGACCGCCACGCTTACGGCCACCTCGGTTGCCGATCCAACCAAGCACGTTTCCACGCAGATCACCGTAAATCTCCCGCCCCAAATCCTCACCAACTCCATGTCCAGCGGCGTTCGTGGCTCCGCGTACAATATGTCCCTCTCGGAATCCGGCGGCACTGCCCCCTTTACCTGGTCCGTATTTGCCGGCGCGATTCCCGATGGCCTGAACCTTAATGCCGGCACCGGGGCAATTAGCGGCACGCCCACTGGCGCGGGCACGTGGAGTTTCGTGGTGGAGTTGACCGACGCGGCGGGTCTCAAGACGTATCAGTCCTCGCTGAGCATCCCGATCAACCCCAACACCCCTCCGGGGAACCCAATCCCCTTCCTCAATCTTCCACTGTTGCCGGACGCCGCCGCTCCCGCTGGTGCCGGCTTCACGCTCACCGTGAATGGAACGGGCTTCCTCCCGGGCGCCACTGTGAACTTCAATGGCACCGCGCTGGCCACCACGTTTGTGAACAGCAGCCAATTGACCGCGGTCGTCCCCGCAGCAAACATTGCTTCCGCAGGCACGGTTTCGATCACTGTGGTCAATCCCCAGCCTGGCGGAGTCCGCTCCAACCCGCTTTCTTTCTCGATCGCCACGCCGGAAACATCAGTAACTTTTTCGAGCGCCACCGGCTCCCCGTTCAGCACCGTCTATGCGCCCCTGGAGATAGCAGTGGGCGATTTCAACGGGGACTCCAAGCCCGACTTGGTAGTCGCTGGCTTGCCAAATGTAGCGGTTTTCCTGGGCAAGGGCGATGGCACTTTCACCCAGGCTTCCGGCTCTCCATTCAGTATGTATTCCCCTAGCGCAGGGACTGATCCCCTTCCATCTGCTTTTGCGGTGGGCGACTTCAACAATGACGGCAAGCTGGATTTCGCGGTGTCGGACTTCGGTTATTCATTCAACAACGTGCCCGTGCTGTTGGGCAATGGCGACGGGACATTTGCAGCCTCCACCGCTCCGGCCAACACCAATCGCCCAAATTCTTGCGCAGTTGCGGCAGCGGATTTCAACGGCGATGGCGGCTTGGATCTCGCTGTCGGAAATGACGTATACGGAGCGTTGGACATTTTGCTGGGGTACGGAGATGGTGCGTTCTCCGAGGCCGTAAACTCCCCGATATTCTTGGGTGCCATTGGGCAATGCTCTGTGGCCGTCGGCGACTTGAATGGAGACGGAAAGCTGGATCTGGCGATTGCGACCAGCAGCGCCAACAGCGTGACGATTCTGTTCGGCAACGGCGACGGCACCTTCACCGCCGCAACAGGCCCCTCGCCCGCCACAGGCAAACAGCCGCAAAGCATCGTGACCGGTGATTTTAATGGCGACGGCAAGCTGGATCTCGCCATCGCCAATGCTGCCGACAACACCGTCACCATATTGCTTGGCAACGGCGACGGAACCTTCACCCAGGCCGCCGGATCGCCGATCGCCGTCGGCACCGCGCCGTACACAATCGTCGCCGCAGATTTCCGTGCGAACGGCAAGCTCGATCTGGCGACCGCCAACTCCGGCAGCAACGATGTCACCCTACTGCTCGGCAACGGCGACGGCACTTTCACACAGGCCCCGGCTTCGCCCTTTCCAGTAGGCAAAGTTCCATACTCACTGGTCGTCGGCGATTTCAACTCCACCGGGCGCCCCGGCCTCGCCGTCGCCAACAGCACCGACAACACCATCTCTATCCTCGTCCAATAACTGGCCGCCACAACCATCGACTTTCGGCCATCCGATAGGTAGCGCCGCCATCCTGGCGGCCAGCACATGCCGGCAAGATGCCGGCGCTACCCCCCGCCACAACAGGCCAATGTGGAGCTAACAGTGGCGTCCACCGCGCCCACAATTCAGGTTGATGTACGCAGGGAATGTTGAGCAACGCGAGGTGCTGCGATGAGCATAGGACAAGCCAAACAAGCCATGGTGAGTTTGCCAACGTTGGACGAAGTGCGGGCCGCGGCGGAGTTGGTCTACCGCCTGATGCCGCCGACGCCGCAGTATCGCTGGCCGCTGCTCTGCGAGCGTCTCGGCGCCGAAGTCTGGGTGAAGCACGAAAACCACACGCCCATCGGCGCGTTCAAGGCGCGCACTGCCATCGTCTATGCGGAAGCGCTGCTCAAACGCGAACCCGCCACGCGCGGCCTCATCGCGGCCACACGCGGCAACCACGGCCAGTCGGTGGCCCTGGCGGCGCAGCGGAAAGAGCTGGAATGCGTGATCGTTGTGCCGTATGGAAACAGCGCGACGAAGAACGCCGCGATGCGCGCGCAGGGCGCGAAGCTCATCGAATACGGGGACGATTTCCAGTCCTCGTTGGAGCACGCCAGGAATCTCGCGGCGGAGACGGGTTATCACCTGGTGCCTCCCTATCACCGCGATATCGTGCTGGGCATAGCCACCTACTGGCTGGAACTCTTCACCGCGGTGGCGGAGATTGATGTGGCCTACGTCCCCATCGGAATGGGCTCGGGAATCTGCTCGGCCTCCGCGGTGCGAAATGCTCTGGGACTGAAAACGAAACTGGTAGGCGTAGTCTCCGATCAAGCGCCGACGTACGCCTTATCCATGGAGCGGCGAAAAATTGTTGAAGCCCCGGCTACAACGAAACTCGCCGACGGCCTGGCCTGCCGCCTCGGAAACGAGGAAGCCCTCGAAGTCATGCTCGAAAATGTGGACCACATCGTCCGCGTCACCGACGTCGAAGTCGCTGCCGCCATGCGCGCGATGTTCACGGACACTCACAATGTTGTGGAAGGCGCCGGAGCGGCCGGTTTGGCTGCGGCTACAAAAGAATCCGCCGAGCTGAAAGGAAAGCGAGTCGCCTTGATCGCCACCGGCGGCAACGTGGATCAAGACGTCTTCGCCCGCGTGCTCAGCGAAACCGGTGCGGCAGCTTAGCCGGGCGATTGTTTTCCTTGGATGTGAAACGATCTACTTCTTCGATTCCAGGCAAGGCAGCGCCGCGATTTTCGCTTCGGGCGTGTCGAAGCTGGCTGCGCTATCCCCGTCTTGCATGGATAGGAACACCCAGTCGCTCTGTTCTTCCGCCGTCCGGCTGAAGGAAATCACCAGCTTTTCGCCGCCGCGCGGCTGATAGGTCAGCGTCCGCATCACCACGGGATACACTTCTTTGCTCTCATCCGCTGCCGCAGCGCCGCAGCGCGCGAACAATGTATCGGGCGTCAGCGTGGCAACAGCGTGCAGTTGCCGCCGCTCCCGCGAGTTTTTGGCCCACTCCGCCGCGCGCGCCGTCAAATTCACCAGCGCCGCCGCTGCGATCAGGATACCCGCCGCCATCAGCCAGACTCGCTTCGTCCGCATCAAAAAAGCCACAATCTCCGCCAGCCATGCGGGCAGATCGGACTTCGCCGCTTCCAGCAGGCCCGCACTTCCCAGCCCGCGTCCCGCCTGTGCCGATGCCGCCGCATTTCCTGCAGGCACGGCCTGCGCCGGCACTTCCGCCGGAGACGTCACCGGCGCAACCGGCGCCCGCTCGCCCGAATAAGCACTTTCCTTATGTTTCAGCTCATCCACGCCACACCTACCTTTGCCCTAACCGGCATTCCCCATGTAGGGCCCGCCGTCTGCGGCGGGCCGCTCAACCCAGTAACGGCCACCTTCAGGCTTGCCCAGACGAAGGAATGGGTGGCCAAGCTCGCCCCCAGCTCAGGCCGCGCGACGCTCCTCAATGCCCCGCCGGCGCCTGCAACCAGTTCATCACGCGCCGCCGGTAAGATACTTGCGCCGTGCCCATCGGCTCCCGCAGCCAATAAATCGTCCGCTGCCAGCCGGCAACGAACAGATTCGGCCCACGCTCCACAACCTCCGCGGGGGCAGCCGTAGGCTTAACCGGTGCCGAAGGCGTAGGCGGCAGCCAGTACGGGCTCCCCTCCGCCAACACGCTTCTTGAATGTGTATTCGAGGTTTGCCGCTCGCCGGGCGTGGACGTAATGGAGAGCTTCAGCAGCGCCCCAACCTGCTCTTGAAACGCTCGAATTGTTCGCAGGAAATTGCGCGCAAACCAAACCGCTGCCACCAGGAACCCGATTTGTGCGAGCAGGCTTCCCAGCGCGTACCAATCTTTAATAGCCAAGGGTCCAAAATCGCTCATAGTTTCACCTTGGGCCGGTACTCAGCAATTTAGGCCTGGGTATATACGGTGAAAACTGGCAAGAAGTACAAGAAAGGGGCAGGTGTGCTCCCCCTGCCCTTTGGCGCGCCCTAATTTTCCAAGTATTCTTTGGGGGGATTGGATCGGCGCAAAAGCGTAATGGAAAACACTAAAATCAGGATGAGCACTCCCAGCAAACCAAGCTCGATCATATTCGCCCGGAATATGCTCAAAATCTCGGTCGACCACGCTCCACCCTTCGTGAGGGTGGCCGCTTCCAGCGTGATCACCAGCATGCGCCGAATCGAGGCGATCAGGCCCACGACAAGAAACGGTTCGGTGACAAGGATATGCGAGCGTATGGAGATCCGCACCGTATGCAGAATCTCCACCAGCATCAGAACAACGAGCAACTGGTCCAGCACCAGCAGGGTCTGCGGGGCAATCGGCCAATGGCCGAGGCCCTCCCACAGCAATTTTGTGGCGTTTGCAATCGATGCGAGCGCGGTCACAAAAATCAGCACCGCAAGGACGGAATAGACAACCACTTCCCCTTTCTCCAGATAGACGTCAAAGTGGTTGCGGAGCTTTGTTTCGGCCATTGAAGGTCACCCGGAAAATCGCCCTGATTCGCCTCTTTTCCGCAGGTAGAGCATAACCACAGGCCGGCGGACCGCCTACTTGCCGCGAAACAGGAAAAATAGATCGACGATCAGAATAATCACGACCGCCAGCTCCAGCACAAAGCTGCGCGTCTGGTTGAACTGGTCCACCATGAACCGGTAGAGTTCGCCGGCGGTGCGCAGTTTCTGGTCCACCAGCCGCCTGTAGTCGGGCACTCCCACTTTGGCGGCGGCCAATCCATACAAGCGCGCATAGAACATATCGCTCAGGAATTTGATGGCGTTGTCCACCTTTTCGGTTAATTCCATCACGTCCAGCCGAATCGTGTTCAAGCGCGCCGCTTCGCGCGAGAGCCGCCAGGCGGCCCATACACCGCCCCTTCGCTCCAACGAGCGATAGACATCGTCGAGCAGTTGAGTGAGCAGGCTGTCGTAATGACGGAATTCCAGCAGCTGCGTGTTGGCGTATTCGAGCATCTGAATCGTAATCGCCGCCCCCTCCGCGCCTCCATAGACCAGAGCCCCGGTCCAACCGACTACCAAAAGATCCGTCCGGGAATAAGAAATGCTCGATTGCAAAACCTCCTGGCGCTCGGCTTCGGATAAGGATACGGACTCGCCTCGAACGAGTTGCGCAATCTCCCACGCGTGGGAAGAAAGGATTTCTCCGGCGGCCAATGTCTTGCCATCCGGCTCGACTATTTCCAAGAGGTGCACGATGAAGTAGTCCTCTTTGAGCCAGGTCTTGTACGGATTGATCAGCGCCGTGCCCGCGCGCTTCAAGGCAATCGGAAGCAATTCGGTGGCTCGATTCTCAAGCTCCGCGGCGCCGACCCAACGGCTGGACTCCAAAACAAGCGAATCCCAGTCGCACTCGAACGGCAATTCCAGTTCGAAGCTGATGACTCCATAATCGTAATATTTCGTGGTTACCCCGATGCGCTCGCCCGTCGCCAGGACCATCGGCTCGGCGGATTCGATCACGGGCGGCCTCTCAAATCGCAAATAATGCGGAATCGGGTGGGCCGGATTTGGCGGCGTCTCCGCGCCCCCAGCTTCGAGCCCCGGTTTGAGCGCAGGTTTGAGCACGGAGCGGAGCGCCTCTAGCCGAATAGCCTCAGCCACGTCATACAGATACAAAATCCGAAACTGCCCTCGCAGAGGCATCGCCGTCTCCCGAGCCACTCTCCAGACTACCCCCGAAAGGCAACAGATGCGACTCACATGCAAGTACCAAAGCGTTCTGAAATTGCTTACCTATAATTGGCTGCGCAGCCAGGTGAGCGCTTGCTGCTGGATTGCCGCGTCCTGGCCGAATCCGGAAAACCAGTGGATTTGTGCGTCACGGCGGAACCACGTTAGTTGACGTTTCGCATAGCGGCGCGTGGCTTGCTGGATCGCGGCTTTGGCTTTTTCGAGTTCCATTTCGCCGTTGAGCACCGCGCGCAATTCGCGGTAGCCGATGAAATCGAATGGTTTCGCGTCGGCCGGAAAACCACTGGCGATGAGCCCGCGCACCTCTTCCATCCAACCTGCAGCCAGCATTGCGTCGGTGCGTGCGTGAATGCGCTCATAGAGAGCTTCGCGCTCGGGGGTCAGCCCGATCTTTATGGCGCGCCAGCCGCGCAGCGGATTTCTTCCCGCGCGATGCACTTCCGAAAGCGGCTTCTTCGCCAACAGGCAGACTTCTACGGCGCGGATGAGTTTCTGCTCGTCGCCCGGCGCGATTTTTTCCGCCGACACCGGATCCATCCGCTTCAGGATGCGGTGCAGATGCCCCGGCGGATGCGCCGCGACGCTGGCCCACAGCCGCTCGCGCAACTCTTCCGACCGCAGCGGCACGTCGGCA
>DATHMM010000086.1:0-37326 GCA_035487095.1 Candidatus Sulfotelmatobacter sp.
CCGAGCTTCACTTCGGGTTGGCCGAACTGTGCGGTGGCGAGAGCGACGCGATAGTGTCCGGCCATCGCCAACTCCATCCCCCCGCCAAATGCGGTTCCGTGAATCGCGACAATCACGGGCTTAGCACTGTCCTCAATTTTCAAAAGCAACGGAAGCAAGCCCGCCCCGCGCGGCTTGCCCGACGTCATCTTTCCGAATTCCTTGATGTCCGCACCGGCGACGAACGTGCGCCCGCCGCCGATCAGCACCGCGGCTTTGACGCTTGCGTCGCGCGCGATCTGGTCCAGCGCCTCGGAGATTCCCTCGGGGACGCCGGGGCTCAGCGCGTTCACCGGCGGATTATTGATCGTGATAACGGCAACGCCGTCGTCGTTTGTTACGTGCACCAGATCGGTCATGAAAGGTCTCGTTTCTTGTGTGATTGTAGTCTACGCGCCTTTCGCGGAGACACCGCCGGAATCGATCACCATCGAGGCGATGCGCTCCCGATGAAACGTGGCGTCGCCGAACGCCGTCTCCGACGCCTTCGCCCGCCGGTAATAAAGGTGAAGATCGTTCTCCCACGTGAAGCCCATGCCACCGTGAATCTGGATGCCGCGGTTTCCAACGGTCCGGGCGGCATCGCTGCAGTACATCTTGGCGATGGAAACGGCGGTCGGCGCGTCCGGCAAGTTTTCCTCAAGCGCCCATCCGGCATAGTAGACCGCCGAACGAGAGCTCTCGGTCTCCAAGTACATGTCCGCGCACTGGTGCTGCACCGCTTGAAAGATTCCGATGGGTTTGCCGAACTGTTTTCGCGTCTTGGCATATTCGACAGTGACGTCAAGGGTCCGCTGCATACCGCCGACCAATTCGGCCGCCAGCGCGGCTGTGGCTATATCGAAAGCCCGAGCGAGGTTTGTGCCGGTGCCAAGCTCTTCCGCTGGAGTATTGTTGAATTCGACGACGTAAAGCTTTCGCGTCAGGTCCATTCCAGACATGGCGGAAATCTTGAGACCTCGAGCCTTGGAGTCCACCACGAAGATTCCGTTACGCGCGACAACGATCAGAAAATCGGCGACGGCCGCATCCGGCACAAACAATTTGAGCCCCGTGAGCTTTCCGTTGTTCGCATTGAGCAGGACATCCCGCGGGTTCCAGCTCGCGCCGGCTTCCAGGATGGCAACAGTCGAACGCGCCTCGCCTCTGCAAATCGGCGCCAGATATTCTTCCTTGTGTGCGGGCGTCCCCGCCGCATCCAAAACGGATCCGGCCAGAACCACCGTCGAGAAAAACGGCCCGGGCAATAGCGCGCGTCCCGCTTCTTCCATCAGCAGCATCAGTTCCACTTTGCCCAGGCCCACTCCACCATAAGCCTCCGGAAAAATAATCCCGGTATATCCCTGGTCGGTAAGTTTCGCCCAGAGCGTGGCGTCATAAGCAGTATCCGTTTCCATCAGACGCCGCATTTCCGCGCTTGGACACTCACCAGCGAAAAATTTCCGCGCGCTGTTCTTCAGGAATTCCTGGCTCTCCGTTAAACCGAATTGCATGGCGTGTCCTTTAGTAGCTTCTCGGCAGCCCCAGAACAAAATGTCCGATGATGTTTCGCTGCACTTCCGATGTCCCGGCTTCGATCGTATTTCCTCGCGTTCGCAGGTAGGCGTACGACCAGATTCCGTTGTCGATCGCCCGCGGATCGCCGGCCATCAATTGGCCGTACGCCCCCAGCAGCTCCTGCGCCAGTTGTTGGAGGCGCTGGTTGAGCTCGCTCCAGAAAATTTTCTGAATGGATCCCTCGGGGCCCGGTACACCCGTGGCCGTGATGCGGCTGAAAGCCCGCATCTGGTTGAAGCGCATGATTTCGATTTCCGCGCTGCACTGCGCCAACTTTTGGCGGATGAGCGGATCCTCGGCGGCTGGCCGCCCGTCGCGCTGGATGGTGCGCGAAAGTTCGATCAGGCGGGTGATGAATCGTTTGAAGATAAGGTGCAACCGGGCCCCGTAGGAACCCCGCTCGTACATCAGCGTGCTCATCGCCACGTTCCATCCGTCGTTCACTTTACCCAGGACATTTGCCGCGGGCACGCGCACATCGCGAAAGAACAGCTCGCTGAACTCCGACTCGCCGGTCATTTGCCGCAGCGGGCGAACTTCAACCCCGGGCGATTTCATATCCACCAGGATTACGGTGAGTCCTTTGTGTTTGGCGGCGGTCGCGTCGGTGCGAACCACCAGTTCGCACCAGTTGCCCAGCGTGCCATAGCTGGTCCACACCTTCTGGCCGTTCACGACATAGTGATCGCCGTCCAGCCGCGCTTCCGTTTGCAAGCCGGCAAGATCGGAACCCGCATTCGGCTCGGAGAAGCCCTGGCACCAGATCTCCTCGGCACTCAGGATTTTCGGAATGAAGCGCTTCTTTTGTGCTTCCGTTCCACAGGCGATGATGGTTGGTCCAATTAGACCCAGACCCAGCGAGTTGGCCATTGGTGGCGCGTCCACGCGCGCCATCTCTTCCCAGAACAGGGCTTGCTGCATCAGCGTGGCGCTGCGGCCCCCGTACTCTTTGGGCCATGAAACCGCTGCCCACCGGCCTTCCTGGAGTTTCCGTTGCCACGCGCGCAGATATGGAAACGACTCTTCAAGCGGCTTTTCGCGCCACTCGTTCCAATCTTTTGGAACGTTCGTGGCCAGCCACGCGCGGAGTTCATCTCGGAACGCCGATTCCTCGGCCGTTAAGTTTAAGTCCATGGAGGATGCTCCTTGCTCATCTGTTTCCTTGGGGCGCTCCAATTTATTCGTGGCCGCGCAGCAATTCCCGGTCCGGGTAACCGATTCAGACGGAACTCTTCCGTGTGATAAAGTCCGGGCGGATCGTATCCGCGCCGTGCCAATACTTTTTGCGGAGATCCTTTTTCAGAATTTTCCCAGTCCCCGTCTTTGGCAGACTGGCAACAAATTCAACGGACCGCGGGCACTTGTAATGCGCCAGGCGCGAACGGCAGAAATCGATGAGCTCCGATTCTGTGACGGCGGCATTCGGCTTCAGCACCACCAGGGCCTTCGGGACTTCGCCCCATTTCTCGTCGGGTACGGGAATCACCCCCGCCTCCAGCACCGCCGGGTGGGCAAGGATCGCCTTCTCGAGTTCGAGAGACGAGATATTCTCACCGCCGCTCACGATGATGTCTTTCTTGCGGTCGACAACCAGCAGGTAGCCGTCTTCGTTGACCGTCGCCATGTCTCCTGTGTGGAACCATCCCCCGCGCAGCGCCTCGGCGGATGCCTCCGGCTGTCGCCAGTAGCCCTCCATCACGCCATCCCCTCGCGCTACGATCTCACCGATGCTCAGCCCGTCGCGCGGCACGTCGTTGTCGTTCGCGTCCACCACGCGCAACTCCACGCCGGGGATCGCGTAACCCGTCATCGCTTGGCCCACGAAACGCTGTTCGCCTACCCAACCAAGCTCGGGTTTTATCGGTGAAAGCGAAAGAGCAGGCGAAGTTTCTGTCAGGCCATAGCCCGAATAACACTCGCAACCGAGTTTTTCCTCGACCTCGCGAATAAGAGTTGGAGAAGACGCCGCGCCGCCAATCACGATCCGCCGCAAGCTGCTCAAGTTGTACTTGGGGCGCTCCGGACAATTCACCAGCGCCGTAGCCATGATCGGAACCAGGCTGCAGGAATGAACGCCTTCCTTTTCGATCAGACGAAACACTTCCTTCGTTTCAAAGCGTTGCATCATCACGTGCTTGCCGCCGAGCAAGGTAAGGAAGTGGGCCACTCCCCAACCGTTCGCGTGGAAGAGCGGAATAGTGTGCAGTTCCACCGCACCGCTCTCGATTTGGAATCCCAGGCAGACGTGCACTGCGTGGAGATAAACATTTCTGTGCGTCAACATCACGCCCTTGGGATTGGCGCTCGTTCCACTGGTATAGAAAAGTTCGGCGAGCGCGTTTTCATCGATGGCGGCGATGTCGGCGCGATAGGGTGTGGCGTCGCGAAGAAGTTCATCGTAATTGCGCTCGGAGAGCCAGTTCGCTTCTGGTGCGCCATTGAGCTGGCAAATCATTTTTACCGAGGGAATATCCTTGTGAAAAGATTCGGCCAGGCCGAGCAACTGCTTTTCCACAAAGAGAATCGTTGCACCGGCGTCGTTCAGAATGTAAGCAAGCTCATTCGGGGCAAGCCGGATGTTCAATGGCAGCAGGACCGCGCCGGCTTCCAGAACTCCGTAGTAGGCTTCCAGCAGGCGGTGGCAATTCGTGCTGAGGAAAGCGACGCGGTCGCCGGGCTGCACTCCAGCTTGCCGTAGGGCTCCGGCAAGCCGCCGGGTGCGCTCTGCGAATTCCGCGTACGTAAAGCGATCCAGATTGCAGACCGCAGCGATTCTGCCCGGATATTGCTGCTCCGCGTAGCGAAGAAAGCGTAATGGGGTTAGGGGAATATTCATGGTTTAGCTCGCCCGCGTCAGGCGGATTGACCTCCATCGACAACAAGCGTGTGTCCGGTCACAAAATTCGAGGCATCAGAAGCGAGAAAAATCGCAGCACCCTTCAGATCATCCACTCCGCCAAAGCGGCCCGCAGGTATGCCCGCCAGCAGCATTTCTTTATTCCGCTCGATGATTTTTCCCGACATGTCGGTCGGGAACCAGCCCGGCGCGATGGCGTTTACCTGGATGTTGTGCATGCCCCACTTGCACGCCAGGTCCCTCGTGAAAATAATGACACCACCCTTGCTGGCGCTGTAGCCGATGGCGGAGAAACTTGGCGGCGAACCGCGCAACCCGGCGACGGAAGCAATGTTGATGATTTTCCCGCGGCGTTGCGCAATCATCACTTTGCCCACAACTTGGGAAAAAAGAAACGTTCCGGTCAAGTTGGTCTCGATGACTTTATTCCACTGCTCGAGTGTCATCGCCTCCACAGGCGCGCCCCAGGACGTGCCCGCATTGTTGACCAGAATGTCGATTCGCCCAAATCGCTGGACGGCCGCATCGGCCACCGCTTGAACGCTGGCGGGATCCTTGACGTCGCAGCCGAGCGCGAGCACTTCGACGCCCAGCTTCTGCAGTTCCTCCGCCGCTTGCACGCAGCGCTCCTTCTTGCGCGCACACAGCACCAGATTAGCGCCCATTTCGGCCAAGCCTTGCGCCATTTGCCGACCAAGCCCAACCGATCCCCCGGTAACGATGGCTACGCGTCCTGAAAGTTCAAAGAGTTTCTTGGCGTTCACCGGAGAATCCTCGACTGGGGTGCCGCAAAGTCGCTCAATCGTCGTCTCTATCTCTGTCGTCGGCATCGAAAGGCCGGAGATACTGGGCGGGCTTGAATTTTATGAATGCCGGGGCTACGGGCACATTGATGCCTGCCGGATTGGGGAAAATATTGAAGCTGGGGCCGAGAGCTTCCGCGTTGTTGTTGAGATCCGTCAGATCGAGTAAGCCCCATTTCCCAGTGTCCAACCGGCTGAGGAGGGCTTGCACCGCGGTAATCGTTTCCGCCGGCGTAAAAGCGCAATGGCCGGCGCGCGACACGAAAGTCTGCCGCAGAAATCGCTCGTTGCCTTTTTCGCGGACAACCTGACGGTAAGCCCGTTCGTTTTCAACCACCACTAGCCCGTCGCCGGTGGTGTGCATGGTCAGAACCGGAATATGAATTTCGCCGTTATAGGTGATGTTTTCCTGCAGGTACGCGGTGGCATGCGGGTCGGCGCCAATCCGCGCAGTCTCATTCAGCATCTTGAGGTCGGCATCGACATCCAAGCCGGCCTGCGCGTACAGAGCGCGAACTTCAGCGGCGTCAGCAGAGTGCTCCAGCTGTACGCGGTAATCCACACCGGTATTCCACGAAGGATTGCCCTGGGCACGGACTTCGAGCTCCGCGCGAAACGCAAACGCGAACGGAAAGTCCACCATGGAAGCCCAGAGAAATTGGTTGGCCTGCTGGTCGGCAAAATCCGTGGGAGCAGGCTCGGGAGAAAGGGGAGTAAACCAACCCGGCGTGTCACCCAGCGCGGCAACCAATGAGAGACGCGCCCTGCCCTGCGGCGTGCCGGCCGCAACTGCCAGCAGGCCTTCCGCGAGTTTCAGGTTGCCAACGGGATCGGCGATGTTTACAAGCTGCAGGCCGGGGGCTCCAAGCAAGGTTTTGAACGCGAAAGCCGAGTCGAGTGCTGTATTCCAGGTGGCGATCCCGCCGGAAAGCACGCCGCACATCGGGAGGGCGGCATCAAAACGATCCGGATAGCGCTGGATCAATCCAGCCGTAATCATTCCGCCGAGAGAATGGCCCCAGGCGATTGTTCGAGTGGGCTTGCCAACACTTTGCGTGAAGAGGTCAAGCACGGCGATCTGGTCCGGCAGAGCTTGCTGAAGAGCCCAACCGGTAGTGGCGTAGGAAGAGCCGGCAAGAGCAAACCCGCTCGCGAGCATGAAGAATCGCGTGGCCAGGTCTCCGACGTCCATTGCGGGATTCGGAGTGCCGGGGACCACATACCCGTGGCTGTAGAGAAAGAGCGTCCCGTTCCAGTTTGCGGGCACCTCGATTAGAAAAGTTGCGCCGTCCGGCAAGGTTCCTTTCTGAGTGACAACGCCTGGTTGTGCCGAGCCAGTCTCCGCAGCCGAAAGGATCAGGAGGGCCACTAACACGAAAAGGAATGTAGCTCGCTTGGTTTTCTGCCACATGATCGGAAACCTCCACAATGCAAATTTGAAACCGACTCTGGCGCGGAAAGTTGAAATTCCGGGCTTCGGCTCACAACCGGACGACGCGGATTTGCCGGCGGCATCCTGGAAGATGCCGCCATGCCCTGACTTCCCAGGGCTTAGAACGTGAATCGCGCTCCAAGCTGAATCTCACGTTTCGGAAAAGCAGCCGTGAACCCCAGCGGCGTGCTCGGCGAAACCACCGTCCCGTCGCTCAGTACCCGGCCGGGAGCTATCCCGTGCACGTTGAATGGCGGCGCAAACGCCGCGCCCACGATATTGTTCACGCTGGCATAGTTCGTATGGTTCGCAAGGTTGAACGCTTCCGCGGTGAATTGCAGGGAAGCCTTCTCGCCCACCTTGAAAGAGCGGGTGAGGCGCATGTCGAAGTCATAGTAGCTTGGGCCAACGCCGCTGTTGCGCGGTGCGCCCGGCGGGCGGTCGTTCGTGAAATGCCCGTCACCATTAATGTCCGCCCCGGCGAGAAGATTGAACGGATGCCCGCTGTTGTAATTGAACACCGGCGAGAGCTGGAATCCTCCCAGAATGCGCGACCTTTCCCACGGGCTTTCGATCACTCCTGCCACAACCACTTTGTGCCGCTGGTCAAAATCAGACAGCGACCGCTCGCAACTCAGGCAGGTTGCGTTAAATGGCGAATAGTCGCTATTGAAATCCGTCGCTTCGTCCATTGCCTTGCTATAGGTATAGTTCGCCATCACCGTGAAGTGATTCGAAAAGCGCCGTTTTAACTCAAAGAGGCCACCCTGATAAAGCGCGCTCGCCAACGAGCTATAAACATTGTTCTGCAGGATTGTGTGTGTGGGATCGGCAAAGCACTGCGCGGGATTGGCCGCGCAAACCGGCGCCCCCCAGTCCTGAAAAGGCAGGCCGTTCGTGGGGAGCCCATTCGCGCCTACGCCCGGTTGGCCGCAGGCCGCGACCCCCGCCGTCGGGCAGATAGGCGCGCCCGGCAACAGGTTGGTGTCAATCGCCACGGGCAGGTGAAGCGTATGGACGTAGATGTAGTTCGCCGAAAAGGTAAAACCCGCTCCCATTTCTCGCTCGAAGCCGAACGAAACCTGTTGCGACATCGGGCTTTTATAATTGGGCTGGCCCGCGAAGAGTACGGTTCCGGGTGGCAAGGGACCCGTGTTGGCAACGGTCAGGCCAAACTGCGCAATGTCCGCGGGTGTAATGCAGGCGAATTGGCCCGCGGCCGGCTTGCCGCAACCGATAATATTGTTCTGCAGGGGATTCGCCGGGTTGAAACCCTCCGCATACAGCGTCTGGAATATCTCCGCTGAACTGGTTACGGGGTGGGCGGGATTGCCGGTAGCCGCGCCCAGGATGCTGACAAGAGTGTTGGCGATGGTGCGCGTCCCGTTGACGTTGCCGAGCACCTGCACGACGCCTGGAATCTGCGCGTAAATCGGCGAATAAAAAATCCCATAGCCCCCGCGAATCACGGTTTTGTGGTCGTTCAGAGGATCCCAGGAGAACGATACGCGCGGGCCGAAATTCTTCTTGGGCGTATGTAATGGCCCGTACTGCGAATCCAACTCGTAACGCAGCCCGTAATTCAGGGTGAAGTTGGATCGCATCTGCCAGGAATCCTGCGCATACAGCGCCGTGAACGGGCGGGTTTGCACGTACTTTGGATTGCCGAACCCTTGCTCGTAGAATGCCGGCAGTCCCAGGCTCCAGGACTGCAGGGTGCTTATGCTCGATTCCGGTGCGGAGACGCCGCAAGCCGCGGGCGCCTCCAGACACAAGCTGACCAAAGCGCCTGGAAGCTCAAGAAATTCAAATCGTCCTGGAAAGAACGTCTGCGATGTCGTGTTGTTCTGGCGAATCAGTTCGCTGAAGCCCAGCTTGATCGAATGGTGCCCCCGGACGAGTGTCACATTGTCGGCAAATTCATAGCGCCGCCCGGTTGTTATACTCGGAAGAAAAATCCCCCGGCCGAAGAAACCGAAACCCTCCACGTCCAACCCCGGTCCGCCGGGATCGTTGGTGTTCACGTTAAATTGATAAATGTTCCACTGGATGCGGGCTTCGTTTGCCGTCGACGCGTTGAATTGATGGAACCACGAACCCTGCAATGTGCTGTCCCAGGCAAGTTCCGAAGTACCGCGGGAAAAGGCGGTTAACGCTTGCAGGTCGGGATCCTTTTCCGTGAGGTGATCGAAGCTATAGCGCAGGAACCCCTGATCGTTCTCGCCGAACCGGTGATCCAGACGCGCGGAAAAGTCGTTGGAGCGTATCGGAAACGGAAACAACCCGCCATTGGCCGCGAACTGATTAACAATATAGGGGTCCAGAATGGATTTGATCGGAGGAATAAAGGGATTGGGGCCCGCCGCGGGGTTTACCGTCAGCAGGCTGTTGAGTGCAAACGCGCAGGTGCTCGCTGGGAACATCACCCCGGGAAGGGCGGACAGGCACGGATAAGATTTCGTAGTTCCTTGCGCCGCCAGTTGGCCGATGATGCTTTGCTGTGTAACCGTGGGAGCAAAAATGTTGCTGTTCGTCAGCAGCGGCACGGAATCCTGCGCATCCGAACGCAGCCCTTCGTAAGCGAGGTAGAGAAACGTCTTGTCTTTCCGGATGGGGAATCCCACGTTTCCGCCGAATTGCTGGCGATTGAGGCTATCCTTAATTGGCGTGCCCTGCGCGGTCAGCGAAAATGGTTGACCCGGCACCAATGCTTGGGTGAAGGCAAACGGATCGCGCGCATCCATGGCGTCATTTCGGAAATACCCGAACAGGTTCCCATGCAAATCGTTGCTGCCAGACTTCGATACAATATTGATCGTGGCGCCGCTCGCTCCCCCCAGTTCGGCACCGTAGTTGCTTCGATTAATCTGGAACTCCTGCACCGCATCCTGACTCAGGTTCAGCCGCACGCCTCCGGCATCGTCGTTGGCTTCTCCCCCGTCAACCGTTACGCTGTTCCCCCGGCCATTGCTGCCATAGAACGAAAGCCCGCTCTGCGGCGTCTGTTTCACGCGGAAATCGGCATTGTCCGCAATCGTGTTCGAATTGCTCACGCCTGGGGCCAACAGGGTAAAAGTGAGATAGTCACGGCGCGCGATCGGCAGGTCGGCGATATATTGTTGAACCAGCGTATCCGCCTGGCTGCCCCTGGCAGTTTCAACCGTCGGCAACTCGCCCGTTACTTCAATTTGGGCCGTCCCGGTCGCCAACTTCATGTGAAAATCCAATATGAGCGTTTGCCCGACGTTCAATATCACGTTCCGATGAGTTTCCGTCTGAAAACCGGAGACTTGCACGGTCACGCTGTAAGCTGAAGGCGGCAGCCCAGTCACCTGGAACTCTCCGTCACTCCCCGTCACCGCTGTCCGGCGAATCCCTTTCTCCGCATCCTCAATCACTACTGTGGCCTTCGGCACCGTGCCGCCGGCGGGATCCGTCACCGTGCCTCTTACCTCACCCGAAGTTCCGGTGCCTTGTGCAAGCACCGCGGGATTCGCGGGGAATAATAACGCCGACAACACCAAAGCGCCGGCGAGCAAGGTTGACCTCATAGATCCTCCTTGTAAATCGAAAACATCACCGAAGTTCTTGAATTGGGACCGATTACCCTCTGTCCTCACCCCATTCAACTGATCACAAATGCTTCATCTGGGTCCGATGCCGTTTTCCCCAAGCTTCGCAATTCGCACTAAATTGTTGCGGCAGGCCTTACGTCATCCTTCAGGTACTTATGGACCCACTTCCCCTCGACACTTGCATGCAAAATTATGATAGTGCGTATCACATAATATTTACTAACGTCAAGGCGAATTAACGATTCATCTTTCGAATCGGCGTGAGTGCTCTGCGATCCATATGAAATTGTGGAATTGGGGAGGAATTACGAAGGGGCACGGCGGGCCTCGCGAAAATTCGTGGCCAATTTCTCGTTTAGAGATTGTCTAACGGGGAACCAGCACGATCCGCCCGCGAACTTTACCCTTCCGCACTTCATCCAGGACTTCGTTCACCTTCGCCAAGGGGCGGGTGGCGATCTCGCAGCGAACCTTCCCGGCTGCCGCCATAGCCAGCAGTTCGCGCATATCCTGCCGCGTGCCGACCGACGAGGCTTGGATGTGAACCTCGGACGCCGCCATCTGGATGGGTTGAAAGCAAATGGACTCGGCGGGCAACCCAACTACAAGAAGAATCCCGCCCGGCCTGATACAGGGAAGGGCCGTATCATAAGCCGCTTTCGCGGCGGAGGTCACGATCGCCGCATGGACGCCACCGATTCCTCGCAGCTTCTTCACAACATTTGCCTTCGCCGAGTTCGCAGTAAGCGAGGCACCCAAGCCTCGGGCTTGTTCAAGTTTTTCATCAGACACATCGATCGCACTGACGACCGCGCCCAGTCCCAGCCCGATCTGCACCGCCAGATGGCCCAGTCCGCCGACACCGAAGACCGCCAACCGCTGGCCTGGCTGGATTCCGGCGTGATTGAGAGCGCGATATACCGTTACACCTGCGCACAACAGTGGCGCGGCGTCGATGCAGGATAGCCCTTCCGGTATCTTCAGTGCATGACTCGCAGGAGCTTTTACGAACTCGGCATAGCCGCCATCCACCGTTACTCCGGTGATCTGTTGTTTCCTGCAGAGATTCTCATTGCCCTCGCGGCAGAACTCGCACTCCCCACAGGTCCAATGCACCCACGGAACGCCAACGCGATCTCCAATAGCCAAGTTCTGGACGGCCGCGCCCTTTTCCACCACGCGGCCCGCGATTTCGTGCCCAAGGATCAGCGGTTTCTTGGTGATCGGAACGATTTGCTGCCAATCGCCGTCGGCCACATGCAAATCCGAATGGCACACGCCGCAGGCTTCCACCTCGATCAGGACTTCGTGGGCGCCGGGCTTGGGCCGAGCGACCTCTTCGATGCTCAAGGGTTGCTTGAATTCGTGCAGGATGGCGGCTTTCATCGCGTCCACCTCGGATGACACCGGATTCGCAATTCAGCTCTCGAAGTAATAAAGATGGAATTCTTGAACTCTTGAGACGGATCCAATCCCCCGCTAAGGCCGGGCACCGCGCAGGAAGAATTCGACCGCATTTCTTACGCGCTCGGTGAGTTTGTGCGGTCCGGTCAGATCCACTGCCCATTGGCGCACCACCGTATTGAATAGGCCTTCCATGAACTCGGCCAGGTGAACGACGGGAAAATCCTGTGTGATTTCCCTGTTTTTTTGTCCCTCCGCAATAATCTCGCGCAGCAGGCTCACCGTTGCCGCTTCCGCTCCGCGCAATTCCGGCGAACGAACAGGGTCCATCGCGCCGGCTAGAATCACCGCCTGCCACAACGGACGTCCTACTTCGGTCACATTTCCCAGAGTCTCGTAAAACCGGCGCAAGCGTTGTTCCGTCGTTGCCTTTATGGAAAGTTCCGCTTTCAGGCTTTCGGCCTGGCGGGCAAACGCGCGCCGCCCCACTTCGCGCAATACCGCGTCTTTACTGGGGAAATACCGGAAAAATGTGGGTTGGCTGATCTCCAACGTGTGGACGATGTCGTCGATTCGCGTGTTTTCATAGCCGCGCCTGCGAAAAAGATGCAAGGCCGTTTCGACGATCTGCTCTCGCAAGCGCGCTTTCTTACGCTCGCGCAGCCCGGCGATTGGTTCTGTCCCGCCGGCGGGATGCCCGTACCGCTTTTTTGTGGCCTTGCGTTCGCTGGCCCTCCGGGGAGCTGCCGGTCGCCTTCCGGCAGTCTTTGCACGGCGCATAATTTTGTTTCCTCCGGAGTGGTGCACCGCCAGTCGCGCGGTCTATATTTCGATAGTCGCCCTAACATTATAGTGACTAATGTAAACTTGCAAGCCTCTCGCTACCAGCCCTTGCGTCGCGCCGGCTGTGATTGCAGCTGAGCGAAGGGTTCCCGCCGGGAACCGCCCACAAGGACACTCCCGGCCTGCCCATGTATAATTTTTGCGATGAACTTTTTTCCGGTTCAATGCTTCGTGATAAGCCCCTGCAGCGCGAGCCTGACAGCGGGTGCACTCCGTGTCTGATCGTCGCTACCGGGTGCTTTATGTCTGTGGCCACCCCGTGCAATACATGTCGCCGCTCCTGCACAGAATGGCGCAGCATCCGCAACTCGATGTAAGCACTGTCTACTGCCGGTTGCGCGGTGCTAAAGAGGGAGTTGACCCCGAATTTGGCGCAAAAATTCAATGGGATATTCCCCTTCTGGATGGCTACACCTGGGTCGAAATCCCCAACAAAGGCACAGATTCCGAGGGGTTTTGGGGGCTTTATAATCCGGGCCTTTGGAAATTTGTCCGCGAAGGAAATTTCGATGCTGTCTTTTGCCACACCGGCTACATCCGCGCCTCTTTTTGGATCACCTATCTCGCCAGCAAACTTTCTCGCTCCGCTTTTCTTTTCGGGACGGATGCAACCACATTAACGCCGCTCGACCGGCGCATGTGGAAGCGCTCCGTGAAACGCTTCTTCTGGCCTTTCCTTTACCGGTTCGCAAGCCAGGCCATAGCTCCGTCCACGGGAACCAGGGAACTTCTCCGTTCTCTCGGGCTCCCCGAAGACCGCATCGTCCTGATTCCCTACGTTGTCGACAACGATTGGTGGCAAGCCCGATCGGCAGAAGTGGATCGCAACTCCGTCCGCGCCTCCTGGGGAGCTGGCCCGGACACAGGGGTGGTTTTGTTTTGCGCGAAATTGCAACCCTGGAAACGTCCACTGGACCTGATTCAGGCGTTTGGAAAGGCCAATGTCTCGAATTCGCTGCTGCTCCTCGCGGGCGAGGGCCCTCTTAAGGAAGAATTGCAGGCGGAGACAGCACGTTTGGGGATCTCCGATCGAGTGCGCTTCCTCGGCTTCGTAAATCAGACTCAATTGCCCGCGCTCTATACAGCCGCCGACGTAATGGTGCTGCCCTCGGAGTACGACGCGTTCGGAGTCGTCGTAAACGAATCCATGCTCTGCGGTTGCCCGGTGATCGCCAGCAGCAGCGTGGGCGCCGGCCGCGATTTGATCGCCCCCGTGGATCCATCCTTCATATTTCCTTGTGGGGACGTCAGCACCCTGGGCACCCTATTGCGGCGCGTACTCTCGGACCGGTCCCATTTGGTTAAGTTTCAAACGGCCGCCGGCGAACGAATGAAAACCTGGTCGCCGCGGGAATACATTGCCGCCACGCTCGAGGCCGTCGAACGAGCTGTGAATCGCATACGGCCAACTCGCTAACCGCCCTCCCCACACCCTCCTTGCCATTCCCGTGGCTTCATTAAAAGTGTGCTAAAATTCAGGGGTTCCGGAAAAGGATGGCTCGCGGTTGGGTTGGACTTTTCGCGGCACATTGTCGGTCTCCGCACAGGGCGACCCCGCAATGCAGGTTGAATGAGCCACGCGTGCATTCCTTGCCAGTGGCGGGGGCCATTAATCCAAATTCAGCTGACCGCCTGGCGGTCGCGAGCGATAAAGAGGATTTGTCATGTCTGGGCATTCAAAATGGGCAACAATCAAGCACAAGAAAGCGGCCACTGACGCCAAGCGCGGTCGCGTTTTCACTCGCATCATTCGAGAAATCAGCATCGCCGCTCGCATCGGCGGTGGCGATCCGAACTCCAATCCCCGCTTACGCACGGCCATCCTCGCGGGCAAAAACGAAAATATGCCGAACGAAAACATCGAGCGCGCCATCCTCCGCGGCACCGGCCAACTCGAGGGCGAGCAATACGAAGAAGCTATGTTTGAAGGTTACGGGCCCGGCGGCGTGGGCTTGCTGATTCAGGTGGTCACCACGAATCGCAATCGCATCGTTGGCGAATTTCGCCATCTGATGACGAAAAACGGCGGCAACATGGCCGAGGCCGGCGCCGTGGGTTGGATGTTCCATCGCAAAGGCGAACTCACTGTTCCGAAGGAAGCGGCCTCCGAAGAAAAACTGCTCGACCTGGTTCTGGAAGCCGGCGCGGAAGATATGAAGGACGACGGCTCCGCCTGGTACATCGTTACCCCGCCCGAATCCCTTGAGACTGTGAAAGAAGCGCTCGCCAAGGCAGGCGTCACTCCGGCGTCGGCGGAAATCGGCATGGTTCCTCAAAATTACATTAAACTGACCGGCGCGCAGGCCACGCAGATGTTGCGCCTGGTGGAAGCCCTTGAAGAGCACGACGACGTGCAGCACGTTTACGCCAACTTCGACATTGACGAATCCGAAATCCAGGCCGCCGTCGGCGCGAATTAGTTCAGATTTACCAGTCGCAGTTTTTTCAAGAGGCCACCGGGATATCCCAGGTGGCCTCTTCGCTTGGCGCTCACTCGCGGCCATAATCATTTGGCCAACGTGATTCCTTGCCGTAAACTATCCGGGATGCCCGTTTCAACCAGCCACTCCGAACCCCCGATTCTTCGCCGCATCCTTGGCGTCGATCCCGCGGCATCCGGGCCCACTGGCTACGGCGTCATCGAAACGGATGGGCGCAAATTTCGCGTATTGCGCTACGGCGCGCTCCGCATTCCCCCCAAACGGCAAAAATCCTCCGCTGGCGCGTGCCTGCACGATGTCCACGCCCTGCTGTGCCAATTAATCGATGAATTTCATCCTAACGTTATGGCAGTGGAGTCCGTATTCACCGCACTAAATATGCGCACCGCACTGCGCCTCGCGGAGGTACGCGGCGTCGTCCTGCTGGCCGCCGAACAGCACGGCATTGAGGTTCGAAGTTATTCACCGCGCGAAGTGAAAGCCTGCGTTGCGGGCTACGGCCACGCCGACAAAAAGCAGATGCAACTCATGGTGCGCGCTTTCCTCAAAATGGACGAAACGCCCGAGCCCTCCGACGCCGCCGACGCGCTCGCCGTCGCTCTCTGCCATCTTCAGGGTGAACAGTTCGCGCGTCGCTACGGGCTTTCCGGCGATCCTCGCTCCAGGCGCTCGCTGAAAACAGTGGCCTCTGTGGCCACTGCCGCGTCGCGTTCGCGGTCCGCCGCGCGAATCTCCAGCCCGCAGCCAACACGATGAGCGTTTTTTCTCGCCGCCTCTGCCTTCTTTTCTTTTGCGCCGCGCCTTTTTGCCTTGCTTTGGCAGCCGGCCCCGCCGGCAATTGGTTTACCTACCGCCGCATCTTCAAATCCAGCGTCCCGGAATTTATCGAGATTCGCATCCAGGAAAATTCAGCCGCAGCCACATACGAAATTCGCCAGTTGGACGAGGACGCCGGCGCCACTTCATTCGAAATTGGTCCCGCACTCCGAAGCAAAATCTTCCAACTCTCAGCCGAACTCCACCACTTCAAGGGACTGGACCTGGACGTCCACCGCAAGATCGCAAACCTCGGCGAAAAAACCTTTCGCTGGGAATCGGGCGCGGAGTCCAGCGAAGTCAAATTCAATTACACGCTGAACTCCGCCGCCGCCCAACTCCTCCAGATTTGTGAGGGGCTGGCCCGCCAGCAGGAACTGATCGAACTCCTGCAGCGCCGCATCAAGTACGACCGCCTCGGCGTCAACGACGCCCTGTTGCAATTTGAGAATGACTTCAGCAAAGGCGCGCTCCCCGAACCCGAGCGAGCCTTACCCCTCCTCGACCAGATCGCCAACGACCCCCGCTTCGTCGAAATCGCCCGCCAGCGCAGCCGCGCCCTCGCCGAACGCATCCGCCACCAATAATCACGCTCCACTCACCGGGCCTTCGGGGAATTCCAGTTTCCGTCGTCGACTATGGTTTATTGTAGATTCGCCTGACCTTCATTTTTGACCCCTTTGCACATCGCTGAAAATTAAGTGCTTAGATGAAATTGAACGTGGAGACTATCGTGCAGGTAAATCGGACAACAACGTCAATCTGAATCTCTTACCGAAAAAGGGGTGGCTGTCAGATTGATGTCTTACGCCATGCTTTCCTATTTAACGCAGTTCGAGTGGCACGGCGTGTAATCGGTCGGAACACGTAGACTCTTCAACAATTCAGGTATTTTTGACATTCAATGGAGGGGTAATGCGTCCTAAGAGTGGATTGAACCATTTGTTTCTGTGGGTGGCCCTTGTTGCCCTATTTGCTGGTACAAGCCTGGTGTTGGCACCGGTTGCGACAGCTCAGATTGGCATTTCATCGGGCACAATTCAGGGCACGATTCTGGATCCTAAAGGAGCGACTGTTCCTTCAGCTAAAGTAACGATCAGAAGTAAGGCCACGGGTGCTGCATTTACCGCGGATGTAACTTCGGCGGGGAGTTACACCTCCGGCCCGCTTGCTCCCGGAGACTATCTTGTGCGCGTGGAGGCCTCAGGCTTTAAAACCGTAGAACTCCCTGTCACCGTGCTGACGGGTACGGCTTCCTCTGGAAACTTAACGTTGGAAATTGGCGCTGGTTCAACAGTGGTTGAGGTCGCTGCAACGACTATCGCTGTCAATGCCGACCAGGCGACAATTCAGGGCGTCATCACGCAAGACCAGATTGAGAATCTCCCGATCAACGGGCGCAACTTCCTGGATTTGGCTCAATTGGAGCCCGGCGTTCAGATTCAGGATGGGGGCGACTTTGACCCTACTAAGAAAGGTTTTTCTTCGATCTCCTTCGGTGGACGTTTTGGCCGGACTGCTCGTATCGAAGTCGATGGTTTGGATATCTCGGATGAAACGGTCGGCACTACCACGCAAAACGTACCAGTAAACTCGATCCAAGAGTTCCAGGTCAGTCAATCGAACCTCGACCTCGCCACGGAACTTACCTCATCCGGAACCGTGAATATCACCACCAAATCCGGCAGCAACGTAGTTCACGGTGATGGGTTCTTTAACTACCGGAGTGACGGCACGAGCGCAGCAATCGGCAATCCCCCGGCCAGTTTCAATCGGAAGCAGTACGGCGTTGACTTGGGCGGACCAATTTTTAAGGACAAGCTGTTCGCCTTCGGTTCGTGGGAACGCACCACCCAGGATTTGCTGGCCTCGGTCACGCCAACTGCCCCGCTGGACATCAATACGGGCAGCTTCAACGCGCCCTTCCACGACCAGCAGTATCTAGGTCGTCTGGACTACAACATCACCCATTCGATTCGTGCCTTCTTCAAGTTCGGCTACGAGCAGAACATCGACACAGCCTCATTTATTCCTAACACGTTTTCTCCTTTCTCAAACGTGGACAACACTCCAACCTACGCGGGCGGTGTTGATTTCAATACCGGATCATGGACCCATAGCTTCCGCGTGGGCTATCTCAAATTCCGCAACGGAATCGTTGACGCCGTTAACGGCTCGGGAATTTATGACCCTGTCCCGCAATTGACTTATGTTATTGGGAATGTGTCTACGGCCTGCACTCTTTCTGGCAATCTGTTTTGCTCCGGCCCCAATATCCTTGCGCCACAGAAGACGTTCCAATCAAACAAGCAATTCAAATATGACGGCAGCAAGACTTGGGGCAAACACAGCATCCGCTATGGAATCGGCGTGAACCGCATCCTTGGCGGAGGATTTGCTAACTTCTTCGGCATTGCTCCGGCTGTCCGTGCGGCAGTCAACGCAAACACCGAGGCATTCGCTGCAGCTAGCCCAGTCGCTCCGGGCGGAACCTCAAATCCGTTGAATTGGCCGGTTCACCGTATTGACGTGGGCAACGGAGAGGGGTGCTTCACCGAAATCCCCGAATTCGGCGCTCCTTGCGGTGGCCAGTTTGACACCCGATTCCAGTGGTATTTGGGTGACAACTGGAAGATGAAGTCCAACCTTACTGTCTCCTATGGTATCCGCTATAACCGCGACACAGGCCGTAGCGACTCCGATTTGCCAGCCGTGCCTGCTCTAAACGCGTTCGAGCCCGGCCTCGGCAATCCAGTTCATCAACCGAATAACAATTACGGCGGCTCCATCGGTGTGGCGTGGGATCCCTGGAAAAACGGAAAGACAGTCATCCGCGCTGGCGCAGGCATTTACTATGAAAACGGGGTATTCAACAACGTCCTGTTCGACCGTCCCGGCAGACTGCCTACGGGGCTCTTCAACCAGGTCCAGGAAGCCTGCACTCAAGGTGGTATCACCCTTCCAGGTGGAACCGTCGTAACCACGATTGATGGCTTAAGCATCCCGAATCAAATCTGCGGCGATCAGGCCGCTGTCGGAGCAACCCTTACTGGTACAAGCGGTCCTGTCCCTGTAGCCACTGCGATTGCCGATTTGCAAAAGCAATATCAAGCTGCAACGGCCGCTGCCGGACCACAGGCCAATGGCGCTTACTTCGGCAATGCCTTGACGACCGCGAACACTGGCTCGATGTTTGATCCAAACTACCGTTCACCTTATTCCGCCCAGATGAATGTTGGCTTCCAACGAGAGTTGCACCCAGGTACCGTCCTAAGTGTCGACTATGTACGGAACGTTGGTTTGCACACCCTTCTTGGCATCGACCACAACCATACGGGTGACGCTCGATTCCTCGACGTACCCACAGCCACTAACGCGATTATCCAAACGAACCAATTCTTGGGATGCGGAGCCTCTGCATCTGCTGCGGCAATCAATTGTGCGATTGGCAAGGGCGCAACGATTGGCGACTACTCCAACGATACTTCTGTGAGCATCGGCGGTGGTCTCAATGCAACTGGCGCCTTCCCGGTTGGTCCTGGAGCAGTCGCATTTGCAGGAAAGAACCCCAACTTCGGCCAGGTTCTGATGCTTGAGCCTGTCGGCCGGACCGTTTACAACGCGCTGGACGTTGTGCTGCGCTCGGATATCAAGAGCCCCGTAAAGGGCATCCGCCACCTCAACACCCAAGTTTCCTACGCGTTGTCCCGATTGAACAGCCAGGCGCAGGACGTCGACTTTATCAATAATGCGCTGGACTTCAACAACCCGAGCCAGTTTATCGGGCCGGGCAGCCTGGACCGCACCAACCAATTCTCGGCTGGCGTAGTTATGGAACTACCCGCCGGAATTCGCTTGAACTTCATCACCCATTTCTACACGGCGTTGCCGCAAACACTTACGTTTAACGCTGCGGGAAACACCGAGGATATTTTCCAATACGACACGACCGGGGACGGACAAGTCGGCATTGCACCGGTTCCGGGATCAAACGTCGGTTCATTTGGGCGGGATATCAAAGCCGATGGCTTGAACAACTTCCTGCAAACGTACAGCACTAAATATGGCAACCAGTTGACCCCTGCTGGCCAGGCTCTTGTCTCGGCGGGCCTGTTCACATCCACCCAGCTTCAACAATTGTGCGCCATCACTCCATCGTTGAACCCAATTAACAACTGCGCATCAGCTTACCCTGGGCTTCAAATCCAGCCTGCTCCGGCAGGTCAGTTGGGTAACTCCAACTTCTTCACCTTTGACCTGCGGCTCGGTTGGTCCATCAAGCCAATCCGCAAGTGGGAGCGGTTGGCCATCGAACCTCAGGTAGCTTTCTACAACCTCTTCAACCACTCCAACTTTAACGGACCGTCTCAACTCTTGAGCGGCGTCCTGGACGGCACGAGTGGTTCCGTGAATGGCACCACCTTTGCCAACCGTTCAACTAACCTGCAAACCGGCCTCGGCTCCGGCGTGTTCGCCATTGGCGCTCCGCGCTCGATCGAGTTCGGTGCCAAGGTTAGTTTCTAACTATCCCAATTTTTCACCTTAACCTGGACGGGGAGTTTCATCTCCCCGTCCTTTTTCTCTTCTAAGAAGCTTTTTTGTTCCGCCCTAATGTTTCTTGCACGGAGGTGAATATGCGGAAACTTCTGCCGGTTCTGCCCCTTCTGCTGTTACTCCCAATAAATGGATCGCCTGCCCCCGGTCAAGGCCGCCCCATCCCTCCCGGTGTTCTCAAAGCGGACAAAGTTATGGATGCCCATTCACAGGACGACCCTCCCACACTGACTGCAAGATCTCCTCGCGCCGCACAACTTCGCTCTGAATCCGAGGAGCTTGCAAAGCTGGCGGCGGCCATCCCCCCACAGGTAGTTCAGGTCACCCAAGGCCAATTGCCTAAAAGTCTTGGCGATCAGCTAAAACGCATCGAGAATCTCTCCAAGCACCTCAGAAACGAGATTTATCCTTAAACGGCTTATGAGGCCCCGGAAACCGATTTTCTCATGCAAGATTTCGCTTCGCAGGGGCTCTCCTGCCTTCATTTTCTTAAAAGTGTCAATTCGCCTCTTTGACACTCTCCCGGCCAGCATGCGCGCCCTCGCCGCGTTGTCCCCCATCAGAACTCAAGACTCCTAAGCTCTCTGACCCGCCCACCTTACAATTCTTGGTATTCCATCTACGTCTGAACATAGTCAAGGGCATTTCTTCCAGCCATCAAACTGCCCGGGTTCGAAGCAAGCCATTGAATCCACAAGCTATCGAAAAATTGTTTTACGCGCGTTTGTTTGGCAAACAGCGTGCTTTTGGGCTCCTTTGTTTCTAGGCCTCGGTTGTCCGGAATGTTCCTTTCTGTTGCGGCTCTTTTCATGTGCCTGTTAGTCCGCGCGCACTGGCTTAACAGCGTATTGCAAATATCCGCAACTCTGGGTCCCCGGGTTACATCGGAGTGGTGAGTGTAACTCGATCCAAGCGAGTGGGTCCTTAGAGGAGGAATTGAAGATGAGGAACTACTTGGGCCACGTATGTTTGCTGATCTGTACGCTTTTGTTTTTTCCCGTATCTGGTTCGTGGGCGCAGTCCATCGTCACGGGAGGCATTGCGGGGACAGTTACAGATGCTACGGGTGCGGTAGTCGGAGATGCGAAGCTAACTCTTAAGAGCAGCGATACCGGCCAGACGTTTAACTACTCGTCAGGTGTTGGTGGTGAATATGTATTTTCGCTCCTCAAGCCCGGTGGATACATCCTCTCTGTAGTCAAAGATGGCTTCAAAACTTCGACACGGCCCGTGACTGTAGTGTTGGGAACGACGGTGACCGTCAACGTGCCCTTGGAGGTTGGCTCCGCTTCCACAACCGTGGAAGTTTCCGTGGAACAGGCGCAGCTCCAAACGGAAAACGCCAACATTTCCACGAACTTTGAGACCAAGCAAATCCAGGAAATCCCGAATCCTGGCGGAGACGTGACCTATATCGCGCAAACCGCGCCTGGCGTCACGATGAGCAATTCCGCCGGCGGCGGCTTCGGCAACTTCAGCACGTTTGGCTTGCCGGGAACTTCGAACCTTTTCACCATCAATGGCAACGACTACAACGACCCCTTCCTGAACCTGAACAACACCGGGTCCAGCAACTTGCTGCTCGGTGGCAATGAACTCCAGGAAGTCTCCGTCGTGAATAACGCTTACACCGGTGAATACGGTCGCCAGGCCGCTTCCCAAATCGACTACACAACCAAGTCCGGCTCCAACAGTTTCCATGGCAACGCCGTTTACAATTGGACGGGCCGCTACTTGAATGCCAACGATCCTCTTCTCAATGCCGCGGGCCAGCCGCGCCCATTCGAAAACAACAATCAATGGGCCGCTTCCTTCGGTGGACCTGTCATCAAAGACAAGCTCTTCTTCTTCGTGAACACCGAGGGCATTCGTTACATTTTCGGCTCAGTCAAACCGGTAACCACCCCGACCTTAGCCTTTGAAAACTTTACGCTGGGCAATATAGCCGCCGCCGGCGCTCCGACCATCGCGTTTTACCAGAACATGTTTAAGCTGTATAACGCGGCGCCGGGGATCAATACGGCGGTGCCAAACGCCAACAGTTGCTCCACCAACGGACTTCCAGCGGCGGGACTTCTCGCCGCCGACCAATGCACCCAGTCCTGGACGGAAAGCTCCCCCTCGGGAAATAAAGAGTGGCTGCTCTCGGCCAGAATCGATTATTCCTTCAGCGACAATGACAAAGTATTCGGCCGGATGAAGTTTGATCGCGGCACGCAGCCGACCTACACCGATGTCATCAACCCCGCGTTTGACACATTCAGCGTCCAGCCTCAAAACGAAGGCCAGTTGAACTACACGCACGTCTTTAATCCCACGGTCGTGAATAATTTCATCGGCTCCGTGCTGTGGTATTCGGCGATTTTTGGCTCCGTAACCCCGTCGTCTCCCGCGCTCGCCCTCTTCCCCGGTAACCTGGCCCTCTCTGACGGCTCTTTATCGAACCTCGGTTTCGGCTCGGGGAATGGCGGGTATGCCAGCGGCTTCCTCTTCCCACAAGGCCGCAACGTGACGCAGTGGGGATTGGTGGATGACCTCTCCGTCAACCGGGGGAATCATTCCTTCAAAATGGGCTTGAATTGGCGGCGGGATGACATTAGCGATCACACTGCGTCTTCGGTAGCTGTTTTCCCGGCAGTGAACACGACACTGCTCGGGCTGGCCAACGACACGCTCACTGGCGGTTCTGGGAACTTTACGAACTTTAACTTTGCGATCAGCCCTGTCCAGCCCGTCGCATTCTACAGCGTGGGTTTTTATTTCCAGGACGAATTCCGGGTGACTCCAAAATTAAAGCTGACCTTGGCCCTGCGGGCCGACCGCAATTCCGGCGGCGTCTGCCAGCACAATTGCGCCTCGCTTCCCATTGACCCCTTCACCCAGTTAATTCACGGAGCAAACGTTCCCTACAACCAGTCGTTCCAGACAGGACTGAAAACGATTATTCCCGGTAACGAACTGGTTGCCTTTCAACCGCGGTTCGGATTGGCTTGGACCCCCTGGGGAGACAAGACCGTGATTCGCACCGGCGTCGGCTTATTTGCCGATCTCTATCCGGGCACCGTTTTGAGCCCCATTGACACAAACTTCCCTCAAGTGAACCTCTGGAACGTTCCGGGCGGAAACCTGGCTTGGGACCTGAATTCTCCGGCAACAACTGCATTCCCGAATAGCGGTGTGTCGACCGTCCAACAGTGCAACACTGCCTTCAACAGCAACTTTTTTGCCGGTGGCAGTTTGACCTCGTTTCTGGCGACTCCGGGTCTTCCCGCGGGCTGCGCCACTACGCCGACGCTGAACGACGTGAGCCGCAACCTTCAAAATCCAAAGTACGTGGAATGGAACCTGGAAGTTCAACGCATGCTGACTCCGCACACCATTTTGATGGTGAACTACGTGGGCAACCGCGGCTTTTCCGAGTTGTTTTACGACGACTACGGCAACGGTTTCGCGGGACCCGGACAGATCGGATTCGGAGTGCTCCCTCTTGCGCCGACGGATCCTCGTGTAGGCCGCGTAAATTTCCTCCAAAGCGGGGCTGTCTCCAACTACAACGGGATGACCATCTCTCTTGAGGAGCATAATTGGCATGGTTTGAGCGGCCGCTTTAACTACACCTACTCGCACGCATTTGACGAAACCTCAAACGGTGGAGTCTCGCCGTGGAGCATCTTCTACAGCGTCTTGGGCCAGATCAGTCCGAATAATCTGCGGGCTAACTACGCCTCCGCCGACTATGACGCTCGCCATCAGATCAGCGGCAGCTATATCTATGCATTGCCATTCAAGAGCACCGACCGCCTCAAAAATATGGCCATTGGTGGCTGGCAACTCTCAGGCACTTTGTTCTACCGCACGGGCTTCCCGTTCAGTGTTGATGACACTGCAACAGTCACAGGCCTAACCGGTCAAAATCTAGGCGGCGCCACGAACCCTGGTGCCGCGATCCTCTTGCAGCCCATGTTCTCCAGGAGGAACTTTTCCGACGGGGGCGCTTGCGTTGCGGCTCCCTGCTTCGGCATCCTAGCTGGTCCAAATCCGACCCTCCCTGGCCAGGCGGCCGTAAACCCAGGGGCGCCTTACCAGTTTCAAAACCCATTTTCCACAAACAACTTTACTGGTGCGGTCGGCCGCAATGGCTTCACCGGCCCGGGATACCTCGGCGGTGACATGAGCATCCGCAAGAACTTCACAATTACCGAGCGCGTTGTCTTCCAGTTGGGGCTGAACGCCTACAATTGGTTCAACCACGCGAATTATGGGACGCCGTATGCTCAAACGAACTTTGGACCTTCGAATTTCGGGAGGACCATCTTCACGGAAGCGCCGCCGACCTCTCCTTACGGTGCGTTCGCTTCTGCAGCGACCGATATGAGAATGGCCCAGATTACGGCCAAGCTCAATTTCTAACTCACTCCGCGAAAACGCGGAGAAAGAGGGCGGCCAATCAGCCGCCCTCTTTTTTTGCGCCCAAAGCCTCTCAGGAGCGCGATCCGGCTCCCTGTGCAAACGGTGCCTCGTCGCGAGAATTCGAATGGGAAACTACTGCGGCTTGGATTCTCCGGAAGAGGCCGAGCCTTGTTTGGCAATTTCCTGAGCAACCTGTTGGCGCATCTGGGCAGCGCGTGAACCTGCAGGCGAGTCGGGATCCAGCTTGATGTAAGCATCCAGATCACCCAGCAACCCCTCATAGTTCTTCTGCCGCATGTGGATATTTGCCAGCAGGCGATAAACGATGGCAGCATTCGGGGCAATAGCCTTCGCGCGCTCGGCCGATTTCAACGCGGGATCCAACTGCTCGCGGCCCAGCTCCAGTTTGCCAAGTTCGTAAAAACCCATCCAGGAGTTGGGATTCAACTCGACGCCACGCCGAATCGCCTTCTCCCCTTCGCCGGCTTCCCCCTTCTCCACTAAGAGTGTTCCCAAGCCCACATCGGCATCCCCATAAGTATCGTGGCTTAATTCGATCGACTTGCGGAAGTTTTCCCGCGCTTGGTCGGCCTTGCCCATAGTGAGGTAGGCAATCGCTATTTCACGATATGCCTCGTAATAATTCGGCGCTTGGGTCACCGCGTGCTGCAGATCCTGCAACCCTGCGTCCGGTCTCTTATCCACGTACAATTTCTTTTTTCCAGAAGCCACCAACTCCCGGGCGCCCTGTGGCATGGATAACTCATGAGCGGAAACCGTCGATCCTGTGGGGCCCACGGCGGCTTGCTTCGCAAGGGGCTTCATGTAAATCGTCATGCCTTTGTCGGAGGCATAACTCAAATCCAGTTGGAAATCCGTGCTGCGGTAACCATTTGCTTCAAACGTAAGGATGTAGCGTCCCCGCCTCATTCCGCGAAAATAGAAGTCACCGGTTTGCGCGGTGGTTGTTTGCTCCAGCAGATTGCCCCCGCCATCGCAGAGGTGTACGGCCACATGCTCAATCGGTTGATTGTTCCCTTCCGTAAGCACCACGCCGCTGACAGTTACACTATTGCTTGACGTCTGGGGGAGAGCCTTCGAAGGCGTGATCAAAACCAGGAGTAGGACGCAGATTTGCTTGCGTGGCCGGGTCATAGCTAACCCCTTCCGGCTGGGGCGGATTATAGCATTCGGCTTTGCGGAATCCAGGCCAAAGATATTGGAAGGCACGCGGTCTGATGCGGCGGGATCCCTTCACATCGAACTAATCTTCCGCTCCGCTAAGCTAACTCGCCGCTTTGGCCGGCACGGCATCCGCCAGAGTCCGTAGCGATTCCGTGTACGGCGCCTTGGCAACACCACGCTCGGTAAAAATCGCGGCGATGTAGCGATTTGGCGTCACGTCAAATGCCGGGTGCGCGGCCCCCACGCCCGCCGGCGCAATCCGCACGCCCTGGATATGCGTCACTTCCGCCGCGGTCCGCTCCTCGATGGGTATTTGTTCGCCCGACGGAATCGCCAAATCAAAAGTCGAAATCGGCGCCGCAATATAGAAGGGCACGTTATTCTCTTTTGCCAGCACCGCCATTTGATACGTCCCGATCTTGTTTGCCGTGTCTCCATTGGCGGCGATGCGGTCCGCTCCTGTAACGATTGCTCCCACCTTCCCGGTTTTCAAGAAATGCCCCACCATGTTGTCCGTGATTACAGTCAGCGGAATTCCACCTCGGTGCAACTCCCACGCCGTCAATCGCGCTCCCTGCAGATACGGCCGCGTCTCCGGCACCAGCACGTGCAAATTTCGCCCCTGCTGATACGCAACGCGAATCACTCCCAACGCCGTTCCGATGCCGGCCGTGGCGAGCGCCCCAGCGTTGCACTGCGTCATCACTTGCCCATCCTTGGGCATGAATTCCGCGCCATATCGCCCGATGGCCTCGTCCATTGTCTTTTTTTCTGCGTGCACCGCTTGGGCCTCCTGGATCAGCGCCTGCCGGATTCCCGCAAGGTCCACATGCGATCGCGTCAATTCCGCAAATCGCGCCTTCATCCGCTCCAGCGCCCAGAAGAGGTCCACTGCGGTCGGCCGAGTCTTCGCAAGCGTCTCGCAGATCACCGGGATTTCTTCCTGGAGCTCTTCAATCGTTTTAGCGGCTGATTTCTGCACTCCCAGCGCCACGCCCATCGCCGCGGCCACGCCAATCGCCGGAGCCCCGCGAATCACCATCTCCCGAATCGCCTTCGCCACTTCCCGGTAATCCGTGTAGGTATAGCTGACCTCTTCCGCGGGCAACTTGCGCTGGTCCAGCATCACCACGCCGCGTTCTGTCCATTCAATCGGTTGCGCAACGTACATTTCCTGGCTTTTCCTCTCTCATTATTTTATCGAATCTAGGCTGTGAAGCGAATTTGCTACTTGCCGGTGGGCATCTTCGTAAATCCGTGAGTTTCTAAAATCAGGCTCAGGCCGATCAGCGAGTTGTAGCCCACGTGCATCAGGTAACTCGCAAACACGCTCCCCGTTCGCGATCGCACATAGGTGAATACAATCCCCACAAACGTCAGCAGTGCGATCAGGCTCTTGGCCCCGCCCAGTTGCGGACCGTGCATCAGGCCGAATAACACGCCGGTGAGGATGATGCTCGGCCCCACCCCCATCCACCGCGCAAACATGGGATACAGGTAGCCGCGAAAGACCGTCTCCTCCACCAGCGGCGCCACCAGCACAGCCATTGCCACAAACAGCATCGCCGTTTGCCTGAACTTAAACACTTCCTCGATTGGCGTGTTCTCCGGCGGGTTCATCACCGCGGTCAGCCCGAACACAACCAGCGAGAGCCCGCAACCCGTGAGGAAATAAACGATCGGCACCTTGGGCATTCCGGGCTCTTTCGGCTGGATCTTTCGCCACCCGAGTCCCCGCCAGAATGGCTGCCCTCGCAACAGCGCCAGCGTGATGTAAAGAAAAAAAAGAATCGCCGCGTATACGACAATCGTGCTCCCGATCGCCACCTGCGGCTTGGATAGCATGTATCGCTGCATTTGCTCCGCAGTCATACTTTTGTGCGGCGCGTAATAAAGCATGAAACTGGAAGGCACCACCACCAGGCAAATCACCGTAAACGCCAGGAACACAAGAAAGTGGACCCACGACCAGCTGATCTGCAAATCTTCCGGGAACACCTTCACGGGCGGATAATGAGGGTCTTCGACAGGAACGCCTTGCAGATTGCTTTCGCCCGGTCCAGCCGTGAGCGGCTCGCCCTCGATTGGCGCCGATCCAGTTGGCGAACTGGACTCCTGCGGATCGGGCTTGCCTTCCTCCGGAATCAGCGGCTTCTCCTCGTCCCAGCTCATGACTTCGTGCGCCTCGTCCCGGACGGCCACCCGGACGCCAGCGCCGCCGCCACCAGCGGCATCAGCAGTTCGTGATGTCCCGTAATCGCAATCCCTTTCGAATTCTCCCCGGCTTTCTTCGCCCCCGCCGTCGGCCGCTTAACCACGTTCTGCATCGGCCGGTAATGCTGGATGAAATCGAAATTTGCCGTGGTAATCGGCTGTAATTTCACGCCCGCGTTTCGAGCCACGGACACCGCCTTCAAAAATACTTCCGGCAGAATCACGGCGGATCCCCAGTTCAGGTAAACTCCGCCTCCATCCATACCCTGCACCAGCGCGCAGAACAGCCGAAAATCCGTAAAGCTCGCCGCCCCCAGCGCCGCTCCTTCCGCCGCCGGATGCATGTGCGGAATATCCGTTCCGATCGCCAGGTGCACGGTCACCGGAATCCTCAATTTATAAGCCGCGGCCAGCACGCTCGCGTCCAGGTGTTTCGTGGCCAGAATGCCGCTGTGCAGATATTGCCCCGCGGCTTCTCCATACCCCAGCCGGATGCGGTGGGCGAGCTTCGCGATTTCGTTAATCCCCAGGCCCGTTTCCTGGGCCATCCCGAATTTCCCTTCGCCCAGCGCGGTGTCCACATCCTCCGATGTTTGCCCGGCCAGCGCGATCTCAAAATCATGGATCAGCGCCGCGCCATTCATCGCCAACCCACTGACAAATCCCGTGCGCATCAACTCAATCAGTAGCGGCCCCAGGCCCACCTTGATGACGTGACCGCCGATGCCCCACAGCACAGCTCGTTTCCGCGCCTTTGCCCGATGGATCGCGGCCAGCACGTCCCGCAAATCATTTCCGGCCAGAATTCCCGGTAGCCCGTCCAGGAACTTCTTCAGGGAAGGATTTTTCCCCGAGGGCCGCGCAAAATCACGCACGTTTACTTTGCTCCACCGGTCTGCAATCGGATAGGTCTCCGCGCCACCAAGCGTTATTGGTTGGATGTCGTAAATGCTCATTCGGGTCTCATCACTCTACGAGGAACCCTCACACCGCGCAAGCAAAAGGCGAAAATCGCTGCACGCTGCACGGCGACTCACGATGCCTTCAGATTTCCATTGCCCAAGTGCGCGCCCGCTCCATTCAATCCCAGGTGCCGCGCCAGCGCCTGCCCGGTGTAGGACTTTTTTGTTTTGGCAACCTGCTCCGGCGTACCCTGGACCACAATCCGGCCGCCGCCCGCCCCGCCTTCCGGCCCCAGATCAATAATCCAATCCGCCTGCTTGATCACGTCCAGATTGTGCTCGATGATCAGCACGGTATTGCCCAAATCCACCAGACGTTGCAGCACATCCAGCAATTTCCGCACGTCGTCGAAGTGCAACCCGGTCGTCGGCTCATCCAGGATATACATCGTCCTACCTGTCTGCCTTTTCGAAAGCTCACGCGCCAGCTTGATCCGTTGCGCCTCCCCGCCCGAAAGCGTAGTCGCCGATTGCCCGAGTTGCACGTACCCAAGCCCCACTTCCACAATCGTCGCCAGCTTCTGCTGAATTTGCGGAATATTTTCGAGCAATTTCAGCGCATCGCTCGCCGGCAGGTTCAGCACGTCATTAATGCTGTGTCCTTTGTAACGCACTGCCAGCGTTTCCGCGTTGTACCGACGGCCGCGGCACACCTCGCACGTTACATACACGTCCGGCAGAAAATTCATCTCGATGCGCCGCAATCCTTCTCCCTGGCACGCTTCGCATCGCCCGCCCTTTACGTTGAAGCTGAATCGCCCCGGCTTGTAGCCGCGTTCCCGCGACTCCGGCAGCATCGCAAACAGTTCACGAATCGGCGCAAACACTCCCGTATACGTCGCCGGATTCGATCGCGGCGTCCGCCCGATCGGCGCCTGGTCGATCTCAATCACCTTGTCGATGTGCTCCACGCCCAGCAGCATCCGGTGCGCTCCGGGTTGTTCCATCGAGCGGTACAGTTTCTGCGCCAGCACGCGGTAAAGAATATCGTTCACCAGCGTGGATTTGCCCGACCCCGAAACTCCAGTCACCACCGTAAGCAGCCCCAGCGGTACCGAAACATCCACATCCTTCAAATTGTTTGCGTGCGCCCCGAGAATCTGAATCGCTTTCCCGTTCGGGCTACGCCGCTTTGCCGGCACTGCGATCTGCGCCTTCCCCGACAGATACTGCCCCGTCAGTGACTCGGCCGAAGCCGCAATCTCCGCGGGCTTCCCCTGCGCAACCAGGTAGCCGCCGGCGTTACCCGCCCCCGGCCCCAGGTCCACCACAAAATCCGCGCGCCGAATCGTATCTTCGTCGTGCTCCACAACCAGCACCGTGTTGCCCAGGTTTCGCAACTGTTCCAGCGAATGCAGCAGCCGGTCGTTGTCCCGCGCGTGCAATCCAATCGACGGTTCATCCAGCACATACAGCACGCCGCGCAAGCGCGACCCGATCTGCGTCGCAAGCCGTATCCGCTGCGCCTCGCCACCGGAGAGCGTCGCCGCCGAGCGGTCCAGGCTCAAGTAGCCCAGTCCCACGGCCAGCAGAAAATCCAGCCGCTCCCCGATCTCGCTCAACGGCCTGCCCGCAACTTCTTTATGCCGCGGCGTCAGTTCACCCAGAATTTTCTCCACCGCGGGCCGGGCGTCGCTGATCGCCAGTGCCGTAAAATCCGCGATCGACCATCCGCCCAGCTTCACCGCCAGCGATTCCGGCCTCAACCGCTTCCCATGGCAAGCGCTGCAGAGCGTCGCCGACATGTACTGCGTCATCCACTCGCGGTAAGAGTCCGAATTCGACTCCTCGAAATTCCGCTCCAGAAATTTCAATATTCCCTGGAACCGGAATCCTTTTTCGGCCGCACCCGCACGTCCGCCAGTCCCCTTTTTTGTATCTCCATTCGGATATCCATAAAGCAGCAGGTTCTGCACCTTCGCCGGATATTTCTCGAATGGCGTATCCAAGTGAAAACCATGGGCGTAGGCGCCAAGCTCCAGCGTCCGTTTCAGAATGGCGGACCCCGACCCCGGCCCGAGTCCCCCATCAAATAGCGGTCGAGTCCAGTCCGCGATCACCTTGGCAGGATCGAAATCATATTTCGAACCCAACCCGTTGCACGCCGGGCAAGCCCCATAGGGTGAATTGAAGCTGAACGACCTCGGCTCAAGCTGCGGCACCGACAATCCGCAATCCGGGCAAGCCAGCTTTTCCGAAAAAACGTATTCCTTCCCGCCTACCACCGCCACCGTCACGAGTCCCTGCGCCAGTCGCAGCGCCGTCGCAATCGATTGTTCCAGCCGCGAAGCCACTCCCTGCTTCACCAGCAGCCTGTCAATCACCACTTCAATCGTGTGATTTTTCCGCTTGTCGAGCACCGGCGTTTCGTCCAGCGGCAGCAACTCTCCGTTGATTCGCACGCGAACGAACCCATCCTGCGCCAACTTCTCCAGCTCTTTCCGGTACGCGCCTTTCCTCCCGCGCACGATCGGCGCCAGAATCATGATGCGGTCGTCGGCCTTGCACAGCTCTCCGTGCAAAATCGCCTGCACGATCTGTTCGCTGGATTGCCGCGTGATTGGCTTTCCGCAATTCGGGCAGTGCGGCACTCCCACCGCGCTATACACCACGCGCAGGTAATCGTAAATTTCCGTGATAGTTCCCACCGTGGATCGCGGCGAACGCGTCGTAGTTTTCTGCTCGATGGCGATCGAAGGTGACAACCCCTCAATCACATCCACTTCCGGCCGCTCCATCTGGTCCAGGAATTGCCTCGCATACGCAGAGAGCGATTCCACATAACGCCGTTGCCCTTCGGCGTAAATCGTGTCGAACGCCAGCGACGATTTGCCCGATCCCGATAGCCCGGTAATCACCGTCAGCGTATTTCGCGGAATCTCCACGCTGATGTTCTTCAGGTTGTGCTGCCGCGCGCCCCGCACAACCAATTTCGTTATCCCCATATTTCGAAAGCGCTCCCTCCACAGGAGCCCTGGCGCTCAGTAGGTACACTGAGCCCAGCATAGTCTTTCAACATAGCAACTCGCGTGAGCAGCGGTCAAGTTGACCCGCCGGCCGCACGCGAACCCAGGAAAACCTTTGCCGCTGGCCAGGGCTCACCCAATTCCCAGAGTAAAAATTTCCCCGGGGGTAGTGCTTTTTTACCCGCCCCCAGACTTTAATGTGTTGAAATTAAATGACTTATGAATGGTAAGCCGGTTGCACTTTAGACACGCGTGGGGGAGGCGAGCCGAGGATCCCTTTAGGGGATTGAGGGCTGGGCCGGCTCGCACTTCCCCTCACTTTTTCCACCCCTCCAACTCTGTCGCCTTCTAAAGTGGTTCACTCCCAAAACAACTGAGAATTGCATCTGAGCAACGGGCGAAGGTGAGTCTGCGTCCCTTTCATTGGGACAAACTTGCTACCAACAAAAAAGGAGGCCATCTGGCCTCCTCTCCTTCTTAATTCTTTCTGTGAACGACCAGGTGATCTCGCCCTCAGCCTCGATGCTCGATCGTGTGGGAAATAACCTGCGTCATCGGGTAGCGCACACCGCGATAATCCACACGAGAAGCGTAATCGCTCAGCGTCAAAAACAAAAGCAGCGCCAGCCAGAAAATTCCCGCGATGATCACCAGCTTGGTCCGCTCCGGCGCGTACTTCGCGTGCATGAAAATCAGGACCACCAGCGTGGCTTTCACGGTCGCAATCAAAAGCGCCACCACGATATTGAATCTTCCCAGATCAACGAACGCCGCAAATACGGTTATGCCGGTTAGCGCCAGCAGCGTCGAAATGATGACCAAGTACATCCCGGGCGAAACAATATGTTCCGTATGTTCGTGTTCAGACACGCGTCGCTCCCCTACTTGTGCCGGTCGATCAGATATAACAGCGGAAACAGATAAATCCACACAATGTCCACGAAGTGCCAGTACAACCCCACAATATCCACCGGGTTATTCCACTCCGCGTTAAATTTCCCGGCGACGGATTCCTTCAACAACCAGAACAACAATCCCGCCCCGATCACCATGTGCAGCGCGTGCAGCCCCGTCATTCCGAAATATGCGGAATAATAAAGTTGGGCGTGCGCGTTCAGATCGGGATCCGCCTTTGCCGCGACCTCGAGCTCTTCCTTTTCCTTCGCCATGTCAGCCGCGTCAATGTCTTCGCACTTGGTTGGATTGTTCACGCAGTAGAAAATATCGAAGTTCTTGCCCGGAACCAGGTGATGATGGAACTTCTGCGCGTACTCCACGTACTTCACGCCAAAAAACACGAAGCCCAGAAGAATCGTCAAGCTCAGGAACAGGGTGATCAGTCTCTTGCGGCTCGTCTGCGAAGACCACACTGCCATCGCCATCGTGAAGCTGCTCGCCAGCAGCACCACGGTGTTGAATCCGCCCAGCCCCAGGCTCAGCGTGTTGCTGCCCATCGCAAACGCGTGGAAATACGTGTGCCGGTTGATCGTATACGCCAGCATGATCCCGCCGAAGAACATCACTTCGGTGACCAAAAAAATCCACATGCCGAGCGTGGCAGTATCTTTCTGCTGCTCCAGCGTCTTGAACTGCCCGTACAATGCTCCGGTGCGATGCACTCCGCACTCCTCTTAACCGTCAGTTTCAGGCGCCAACCGCTCGCCTGTCTCCGGGCCGCGGCCCAGCCATCCTTCAGTCGTCCCCGTGGGCCGGTGCCACCACCGGCGAACCCTTCCCCGCGGGAACATCAAGCCCCAGGTCCGGCCGGTTGTGGAAGTCGTAAGCTTCCCACGTCACAACCGGTGTTACATCGAAATTCTCGGTAAGCGGAGGCGATTGCGTCTTCCACTCCAGACCAGTCGCAGGCCACGGATTGTCTCCCGCCACTTTTCCGTAAAACGCAGCCCAGGTCAGGTACACCATCGGCAGCAGGTAGCCGATCGCGAGAATCGAAGCCCCCGCCGTGGACATCACGTTGTAAATCTGAAATTCCGGCGGGTACGTGTGATACCGCCGCGGCATGCCCATGATTCCCAGAATAAACTGCGGGAAAAAGGTGAAATTGAATCCGATGAACAGAGTAAATGCCGCAATCCGCGCCAGCCACTCCGGATACATGCGTCCGGTTATCTTCGGCCACCAGAAATGCAGCCCTCCCAAATAGCCCATCACCGCGCCGCCCACCATGATGTAGTGGAAGTGCGCCACAACGAAGTAGGTGTCGTGAATGTTGATGTCCACGCCCAGGGCACCCAGGAACAATCCCGTCAATCCGCCGACCAGGAACAGCCCCAGAAAACCGAACGCGTACAACATCGGGGTATCGAACGAGATCGACCCGCCAAACAGCGTTGCCGTCCAGTTAAACGTCTTGATTGCCGAGGGTATTGCCACAATGAACGTCAGGAACGAAAAGGCCACCGCCGCATACGTGGACTGTCCTGTGAGGAACATGTGGTGCGTCCAGACCAGGAAGCCGATCACCGCGATCGCCAGGCTGGCCGCGGCCACAAAGTGGTACCCGAACAGCCGCTTGCGCGCGAATGTCGGAATCAATTCGCTGATCACTCCCATCGCCGGCAAAATCATGATGTAAACCGCCGGATGCGAGTAGAACCAGAACAAGTGCTGGAACAGAATCGGATCCCCGCCCATCGCCGGATTGAAGAATCCCAGGCCAAACACCCGCTCCATTGCCGCCAGTCCGAGGGTGATCGCAATCACCGGCGTCCCCAGGATCATCACGATCGATGTCGCATAGTGCGCCCACACAAACAGCGGCAGCCGGAACCACGTCATTCCGGGCGCGCGCATCGTGTGCACTGTTACCAGAAAATTCAAACCGGTCAGGATCGACGAAAATCCCGTGATGAATACGCCGACCACCGCCGGCGCCACGGCCGAATTCGAATATACCGTGCTCAGCGGCGTGTAGAACGTCCACCCGGTGTCCAGCCCGCCGTTGATCATCGCCCACAGCGTGAACATTCCCCCAACGACGTACACGTACCAGCTCAGCAGGTTGATTTTCGGGAATGCCAGGTCCTTCGCCCCGATCATCAACGGGATCAGGAAATTCCCCATCACCGCCGGAATCGAGGGAATCAGGAAGAAGAAAACCATCGCCACGCCGTGCATCGTGAACATGCGATTGTATTGATCCGGCGTGAGCAGCAATCCGCTTGGCGTGAGCAGGTGCAGGCGGATCATCATCGCGAAGAATCCGCCGACGAAAAAGAAGAACGTCACCGACGCAAGATAGAGGAGCGCAATCCGCTTGTGGTCCGTGGTCAGCAGCCACGAACGGATCCCATACGTGGCATTCAGGTAGTGCTTTTCCGGCAGTTGCGGCGCCGGACCCGTGGTTTGCTCTCTCATACTATTTCTTCCCCGCTGATGACGGCGCAATACCCGCGCCCTTCGCCGGCACCGGCTGCGACTGCAGAGACTTGATATATGCCGTCAGGTTCAGGATCTGCTCTTCCGTCACCAGTCCTTGAAACGTAGGCATTACGGGCTGATACCCGGCTACGATTTTTGCCTTCGGCTGAAGAATCGATTCGCGGATATACGCTTCGTCGGCAACAACTGTTGAGCCGTCCGCAAGAAGCACGTTTGCGCCGAATACGCCGTTCAGCGACGGCGCGCGCCCCGTCCCATTCGCCAGGTGGCACGTATTGCAGGCAAACTGCGTGAACAGCCGTTCGCCCGCCGCTGCCGGATTCACGTCACCGCTCTCCCCGGAAAGCCAAGCCGCGTATTCCGCCGGGTCCATCACCGTCACCCATCCGCCCATTACCGCGTGATTCGTGCCGCAATATTGCGAGCAGAAAAAGTGGTACTTGCCGGTCTTGATCGGCCGGAACCACATCGTATTGTACCGCCCCGGCACTACGTCCATCTTCACCCGGAATGCCGGCACATAAAAATTGTGGATCACGTCTTCGCTGCCCAGGATCAGCTTCACGTCCCGGTTCAGCGGAATGTGCAGTTCGTTGATCTCCTTGCGGCCGTTCGGCTGCTGCAGCTTCCACATCCACTGCTTACCGACGGCATAAATGTCCAGCGTGTCTTTCGGCGCGATCCGGTAATTAACGTAAATCGCCGCGCCCCATGCGAATATCCCGATGGCGATGATTGTCGGTATCAGTGTCCATCCGACTTCCAGCGCGTTGTTTCCGTGGACGTCGTCGCCCACTTCCTTTTCGCTCCGCCGCCGGAACTTGAACGCCGCGAAAATAATCAGCACTGTCACCAGCACCGCGAAAAACAGCGTGGTCATCAGGATGAACGAGAACAACGCATCGACGTTGCCCGCGAAATTGGACGCTTGGTCTGGAAATGTTGGAAGCGGTGACTGCACGGCTCTAGTGTGCTCCTTGCGTCGGCATATCCTGATGCGAATGCTCGTTGCGACGGTCGCGGCGCCGGAAAATCACGAACCCCAGCACCATGCAGAACAGCGTAACCACCCCGCCCATGCGGATCACCGTCAGTATCGTAGCGCTGTACCGCGCCTTCGTCGGGTCATACTGGTAACAGAACAGCAGCAGGTGATCCACCGGCGTCCCGATTTTCCCGGCCGATGCATCCACAAGCCCCAGCCGCACGTGGTTCGCCGGGTAATCCACTCCGAAAAAATAACGCGATATTCTTCCATCCGGTGTCAGCAGCAGAATCCCGCTCGCATGCGCGTAGGATTTGCTCTGCTCGTCGTAGCTGTAGCTGAAATTCGCCGCCTTCGTCACCGCATCAATCGACTCGCGCGTCCCCGTCAGGAAATGCCAGCCACCGTCGGTTGTCGGCCGCGCAAACGTCCGCAGCGCCTCGTGCTTCTTCTTCACCGCCGTATCCGGCGTATCGGCGGTGTCAAAGCTGACGAACACCACGTCGTAATCCGTCCCCGGATTGAACGAAAGCATCTTCAGCGTCCCGACCACCGCCTGCTCCACCTGGCTGCACAGCATCGGGCACGTGTAGTACGCGAACACCAGTACCACCGGCCGCTTGCCAAAATATTGGCCAAGAGTCACCGGTGCGCCCATTTCATCCACAAAAGAAGCGTCGGCCGGGATCTGCGCGTTCAGTTGCGGATCAAATCTCACGTTCACCAGCGCCGGCGGCAATCCTTTCGAGGACTGGCCAACGTTGTCCGGAATCATCTGCGCGCTGGCCGCAACAGCAGTGAGCAAGAGAAGCGCGGTTCCCGAAATTGTACGCAACACGTTCATCCTTACTTCTTCTCCGCCGGCGCGCTCACAGCCGGCA
>DATHMM010000087.1:0-32390 GCA_035487095.1 Candidatus Sulfotelmatobacter sp.
GGGCGCGTGCATGAGTTTTCCTCTCCGGAAAGTTTGCTGGATGTGAATTTTACAAAGCCGGTTTGGGTGCTGGTGGACCGGCTGGCGGTGAATCCGGAATCGCGGTCGAGGCTGGTGGACTCCATCGAAATTTGTTACCGCGAGGGCGGGGAGGCGATTCTGGAATTTGTGGCGGACGGCGACGGAAATCCGGCCGAGCGGCTGGCATTTAACGAGCGGTTCGAATGCAAAAACGATGGGACGCTGTATCAGGAGCCGGAGCCGCGGCTGTTTTCGTTCAACAACCCTTATGGCGCGTGCCCGCGCTGCCAGGGATTTGGCAACACAATCGATTTTGATTTGAACCTGGTGGTGCCGGACCCGAGCAAATCGCTGGATGACGGCGCGATCGAGCCGTGGACGAAGCCGAAATACCGCGTCCTGCTGCAAGAAGCGAAGAAATGGGCCAAAATCCGAGGCGTTCCGACGAACGTTGCGTGGAGACAGCTTACGGCGGAGCAGCGGCGGCTGGTTCTGGAAGGCGATCCGGAAAACGATTTCGAGGGCGTGAAGGGGTTTTTCGCCTGGCTGGAGCGAAAGAAATACAAACTGCACGTGCGGGTATTTTTGAGCCGGTATCGCGGATATGCGACCTGCCCGGATTGCGGGGGGACGCGGCTGCGGGCAGAGGCGCGGGCGGTGCGGATTACGGGGCAATCGATCACCGACCTTTGCAAACTGACGGTGAAGGACGCGCGGGTCTTTTTTGCAGAGCTGAAGCTGACGGAGGCGCAGGGGAAGATCGCGGACAAGATTTTGGAGGAGATCCGGACGCGATTGCAATTTCTGGATGAGGTCGGACTCGACTACCTGACATTGGACCGCCTTACATCGACGCTTTCGGGTGGGGAATCGCAACGCATTCAATTAGCGACGTCGCTGGGCTCGCACCTGGTCGGCGCGATGTACGTGTTAGACGAGCCTTCGATTGGACTGCATCCTCGGGACACGCAGCGGTTGATCGACATCCTGAAATCGCTGCGCGATCTCGGCAACACGGTGCTGGTGGTGGAGCACGACCCAGACACGATTCAGGCGGCGGACCGGGTGATTGATCTGGGGCCGGGAGCGGGGGAGTTGGGCGGGAAACTCCTGTTTTCGGGGACGTACGAAGAAATCCTGAAGGATCCGAAATCGATAACCGGGAAATATCTCAGCGGGGAGTCACGCATTCCCGTTCCCGCTACGCGGCACAAGCCGACGGGAAAATTCCTGCGGCTTCACGGGGCGACGCTGCACAATCTCCAAAATGTGGATCTGATGTTGCCGCTGGGGACGCTGACGGTGGTGACCGGCGTGAGTGGTTCCGGAAAATCCACGCTGGTGCACAATGTGCTTTACCGCGCGCTGCTGGCGAAGCGCAACAGCGCCAGCATCAAGGAGTTTTGCGACTGGCTGGACGGCGACGAGCAGATAACGGAAGTGATTATCGTGGATCAATCGCCGGTTGGGCGCACTCCGCGGTCGAATCCGGCGACGTACATGAAGGCGTTCGACGCGATCCGCGATGTTTTTGCCGAGACGCCGGACGCCAAGCGGCGCGGGTATGCCGCGGGGCATTTTTCGTTTAACGTGCCGGGAGGGCGGTGCGAAACATGCCAGGGCGACGGAACGGTGACCGTGGAGATGCAGTTCCTGGCTGACGTGGAACTGATTTGCGAGGAGTGCCGCGGGCAGCGATTCAAATCGAGCATCCTTGAGGTGCGTTACCACGGGAAAAATGTGCACGACGTGCTGGAGATGACGGTGCGGGAGGCGCTGGCGTTTTTCGTGAACGTGCCGAAGGTGGTTTCGAAGCTGCGTGTGCTGAACGAGATTGGCCTGGGCTATTTGCGGCTGGGGCAGTCGGCCACGACGCTCTCTGGCGGCGAGGCGCAACGCTTGAAGCTGGCGGCGCATCTGACTCGGTCGGAGAATCAGGGCATTCTCTATATTCTGGACGAGCCGACGACGGGGCTGCACTTCGATGATATTGCGAAATTGCTTGGGGCGTTCCGGAGGCTGCTGGAATCGGGGGCGTCGCTGCTGGTGATCGAGCACAATCTGGATGTGATCAAGTCCGCCGATTGGCTGATTGACATGGGGCCGGAGGGCGGAGACCAGGGCGGTAAAATTATCGCGACGGGAACGCCGGAGCAGGTGGCGCGAAATGCGCAATCGCACACCGGGCGCTTCCTGGCGAAGGCGCTTGCGAACGGGAACGGCGCGGCAAAGCGGCCGGGCAATGGCGGCGGGGCGGACGATGTCTCGACGGGCGGGCGACCAGAAAGCAGCAAGCCCAATTCACGGGAGCCGTGATGCCAGACCGACTGAAGCGAAGAGTGCCGGCTGCGTTTCTTGTTTTGGTTTCCGCGGTTGTACCCCCGGCGCTATCCGCGACGGAATTCCGACAATCGCAGAATCCCTCCAGCAAGCTCCCAAAAGGCAAAGCGCAAAAGGTGCAGAATCCACTGAACGATCTACTGGACGAGGCGCAGGCGGATCTCGACAAAAATAATTTCGAAGCGGCCATCCCTCCTTTACAGAAATTCCTGGCGGAAAAACCGGAAGTGGCGTTTGCGCATTTCCAGCTGGCGTACGCGTATACGGGGTTGAATCGAACGGAGGAGGCTCGCGCGGAATACGAGCGCTGCATTGCGCTGGAGCCGAAGATGGCGGAGGCGCAACTCAACCTCGGCATTTTGCTTCTGGAGAAAGATCCCTCGGCGGCTGTGACGCCGCTGCGCAGGGCGATCGAGCTGCTACCCAGCCAGAGCCGGCCACGTTTCCTTTTGGGAGTGGCGCAGGAACGCTCCGGAGACCTGGCCGGAGCCGCCGAATCGTTTGAGTCCGCTTCGCATTTAAATACCGGCGATGCTGAGGCGCTGACTCATTTGGGCGAAGTGTACCTGCAACTGAAAAAGCCGGCGGAAGCGGAAAAAAAGTTTCGGATGGTGCTCGAACTTCAGGCAAAGTTCACGCCGGCTCTGCGGGGGTTGGCGCTGAGCCTTGATGCGCAAGACAAGCCCGAAGCCATCGCGGCCTACCGAAATTACCTCGCGGCCGCGCCACAGGATGCGACGGCGCGGGCGCGACTTGTGCAATTGCTGGTGGCCAACAAACAGTTTGAAGAAGCATCGGCGGAAGCGGAAAAGTCGCCGGGTGGCCAGGTGCAGGCGCTCGACGCGCTTCGGCTTCGAGCCGACATTTTAATCGGGCAAAATAAATTCGAAGACGCCATCGCCACTCTGAAGCAGGCGATCGCGCTTGCGCCGCGGGATGCGCAACTCCACGGCGGGCTGGGGCGGCTGTACCTGGAAAAGCATGATTTTGCCGGTGCGGAAAGCGAACTGAAGATTGCGGTTCAACTGGATAAAAGCAACCTGGTTTACTGGAAGGACTTGACGGCGACTTTTTACAAAAGCGGCAATTACGCGGCGGCGCTCGCAGGCTACGATGTAGTTGAGAAGATGGAAAAGCCGAATGCGGGCGTATGGTTTATTCGCGCGCTTTGTTACGATAAACTCAATCAGGTTCAACCCGCCCTGGATGCGTATCGAAAATTTCTGGACCTGGACCAGAACCAGCATCCGGACCAGGTTTGGCAGGCGAACCAGCGGATTCATGTCCTCGAAAAACGGGCCGAGAAGAAGAAATGACCGGTTTCGCCGACGGAGCGGCCGGTTGGCTATCTTGATGTCTGCCGCAATTCTTGCGTGCACCGGGGCTTTTGCAACGACAGACAAACTGAAAGAACTGCAAGAGCAATTCGATCGGGAAAGCCACGCCGGCGGTAAAATCAAAGAGCTGCAGAAACTCGGCGCCCTGGAATTTGATGCGGCCGTGCAAGCGAGCAAGGCGCACGACTACGTTTCGGTGGGACTGATTTTTGAGAAATACCGGGACAACGTCCGGCAGGCATTCGAGCTTCTGAAGAAACAGCAGCCGGATGCGGATCGCCATCCGGGCGGTTACCGGCAGTTGGAGATGGAAGTGCGGCAGGGCATACGCGAGGTGGAAGATACGTTGCTTGTGGCGCCGGAAGAGTTTCGTCCACCGCTGGAGATTGTGCGCAAGGATTTGATCGAAGTGGACGATGGCTTGATCCATCTGCTGTTTCCCCGGCGCAGCAAGGATCCGGAGAAAGCGCCCCCGAAGGCTGAAGTGAAACCATGAAACAGAGATTTTTCATTACGGCGTTTTCGGCATTATTGGGCTTCGTAATTTCTTGCGCATCGCCTGGTGGCACGCTCGCACAGCGGCCGGACAAGGACTACCTCTCTTCCGTGGAAGCGGGGAAGATTCGCGATGCAGAGACCACCAACGATCGCATCAAGCTGTTTCTTACTTTTGCGGAGGATCGCCTTACCAAATTCCAGTACGAACTGGAGCATCCATCGTCAAACAAACACACGGAAATGCTGAACTATTTGATGAATTCGTACATCGGGTGCGTGGACGACGCGGCCGACCTGATCCAACTTGGCCTGGAGAAGCAGGACAACATCCGGCAGGGGATTGACCTGATGGCGACGAAGTCCAAGGGCTTTCTGGAGACCTTGAAGAAATATTCCGCGAGCGGCCCCGAGTTGGAGGTTTATAAGGACAACCTCGAGGATGCCGTGGAAGGCACGGAGGACGCGCTGAGGGAAGCGGAAACAGCGAAGAAGAAGGCGGCGCCACCGCCGGTGCGGCGAAAGAATTGAGGCGCAAGCATTGAGTCCGCGCGGCAAAGTTGGGTCCCACGTTCCAGGCGGAGAAGCGCTGTTTCAGCGGATGTTCACGCGGATTGGCTGCGAGGGGCGGCCGCCCCATTTCCATGTGGAGTTTTACGCGTACAGCAGCCTGGTGATTACGTTGCGGCGGCGAGGCGACGTCTGCTACGTGCGCTTCTCCGATCTTTTGCGGCGCGCGCCCCAAGGGGTGCTGGAGGGGGCGGCAGCGCTACTGCTGGCGCGGGTGTTTCGACGACGGCCTTCGCGGGCGTTGGTGCGGCCGTATTTGGAGTACGCGCGTTCGGACCGGACGCGGAGCCGGATCAATCATCTTCGCCGCCGGCGGGTGCGTCCGGCGCAGGCCTCTCCACAAGGAGAACATCACGATCTGGCCGCGCTCTTCGAGCAACTCAACGAGAAATACTTTTCGCGGAAACTTGAGCAGCCGCACATTGCGTGGAGCAGCCGCGGGTGGCGAAGACAGTTTGGTTGTTATGATCCCGGGCCGAACCAGATCGTGCTGAACCGGCGGATGGATCGCCCGGGCGTGCCGCAATTTGTTGTGGAGTACGTGCTGTATCACGAGATGTTGCATGTGAAGCACCCGACGCGTCGGTCGGGGTGCAGCCTGATTTCACATTCGCCGGAATTCCGAGCGGAGGAAAAGCGCTACGAGCATTTCCGGGCGGCGAGGAAGTTTTTGGACCAGTTGGCGCGGTAGGATACGCCGGCTTGGCCCCGACCGGATCGGGGCCGCTACATTTTGGTTTTTTCCTTGTCGATTTCTTTGTTTAGCTTTTCGATTTTTTTGCGGATTTTGTCGCCGTCTTCCGCATGCGGATAGAGATCCAGGTAGCGCTGATAGGCCTTCACGGCGGGCTTCTTCTTGCCCTTTTTTTCGTAGGCTTCGCCCAGATAAAGGAAGGGAATCGCGTAGCCGGGTTTCGCGAGTGTGGCGTCCTCGAAGCGGTCGATCGCGGCGTCTACGTCACCCCTCTTCATGTAGTATTTGCCGACATCGAGGTCTTTTTCCGCTCGCAACGGATCCCACTGGGGCTGGTCTGGAGCAGAACTCACCGCTGAATCTACGTTCTTCTTTGGCTTTGGTTGCGGTTGGCTGGGAGGCGGGGCGCTGGCGGGCGGATCTTGCGAGCGCGCGGGGGAGGCGCAGGCAGCAAGGATGCAAAAGGATAGACTTGCGATGTTTCGCAGGAATTGCATATGACCCAACTGGATCCCCCCTTACTCGATTCAGTTTATGCCAGGTTGAGTCGCTAGGCCAATCTACCCTGCTACCGGCTGCTTTTGTATCTGGGGTCCTGCGCCGCGAAGCCTTTTTGGCGTGCATCGTCACCGGCCAACAAGAAAGCGGCGCGGTAATTCCCGAAGGGAACCACGTGCGCCCCGCCATCAATCAGGTCCTGCTTGAGGCGCTCGTGCAGTTGGGGGAGTTCCGACCAGTGGATCCTGGGATAGTCATGATGCTCGGAGTGAAAGCCAATATTGAACATGGTGAGATTGAACATGTTCGATACAAAGACGGTGGAGTGGCTTACCGGCTGTGCGGAAGTCTTCGGGACGCAGCCTGCATGCTGAACATACATTCCCGAGTTCATCACGAAGGCGTTAGCGATCCAGTGGGGCAGCACCCAGAGACACAAAGCCATTACCGGGTCGATCCAGAAGGGAATTGACCACAGTGCAAGGAAGATGGCGAGTTCACGCAGCGACCGGCGACGGAGGGGTTCGCGCGCGGTCAGATCCTTCCAGAGACGTATCGAGATGCGCCAGGGCCAGTGCGTGAACAGGTATCGTTGAAAGTTTTCAAATTTACCGTCAGCCGTGTGTTTGGGCAGAGTCCAATCGTCAGTGGCCAACAATCTGGCATGGTGAATGGTGACGTGGCAGTACTCCCAGAAGAATGAAGGCCAACCGCCCGAGAATGTCCACATCCGACCGAACCAGCGATTGAGAAATGGCGAGGTGAAGATCGGCCGGTGGGAATGGTTGTGGAAGTTGACGCCGACATCGATCCCGGAAATCCAGCCCAGCACCAGGGCCGAAGCCAGCACAAAGGCTGTGCGGGTCCACGGGCCGGTGATGCCGGCTACTTTGGGATGAAGGTAGAACCAGAACGAGCAGGAATAGGCGGTAAGGCAGATGAAGTGAAAGACGATGCAGTGCCAGTCTTGCGGATGGGAGAGAAGGCGCCAGGGTTTCGACTCCACCGTGACTGGGGCACTGCGGGCCTCTGGAATCACAGGGACCTCAGGGCTGCCGCTATCGCGATGACTGTGACACCGAGGCTAACCCAAGGTCCCCAAAGCGCCGCGCCTGTAATAATTGCGATGGCAAACAGAGGGAAAAAGGATCTGCCGAAAACCATCCCCGTGCCTGACAAGAATGCTCTCGCGCGACGCCGCATTTTGAACTCGTTTCCACTGAGGCTTGGCTGGGGGCGGTATCGGAAGCAGCGAAGGATGATCAGTGCCCGGTTTGCGTTGAAACCGACGCCCTGATTGGCTTGCGTCGCCGAGGTGCCTGCAGCATATCACCTAACGCTTGCATAACCGCTCAATTATTCGCAGGGTATCAGAGGGTGAAAGGCCGCATATGTCTCTTATTGAACACCCGCCACTTATCTCCAGTTTCCTTGCTTGGGCGACGATAGGTGAGGGAAATCAGGCGGTGGGAAACGGATCCGGTGGCCCAGCGTCAGGTCCAATTGGACCGGCGCGCGGGGAAGGTGTTTCTCTTTCGGCGTGAAATCACCGTAAGATGAAAGAGGCGGCTGAAAGCTGTGGCCGCGCCGCAGCAATTCCATGGAACCCCGCGAAAAAGCAGCGTTGCTCCCCGAATCGCCGGGAGTGTATCTGTTCAAGGACGCGGCGGGGAAGGTGGTGTACGTCGGGAAGGCGCGCTCGCTGCGGAACCGGGTGCGATCGTATTTTCTGGAATCGCGATGGGTGGATGCGAAAACTGGTTCGCTGGCGAGGGAGATCGCGGACCTGGAGACGATTCTGGTGGAAAACGAGCGCGAGGCGTTGGCGCTCGAAAACAACCTCATCAAGCAGTACAAGCCAAAGTTCAACGTCATGCTGCGGGACGACAAGTCGTACCCGTACATCAAGCTGACGCTTTACGAAAAATATCCTCGGGTTTATTTCACGCGGCGGGTGAAAAAAGACGGCTCGCTCTATTTCGGGCCGTATTTTCCGGCGAGCCTGGCGCGGCGCATTCTGCACTTCATTCACAAGCGGTTTCTGGTGCCATCGTGTTACGTGGACCTGACGAAGATTCATCCGCGGCCGTGCCTGCAGTATTACATTCACCGCTGCCTGGGGCCGTGTGCGGAGGGATTGACCACGGATGCGCGATATGCGGAGGCGGTGCGCGACGCGCGAATGTTTTTGGAAGGCCGGCGCCAAGACCTGATGAAGAGCATCGAGGAGCGGATGCTGGCTGCGGCGGAGAGCGAACGCTTTGAGGAGGCGGCGTCGTATCGCGATCTGCTGCGCACGCTGGATGATATTGAGGAGCGGCAGAGGATCGCTTCGGCGCAGGGCGACGATACGGATGTGCTGGCGTATTATGCCGAGCCGCCGCTGGTGGCGGCGAATCTGTTTCACTTGCGCGCGGGGCGCGTGGTTGACCGGCGCGAATTTTTCTGGGAGGAACTGGAAGAGTTCGATCCGCACGAATTCGTCCCCTCACTCTTGAAGCAGCTTTATCTGGAGGCGGAATACCTGCCGAAGATGATTCACGTGCCCATCGATTTCGAGGATCACGCGGTGCTGGGGGAACTGCTAAGCGAGCGGGCGGGACACAAAGTGGAGATTTTTACGCCGCAGAGGGGGAGCAAGCGTGCGTTTCTGGACCTGGCGGAAAATAACGCCAAGCATATTTTCGAGCAGAGGTTCCGAGTACTGAAGCCGACATCGAAAGCCATCGGCGAAGCGCTGCAGTCTGCATTGAACTTGCCTGAGGAAGTGAAGCGCATTGAGAGCTTCGACATTTCACACATCCAAGGGACGGACACGGTGGCGTCCATGGTTGTCTGGGAAAACGGACGAATGAAGAAGTCGGACTACCGGAAATTCATCATTCGAGGCGATGAGGTCCCCGGAGGACGCGAGCGCGCGCAGAACGACGATTTCGCCAGCATGTATGAAGCGGTGGTGCGGCGGTACCGGCGGCTTCAAGAAGAGAAGAAGGCGTTGCCCGGACTGATTTTGATTGATGGAGGTCTGGGGCAATTGCATGCGGCGGCGCAGGCGCTGGAGTCCTTGCAAATCATCAATCAGCAGATGGCGAGCATCGCGAAAAAGGAAGAAATTCTCTATATCCTTGGGCAGGAAGAAGAACCGGTGATTCTGGAGCGGCACTCACCGGTGCTGCACCTGATTCAGCAGATTCGGGATGAGACGCACAGGTTTGCCGTGGGCTTTCACCGTCAGCGCCGGGGAGCGCGGCAAACACATACCGCGCTATTGGAAATTCCCGGGATTGGGCCGCGAACCTCGCAGAGATTGCTGCAGCGGTATGGGAGTGTCGCGAATCTAAAGAAGGCCAGCGCGGAAGAATTGAGCCGGATGCTGCCGCGAAAAATGGCAGAGAAAATAGTGCAACATTTGTCGCTGCACCAAGATACGCCATAACCGGTAAGTGGCAAGATTAGGGGTTAGGGTATATTGCGGCGTTCACAGGCGTGTGCTACGTTCGTTGCGTGGAGGCGATTATGGCTGACAACGTTGGAAGCAAGGTTAGTTACTTTCTGGTGGGACTTGGAGTGGGCGCACTGATGGGAGTTTTGTTTGCGCCGAAATCCGGCGAAGACACACGCGAGTACTTGGCGAAGCGCGCGGACGACGGGCGGGAATTTGCTCAGAAAAAGGCGAAAGAGCTGCGGGAGCGGGCGGATGAGTTGATCGAGCGCGGGAAAGATGTCGCTTCGAAAAAGCGGGAGTCGCTGTCGGCGGCGGTGGATGCGGGCCGCGAAGCGTTTCTGCGCGAATCGAAGTCCTGAGGCGTTCCAGGGGTGGCATGGGTTTTTCCGCTGAAGTTGCGGAGAGGGTCGGGTGTGTATGCAAATAACGATGCAGGTTTTCATTCTTGCGGCGGCGATCGCGCTGCTGGTGCAGACGACCATCCTGATCGTGATGTTCCTGCAATTGAAGAAGACCACCGAATCCGTGAACAAAATGGTGGGAGACCTGCACTCGCGCGTCGGCCCGATCCTGACACGCACGCAGATTTTGCTCGACGACACACAACCCAAGATTTCCGCGCTGGTGGAAGACGCGGCGCACATCGTTTATATGACGCGTTCGCAGGCGCAGAAGTTCGACAAGATCGCGACGGAAGCTTCGGACCGTTTGCGCGGACAACTGGTGACCGTGGACCGCATACTGACGGGGACGCTGGAAGCGGTGGAGGATGCGGGTTCACAGGTGCGGCGGAGTTTCTGGGCGCCGGTGCAGAAGGCTTCCGCGATCGTGCAGGGAATCAAGATTGGGCTCGACGTGCTGCGCTCGCGGCGAGCTTCGTCGCCAGCGCGGGACACCTCGGTGGAGCAGGAAGACGAGTTGTTTATCTGAAGGTCGAAGGTTTGTTCGGAACCGTTTCGCGCTCAAGTGAGTTGAGCGTCCTTCCATGAGCGGTTCGCGCGCCCTCTTTTATTGCAAAGTTTCCCAAAATTGGAAAAGTGAAAGCGCAATTGTTGGTCGGGGTGTCAGCGAAGGTTGCTCGGATGGCTATGCCGCGAAAAATTGCAGGATGAGATTCTTCGGGCATCCTCGTCGGATGCCCTCAGAATGACAGGCGGGTAGTTTTGAATTGAGTGGTTGAGACCGCAAAAGCTGTCGCAGAGTTGTCGTTCGGGGCCGCTACAGAGGCAAGAGTGTCTACAAAGAGATTACTTGATCCAGCCGCCGGCGATGACCGCGTCATTCTGATAGAAGACGGCGGCCTGGCCTGGCGTGATGGCGCGCTGCGGCGTTTCGAAAGTAATGCGGGCGCCGTTGCCGGGAATGGCTTCGATGGTGGCCGGAGCGGGGTCGTGCTTGTGGCGGATTTTGGCCTGGCCCTGGACGTGTGCGTCGGGCTCCACGATGGAAATCCAGTTTACATTTTCAATTTCGAAAGTTGTGGTGCGCAGGGCTTCGTCTTCGCCCACGATGATGCGGTTGTTTTCCGTGTCGATCGAAAGGACGTAGACGGGTTTTCCGGCGGCGAAGCCGAGGCCTTTGCGCTGGCCGACCGTGTAATTGTGCACGCCGGTGTGGCGGCCGATGACGGCGCCGTCTTCGGTGACGATGTCGCCTTCCTGATCGTTCACAGCGATGCCTTCGGCGCGCGAATAGGCGTGGATGAACTGGACGTAATTGCCGTTGGGCACGAAACAAAGCTCCATGCTTTCCGGTTTATCGGCGACGGGAAGATTCGCGTTGCGAGCCACGTTGCGCACTTCTTCCTTGGTGAGTTCGCCGAGAGGGAAGTCGCTGCGAGAAAGCTGTTCCTGCGTTAAACCCCAAAGAAAATAAGACTGGTCCTTCGAATTATCGCGGGCGCGGAGGAGTTCGAAGCGGCCGCTCGTTTCGTTTTTGCGGATGCGGGCGTAGTGGCCGGTGGCGAGGCGCTCGGCTCCGATCTGGCGGGCCATTCGGAGGAGCGGCTCGAATTTCACGTCGGTGTTGCAGTTCGTGCAAGCGATGGGCGTGCGGCCGGAGAGATACTGCTCGACGAAGGGGCGCACGACGCGGGCTTCGAACTGTTCTTCGAAGTTGACGACGTAATGGGGGAAATTCAGATGCTGTGCAACACGCTTGGCGTCGTAGACGTCGTCGAGCGAGCAGCAACGGTGCTGCGCGGGGCCGTCGCCCTGGAGTTCGGGGAGGCGACGCTGATTCCAGAGCTGCATGGTGAGGCCGACGATAGGGCGATTTTGTTGGAGGAGAACCGCGGCGACGGTGGAGGAGTCGACACCACCGGACATGGCGACGGCGACCAGACGGGGAGTGGGTTCGGTGGCGGAGGCCGCGGAGAGAGGGTCGAGTTGGAGCTGCGTGGACATCCTGGCTCTATTTTAGCTTGAATGGGGAATTGGTGCTTGAGGAAGAGAAAGGGAATGCGGCGGCGGAGCGGCCCGCCTCGGAAGGCGGGCCCTCTGAACCAGGCGGGGGAAGGTGCTCCCGACCCGGTCGGGGCCGCTCCTGAGGCAAGAGTGTCCACCTGAAGGTGGACGCTACGCGGGGTGATAGGTTGGGGAGAGTTTGCGGAGTTGGGAGACGGCGACGGGGATGAGTTCGAGGGCGGCGTTGATTTCGGATTCGGTGGTGTTGCGGCCGAGGCTGAAACGGATGCTGGCGCGGGCGTCAGAGGCGGAGAGGCCGATGGCGGTGAGGACGTGCGAGGGTTCGACGGCGCCGGAGGAGCAGGCGGCTCCTGTGGAGCAAGCGAGACCTTTGAGATCGAGGGCGATGACTAGGGCTTCGCCTTCGAGGCCGGGGAAAAGGATGTTGCAGGTGTTGGGAGTGCGTGGAGCATTGGCCGAGCTGACGCTGGAATCGGGAACGCGGGAGAGAATGCCCTGTTCCAGCGTGTCGCGCAGGAGGGAGATGCGCGCGGAATCTCTTTCGAGAGAGAGGCGTGCAAGCTCGGCGGCTTTGCCGAGGCCAACGATGCCGGCGACATTTTCGGTGCCGGGGCGGAAGCCGCGCTGATGATGTCCGCCGTAGAGAAGCTGGCGGAGATGGGTGCCACTCTTGATGAAGAGAGCGCCGACACCTTTGGGAGCGTAGAACTTGTGGCCGGAGAGAGAGAGCAGATCGAGTTGCAGGGCTTGAACGTCGAGAGGAATTTTTCCGGCGGATTGCACGGCGTCGGTGTGGAAGTAGACCTCGACTTCGGCGGCAAGGCGTCCGATTTCGGCGAGAGGTTGAACGGCGCCGAGTTCGTTGTTCGCGTGCATCACGGTGATGAGAACGGTTTCGGGGCGAAGGGCGCGGCGGAGGTCGTCGAGGTCGATGAGACCTTCGCGATTCACGCGGAGATAGGTGACGGCGACGCCCTGCTTTTCGAGGGCTTGACAGGCGTTGAGGACGGCTTCGTGTTCGATGGTGGTGGTGATGATGTGCGTGCCGGGGCGCACAGGCAGGAGTGCCTGTGCCACACCGAAGATGGCGTGGTTGTCGGACTCGGTGCCCCCGCTGGTGAAGACGATCTCCTGCGGGCGGGCGTTGATGAGCGCGGCTACCTGTTCGCGGGAGGTTTCGACGGCGGCACGGGCGCGTTGGCCGAAGGTGTGGATGGAAGAGGCGTTGCCGAAATCCGAGGAGAAATAGGGGAGCATGGCGTCGAGAACGGCGGGGTCGACGGGGGTGGTGGCGTTGTGGTCGAGGTAGATCCGATGCATAGGGCTAGCAACAGGATACTACCGGCAGGGAATCGTGAGGAGTTGGCGGGGGATTATTGGTCTTGCTTACTGGGGCGCCAGTTTATGAGATTGGAGGTGTAAAGGGCGATGCAGACAAGGTTCGCTGGGACGAAACCGAACTGGGCGGTGCGGACACCGATCACACAGACGACGGCGCTATTGAGCGCGGCAACAACCCAGCCTTGCCAGAGCTTTTTGCCGAGGAGGATGGTACCCAGCACGGTCAGAACGCAGGAGAGATAATCGAGTCGAATCAGGTGAAGAAGATTGAGCATTTTGGGCTGGTGAGCCGTTCTCGCCGCCTGTCAAATTAATACACTGGCGTGCTTGGGTTCCAGTTCTCCTTCTTACAGGAATAACGTCCGCATCCGGTTGCCAAAGCGGGGTTCCGGAGGCTGGGAGGTGTGCGCTTGGAAGACACACGATAAATCGACTCCCATCCGGAAGAAGAAAGTAGCAACCAGGAGGCCACTTCAGAAAATGCAAGGGCTGGCCCCTGCTTTTACTCACCTAAGTAAATGGTTGCAAAGCAGATCCGCGAACACCCAAGAAATAAATTTGAAGTTGGAAGAACGATCCAACCGCAAGAATTATGCTCAGTCTGAGACTTTGTGTGTCACATCGAGACGATTTTGAATTGAGGATGAAACGAGAAGCATTGGTCAGGGAGCAACTGGCTCAGAAAGAATCCTGAACCGGCGTGTAGGCAACCGCGAGGGGCGGCCAGCCATCAAGCAAGAGGATTCTATTCTGGTGCGCGGAGATGCAGGACCGTTCACGAATTTTGGGGAAGAGGGACCGTGGGGAACGTAACTAACCTGGTGAGATTAACGTCTCGGATGGAAACTTCAGAGGGGAAAAAGCTGCGCGCCGAAATTTCTTTCGGTTGGAGATGGAGAAGGGCGCTTGGCGGAGTACTGATCGGCCTGCTGGTTGCCGGAGCGTCCGTGACCTGCGCGGATTCGAAGAACCTGTCTTTCAAGATTCCACCGGTCAAGATCCCGCTGACGGTGAAAGATCAGACCGTCACAATCCTGGCGTGGGCGCAAATCTCCATGGTCTCCAGCAGCAAAGAGATGCAGATTTTTAATTTGCAATTGGACGCGGACCTGGGGGAGTTGCAAGAGAATCTGACGGGACTGTTGAGTGCGCAACTCGACAAGGATGACCATTGCGGGGAACGCATCCAGATCCAGCAGGCGACACTTGTGCCTGCGTACCCGGCGAGCATCGCGACGGTTCAATTGCACTTTGAACGATGGGCGTGCATCAAGGCGTTCGGGAAGCAACAAGCCAAGAAACTGGTGGCCGGGAACGCGCTGATTCCGCTGAAGCTTACGCCGGGCGTGGAGCAAGACAACACGGAGCTGAAACTGGTGCCGGAAGTGGGGGCGATTCAGGCGGACGGCTCACTGGGCGAACTCTTGCGGTCGGGCACGGTGGGGGAGATGATCCAGGAGAAAATCCGATCGTCCATACTTTCCGCGCTGCAGAAAGGCACGAGCCTGGGAGCGACCTTGCCGCCGGCGGTGCAGGGATACGCAAGGATTGAGAACGCGGCGTTCAAGGATGCGGGGTCCGGCCGGTTGCAGGTGGAACTGGACGGTCAGGTGAGGATTACGAAGGAACAGGTGCAGATGCTGTCGGAACAAGTGAAGGAGCGGATGGGGAAGAAGTAGGAAGCACCGCGTCCGCACGGCGTAGTGTGATCCAGCAGTGTCCGGTTTCAAGGTTGGACACTGCCGGAGGCAGGAAAAAGGGTGGCCCGCTCTTTGTCCGTCCCAGGCCAACAAAAGGCGGGCCGCACTGGTTGATTTTCTTAACGCAGCCCGCAAGCTTCAGACTGGAACGAGCCTTTGGTCTGAATGTCGGATCTCACACAGCCGAAGAAACCGACGAGGCCAGGCGCTCCGGCATACCCGAGATAGGTGTCCGTGTCGAAGATGTCTTCCATTGTTTTCAGGAATGAGTAGTGGTTGAAGGGAGTCAGTGAGACCGTGCCGGGTTCGAGAAACGGTGAGAGAAGGACGGCGCCGGTGCGATCTCCGCCGTAGCTTTGAAAGGTTAAGCCGACGGTGGGAGTGATGTTGGTGGTCTGCGGGAAGGGAGCCAGATTGGGGCCAGGTTGTTCGTTGCAGCAGAAAAGTCCAGGAGCAAAGATGGAAAGACCCGTGGAGGTCACCTGGGTAGTAAGACCGCCCTCGTCGAAGTTGATGACGATCAGGCCGTCGCGCTGATATGCGGGAGAGTTGGTGATCATCGGGATCCATTTTTGAAGGAATGCGTCGGCGGAGACGAGGCCGCCCGGCTGACCGGTCTTGCACGGAGCGTCATGGCCATCGTTGCAGAGGTTGGGAGTTATGAACACAAAGTTGGGAGTGGTGGACTCCCGAAGCAGATCCTGCGGCAAAAGGTTGAGATTGACGACGCGGGTCCCGCAATCCGGGGAATCGATAATGGTATGGAAATAGACGAAGGGATTGTGGCGAGAAGCGTATTGGTCCCCGAGAGGAACGGCGGCCGAGGGCGCCTCGGACGATTGGGTGAGATCCACGGAGTTAAGCGCGGGATGGCCGCAAGTTGCCGATTCACGATTGGGATCGTTGCCCATGTCCTCGGCGTAGGCGCGCCAGGTCTTGCCGACGGCATTTAACTGGTCTGGCAAGGCCTTGATAGAGGCGGGATAAACGCAGCCTGAGCCGATGGCCTGACCGTCGGAGGTCACGTCCGTCAGGGCGAAATCCTGGTAGATCTGGCAGTCATTGCGGGTCTGCGGAGTAGCCGCTTGGCCGCTGAGCATGGCGATGTAGTTATCCAGGCTGACGTGGCCGGTGCCATAGTATTGATTCAGGAGAACGCCCTGCGAGGGAAGCGTCTGGGACAGAAAAGGGGCTTTGGAATTGGGGCCAAACGTGACGTCGAAGCCCTCGTTTTCCAGAACAATGACAAAGACGTGCTTGATTCGGTGCAGTAAATCCCCCGAATCATTTGGCGCCGCCAACATTCGAGTGGGAAGTGTTCCGAGCAAGGCTGCCAGGACGAAAAGCAGCCGGAGTTTCTTAGGCATTATTGCGGTCTCCTAGATTTTAGATTTTTCCTACACGAGAGCTGCGCGGATCGGATGAGCTCAGGGAACACGAACACACAAGAGCAAGGTTATGTGCCATGTGTTACGACACCATTAGCGGAGCATTTCAATTCATTGAGGGACACAACGATGGCGCACGGGACAGATAGGGGAGTGCGAGTCCGGCAGCCCGGTGGAACGTGGTAAAGTTTGGGCATTGAACAGGCTGCGCGGAGATATTGTAGGAGGAATGAAGTGGGATACGCGGATTTGCGGGAGTTTGTGAAGCGTCTGGAGAAAGAGGGAGAGCTGCGCCGGGTGAAGGCGGAAGTGGATCCGGTGTTGGAGGTGACGGAGGTGGTGCAGCGGGCTCAGGCGATGCCGGGGCCGAAGGGGAATCCGGGTGGGATGGCACTGTTGTTTGAGAAGCCGAAGGGATCGCGGTGTCCGCTGCTGATCAATGCGTTTGGGAGCGTGCGGCGAATGGAGCTGGCCTTTGGGGTGGAAGAATTGGATGAGGTGGCGGCACGGATTCGCGGCTTTCTGGACATGCAGACGCCGCAGGGACTCTTCGACAAATTGAAGATGTTGCCGAAGCTGGCGGAGCTGGGTTCGTTCATGCCCAAGAATGTGAAGGATGGGCCGTGCAAAGAGGTTGTGCACCAGGGCAGCGACGTGAACCTGTTTGATTTTCCAATATTGAAGTGCTGGCCACAGGACGGTGGAAGATTTATCACGTTCCCGCTGGTGTTCACACGGAATCCGGAGACTGGGAAGCGAAACGTCGGAATGTATCGCATGCAGATTTATGACGAGCGCACAACCGGGATGCACTGGCAGACGCAGAAACACGGAGCAGAGCATTTCCGGCGAGCGCGGGCGAAGAATCCCGAGGGGCGGATTCCGGTGAGCGTGGCGATTGGCGCGGATCCGGCTACGACTCTCGGAGGGATTTTGCCGATACCGCCGGACCTGGACGAAATGATGTTCAGCGGATTCTTGCGCAGGGAGCCGGTGGAACTTGTGAAGTGCGAGACGAACGATCTGGAAGTGCCGGCGAACGCGGAGATCGTGTTGGAAGGCTACGTGAACCTGAATGAGATGCGGACGGAAGGCCCATTCGGCGACCACACGGGATTTTACTCGCTGGAAGGGGAGTATCCGGTATTCCATGTGGAATGCGTGACGCACAGAAAAGACCCGATTTACCTGGCGACAGTGGTCGGGCGCCCGCCTCAGGAAGACTTTTATATGGGGTACGCCATCGAGCGGGTGTTTTTGCCGTTGATGAAGCTGACGCACGCGGAAATTGTGGACGTTTCGATGCCGGCGGAAGGGATCGTGCACAACCTGATGATCGTGTCGATCCGGAAATCCTTCCCTGGGCACGCACGAAAGGTGATGAACGCCATCTGGTCGCTGGGGCAAGCTATGTTTACGAAGGTGATCGTGGTGGTGGACCACGACGTGAATGTGCACGATTACAGGGAAGTAGTGTGGAAGGCCCTTTGCGCGATTGATCCGGAGCGGGATGTGCAGTTCACGCTGGGGCCGGTGGATACACTGGATCACGCGGCACGAATGCAGGACTTCGGATCGAAGATGGGAATTGACGCAACGCGTAAGTGGGCGAGCGAAGGATTTGCGCGGCCGTGGCCGGATGAAATGGTAGTGGACGAAAAAACGAAAGCACGGGTGGAAACGATCTGGAAGAGTTTGGGGATTTGAGAAACAGAAGGAAAAAGAGGGGACTTAATGCAGAGGACGCCGAGGTAAGAGCGCAGAGTTGGCAGAGAAGAAAAGAAAACCAAGCAGCCCGGCGAAGAATGGCTGGGCACGAGCGGCAAAGCGGCGCAAGTGGTAGAGAACGCAGAGAGAACGCGCGGATTGCGAACTAAGGATAACCGTCCGAGGGGACAGGCTCGACGGCGAGGAAAAGCGCAAGTGGTAGTGGTAGTGGCCTATCGGCCATGCAATTAGTAGTCCTACCTGCCTGCAATAACAGGCGAATTGCCTAAGATTACCTGCATTCTTAGGACAACTACAGAAGAGAATCGCTTGACGCTCTGGCAGAGTGAATGACATAACGTATTCACGAGCGGCACCCGGGGAATCTGTGTCCTGCAGCAAAAGCAAGAAATTGGGTGCGGCGAAGTATGCAAGAAAGGCTAGTGGAAGATAAGGTGGGCGTTCCTCGTGAGCGAATCGCGCGAAGTGATGAACGTACGACAGGCGTCCCAGTATCTGGGAATCAGCCCGGATACATTGTACCGGTACATCACAGAGGGCGAAATACCTGCATTCAAGCTAGGAAATCGTTGGAAACTTAGGAAGACGATCCTGGACAGGTGGATGGAACGTAAGATGAGCCAAGTGGTGGCGAAGCGCCGCTAGACTTGTCAGAGCGTGAGGGAAAGAGGCCGCGATATGTGGTTACCTGGTGGAGGAAAGAGCAAACAGCTGGTGGGGTTGGACATTGGATCCAGCTCGATCAAGGCTGTCGAGCTGAAATCGACGAAGGCCGGGTATGAACTGGTCAGCTTCGGAATGGAAGCCCTGGCGCAGGATACCGTGGTGGACGGCGCGATCATGGATGCGCCGCAAGTGGCCAACGCGATCACCAAGATTTTCGAAACCGAAAAAATCAAGACGAAAAACGTCGGGACGTCGGTTTCCGGCCACTCCGTAATTGTGAAAAGGGTGCCGCTGCCGCTGATGACGGAAGAAGAGCTTTACGATCGCATCCCGTCGGAGGCCAGCCAACACATTCCGTTCGACATCGCCGACGTGAACCTCAGCTACCAACTGCTGGAAGCGATGGATTCGCAGATGGACGTCCTGCTGGTGGCGGTAAAGAAAGACAAAATTCTGAATCACACGAACGTGCTGGCGCAGGCGGGCAAGACGCCGGTGGTGGTGGACATCGACGCGTTCGGGTTGCAGAACTGCTTTGAAGTGAATTACGAACCGGATGCGGGGCAGACCGTGGCCCTGTTGAACATCGGCGCGAGCGTGATGAACATCAACATCGTGCGTGCCGGCATCCCTCTTTTCACGCGCGACGTCAGCGTGGGCGGGAATCAATATACGGACGCTTTGCAAAAGGAATTGGACCTGAGCTTTGACGACGCGGAGCGCCTGAAGAAGGGCGACACCTTGCCTACGGTGACTGACGAGCAGAAGGGGCAGATCCTGCGCAGCGTTTCGGACATCCTGACGTTGGAAATCCAGAAGACTTTCGATTTTTTCCGGGCGACGGCGAGCGGCGAAAATATCCAGCGCATCATGGTGGCGGGCGGAACGGCGCGTGTGCCGGGCCTCGTGGACCTGCTGCGCGAAGAGTTCGCGATGCCGGTGGAAGAATTGAACCCATTCCGCAAGGTGCTGATCAATCCCGGGAAGCACAGTGAAGATCAAATTCGGGAATTGGCGCCAAGACTGGTTGTCGCCGTGGGACTGGCCCTGAGGAGCTTCGACTAGCCATGATCCGCATAAACTTACTTGGACAAACGAGGCCGAAAGCATCGCGGCGGCCGGTGGACACCGGGGCGGCGTTGCCGCTGGTATTCATCGGGGCGGGTGTACTGCTCGGCGGACTCTTCCTTTTCTACTTCTACCACTCGTGGCAGACGCAGTTGAACGATGAGAACAAGCGGATCCAGCAGTTGCGGACGCAGAAGACGGATCTGGAGCAGATTAAGCTCCAGGTGGAAGCCTTCGATAAACAGAAAATCGTATTGCAACAGCGCGTGAGCACCATCGAGCAATTGCAGCGTGACCGCACCGGTGCGCAGGAACTTCTGGACCAGGTGGCGAATACTGTTTCGCGGGCAGAGAACCTGTGGCTGATGTCCATGTCGAAGAAGGGTCCGAACCTTTCCTTGAACGGGGCGGCGGCGTCGCTGAATTCGGTGGCCAATTTTATTACCGCGCTGAAGCGTTCCGGATATTTCCAGAAGGTCGAGATTGTGGACGCAAAGCAGGACGACAGGAACCAGAACGTGCAGACCTTCCTGTTTTCGATCAATGCGGAAATCGCGCCGAACGGGCCAGCTCCGGCTGCCCCGTCGGCAAAACCGGCCAGCACGCCGACTGGTGCGACTCCGAACTCAACCGCGCCGGCGAAGAAAGGATAAGGGGATACCATGGCCAATCCTTTCCGAGATATGTCGGTAATCATGCAGGCGCTGGTGGCGGTGGCGATCGCGTTCGTCATGGTGCTGGCGGGGCTGTATGTGCCGGGCTCGCCGGTGGCGCAGGAGCGAGCCGACGCCGATGCCGCCGTGCAGGAGCGCACAAAATTAAATCAGGAAGTTACGCAGTTGCAGGTTTACAAGCAGCGCTACGGCGAACTGAAACAACAGATGGACGCGCTGAACAAGCAACTGGACACGCTGAAAACGATCGTACCGGAAGAGAAGGAAGTGGACGAGTTTATCCGGCAGGTGCAGGGGGCGGCGGCTTCCTCGAACGTGCAGTTGCGGAAGCTGACGTCGCAGAACATCGTGCCGAAGGAATATCACTACGAGATGCCATTTGAAGTGCAGGCGGACGGGCCGTACTTCAACATGCTGGATTTTTTCTCGAGGTTGAGCCGGTTGTCACGAATTATCAACGTCGGCGATTTGCAGTTTGACGATCCGAGCGGCTCCAAGGGAACGAAATATCCCATCCGGCCGGGGACAACGGTTTCTGGAGTTTTTACAGTCACGACATTCTTCACGAAACCAGCTGATTCAACACCAGCAGGTGGGGCCAAGGGTGCGAGTCAGCCGGTGAAAAAACCGTGAGCAGGGATGAGCGAGCCATGCGTCTAGCCATAACAGTGATGACGGGGATTCTGCTGGCGGCGTCCGGGAGCAGCTTGCACGCTCAGACGACGCCCGCCGCACCTCCGAAAACAGCGGCAAAGCCTGCGACACAGGCGGCGCCACCGGCCGCAAAAGCGGCCGCGAAGCCTACAACACCGCCCGCCGCGCCTGCGAAATCCGCGGCAAAGCCGGCGGCACAAGCTTCCGCGCCAAAAACGCCAGCAAAGGCTGCGGCGACTCCGAAGCCGGCCGTTGCGAAACCCGCAAAGAAATCGGTCACGAAGAAAACGGCGAGCACGGCACCGGCGGGAGCGACCGAAGCACCCGAAGGAAAAGTTTCACGGCGCGACCCGTTTGAATCTCTGACGAGTCGGCAGGAAGCCGCGGCAAGGGCGGGGGCGAATCTGCCCCCGGGCAAGGCGGGATTGCAAGTGGGAACACTGCGCCTGGATGGAATCGTGCGGGCGCCAAACGGGATGATCGCGGTGGTTACGAATCCGCAAGCGCGGACTTACTTCCTGCGCGAAGGGGATCAGCTCTACGACGGGCGAGTGGAAAAGATTGCGATGGACGGCGTGTCGTTCCACGAAATCGGGAAAGATGCGTTCGGGAAACCAGTGGAACGTCAAGTCAACAAGAGAATTTACTCCAGTGCAGGAGAACAGCAATGAAGACGAATTGGCCGGCCTTCCGGTGTGGCTGCCTGATAGTAGCGACCGTGGTGCTGGGCGGAGGCTCGGCCGCCGTTCGCGGTCAGGAGCCCGCTGGCGCCACATCGACCGCCGCGGTGATTTCAAGCGTGGCGATCACGCAGGAGCCGCAACGGGCGGCGATTCGAGTCGAAGGAGCGGGTCGACTCGAAGTCCATACTTCCCGCATGCAGAACCCGGAGCGCTTGGTGCTGGATTTCAGCGGGGCACGGCTGGGAGTGCAAAGAACTGCGATTCCGGGTGTGTCGGCGCCGGTGCGTGGCGTACGGATCGGGCAGTTCCGTCCGGACATTGCGCGGGTAGTCGTGGACCTGACCGGAGAGACACCATTCCAGATCACGCATGAGGGCGATGCGGTGGTGATTTACTTCCAGATGCAGGTAACGCCGGAAGCCAACGTGGTTGCGCCGGTGACGTCGACCTCACTGGAATCCCCGAAAAAGCCGATGGATTATGCGACGAATGCGCCAAAGACGGGTGCGCACAGGAGCAACTCTTCGAATGTCGCGGCACCGCGGTTCTCGCTGCCGAGCGAATTGACTCAGCCGACAGTGGTGTTGGCGTCGCTACACGAGAAGAGCGCGCCGGTGCGTCCTGATGGAGCGTCGCAACAAGCGGCGCAGCAGGCGACGATGGCGGCGACGACCGTTGCGGCGCAGCAGGGCTCCAGCGCATCAAACGTCCCACAAGCCGGGCACTATACGGGTGAGCCAATTTCGGTGAACCTGAAAGACGTGGATCTGAAGGACTTCTTTCGACTGATTCACGAAATCAGCGGATTGAATGTGGTGCTGGATCCCAACGTAAAGGGCACATTGACGATCGTGCTGGATGAAGTGCCTTGGGATCAGGCGCTGGACATCGTGCTGCAGAACAACAGCCTGGACAAGCAATTGACCGGAAATGTTCTCCGCGTGGCGACGCGCGAGACCCTGAAGAGGGAAGCAGAGACGGAGCGCGACCTCGAAAAGGCGCAAGCCGAAGCTGTGGCGCCTGTGACCGTTACTCGCGTCCTCAGCTACGCCAAGGCGACGACGATGAAGGACACGCTGAAAAAGTTCCTGTCGGCCCGCGGCGATATTCTCTCAGATGACCGCTCGAATCAGCTGATCATCCGCGACATTCCCTCGGTGATTCCGACAATCGACAACCTGATCCGGCAACTAGATCGGAAATCGCAACAGGTGGAAATCGAAGCCCGTGTGGTTTCCGCATCGAGGTCGTTTGCACAGGATATCGGCGTCCAGTGGGGCTTCGCAGGGACCACGACAGGCGGGCGCACGATCTTTGGCGCTCCTGCGAGCGTCGGTGTGAGCCCGGTGACCACCGGCGCGGGAATTCCGCAGCCGCCACTTATCGGAACACCCCCTTCGGGCAGCGGCAGTTCGACTCCGGGATTGCCGTTGAACGTGAACCTGGGCGCGGGCGTGCCGACAAGTGGCTTCTACATTGGACACCGTTCGCCGAACTTCGCAGTGGACCTGTTCATCACGGCGGCCGAATCGAAGGGCGTGGGCAAATTGCTCTCGAAGCCGAAAGTGATCACCCAGAACAACGAAAAAGCAATCGTGAAACAAGGTACGAAAATCCCGATTCAGACGGTGATCAACAACACGATTTCCGTGCAATATATCGACGCCGTGCTGCAACTGGAAGTGACTCCGCAAATTACAGCCGAAGGCACGGTTTTCATGGACGTGCTGGTGGAAAACACGCAGATCGACAACGGTATTCCCCGTGTGCAGGGCATCCCGGCTTTGGACACTCAGGCGGCGCAGACGAAGGTGACGGTTGCCGATGGGGGCACGGTGGTCATCGGCGGCATCATCGTCACGCAGCAGCAGACGAACATCACGGAGGTACCGATAGTGGGCAGCTTGCCGATTATTGGATATCTCTTCCGGCGGACCAACGTTTCTGTGACCTCGCAGGAGTTGCTGTTCTTCATCACCCCGCGCATTATGCCGGGATGATGGACGACTCCTGGCGTCAGGCACTATCGGAAAAAATCGGGTAAACTGAAATCGAGGAGGCGCGAGTCTCCTCGATTTTTTTATGGGCGCGGAACACACCAAAAGACGAAAAGCGCTTCTGTCGGAAATGGCCTGCAAGAAATTGGACTGCTTGCTGGTGACGCATCCGACGAACTGGTATTACCTGACGGGTTTTACGGGAGATTCGGGGGCGCTCCTTGTTTCGGAGGACGCTACCACGCTGGTTACCGACGGGCGCTTTACCGTGCAAGCGAAGGAAGAGACAGCCGGGGCACAGATTGAGCTGCAACAGGGCGGATTGTTTGCGACTGTGGGTGCGTGCCTGAAAAAGAGCGGCTGCCGGCGGGTAGGTTACGACTCAAATCAACTGACGGTCACGCAGTGGAAGGCCTTAGGGATGGCCCTAGGAAGCAAAGCGCGGGGGATTGAGTCGACGGGACTGGTCGAGCGCCTGCGGAGGCGAAAAGACGCGCAGGAACTGGCGATAATGCGAAAGGCGGCCAGTCTGGCCGGGCAAGTCCTGGAAGGGGTGCTGAAACTGGTGCGGCCGGGTGTCCGCGAAAGCGAGTTGGGGGCGGAGATCGAGTATCAGATGAAAATGAGAGGCGCCAGCGGGACTTCGTTCGAAACGATTGTCGCGTCCGGACCTCGCGGGGCGCTGCCGCACGCACGTCCTACGGCTAAAAAGCTGAGGAAAAATGAGTTGGTGGTGCTGGACCTGGGTGCTATACTCGGCCACTATTGCAGCGATATGACGCGCACCGTGCACGTGGGGCGTGCTACCAGGCGAGTGCGGGAGTGGTACCGGTCGGTTCAGGAAGCGCAAGAGGCCGCGGTAGCTGCCGCTCAGGCAGGGGTAACTTGCGGGGAAGTGGATGCCGCCGCGCGGGAAGTCCTTAAGAAAAACGGATTGGAGCAGTATTTCGTGCACAGCACAGGCCATGGTTTAGGTCTGGAGGTGCATGAAGAACCACGGGTGGCTCGCGGACAGGCGATTCGACTGGAAGCGGGGAATGTGATTACCATAGAACCCGGGGTATATGTGGAAGGCGTCGGGGGAATTCGGATTGAAGACGACGTCTTGGTGCAAGCAGGAAGAAACGAAGTATTGACCCGCGTGAAGCGGGATCTTATCGAACTCTAAGAAAAGGCATGAAACGGAAAAAGACCGCGAAAGCGAGTGAAAGCCCGTCATTTGCAAACCCCGAAATCGGGCAGATCGAACAGTTGCTGCGCTTCATGAGCGAGCACAACCTTGAGGAATTTGAATATTCGAGGGGCGATCTGCGGATCCGTCTGAAGAAGCCGGGAGCCAATGTAGTGATCGCCACTCCCCGGCCGTCAGCGGAAATCATCGTGCCGTCAGCCATCACGGCGCCAGATACGCAGAGCAGGAGTGCGGAGGCCGCGCCACATGCGGAAGTTCGGGGCGGGGAAGACCTGCACCTGATTAATTCCCCGATTGTGGGCACTTTTTATGGGTCGCCCAGTCCGGGAGCTGAAGCTTTCGTGAAGGTTGGCTCGCACGTGGACAAGGGGCAGACGCTTTGCATCGTGGAAGCGATGAAATTGATGAACGAAATCGAGTCTGAAATCAGCGGAGAAGTGCTGCGGATATTCGCGGAGAACGGGCAGCCTGTTGAGTATGGGCAGCCCCTGTTCGGGATTCGCCCAAGTCGCAAGCGGTAAGCGGCCTGCCATACTATGTTCCAGAAAATTCTAGTAGCCAATCGTGGGGAAATCGCCCTGCGAGTCATCTGCGCCTGCAAAGAGCTGGGTATTCCGACGGTGGCCGTGTATTCGGAGGCCGACCGCAACTCGCTGCACGTGCGCTTTGCCGATGAAGCGGTGTGCATCGGGCCGCCAAGGAGCAGCGAAAGCTACCTGAATATTCCACAGGTAATCAGCGCCGCGGAAATCACCAACGTGGATGCGATTCATCCCGGGTACGGTTTTTTGTCGGAGAACGCGAACTTCGCGAAGGTATGCGAAGCGTCGGAGATTACCTTCATCGGGCCGAAGCCCGAAGTGATCGAGATGATGGGCGAAAAAGATCGCGCGCGGCGGGAGATGAAGTCCCGCGGGCTGCCGACCATCCCTGGCAGCGACGGCGTGGTGGAAGGTGAAGATCAGCTTTCCAAAGAGGCGGATCGCGTCGGGTTCCCATTGATCTTGAAAGCGGCGGCAGGCGGCGGCGGGCGCGGGATGCGCGTGGTCCGCAGCAAGGACGAGTTGCTGGCGGCCTACCAGACGGCCCGGAGCGAGGCACAGCAGGCGTTTGGGACTCCCGACGTGTACATGGAGAAGTTTCTGGAGCACCCCCGGCACATCGAAATTCAGGTGTTGGGAGACCAGCACGGCAAAGTGATTCACCTGGGCGAGCGGGAATGCACCATCCAGCGGCGGCACCAGAAACTGGTGGAAGAATCGCCTTCGCCGGCAATTGATGCGAAACGCCGGAAGGAACTGGGCACCAAAGTGGTAAAGGCCCTGGAAGCGATCGAATACACGAACGCGGGCACCGTAGAATTCCTGATGGACACCGACGGCTCGCTTTATTTTATCGAGATGAACACGCGCATCCAGGTGGAACACCCCGTGACGGAATTTGTGACCGGAGTGGACCTTGTGAAGTCGCAGATTCGCATTGCGGCCGGGGAGAAACTGGAAGATGCGGTCGGGGAGATGCATTTTTCCGGACACTCGATCGAGTGCCGGATCAATGCGGAAGATCCGGAGACGTTTGTGCCTTCGGCGGGGCGGATTACGACATTTCAGGCGCCTGGGGGAACGGGCGTGCGCGTGGACTCCGCCGCGTATTCGGGAGCCGTGATTCCTCCGTACTACGACTCGCTGATAGCCAAGCTGATCGTGAAGGGGCGCGACCGCACCGAAGCGATCGGCAGAATGAAGCGGGCGCTGGAAATGTTCGTGATCGAGGGAATCAAGACTTCGATACCGCTGCACCGGCGGATCCTGGCCGACGCGGATTTTGAAGCGGGGAAGTTCGACACCCATTTCATCGAAAAACTTCTTGGCAGCACCGGAAAATAGCGTTCGATGCGCCTTGTCCTGCCCAAGCTGTATGTGATATTAGACGCAGGAATGTTGACGGAACCAGCCGGGGAACTAACCAGAAAACTGACGGATGCGGGGGTGAAGCTGCTGCAATACCGCGCGAAAGACGCGGCGGCGCGGGAGCTTTGGGCCGAATCGCGCGCGATTGCCGAAGCGGCTCGACGGGCGAACTGTACGTTCATCGTGAACGACAGGCCGGACGTGGCGTTTCTCGCGGGGGCCGACGGGGTGCATGTCGGGCAGGATGACCTGAGCGTGGAGCAGGCCCGCAAGGTGATCGGAGCGGACAGCTGGGTTGGCGTTTCGACGCATAACCTTGAACAATTCCGGGCTGCAGCGGCCACTTCGGCGGATTATATTGCCGTGGGCCCTATTTTCCAGACCAGCAGCAAGGCGAACCCAGATCCCGTAGTTGGCGCGGAACTGCTTCGGCGGGTGCGCGCGCTGTCGGACAAGCCGATCGTTGCGATCGGCGGGATCACGCTGGATCGCGCCACCGAGGTGCTGGAGGCTGGAGCGGATTCGGTGGCGGTAATCAGCGACATCCTGAAGTCAAAAGACCCGGCCGCAATGGCCCGCGAATTTATCCGGCGACTGGATTCCGCGAAGCCCGCGGCTTCCCACTGAGGAACCGAACGAATGGCCGAGGCGATTAGCGCGACAACACCGGATGCGGCCGCAGGCAAGGGCGAGCATCAATTTGTAAAGGCCATCGGACTCTACGACGCCACGATGATCGTCGTCGGCTCGATGATCGGGTCGGGGATTTTTATCGTGGCAGCGGATATTGGGCGGCAGACGGGTTCAGCGGGCGGATTGTTGCTGACCTGGATTTTGACCGGCTGCCTGACCATCGCGGCTGCGCTTTCGTATGGGGAACTGGCGGCGATGTTTCCGCATGCGGGCGGGCAATATGTGTATCTGCGGGAAGCGTTTTCTCCGTTGTGGGGATTTTTGTACGGATGGACGCTGTTTCTGGTGATCCAGACGGGAACGATCGCGGCGGTGGCGATTGGATTTGCGCGGTACCTGGGCGTGTTGTTTTCGGCAATTTCCCCGAAGACCTGGGTGATTCCCCCGATCAATTTTTCCTCGAAATTTGCGATCAGCCTTTCCGTACAGCAGCTTGTTGCCGTGGTGATGATCATTTTCCTGACCTACCTGAACACGCGCGGCGTGAAGCTCGGAAAGTGGATCCAGAATATTTTCACTTCGGCAAAGATGCTTTCGCTGTTGGGATTGATTTTGATATGCGTATTTTTGGCGCGGAACGCTTCGGCGATTGCGGATAATTTTACACACCTTTGGGCTATTCGCGGGGCGCAGACGATCGAGCCGGGAGTGGGATTTCTGAGGAGAATGCTGCCGACCGTGACGGCGGGAAGCGGTTGGTATGGAATGCTGCTGGCGCTGGCGGTTGCGCAGGTGGGCTCACTGTTTTCGGCGGATGCTTGGAACAACATTGGCTTCACCGCGGCGGAAGTGAAGAATCCGAAGAGGGATGTTGCCCTTTCGATGGCGTTCGGGACAGTCATCGTGATTTCGTTGTACTGCCTGGCGAATCTGGCGTATTTGTGCGCGCTGCCGCTGGCGCAGATTCAGAATGCGCCGGATGACCGGGTGGCGACCGCGGCGCTTTCTGCGGTGTTTGGGGCCAAGGGCGCGGTGATCATGGCGATCGCCATCATCATTTCCACGTTTGGCTGCAATAACGGATTGATTCTGGCGGGTTCGCGCGTGGCTTACGCGATGGCGAAGGACGGCTTGTTTTTCCGGGCGACCGGCAAGTTGAACGAAAAAGGAGTGCCTGGAGTGGCGCTTGTCTACCAGGGTGCCTGGATCGTGATCCTGATTTTATTGCGAACGCGAAACCCGGACGGAAGTTACGGGAACCTGTACAGCAATCTGCTGAACTATGTGGTGTTTGCGGCGCTGCTGTTTTACGCGCTGACGATTGCGGGGATTTTTGTGTTGCGCATCCGGCGGCCGGGTGCGGAAAGGCCGTACAAAGCGTTCGGGTATCCGTTGGTGCCGCTGTTGTATATAGTGGCAGCGAGCGGAATTATGGGCGTGCTGCTGTTGTACGAAACGCAGACGGCCGGCATGGGCATGGTGATCGTGCTGCTGGGCTTGCCGGTGTACTGGCTGTGGGCACGACTGAAGCGCTCGAGACAGAGCGCGGAATAGCCGCAAATTTTCAAAGATTTAACTAGAGGGAATCAACCAGAGAAGGAGGAGTTGCATGGGCAACCCCCTGTTTGCAACGAAGTCGATTGATTCGCTGTTGAAGGAGGCCGGGGACACTGGCGAGCACAGCCTGAAGCGGGCGCTCGGTCCGGTAAACCTGGTGACTCTGGGCATCGGGGCAATCATCGGCGCGGGCATTTTCGTGCTTACCGGTTCCGCGGCCTCGCTTTATGCTGGTCCTGCGATCATGCTTTCCTATGTGCTGGCGGGGGTTGGCTGCGTGTTCGCCGGACTTTGTTACGCCGAATTCGCTTCGATGATTCCGATTGCAGGCTCCGCGTATACATACGGCTACGCCACCCTTGGTGAACTGGTCGCTTGGATCATCGGGTGGGACTTGATTTTGGAGTACGCGTTCGGCGCGGCAACGGTTGCCAGCGGATGGAGCAGCACGCTGGTGGCTTTCCTGCAGGACTATGGCATCAGCCTGCCCCCGCAGATCTGCGACGTGCCCGGAGCAAAATGGGCTCTGTATGAGGGCAGATGGTCACCCGAAAGTGCTCTGAGTCTCAGCCCGGAACAGATTGCCGGGTTGCCCCACGCCACCTGCGTCTTCAACCTGGTTGCATTTCTCGCGATTCTCGGAGTGACGACGATCCTGATCGTCGGCATCAAGGAATCGGCGAACTTTAACAGCGTCGTTGTATTTGTGAAGCTGGCGGCGGTCCTGACGTTCATCGCCGTGGCCCTGCCGTTTGTCCTGAAACATCCCGCAATCGCGCATGAGAATTGGAAGGTCTTCCTGCCACCGAATACCGGAAGCTTCGGCTCGTTTGGATGGTCGGGCGTAATGCGCGGAGCAAGCGTGGTGTTCTTCGCCTACATCGGATTCGATGCCGTTTCGACGGCGGCGCAAGAGGCAAAAAATCCGCAGAAGGACATGCCGATTGGGCTTTTGGGGTCTCTGATCGTTTGCACCATTCTTTACATCGTCGTCTCCGGGCTGTTGACTGCCACGGTGCATTATTCGCACTTGAACATCGGCGCGCCGGTTTCGCTGGCGATTCGACAGACGGGCGTCAAGTGGGGCAGTTATGTGATCAATGCCGGTGCGCTGGCGGGGTTAAGCACGGTGATGCTGGTCATGCTGCTTGGCCAATCGCGAGTTTTTTATTCGATGGCCAACGACGGGCTTTTGTGGAAGTGGGCGGGTGACATCCATCCGCGTTTCCGCACGCCGTGGAAGTCCACCGCGATTGTGGGTGTGTTGGTGGCGATAGTCGGATCGCTGGTGCCGATCGGGACGTTGGGCCAGCTGGTGAGCATTGGCACATTGTTTGCGTTCGTCATCGTGTGCGCAGGTGTGTGGGTACTGCGGGTGCGGCGGCCGGAGTTGGTGCGGCCGTTCAAGACGCCCTGGGTTCCGTTTGTGCCCATTATGGGCATCCTGATCTCGTTGGCGTTGATCGCGAGCCTTAATGCTCTGACGATCGTGCGGCTGTTTGTCTGGCTGGCAATTGGCCTGGTCGTGTATTTCACCTACAGCGTGAAAAACAGCAAGGTGAGGAATTCCAACAGGCCCTAAGGCCTGCTAGAGACTGCCACCCATTTCGAGCTTCGCGCATTCCGGCCGAGCCACAAAGTCGCGCTCGTTCCTCCCCGCCGAATCGGGTAAAGTGTCTCTTCTGACTCTTCAGCCATGAGCGGACAGCAAACTCAGCAAATACCTTTTTGGAGAAGCTTGTCGAAACTGGACTGGCTTGCCGTGGCTTTGTGTGTCGCCGGCCTCCTCGCGGCATTGAACCCCGCCAGTACCTTCCCCGGCATTGGGTTCCTGCGGCTTCTTGGTGTGCTGGCGGTGATCTATGTGCTCTACCGGTTCTGGAGCCGGTGGCGCGAAGAGTTGCTGTGGAGCCTGCGGAATCGGTTGATCCTGGCGTACCTGTTCCTGGGAGTCGTGCCAACGGTGCTGCTGCTGATTCTGGCGAGTATGCTGGGCCAAATTCTTTATTCGCAGCTTGGCGCATATCTGCTGTATCACGACGTCGAGGACCGGGTCGCGGTCATGTCGAGCCTGGCGGCGATGCAGGCGTCCCTTCCGGTGGCGCTGGACGAGAAAGCCAGGGAAAAGATTCTGGCTCGGCAGGCCGAGTTGAGCGTAGGGCAGGAGATGACAAAACTCCGCGTGAATTTGGAGGAAAAGCCGAAATTCTTCTCGGACATGGCGGGCTCCGCCGGGCATTCATTTTCGGGACTGATTCAGAGCGGGAACCAATTGCGGCTGGTGGGAATGAGAGAGCTTGAGAATTCGGAGGGGAAGCGGATTGTTGAAGTGAGTGTTCCGTTCGACAGTGAACTTCTCGAAAACGTTGCACCAGACCTTGGACCGATCGAAATTACGCTGGCGCAAACGGTTGAGGACGAAGCCGGGAAGAACTCGGTGCGCATCGGAACCAAGAATTACCGGAAGCTGGACAAGATCCTGACATACAAGCGGGAGTTGTTGCCCGCGGAGTCGTGGCCGGACCCGGTAGTGGAGGGATTTTCCAAGCTGGAAGCGGTGTATATTTCGCCGCAAGGGGAGGTGGAAAGGGCGCATCCGGTGTTCGCGTTCTACAAGGCGCGGCGCTCGCAGTTGAATCACCGGATTTTTGCTTCGGTCGGAGAGTTCAGCGGGGCACGCGTTTTCCAGATTCAATTGCTGGGGGTGGTTTTCCTGGTGATTGAGCTGGCGGCGCTAATCATTGGAGTTGTGCTGGCCAAAGCCATCACGAAAACGGTATCCGGGTTGTACCGCGCGACGCAGTTTGTGCTGGAAGGAAATTTTTCACATCGGGTTACGGTGGAACGCAAGGACCAATTGGGGGTGCTGGGCGAGTCGTTCAATTTGATGACCAGCTCGATCAGCCGGTTGATCGACGAGCAGAAGCAGTTGCAGCGGCTGGAGAACGAAATTTCCATCGCGCGCGAAGTGCAGGACCAGTTGTTCCCGCGCGGACTCCCCAAGGTTGAGGGCTTGGAGATCGAGGCGATTTGCAAGGCGGCGCGCTCGGTCAGCGGGGATTACTACGATTTCATTCAACTGGACCCGACGCACGTGGCGATCGCCTTGGGAGATATTTCGGGGAAGGGAATTTCGGCGGCACTGCTGATGGCCAGCCTGCAGGCGGCGCTGCGCAGCCAGTTGCTGACGCCGGGCAGCGAGCAGTTGAGCACGGCGGAACTGGTGGGGCGCCTGAACAAACACCTGGTGCGAAATACGGGTGAGGATCGGTTCGCCACGTTTCTGGTGGCCGTTTACGATATGGAGACGCGCAAGCTCCGCTACACCAACGCGGGACACCTGCCGGGATTTTGTCTTTCGGATTCGAAGTCG
>DATHMM010000088.1:0-2652 GCA_035487095.1 Candidatus Sulfotelmatobacter sp.
CGCGGAGTTGCTGATTCTCTCGTTGATAGAAGCCAGACCCCGGCACGGCTACGAAATCTCAAAGCTCATCGAGCAACGCTCAGAAGGCGCGGTGCGCTTCTATGTGGCTTCGCTCTACCCTTTGCTCTATCGCCTGGAAACCCGTGGTTGGATTCAGGGCCGGTGGGTTGAAAAGAGCGGGCAGCGCCGCCGACGCTACTACCGATTGACTCGGCAGGGACAAAAGGTTCTGGCCTCGCAGCGACGCGGCTGGCAAATTTTCGTCGAGGCCATCAACCGTATCACGGAAGTTGAAAATGCTTGATTGGGAACCCGAAATTCTCAGGCGGCTTGCACCGCTGGAACTTACTCCGACGCGGGAGTCGGAAATCGCTGAGGAACTCGCGCAGCACCTCGATGATCGTTATCAGGAACTCATCGCCAGCGGCCAATCGCAGGACTCAGCATTCCGCACCGCACTTGATGAACTCGAAGGGGAGGATTTGCTGGTCCGAAGCCTCAGACGTCTAGAAAGAAGCTATGATCGCGAACCCATCGCGCCCGGAAAGGACGCCGGCAATTTTTTCTCGGGCATCCTCCAGGACGTTCGTTTCGCCTTTCGCATTCTCCGCAAAACTCCGCTCATCACCGGCATTGCACTGCTTTCTCTCGCGCTGGGCATCGGCGCCAACACAGCCATTTTCAGCTTGATCGACGCCGTCATGCTCCGCATGTTGCCTGTGCAGAATCCTGAACAGCTCGTGCAAATCGGGTTGAAACCTCGCATGGATCAAAATGCGAACACCACCGTAACGAATCCGATTTGGGAGCAGGTGCGCGATCATCAGGACGTTTTCTCCGGCGTTTTTGCCTGGTCGCCGAGAACTTTCGACCTCGCCAACGGCGGCGAAGAAAACGATATCAACGGCATTTACGCCAGCGGAGATTACTTCAACGTTCTCGGTGTGCGCCCAGCCGCAGGACGCTTGCTCGCTGCTTCCGATGACATCCGCAGCTGTCCCGGCGTCGCCGTGCTCAGTTATGGTTTCTGGCAGGCCCATTACGCCGGTGCGCAATCCGTGATTGGCAGCTTCATTCGCGTGAATGGCCATGAATTTCCCATCATCGGCATTGCACAGCGCGGCTTCACTGGTACGGATGTTGGTACGCCATTCGGTGTGGCGATTCCGATCTGCGCGGCAGCGATTTTCGGAAGGTCTCTCGACGATCGCAGCGCCTGGTTCCTCTCGATGATGGGCCGCCTCAAACCCGGCGCAAACATCGCGCAGGCTCAAGCTCGCATGAAAGTCCTGTCGGCCCCGCTTTTTGGCGCCGTTGTCCCCCAGGATTCCAGCGCCAACGCGCAGGACTTTTTTCGAAGGAACACGTTCGCCCTAACTCCCGCATCCACTGGGAGCAGCAGTGTCGATGGCGTACGCGACCAATACAGTCAGCCGCTGCAAATCCTGATGTTCGTCGTTGGACTGGTTCTGCTCATCGCCTGCGCGAACATCGCCAGCCTGCTTCTCGCTCGCTCCGCGGCGCGCCAGAAGGAAATTGCTCTGCGTCTGTCTTTGGGAGCCTCGCGAGCCCGTTTGATTCGCCAGGTTCTCACCGAAAGCATCGTGCTCTCCGGCGCCGGTGCGATTCTCGGAGTTTTCTTCGCCCGATGGGGCAGTGCGCTGCTCGTTCGTTTTGTTTCCACGGACCAAAACCAAGTCTTTCTCGATCTGAAAATGGACGGCCGCATCTTGGCCTTCACCATTGGCGTTGCGGTGCTCTGCGGTTTGCTCTTTGGGATTTTGCCTGCCTTCCGCGCCACACGCGTCTCTGCCAGTTCTGCGATGAAAGAAGGCCAATCGCAAGGTGCAGGCGGGCGCTCGCAATCGGCTCTAGCGCGCTGGATTGTCGCCGTGCAAGTCGCTCTCTCCCTGATTTTGCTGGTTGGCACCGGTCTCTTCGTCCGTACATTCGCCAATTTAATGACCGTTGATCCGGGCTTCGACCGCAACAATGTCCTGTTGATCGACACGAATGTTCATAGTGCTGGACTGCCCGAGCCCGCTCTCGTGCCGCTCTACGGCCAAATGCTTGCGAAATTGCAGGCGCTTCCCGGGGTCGTTTCCGCCAGCCAGTGCCTGTTATATCCGCTCGACTCGGGCGATGAGTGGACCTCCGAGGTTTCAGTGCCGGGCTATCAGCCGCCGAGCGGCGTTGTGCCGGGTGTTTATTCGAACTGGGTCACGCCTGGATACTTCTCCACGATGCACACGCCGCTGCTCGAAGGCCGTGTGTTTGCCGCTCGCGATTCCGCAAACTCCACGCCCGTTGTCGTCATCAATCAGTTGCTGGCGAACACCTACTTTCGCGGACAAGATCCCATCGGGAAGCATATCCAGCTTGGAGGGCCGGAAATCGGAGACAAACCACTCGAAATTATCGGCGTGGTGCAGAACGCCAAACGCGATTCGCTGGATCAGGACTTTCTTTCAACAGCGTACGTCCCTCTTGCCCAGATTCATAGCATAAGGGAAGACACCACGTTTGAGATTCGCACGGCAATGACACCCGGCGCGCTGATTCCCGCCGTGCGCGACGCCATGGCCAGCATCAACAAATCGGCTTCTTTGCAATTCAGCACACTGAAACAGCAGGCCGACGACTCCGTGATTC
>DATHMM010000089.1:0-17424 GCA_035487095.1 Candidatus Sulfotelmatobacter sp.
AATTGAATTTTTTTCGCGGTATCGAGCCCCACTTTTTTCAGCATCGCCTGCACGCGCACGGCGCGATCGCCCGCCGACAATCCGTGAAACCTCGCGAAGTAATCCAGCACCTCGTACGCGGTAAGGTAGTCGTAGAAATAGGGCTGCTCGGGCAGATAACCGATGGAGTTATGCATCGAGACATCCTCGATGGATTTCCCCAGGATTCGCGCGGTTCCCGCGCTGGGGAAGATCAGCCTCATCAGCAGCTTGATGGTCGTGGATTTCCCCGCTCCGTTCGGGCCGAGGAAGCCGAACACTTCGCCGTCCTCGACGCGCATGGTCAGGTCTTCCAGCGACTTTTTCCGTCTCAGGTGAAGAAACCCGAAGGGATATTCCTTCGAAAGATTCTCAATCTCAATCGCACCCATTGGCATACCCACATTTTTGAAAAGCCGTCGCTTATCGTCAACCGGTGCCGCAGCAAAGTGTTCGCAGCCAGCAACCCCAAAACAAAAAGGCGCCCCATTTTTGGGGGCGCCCAGTCCAAATTTCCTGTGGTTTCGTCTCTGTGTTCTCAGTTTCTTCGGTGGTGAAATCCCCTGCTCATTTCGCGATCTGCACCAGGTCGCTCTTCGCGGGCACCGTCGCCACCGGCGTCGGCTGCAGGGTTTGCGGCGAACGCCAGTTGTCGAGAATCCCCACTTGCTGCACGCAGCTTACGGTGCAGCGCGGCGCGCATCCTTTATGCGTCAGGTATTCCCGGTGGCGCATCTCCGCCGTGTAATTCGTCAGTGGGATGCCCGGATACCCGCGCTGCTGCGAGCACCAGTGCACCAGGCCATCCTCGCAGATATACAGGTAGCGCGAGCCGGCACGGCATTTCCAGTCGTGCTCGCGGCCCTTTGCCACGTTGTGCTGAAACTGGTTGAAGCGCGAGTACGAGCGCTTGCCCAGGGTCATGATCTCCTCAAAAATCTCCTGGTCGCGCTCCGCCAGCGGCTTTAACTGCCCGTCGTGGTCATGGATGATCCCCACAGTGCTGGTGAATCCCAGTTCCAGCGCGCGATGGGCGATCGTCAGCGCGTCTTCGGAGTTCTTGACGCCGCTTCCCAGCACCGAATTGATGTTTACCTGGAATTCCGCCCATTCCGAGAGCATTTCCAGGCGCCCGTCCAGCGTCTTCAGGCTTTTCTTCGAAACCTCGTCCGGCGCGGCGTTATCGATGCTGATCTGCAGGTGCTCCAGCCCCGCGTCGTTCAGCCGTTCGATGCGCTCTTTGTTCAGGAAAAACCCGTTGGTAATCAGGCCAGCAATCATCCCGCCCTTGCGGATGTGCCGGATAATTTCGTCGAGGTCGGGGTGCATCAGCGGTTCGCCGCCGCTGATCGTAATTACGGAGGTTCCCATGCCGGCCAGCAGGTCCAGCCGCCGCTTCATCTCCTCCAACGGCACCGGCTTTGATACATCGTCGAACTCGTTGCAATACCCGCAGTCCAGGTTGCAGCGCCGCATCGGGATGATGTGCACCAGCACGGGGTGCTTCGTGGACACCAGCGCCTTCGCGATCATCTTCAGCTCGCGCAGCCGCGTCCGGTAAAACCGCAACCGCCGTTTGCGCCGCGTTGCCGCCGACGCTTTCCCCTTTTGCCTTACCTGACCCATGGATTCGCCGATTTCCCCTAAGCTTAATTATACATGAGGACTACTTTTCGCCCGGATCTGCAGGGGGTGTTGGCCGCTACCAGTAAACGGCCACCTAAACCCATCCTTCGGACCGGCTCTCCACCCTAGGCCAAAGCAAAGACCTGTCCTCGCTCAAAAAAAACCCGGGGACTTTTTGGAGTCCCCGGGTTTAACTCTTTCTGTTCTAGTTGTAAGCGGCCAGCAAGGGACTCCTTGCTGCCCACCCCTCGCTTTAATCGGGATAACCGAGGTACGACCAAAAGTCATTCAGCACGTCGTTTGAGGTAGAGGTAGAGTCAAAACCCTGCCCTCCGAATACCCAAACGAAGTCCAGACCATCAGGTTGCCAGAAGCCGGGGCCCTGGCGTCCGCCCGGCGTGTTCAGGGGGAACGGGAGATTGAGCGACGGCGTAAATTGCGTCGGATATGATCCGTTCTGATTGACGTTGTTGGAGCCCTTCCACCAGACCCACTCGCCGGTGGAGGGATGGAACTCCCACACATCATTCAGGAAGCCAGTGCTCTTGGCGATCGTGGAGGCGTAGCCCCAGCCGCCAAATATCCAGAGGTTTCCATTGCTATCCGACCAACTCGCTGAACTCCAGCGCGAGCCGGGGAAGTTTCCGGGCGCGGCAGTCAGAACCGTGCCGTAAACGCCGACCTGGTTGGCATTGCCGCTTGCGCCGCCGCCGGATACCCAAGTCCACTGCTGTGTTCCCGTGTTGAATTTCCAGAGGTCGTTGAGCAGCGCTCCGTTGGGAGTAACACCGTTGGGTAGGCTGCCATTCGTAGATCCTGAATTGTTCGTTCCGACGGAATCGAGACCCAGTCCGCCGAACACCCAGATGTTCCCGGCATTGTCCGCATAAACCGCCGGGGTTTCACGGCCACCCGGGCCTGCTATGTTGGCGGCCTGAGCTGTGCCCAGCGCGCCATACACGCCGTTGTTCTGGCCCACATTTGAATTTGTTGGTCCCATCCAGGTCCATGTCTGTGCGCTGATGTTGTATTTCCAGAGGTCATTCAGGAGCACCAGGCCTGTGCCGGCTGAGTCGTATCCTTGTCCGCCGAACATCCACACGTTGCCCAAAGTGTCTTTGGCAAATCCAGCGCCCCAGCGGGCGCCAGGAGTTCCCGTCAAGCCCACCGTGGCGGGATAGGTGCCTTTTTGATTGACGGGTGTATTGGCGATGGGCGTCCAAACGCCTCCATAGTTATATGAACCGATGTAAGTGCTCGCCGGCACCGATACGTCTATCGCACCAGGGGTGAACTTCCAAATGTCGTTCAGCAATCCGAAGTTGCCGGCCGTATCGTAGCCCTCGCCGCCGAACAGCCATAGGTTTCCCGTCCCGGCAGCCGCGTCGGTCCAGGTAACGCTGCCCCAGCGCGAGCCGGGGCCTGTCTCTGGAGTTCCGCCGATCGAGCCAGGGACATTCGTTTGCTGAAAATAGGCAAGATCGGCTGAGCTGGTGCATTTAGTGCATATCGTTGGTGTGGGATATCCCTGTGTGACCCCAGCGACATCCGTGGTGGTCACGATAAGATTCGCGGGTAACCATCCCCCTTTTCCGATGCCGCCCGGGTTAAATGCCCACATATCGTTCAGCAAACCTGGAAGATCTGGCGGAGTCTTTCCAGTGAGCTCGTTCCCAAAACCGCCTAGGATCCATTTTGTTCCCAAGTTGTCCGTCCACGTGGCGGGATAATCTCTTCCCCCCGGTGTATTAGCGCTCGGGGCAGTCGGAGGTAGTGCCGCTCCTCCAAAGCCGTTCGACGTATCCGGACCGCCTCTCCACGTCCAGTCATTGTGTTGGCAATCGACCAGGACAGTGGAGATATTCGAAGTGGCAATTCCTTTATAGAAGAATTCATTGCAAGCCTGAGGCTGGCTGGTGGGTTGCGCAAAGACAGTTACGAAGTACGCGCCATTGTCGGTGACCTGTGTGGGAAATTGGAAAGGCGTATTGTTCCCGGTCACAAAGATGTTGTCCCCGCCGTTGTTTTGCAGCTCCACGGTGTCGCCCGGACCGTTGACCAGGCCGACCACAGTTCCGCCGATCGTGAAACTTGGCTGCGGACAAATAATTTGTACCGTGCTCACCGAGCTGCTCATCGTGCCGGTCGCATTGCTCAGCGTGCAGGTCTGACCCGGACTCGTGGGCTGCGTCAGAATCGTCACCGTATAGGTGGCGCCGCTGGCCACAGGCGTTGCAAAAGTGAAGGGCACGTTGCCCGTGCCGGTGATCGTGAGGTTATCGCCGCCATTGTCCTGCAGGACCATTCCGGTGCCCAGCAACCCGGAGATATTGCCGCCAACGGTGAAGTTCTGGACGCAAGTAACCTGCACGTTCGCTACGTTAGCCGATGCCGTGCCCAATCCATTCGTCACGCTGCAATTCTGCGTGGGGGTCGAGGGCTGCGTCAGCACGGTAACGATATATTTCCCGCTGACGGCCGTTTTGAAGGTGAACGTGACGCTCCCCGTCCCGCTGATGGTCAGGTTGTCGCCACCGTTATCTTGGAGAACCAAGCCTGTCCCGGCGAGACCGATCACGGTTCCGCCAATGGTAAACGGTCCAGTGGAGCCGCCTGTGCCCCCTCCCGTGCCACCACCCGTACCGCCTCCAGTGCCGCCGCCAGTCCCTCCACCGGTGCCGCCGGTCGAGTTTCCGCCTTTAAGGCCGCTGCAGCCGCTGATGAGAAGTGCCGCAATCCCGAGCAGAGCAAGTGCTAAATTTTTCCTAGCCATCGTATCCATCCTCGTCTTTTGTCTCGCCGCTCAGGATGCGTGATCCCACGCGGATCTCTTTTCAGGAAAGGTCACAATCCCCGTTCCGTGGCTCGATTCACGCTGTTGCTCTGACTCTGTACCCGCGCCCGCCTGAACAACCCAGGCACAACGCCGAATCAAGTCTCGGCAGGTATTAGGAGTACTAAACCTGTATCGGTAGTTTGCTTTTGGCTTATTGCGTCTGCAAGATTCGAGAGAGAGAGGTGTGTTGAACTGGCTAATAACCGTACGCTGTCAGTGGCGTGCCGAAAATCTTACATATCGAACTCAATAGCAGCAGATAGCTTGGTTTTATGCGGCTAAACGCACACACGCCCGCGCGCGTGCGGCGTTGTCCGCATCCGGCCATTCTTTTTTTCAATTCTTCTGTCTAGTTCTTCGGCCTAGTTCGTCTGCCGAGCCACCACGGGCAGATCCACCGACCGTACTTCCGACGTCATCTGCGTGGTCCTGCGCCAGTCGATTTGTTGCGCGTCAACGGCGCCAACGCTGCCGTTCAGTTCGTGATAAGTCACCACGCCGCTGTCGATCCGGTACTTGGTAACTTCCAGCACCTGGTTCGACTTCAGCACCAGCGTGGTTACGCGTGCCGCCGGAGGCTCAGCGACAGGCGCGGCTGCCGCCATCGTCATCGACGCGGGAGTGATGTTTTCATTCGCGATTTCCGCGGGCTTCTGAGTCAGGCCGGATTGCTGCACTGTGCCGAGATCAGGCGCGGGAGCAAACGTGCTCGGTTTCGGAATGTTGGAGGAGGCGTAAGGCGGCCGGTCGGGATGAAATACGGAGCCGGACAAGTTTCGCGGCACCGCATTGGCGGCGGAGAGATTTCGCGGCACCACGATATCATCCATCAGGCGAAGTTCCATCGGCTCCTCGCCCTTCAGGGTCGGCCGTGGTCCGCGTGCCGGCAGGCTCACCACCTTCCAGGGCCACAGTGGGGGAAGCATCCACTCGACGACGTCGCGCTTGGCATGGCCTTTGCCCTTGATGTCTCCCTGCTTGTCCACCTTGTAGCCTTTCGCTTGAATCACTTTCGCCGGCAGCGGAATGTCCCCCGTCGGCACGATCACGCGGTCAAACGTAAGCTTCAGGTAGCCTTTCCCGACGAAGTGGCCCGGGTCTTTCTCATCTTCCAGATGCCCGGCCAGCATGCTTCCCCGTGGAAACACGGTGTGCCCGAACTCCTGAAAGCTTTTCAGATGGCACAACACCGGATCTCCCACCGACGCGGTCGCCGACGAGAAGTTGGGTTCTTCCATAGTGCACTGCAGCAGCGTGCCCGCGGGCACCAGCAGGTCCTGTGCATGGACCCCAAGTGCGAACACGAGTAGTGCTAGCGCACTCACCAAAGAAATGATGAGTCGTTTCATGACTTCCTCCAGATTGTGAATTTCCGAAACGGCCTGGCGAGAGACCGTGGTCACCGGTGAGGACACCCCTGCGCACCCCAATCTGCGCATTTACTAAGGACGCCCTCCCCAGTCTTGCGGGCCAGAACCCCGGACCTCTGCAAAAGTCGCGCGTATTAGATTTTTTTTTCGTTCAACGTCGAGATATGGAGGTACTAGGACCGATTTATTCTCGTCGGCGCGTGCTGACTCTTGGATTGCTTCACCAACGATTCGGTTCAATTTCTTGCGATATGCATCTTCGCCGGCTGCTCGGAGAGAATCTTCTCCAGCGCTCCGGCCAGTTTTTCCGAGGTGGCGGGTTTCTGTATGGTTTCTCGGATACCGAGAGCAATTGCCCTCTCCTGGTCCTCTGCCTGCAGATAACCGGAAGTGAGCAGGATGGGAATCTCCGGGCGGGTTCGATGGATCTCTTCCGTGAGTTCGAATCCGGACATGCCCGGCATGGATAAGTCCGTCACCACCGCGTCATACTCCGCGGGATTCTCGCGAAACTGCCTTACCGCGGTTACGGCATTGGTGAATCCGCTGACGCGGTAGCCACGCCGCTCCAACAACCGGGTGGCCAGGAATACCAGCGCTTCCTCGTCATCCACGTACAAGATGTGTTCGCTGCGCGGCTGCGTGGACTCCTTGGGCTCGTCGGCTGGCGTCTCTGCCGCCTCGGCAGCGATCGGAAAGAACAAGTGAAACGCTGTGCCCTTTTCCGGCTCGCTCGTCACCGTGATCGCGCCATTGTGGCTGGTGACGATGCCATGGACCACCGACAGCCCCAGGCCCGTGCCTTCCCCCTGTTTTTTGGTGGTGAAAAAAGGATCAAAGATGCGATTCAAAGTGGCGCGATCCATGCCGCAGCCATCGTCGCTCACGAACAAGCGCAGGTATTTCCCTTCTTCCAGTTTTCCCGCGGCTTGCCGGTCGTCCGCGCTCACGTCCGCCAGGTCCAGGCGGATTTCGATGGCGCCGTTTTTCTCGCCGATGGCGTGCGCGGCGTTGGTCGTCAAATTGACGACCACTTGATGAACCTGGCCCGGATCCACTCTCGCCGCGGGAAGGTCGGATGCAAAGTATGTTTGGAACTGGACGCGTGCGGGCAACGTCGCCCTCATCAACTTCAGCGCCTCTTCGATCACCGGCTGCAGCTTCACCACCTGCTTTTTCTGCTCCTGTGGCCGGCTGAATCCCAGAATGCGCTTTACCAGCTCGCTGGCCCGCGAACCTGCTTTCAGTATTTCGGCCAGGCTTTGCCGCGCGACGTTGTCTGGGGGAACATCGGCCATCGCCAGCTGCGCGTTCCCGTTGATGGCGAGAAGTATGTTGTTGAAGTCGTGAGCGATTCCGCCGGCGAGGGTGCCCAACGCTTCCAGCTTTTGCGAACGGGTTTGCGACTCTTCGGCATGCCGCCAGGCAGTGATGTCCGCGTTCACTTCCAGAATGCGGATGGGCGTGCCGTTGGCGTTGCGATATAACACCCACTGGCTGGCCACGTAGACCAGGCCGCCGTCTCGGGTGCGGTGGCGCAGTTCGCCTTCCCAGGCGCCCTCGGTTCGCAAAACCTTGTCGACTGCCCAGTGTGGAGCAGGAAGTTCGGTCTGCAAAAGCTCATGCGAGTTTCGGCCAACAGCTTCTTCCTTTGTGAAACCGTAAATCTTTTCGGCACCGCGGCTCCAGAGCACGATACGCCCTTCCATGTCGCGCACCATCACCGGCGCCAGGTCCAGCAGGCTGGCCTGCTGTTTCAATTCCTCTTCCGCCTTTTTTTCCTCGGTGACGTCGCGCAGAATCACGGTGAACATCTTTTTGCCGCCGTACTGCACATGCGAGATCGAAGCCTCCACGGGAAACTCGTCGCCGTTCCTTCGTAATCCGAAGATTCCTTCCCGCTGCCCCATTTTCCGCCCGGCAATTTCCGTGGCGCCAAATTTGCGGAGGTGATGCTGGTGCGCATTCCGGTAACGCGCAGGAATGAACTGGTCCAGCGGACGCCCCAGGACCTCGACTTCCGTGAAGCCGAACATTTGTTCCGCGGCGGGATTGAACAGAATAATATTCTGCTGCTCGTCCACGGTGATCACTCCGCTCAGCGCGGAATGAATGATCGCGGATAGCCGCGCCTCGCCGCTTCTGGCTTTTTCCTCCATCAGGCGCCGGCTGGTCACGTCTTGCAATATCCCGTGCCAAAGTACGCTGCCGTCCGCCTGCAGCCGCGGCATGGCCCGCCCTTCCACCCAGATTTCTCCGTTCTTCGGGTGCAGGACACGGTATTCGCAGCTCCATACCGTCAGATTTTTGGCCGATTCCTCGATGGAAGCCCGAAACCTCGCGAGATCTTCGGCGTGAACCAGAGCAAAAATTCCAGAGGCGTCTTTGGCCAGCACTTCCGGGGGAATGGAATAAATTTGGTCGATGGCCGAATTGCAATACGGGAAATAGCTGGAGCCGTCCGGACGCCGCAGAAACGAACAGATGGCGCCCGGCGCGGTTTCCGCCACTTTCGCCAGTTGTTCCCGCAGTTCAACGCGATCCTGCAAGGCAACCTCTTTCTCGCGCTCCGCCCGGCAATCGCGAAACACCAGCACCACACCAAGAATATTCCCCTGCGCGTCGCGAATCGGCGCGCCGCTGTCCGCGATGGGCACCGCGTACCCTTCTTTATTAATCAGGAGAGTGTGGTTGGCCAACCCCACCACGATGCCCAGTTCCAGGACTTTCTTGGCGGGGTCCTCCACCGGTTCGCGGTTGTCTTCACTCTCGATCTTGAAAACGGAAGACAACTCCCGGCCTTCGGCCTCCTCGCACTTCCAGCCCGTCAGGCGCTCCGCTTCCGCGTTCATGAAACTGATTCGGCATTTGGCGTCCGTCGTAATCACTCCATCGCCGATGCTCGCCAGGGTCACGGCATACTGCGTGCGGCTTTGCCGCAACTGTTCGTTCGTCTGCTCCAGATCGACCGTGCGCTCTTGTACCCGCTCCTCCAGGTGGTCCTTCGCCTCTTGAAGACTGGCGTTGGCCTGCCGGGTGCCCGCAAAATCTTGCGCGATCAAGTAAAGCGCCACGCCGACGAACACGAAGGCGAGCACGCTGCCCAGCACGATGATGCCCCGGCTGGTTCGGCTCGTTCGCAGCGCGGCCTGTTCCCGCTCCACCAGCAGCCGGTCTTCGCGCTCCTCCATCAGCCTCGCGATTTGGCGGATGGCATTGTCCGTTCGCATTCCCTCAAGAGTTAGAATTTCCTGCCCCGCGGCGGTGAGTCCCTTCTTCTCCCGCAGTTCCAGCACCTGGCGGAGTTGCTCCATGCGCTTGGCAGTGGAAGCATCCAACTCTCGCCGGCCCTCCTGCTGGTTCGGATTGTCGGCGACAAGTTTACTCAGCGTCGCAAGTTCCCCATCGAGCGCGTTGTGAGCTTCGTTATAAGGACGGAGGAAGAGTTTGTCGCCGGTAATCAGGTAGCCACGCTGCCCGGTTTCCGCATCGGAGACAAGAGACTGCACCTTGCGCAGCGAAGCGATGACCTGGTGTGTGTGATCCACCCATGCGTCGTTGTCGCGAAGCTTTTCGACCTCGGAATAAGCCGTCAAGCCCACGACGGCGAGCAGCGCAAGAGCGACTCCAAAGCCCCACCAAACCTTCCGTTCCATGGGCATCCGGGAATGGCTGGAAGGCGCAGGGGCGGACTGCGACTCCCTCTCACTCCTCTGTTGGGTCGTCATCGGTCGGTCTCCTTGTGGTCTACTGGCCGTAAGCGTCGGGGGCTGTTTCATCTTGGCCGGGCGGTGAGATTAGGTGGGCCACGAGAGGGCCAGGAATGCTCCCGGGCGCGCGCCAGCAGACTTCGTAACCAAATTGGGAGGGGAGAACAAACGGAACAGAGAGAGAGGAGTCTCCAACCTATTCCGGCCTTCCGGGGCTGTCAATAGAACCTCAGAGCAGATGGGTGAAAGGATAACCCTGGAGATGTCAAATATTGCGATTCGAAAGGGTCCGTTCGAATGCCCAGCCCTTTCCCACTGTGGGAATGGCAAAGTTTGCTTTCCCTACGTTGGCTAATCCTTGTGTTTCGAGCAACCTGAAGCGCTCTCTGTTAACCGCTGCACAAATACCGGTACGATATCTATTGTTTAACCTTAAAGTAATACTTTAAATGTCGGCGCGCCGACATTTTCTTTCGGCTTCGGGGATTCCCCCGCCATACCGGAGCGATTTTCGCCATCCAACTCCGGTTCACCAGTCACTAGTCACCAATCACCAGCCTGCCCTGAGCTTATCGAACGGGTCGCCTTCTTCCTGCTACACTATCGATTATCGCACCGCAGGAGATCGCCATGAGTGAAGCCACGCAATTCGCCAAGTCCGTTCCCACTCGCTCCGAATCGGACAGCATGGGCAGCATTGATGTCCCGATGGACCGCTACTACGGCGCGCAGACCGCGCGCTCGCTGATTCATTTCGCAATCGGCAAAGATACGATGCCACCGGAGCTGATCCGCGCGTTCGGCATCCTGAAAAAGGCGGCCGCGCTGGTGAATCGCGACCTCGGAAAACTGTCCGAGGAAAAAGCCAACCTGATCACTCAGGCCGCCGACGAAGTGATCTCCGGAAAACTGAACGAGCACTTCCCCCTTCGCATCTGGCAGACCGGCAGCGGCACGCAGACCAACATGAACGTGAACGAGGTGATCTCCAACCGCGCGATCCAGATTGCGCACGGCGAAATCGGCAGCAAAAAGCCGATTCACCCGAATGACGACGTGAATATGTCGCAATCCTCGAACGACACGTTTCCCACGGCTATGCACATAGCGGCGGCGACGGAGAGTTCGCGTCGGCTGCTCCCCGCAGTGAAACGCCTGCGCGACGCAATTGACGCCAAGGCGAAAGAATTCAAGGATGTGGTGAAAATCGGGCGCACGCATTTGCAGGACGCGACGCCGCTGACCGTTGGGCAGGAATTTTCCGGGTGGGTCAGCTTGCTGGACCGCGACGGCGCGCGCATTGCCGTGGCCGTGGATGGATTGCTCGATCTGGCGATTGGAGGCACCGCTGTCGGCACCGGGCTGAACGCGCATCCCGAATTTGCGGAGCGCGCGGCGAAGAAAATCGCGGAGCTTGCGGGGTTGCCGTTCCGCTCCCACCCGAACAAGTTCGCGAGCCTCTCCGCGCACAACGAAATCGTGTTTGCCAGCGGCGCGCTGAAAACGCTGGCGGCTTCGTTGATGAAAATTGCCAACGATGTGCGCTGGCTGGCCTCCGGGCCGCGCTGCGGGCTGGGCGAACTGACAATTCCGGAAAACGAGCCGGGCTCTTCCATCATGCCGGGCAAGGTGAACCCCACGCAGTCGGAAGCCGTGACCATGGTTGCCGTGCAGGTGCTGGGCAACGACGCGGCGATCGGCTTCGCCGGCTCACAGGGGAATTTCGAGCTGAACGTGTTTAAGCCGGTGATGATTTTCAACTACCTGCACTCGGTGGAGCTGCTGACCGATGCGATGAACAGTTTTGTGGAACATTGCGTGACGGGCATCGAACTGAACCGCGGGACCATCGACCACTACGTCCACAATTCGCTGATGCTGGTCACAGCGCTCGCTCCCAAGATCGGCTACGACAACGCCGCCAAAGTCGCCAAGACCGCGCACCATGAAAACTCCAGCCTCCGCGAAGCCGCCGTAAAGCTCGGCTTCCTCTCCGGCGAAGAGTTCGACGCTCTCGTCAAACCCGAAGACATGACCCATCCGTGAGCTGACACTTGGTGCGGGCCAGAGTGTACATTTAATGGTACAATGTACTAAATAAGGTGCATGGTGGCCGGAGACTCGCAGCCAAAAAAGATCCCTCTGTTATTTTTTCGAACTCCCGCGGGAAGCGAGCCGGTACGGGGGTGGCTGAGAGAGCTTCCACAAGAGGAACGCCAGGCCATTGGAGTGGATCTGTTGCGGGCCCAGTGGCGGTGGCCCATCGGCATGCCTTTGTGCCGTGCAATGGGACACGGTCTTTGGGAAATTCGGACTGACCTGCCGACAAGGCGAACCGCGCGCGTGTTGATTTGCCTTTATCGCGAGCGCCTTGTGGCACTGCACGGATTCATAAAGAAGTCCCGTGTAACGCCGGCCGGCGATCTGGAATTGGCACGCAAGCGCAAGAAGGAGTTGGAGCAATGAGCAAGAAACACATGGGTTCCAGCATTGATGATTTCCTGAAGGGAGAGGGTATTTTCGAGGCGTCGCAAGCGCAGGCAATTAAGGAAGTGGTCGCCTGGCAACTGGCCAAAGCCATGAAGAAGAAGAAAATCTCGAAGAACAGGATGGCCACACTGCTGAAGACAAGTCGCACCCAGGTGGATCGCCTTCTCAGCTCGCAGGACGACATTACGTTGTCGAGCCTGCAGCGCGCCGCCGCCATTGTTGGAAGGCGCGTCATGATCGAACTGGTGTAAAACGGTCCTCGTCAGACACAAATTTAGATACAAGAGGCATTTTTAGAAAGCATGGAGGCTGGATGAAAAGGCGGATTCTGCTCGCAGGGCTGATCGCAGTTTTTCCATTGTCGTCGCAGATTGCAGCGCAATCGACGTACGCGCTGAAACCGACGCCCAAAACTGTCGCGTGGGGTTACTACGATGCGAAGGCGGCGCCGGTTTTGCGCGTGAAGTCGGGCGACACGGTGGAGATTCAGACGCTGATCACCAACAGCCCGAAGCGACTGGAAGAGGCGGGCGTGCCGCCGGATCAAGTGGAGCAATCGCTGCGCGACATCACCGAGCAGGTGAAGGACAAAGGCCCAGGAGGGCACATTCTAACCGGGCCGGTTTACATCGAGGGCGCGGAACCCGGCGACGTGCTGGAGTTGAAAATCCTGTCCATCAAGCTGGCGATTCCTTATGCCTACAACGCCTTCGGCGCGGGGCGCGGCTATCTGCCCGACGATTATCCTTACTCGAAAATCAAAATCGTTCCGCTGGACGATAAACGCATGGTGGCGAAGTTCGCGCCGGGCATCGAGATTCCGCTGCATCCCTTCTTCGGCAGCATGGGCGACGCGCCACCTGAAAGCGCGGGCCGCTTCAACAGCGCTCCGCCGTGGGTCATGGCGGGTAATCTGGATAACAAGGACCTCGTTGCCGGCAGCACGCTCTACATTCCCGTGCATGCGCCCGGCGCGCTCTTTGAAGTGGGCGACGGCCACGCCGGGCAAGGCGACGGCGAAGTGGACATCACCGCGCTTGAAACTTCGCTGATCGGCACGTTTCAATTCGTCGTGCGCAAGGACATGCACCTGAAGTGGCCTCGTGCCGAGACGCCCACGCACTACATCACCATGGGCCTGAACGACGACCTGAACGCTTGTGCGACACTAGCTGTGCGCGAGATGATCGATTTCCTGGTGACGGAAAAGCATCTTTCGCGCGACGACGCCTATATGCTCGCTAGCGTCGCCGCCGACCTCCACATCACCGAACTCGTCGACGGCAACAAGGGCGTGCACATGATGCTGCCAAAATCCATCTTCGTTCCGGGACCTTCGAAATGACCAAAACGCAATCGTCGCTCCGAGTACTCTACGCTATATGGGCTGTGGTCTCCGCGACCGCTCTATTAAGTCCGTCTCTCTTGGCACAAACGAAAAACGAAATTCCCGACTGGTGCAAACCGCTGCCGCGGCCGGAGTACAAATCGCTCCAGCGCGTTCTGCCCGACATACCCTGGTTTGAAGTCTACAAAGTGGCCTCGCGGACGTTCGCGATCTACGAGCCGCACCAGTCCGAGGAAGTCATCTCCTATCTGATACTGGGCACGAAGCAGGCGCTGCTTTTCGATACCGGCATGGGCATCGCCGATATCAAGAAAGTCGTCTCCCGGCTGACCTCGTTGCCCGTGGTGGTGCTCAATTCTCACACCCACGACGACCACGTCGGCGGCAACTGGGAGTTCAGCTATGTCTTCGGAATGGATACCGCGTTCACCCGCGAGAGCGCCAAAGGTTCGACGGCCGATGCGCAGGCGGAAATCGCGCCGGGAGAAATTTGTGGCGACCTGCCGAAGGGTTTCGATCCGAAGGCCTACCGGACCAAACCCTGGCACATCGCGTTTGTTATCCACGATGGCTTCCGCATCAAGCTGGGCGGCCGCACCGTGGAAGTGATCGCCACGCCGGGGCACACGCCGGATGCAATCGCGCTGATCGATCGCGAGAATGGGTTGCTCTTCACCGGCGACACGTATTATCCCGCGCCGATCTGGCTCTTCCGCCCGGAAACGGACCTCGCGGCGTACGAAAAATCCATCGCGCGATTGGCCGCGCTGGCTCCGGAAGTGAAAACCGTTCTGGGCGCACACAATATTCCGGTGGCATCGCCCGAGGTTTTGCCCGCGCTGGTGCAGGCGTTCGCGGACCTGCAGGCCGGCAAAGCCACCTGCAAGCCCGAAAGCCCCGGCAAGAAAATATGCGCCGCGGGCAAATTCAGTTTTCTTCTCCGCGCAGCCCCTTGAGGAGTAGACTGTTGGCATCCGAGGGTTTCCATGCTTTACCTGCCGCAACTCCGGTTGCTCGCCACCTGGGTCCTGACGCTTGCCACCGTTTTTTCTCCTGACACGGGGCAGCCCAATCGCGACAAAAATACGTGGTGCTATGACGGCGGCATTTTTATGGAGACCGAGGGAGCCCTTCCGGACGGAGCGTGCTTTCGCGTGAAAGCCCGAGTGACCGCGCCGGACTTTTTCGAGAACTTAAGGCGGGAAGACACCGTCTCCGGCATGCTCTTTCGCCGGGGCAACGACATCGTCACCGAATTTCCCAAACGCCTGCACATGAGCATGTCCGTATTCGACATTCCCTGCGATCCCCACATGCAGCAGAGCAACTCTCGCGTATACCTGACGAATGAAATGGTCAGCAGCCTGCGGCTGCATTTTTTCTGGAAGCGCCAGATGGAACTTCGGCCGGTCCAAGGAATCGTGCGGATAGGCGGAGAGGTGCGCCCGATCACCTGGTATTCGCACGGACTGGAGCAGGAGTTGCCGAAGCGCTTTGAATGGCTGGTGGAATACGATGTGCCGAGCGAAGGCGTGCCGCTGACCGATAACCTGGTGCTGATGATATACACGCCAGAGCACCGGCTGATCGCGCGCGGCGCCGCAAAAATGTAGCTCGGGCCATCAGGCCGAGGGTTTTCAGTACTTCGGCTCGATCCTGCCTACGCAGTGGAAGGCCTCACCCCTGAAGGGGTGAGCTACAGGCATTACGCCAATCTCATTTGCGGAACTGCGTTGCGCACGATCAACTTTGCTTCGGTGCGGGCTTGCACTTCTTCGGCGGTCCAGCCTGGCGCCACTTCGCGTAAATAGAGTCCTTCCACGGTCACGTCGATTACGGCGAGGTCGGTGACGATGGTGTCCACGCATTCGATGCCAGTCAGCGGATAGTTGCAGGTCTTTACGATCTTCGGCGCGCCTTCCTTGGTGTTGTGCTCCATGCAAACAATTAATTTTTTCGAACCTGAAGCAATGTCCATCGCGCCGCCGATGCCGCCGCTGCCTTTTGAACCGGGAATCTTCCAGTTGGCGAGATCGCCTTTTTCGGAGACCTGGAATCCACCGAGCACGGCGATATCGAGATGCCCGCCGCGGGTCATCAGGTGCGCATCGGCCTGGTGAAATATCGAAGCGCCCGGAATCAGCGTGACGGGAACTTTCATGGCGTCGACGAGGTCGAAATCCTCCTCGCCGGGCTTCGCGCGGCGGCCCATGCCCAGGATTCCATTTTCACTGTGAAAGTAAACCGTGAGTCCCTTGGGCAGGTAATCGGCGATGAGATTCGGGATGCCCCAGCCAAGATTCACGTAGGCCCCGTCGTGCAATTCCTGTGCGGCGCGCTCGGCAATCTGTTCGCGGGTCAATCTGGTTTTTTCGGTCATTCCAGTTTCCACCTTACTTCAAAAGCGAGAGCGCGACAGGTGGCACAGGCATTCTTGCCTGTGCGCCTTTGCGCTCTGTGGCTCGTTCGCACAGCCAGGAATGGCTGTGCCACAAGAATTGTCATCACTCCTCATCATCCGGCGAAGCGCATTCCTTTCGCCTGCACGATGCGGTGCACAAAAATCGCCGGGGTAATCACATCTTCCGGCGAGATGGAACCCACTGGCACGATTTCTTCCACTTCCACAATCGTGAATTTCGCGGCTTTGGCCATAATCGGATTGAAATTGCGCGCGGCCAGGCGGTAAGTGAGATTGCCGAGTTCGTCCGCCTTTTGCGCCTTGATTAAGGCGAAGTCGGCATGAATCGGGAGCTCCAGAATGCAGCGTTTACCATCAAGAACGCGCTCTTCCTTGCCGATCGCGACTTCCGTGCCCACACCAACGGCGGTGTAAAAACCAAGGAGTCCCGCGGCGGCAGCGCGCATACGTTCGCACAAGATGCCTTGCGGCACCAGTTCGCAGGTGACTTCCCCTTTGGCGAAGCGTTCCTGAAAATAGTTGGCGTGCGGGCCGGGGAACGAGCAGATGACGTGCTTCACCTGGCCGTGCTTGAACATCACGCCCAGTTCGCCTTCCCGCGTGCCGCAGTTGTTGCTGATGGCGGTAATATTTTTGACGCCCTTCTTCGACAACGCCTGAATCAGATTATTGGGAAAGCCGGCGCCGCCAAACCCGCCGAACATGATCCGCGCGCCATCGGGAATATCCGCAACCGCGGCGTCGAGAGAATTCACAATTTTGGGCTTCATTCTTCGCTCAGAAACATTTGGATTGGCATTTCCTATAGATTGTTCCCGACCCAAGACAATTCCGCAACCCCGGCCAGGTCCACCCCGAAGGTAAAGTTATCTCAGGAGGGCGCGTAGCCGGCGCTCAGCCCGAATTTGTATGTACTAGTTCCCCCTCCGCCTGGTTTCTGCAAAGTTCCAGTCCATTTACAAGAATTTGCCCCTGCTCGGAACCATTTCGTTTTCCGCGAGGACTAGAAGTAGTCTAACGAACTCTGGAGTTCACACTCCCGCGGCGACAAGGATCGACGCGCTGACCAGCCGGCGCGATGCGGTGTCAGCGCGGATGGCCGCACTGCTCAACGTCGCTGAATTCGAAGGCCAACCTAATCAGCCGGGCGCAAGCGTTTCCACTGATCGTGGGGGCGAAGGCGATTGCCGATTACGCCCTGTGATTGGCGAACTAGCGGGACAACCTGGGCAAGCGGCGCGCAACCCAGGGGACGAATCGACATTCGCTCCCGTTTTTTCGTTACCGAGAGGGCACTCAGATCCAAGGTATCTGCGTTTCAAGTCAGTTCAAAAGGTGTTCACTCATTTTCGAAAATCGAGGACAGATCGATTCTCTGCACCTTTTTTTTGCTATATTGAATTACCCCGTCCCCAGGCTCGAGATTCAGTTCCTATAGTAGACCCCAAGCGTTCCTGCCCCGCCCCAATTATCGGAGGATTTGATGACGCGTTTCCGTGGATCGATATCGGCTACTCTGGCGACATTCTTGCTGCTGATGGGCGGCTGCGCCAGCACGAGCTCCCGTTCCGGTTCTGGCGATCCTGCGCCGAGCATCACGGTGC
>DATHMM010000090.1:0-2057 GCA_035487095.1 Candidatus Sulfotelmatobacter sp.
TTACAAACTCACGGCGGGCGAGCAATTGCAGCTCCTGGAGCACTCGAAGGCGAAAGTGCTGGTGGTGGAGTACTACCTCTGGCGGGCGATCATGCAGTCGCCTGAATTTCAGAACATCAAGACGAAGCTGGTGCTGGTGACCGAAGCTCCGCTGGGAGCGGAGCTGGCGGGAGGATTCCGCTGGGAAGATTTTCGACGCAAGGGCGCACCGGATTTTGTGATGAGGCAGCGGGAAGACGTGGCCTGCATCGTTTATTCGTCGGGCACGGGCGGGCGGCCGAAGGGTTGCGTGCTGACGCATGAGAATTATCTGGAGCAGTGCCTGGCACTGACGGCGTGGTATCCATTCTGGCCGGGAGTGCGGTATTTGAGCATACTGCCGACGAATCACGCGATCGATTTCATGGTGGGATTCATTGGGCCGTTTGTGTGCGGGGCGTGCGTGGTGCATTTGCGGACGCTGCGTCCCGAATTTGTGCGGGATGCGTTTGTGCGCTACCGGATCACCTATGTGGCGCTGGTGCCGATGATCGTGAAAAACCTGGAGCGCGGACTGCGCGCCAAGATCGAAGAACTGCCGGCGTGGAAGCGGGCGATTCTGAAGCGAATGATTGGGCTTAATAAGATGCTGACGCGTAGCAAGGCGCGTGTGAAGCTGAGCCGGGCTCTGCTGCCAGGAGTGCACCGCGCATTTGGCGGAGATGTGCTGGCGGTGTTTACGGGCGGGGCATTCATGGAGCCCTCGACCATGCAGTTTTTTTATGACCTGGGAATTCCGGTGGTGAACGGATACGGATTGACGGAGGCGGGAACTGTGCTCACGGTGAACGACCTGAAGCCGTTTCGCGCGGACACGGTGGGGAAACCGCTGCCGGGCGTGGAACTGCGGGTGCTCAGTCCGAATGAGGAAGGGATCGGGGAAATTGCGGCACGGAGCAAGACCGTGATGTCGCATTATCTCGACGACGCCGAGCTGACGCTGGAAACGATTGTGGATGGCTGGCTTCTGACGGGGGATTTGGGGAGGTTTGACAAGAGCGGACACCTGCAGCTTTTCGGGCGGAAGAAGAACATGATCGTGACCGAGGGTGGGAAGAATATTTATCCCGAGGATATTGAGGCGGTTTTCGATGGACTGCCGGTGAAGGAGTACTGTGTGTTCGCGGCGAACTATGTGTGGCCGCAGAAGCTGGGAAAAGAGATGCTGGTGATGGCGCTGCGGCTGGAACAGAATCAACGATTCGACAGCGCGCTGCTGGAAGAAATCGTGGCCCGCAATCGACGGCTGCCTGACTTCAAACGCGTGGGCGGCTATGTGATCTGTGAGAAAGATTTTCCGCGGACAGCATCGATGAAAATCAAGCGGCAGGCGCTGGCGGAGGAATTGGGGAAGACGGTGAATCGGGCAGCGGTGGTGGGGCTGTGAATGAGCGGCGGGAATCGTATCTGGCGATTGTGAATCCCGCGGCAGGGGGCGGGCGAAGCCGGAAAATGCTGGGCCCCGCCTTGGAGCGGCTACGGGCTGGCGGGGTTGAAGTCGAGGTGGTGGAGACGCAAGGCGTCGGCGACGCTACGCGGATCGCGCGCGAGGCTTATGGACGCGGGCGGCGGCGGTTTATTGCGGTTGGTGGTGACGGGACGTCGTATGAAGTCGTGAACGGGCTTTTCCCCGAGGCGAGTGCGGGTGAGCCTCCTACGCTCGGGTTTTTGCCACTGGGGACGGGGAATTCTTTTTTGCGCGATTTCAGCGATCGGGGAGTGGAACACGCGATCGAGTCGCTGATTGCCGGACGATCACAGGCTTGCGACGTGCTGCGGCTGCGGCACCGCGACGGAGTGATCCACTACATCAATCTGCTGAGCGTGGGGTTTCCGGCCGACGTTGCTACTTTGCGAGCGCGACGTTTCAGCCGTCAGGGAGAATTGGGATACGTCATCTCCATCTTTCTAGGGTTGGCACGATTGCGTAGGCGGCCGTTTCCGGTGCGTGCGGACGGGGAAAAAGAGTTTGACCGGCGACGCTGTTTGTTTCTCACTTTCAACAACAGCAAGTTTAC